>CAIXBR010000106.1 GCA_903917735.1 uncultured Elusimicrobia bacterium | reverse complement strand
GCATCAGTCGCTTGACTATAAAACCCCACGGGAAGTATATCTGGAAGGACTGAAGAAGCGCGGCGTCAGCAGCAGGAAGAGTAAAGCAGTCCACCTTAAGAAGTGCCTGCAACTGGTCTAGTCTATCCCGACCACCTCAATGTGGCTCGCGGCGTTTGTATTGCCTGCGGGAGACGCAACCAACTTGAGGCAAAATTCTACCGCTTTTGCAGCTCATGTAATTTGCTTGATACAGAAGTTAACAGGGAAAAATATAGCTGTTCCCGGAAGAGCTTTTATGAAAGAAATATTTTTACTAGCTGGCGCTTTTTTGTGCCTTGCCGTAACACCCGCTCTCGCCTCAAAAGATAAAGTCAATATAAGTTCCGACACAGCCAGAGAAACCGCGTACTGGGAGGCCAAACAGGAAATTGCCGGCTATAAGCGTCAGCACGGGAAATCTTTATATGTCGGGGAGGGATCGGCTGAGATTGACAAAGATAACGACATCGACCTCGGTGAAGCCACACACATAGCCAAAGAGAGAGCCATGGTGGATATGCTCAGTTCTATACGGGTGCGGGTAAAGTCTGTTCTTAAGGACGAACTTAAATATTCTGAAGCAGCGGGGACCAGCAACAGGGTCGACCGGTTAATTGAATCCTATGTCGACCAAGTGGTGAATGTGGTGCAGGACAAAGATTACATAGATTATCCCCGCCAGAACAATGTTACGGAGATAGTATATGTCTCAAAAGACGAATATGATGAATTAGTGACTAAAGACATGCAGTCAAAAACCGATGTGATTACCGGCTATGCTGTTGAAGGCGCAAAGGCACAGACCGCCCGTAATATAGGCCAGGCTATAGAAGATTATATAAATGGAAAATCCTGGCTTAAGACTTATTTTGAGGACCTGCCTGTAAAAGGGGAGCTAAAAAAAGACTCTCCGCCGGAGGACCTGGGATCGTATTTTGACACCCACCTCACACAGATATTAAGTTCGATAAAAATGCGGAATGCAGATGAGAACATCGTATACAACACAGAGGGGAAAGTAAGCAGAAAGCCGAGGGTCCTGTTCACTTATGAAGACGCCTCCGGCACGACGCCGCTCACCGATATGCCGGCCAAGGCCTCTTTCGCCAAAGGAACAGGGATCATCTCTCCCGTCCCGCTACGTACAGGAAAGAGCGGGGAAATTTATGTACCGGTGGACCGCGTTGACCCTGGCCAGCGTGAGGCCACTGTGCAGGTGGAGCTTGATGCCGCGGCCCTTAGGCTAAAAGATAACCCGGCGATACCGGTGGTTTTTATCCCGGTCAAAAAAAGCAAGGCTGTAGCCTGGGCCGTGAGTTTTTTTAGGGATGGCGAGCGTGAGCAGCCGGCCTCGCTGGCGGACAGCGTAAAAATGGCGCTTAGTTCAACCGGTTATGAACTTAAACCTTTTAATATCTCTGAAGAGGAGATCTCCGACGCCGTTGTTGCGGAGGCCCGCGGTCTTAATGTGGATTATGTGGTTTACGCCTGTGTAACCTCTTCCGGACAAAAGGATGAATACGGCATGTACAAAAGCGACGCCGCCAGCAAAGTCTACATTTATTCCTTTTACGACGATCGGCTTGTCGAGGCGATCGAAGGTCCATCCAAGGCAGGCTACAGCACCAGCGCCGAAGGCGCGGCGAATGCCGCACTGGCCAAGTTGAAGCCCGGTCTGATAGAAGCTTTGAAGGAAAAGATTAAAACTCTTAAATAAGGCACAATTTTATGGTTAATGACCCCAAAACAAAAACCAATCTGGCAATTGTGTCGGCTGTTTCTGCGGTTATCTGCGGAATAAGCCTTTATTACATCATTAAACCTTACGAAATAAAGAATTACAGAACACAACTGGCAGCCCTCTCCGGTGACATCTTCGAAAAAAGCGCGACAAAGAAATTCTCAGGCACCATTTCGGAATTAAAAGCCCTCTCTGGCCCGGAACCGGATAAATATTTAGAAGAAACCATTCTGCCGGAACTAAAAGTACAGCTCCTCTCCCAAAAGTCCCCTTATGCGTCCATAATTGACCCCGCCGAATATGAAAGCCGGGTTCAGGCGCTCAGCAGCGACCTGCAGGCGCGCCATGTTTCGCCTGAAGTTGTAGCTGAAACTATAATCATTAAAACCCGGAAAGCCAAAAAAGCCCCGGACTACAATACCGAACTGACCTGGTCCTGGTCCGACAAGGATAAGGGTTATCTGCAGTTGGTTTTCAAGATAAGCGCTATCGATTTTATAGAAGCCAAAACTGTAATCACCCACCCGGCTTATGAAAACCAATATTTAAGCCGTAAGCACTTTTTCACAGTGCTTGCCTGGGTCAGCGGAGTGGTGGCAGCCATATCCCTGTTAATATTGGCGGGATTAACACTGGCCTTTAAATTGCGTGCCGGCAAAGCTTTTTCTTCAGTGCCGGCCCTTAAAGAAAAGGTTGGGGAATTCGCCAACGCCGGCCAATTCATGGCTGCCCTGAACGAAATAAACAAGCACTTGGCCTATTTGTCCGACGATTCAGAAGTTATAGCCCTGAAAAATCAGTTGCTGGTTAAAACAAAGGGCGATCCTGCCAAGGCCGAACAGGCGTACAATAAACTGCAGTTTATTAAAGGGAAGCTTGAAAGCCGAGGGATGGATAAGATCAACGATAAAGACCTTGAAGACCTGCGCATGATCTCCGACTCGATAGAGGTGGAAAATGTCGGTGCTATAATCGGCCGCATTGAGGGGCAACTGCACACAAAAATAGCAGGGGCGCGGATAACCGCCGCCCGGTCCCGCGCCAAAGCCCTGCTTGAGAACGGCCGCCCTGCCGAGGCCGCCCGGGAGCTTGAAAAAGTGCAGCAGGACCCCGCCATGAACGAATACGCGGGCCTTCTGCTGGGCATGGACGACAACGCCCGCTTAGCCCTGCCATCTCCGGACAGCCTTAAGTCAATACATGGGACTGCTGAAGAGATTATCCGCAAAAGCCAGACAGATCTAGCGGAGGGGAAAGAATTGGTCAAGCGTGGTGAGGTTACACTGGCGGGGGAGCTGCTTACAAAAGCCTTTGGTGCGAATCGTGAACTTACTGAGGCGGAAACGCTGTTGGGAAAAATAGAAAAGTCGCGCAAGGCGGAAAAGCTGGTTCTGACGCCTGAGAAAATCGGCAAGAAAGTGTTTATCTTCAAAAAAGATGTTATTACCGTGTTCCGTAAAGATTTTAAGGAGCCGGATATTGAGGTAAATTCAAAAACAGTAAGCCGTGACGCTCACCTTAAAATTGCGGTGATGGAAAACAAGGTGCTGGCTGAAGACCAGAACTCCAGCGCCGGCACAAAAATCGGCGGTGAACTGCTTAAGGGCGGAAGCCGCCTGGAGATTAACGACGGAGATATTGTGGATTTCAACGGCGCCTACCAGATGACCGCCCATATCTGCCGCGGCGGAGCAGGCCGCGCTGCTCCTACCGTACTGGGGGGGACTGTGGTTTCCTCAGAACTAAGGCATGAGTCCGCCGAGTCCAAAACCATCGGCGCCGTGGTCTTTGAAGGCGAAGACGACCGCAACTTCATAATGCTGCTGAATAGCGCCCCGGTAGCATTCAAATCCATAGGCCTGGTCTACGAAAAAGCCGGCGACTGCTCCATCTGCCTAAAAGACGGCGCGGTTTTACTCATGACTGCGGATTACACCGAAATACTCCATCCCGGAGCCATGCTTGAGTATAAAGGCATACGGTATAAAATTTAAGGGCTTTTAGAATCTTATAGCAACTTTTAGGATGCAAAAGAAAATATCATTCCTGTCTGGCGGAAAATACAAGAAATTACTGTCTGCTGAATGGTTTTCGCAATATTTAAGCAAACACGTGGAGGAATAATATGATATGCGACAACTGCGGTGCCGAAATACCGGAACTCACTTTCTGCGACCAGTGCGGCAAACAGGCAAAGAGCAACGCCAGAGAGACGGTGGTATCCTCCGGCCCGTCCTCATCTAAATATGAAATAGTTAAAGAAATAGGCCGCGGTGGCATGGGAATAGTTTACGAGGCGGTCAACAAACAGCTCGGCAAGCATGTGGCCATAAAGAAGATGCGCGAGGAAATAGCCGTAAACCAGCGTGAGAAAAAACGCTTTATGGACGAGGCCCGCCAGGTAGCCGAACTGCACCACCCGAATATTGTGGATATCTACGACATCTACGAAGAGGCCGGCAGCGTCTTCCTTGTTTTTGAGCACATTGACGGAGAGCCGCTGGATGCACTCCTGAACCGCGAGAGCCGGATCCAGTCCGCTAAGGCTGCGGCGATAGTGCTGGGCGTCTGCGGCGCACTTGAGCATGCCCATTCCAAAAGGATTATTCACCGCGACATAAAGCCGTCGAACATAATGCTCAGCAAGAATGGATTTGTTAAAGTGATGGACTTCGGGATAGCCCGGCAGGTCAGCGACACGCTCTCTAAGCTTACCGGCACCGAAAGCTCCGGCACCTTGGTATATATGCCCCCAGAACAGCACCTTGGCAAGTTTGACGCCCGCTCGGATATATATTCTCTCGGCGTAGTATTGTACGAGATGGTTACCGGCGAACTGCCTTTCAACGGCCCGGATTATCTTGCGCAGAAGCGTGAGATGGTCCACAAGAAGCCCAGCGAACTTGTAAAAGACCTGCCCCCCGGCCTTGAGGCCGCCATTCTGGACTGCCTGCAGTGCGATGCGGATAAGCGTCCGCAAACCGCAACCGATCTTGGTGTGCGTTTAAAGACGATAAGGTAACCCGCTGCCTCCGCCTGGCAATATTTTAACGGGGTTAAGCCAGCCCTTTGCAATCCATTCACGCGCGGTTTCATAATTAATAACTTGGGCGCTAACAGGCCTAAGATTTGGCCCGGCAATACTGCGATATGAGAAGCAAAATGGCATAAAAAACACCTAAGTCATGGCACACTAATGGCACAGCCGAGTTTTTGGCGCTGCCCCGAAACTCGAATTATTGTTGTAAAATATAGCAATTGTCCCCATAGCTCAAAGGATAGAGCTCCTGCCTTCTAAGCAGGCAATCCAGGTTCGATTCCTGGTGGGGACATTTAGTTTTTTGGAGAGGTTTAAGAACCGGGGAATAATATTTCCCCGGTTCTTTATTTTACAAGCATCTCATACGGATGAAAAGCCTTGCGGCCTTTAAGGCCGGCCAGGATATCCCCGGCCAGGTAAAGACTGCCGGCCACCAGGATGGTGCCGCCTTTTGGCGCAAGTTTTACTGCCTGCCTTAAAGCCTTCATCGGATCTTCTATTACCATAACCCCGCGCCGCACGTCGGGCGGAAGAAGACCTTTCACAGTTCCGGGGTCGGCTGACCGGTATGAAAGCGAACGCGTAAGTATAAGCCTGGATACCGCGCCGGCCAGCCGTGCGGCAAGCGGGCCCAAAGCTTTGTCGGCCATGAACGCGGCCACACACACCGGGCGGCGGCCGCTGAATTCCCTCAGCAGCGCTTCCATTCCTTCAGGATTATGCGCCCCGTCCACAATAACCATCCGTCCACCGACGGAAAGCCTTTCAAAACGCCCGGGGGGGATAGACCGCTTCAGCACCGCGGCGGCTATAGCCGGCATGAATTTCAGGCCGGCGCGCTTCGCCGCCAGCTCCGCGGCCTTCAGGGCGAAAAGGGCGTTGACGGCCTGGAAACGCCCGGTCTTCAGGATCTTTTCTTCAACGCCGTGAAGGGCGGGGGAAAAACATTTTTCGGGACGGCGCAGCCGGGCGCGCATTGCCGCCGCACGCCGTGCTACCACGCGCAGCGCCGCAGGCGGCAGCTCCCCGGCCAGGACCACCGCGCCTTCCTTTATTATGCCGGCCTTATGCGCCGCCACATTTACAAGACCGGGGCCCAAAAGGCTCAAATGTTCAAGACTCACCGAAGTAATACCGGCCACGTCGCCGCGCGCCGCGTTGGTGGCGTCCAGCCTTCCGCCCAGCCCGGCCTCCACTACGGCGAACCGCGTCTGCTTCAGCGAAAAATAAAGAAAGGCCATAGCGGTAAGCGTCTCAAAGAAGGAAAGCTCCCCGGCGGCGGCTGATTCTATCCGCAGGAAACAGGTCAGGAAATCTTTTTCGGAAATATCGCGGCCGTCCATTTTTATCCGCTCACACATTCTCTCCACGTGGGGGCTGGTATAAAGCCCAGTGCGGCCTCCGCAGGCAGCAAGCGCCGCGGCGGCCATGCAGGCGGAACTGGTCTTACCGGTGGAACCCGTTATGTGCAAAACAGTGCCCATCGAAGCCTGAGGCCCGCCCAGAACGGCGAGGACGGCTTTCACCGGGGCCAGGGAGTAATGTTTGCCGG
Organism: uncultured Elusimicrobia bacterium; assembly: GCA_903917735.1. Lineage (GTDB taxonomy): Bacteria > Elusimicrobiota > Elusimicrobia > Elusimicrobiales > UBA9959 > UBA9959. The sequence goes on along the minus strand of CAIXBR010000106.1, from coordinate 5,863 downwards.
CGGCGGGCGGGGGCAGGGCCATCAGCCACTCTTCCGCTTCCTTGTAATTACAGGGCAGGCGGCGCGCGCCGCCGCGCGCCTTCAGGCCTGAGCGCATTTGGGATACGCTAAGCCCTGTTACCGGGTGGCGCAGGCCCGGGGCTATTTCTGCCAGCGGGGCCAGCACGAACTCGCGCTCCGCCAGGCGCGGGTGAGGGACCTTCAGGCCGGGCCGTTCTATAACCTGCCCGCCGTAAAACAGTATATCTGCGTCCACGGTGCGCGGGCCGTTCTTACGTGTACGACGGCGCTTCAAAGCAGCCTCCACGCGCCCGATAAGGGCCAGGAGCCTCTCCGGGGACAGCGAAGTCTCGCAGGCGGCGGCAAGGTTGAAGAAAGCGGGCTGCTTCAGCAAATACAGGGGGGCGGTTTCGTAAACCGAAGATCTTTTAACCACCTGGCAGCCGCCGCTGTCCAGCAGGCTCAGGGCCCGCTCAAGGTTGGCCAGCCTGTCGCCCAGGTTGGAGCCGAGTGAGAGGTAAACCTTCATTATTTAGCTGCCGCTCTTATGGCGTCGGCCACCAGCATGGCGCGGCGGCATTCCAGCACGTCGTGCACGCGTATGATATCCGCCCCGTTGGCGGCGCCGGCCACGCAGGCGGCTATGGTGCCGCTCAGGCGCTCGGCGGGTTCGCCGCCGGCCAGAACGCCTATGAATTTCTTCCGTGAAACCCCCAACAGCACCGGGTAGCCCAGCGCGCGGAGCTCACCGAGGCGGGCTATCAGCGCCAGGTTGTGCTCCGGCGTCTTGCCGAAGCCTATGCCGGGGTCCAATATTATCCGCTTTACTCCGGCCCTGGCCAATTCGGCGGCCTTTCCGGCCAGGAAGGCCTTAACCTCGGCTACCACATCCTTGTAAACCGGGGCGGCCTGCATGGTGCGGGGTTCGCCCCGCATATGCATTACTATGGCGCCGGCGCCGGTAGAGGCGGCGGCTACTATCATATAAGGAGAGGTGAACCCGGTTATATCGTTTATCAGGTCCGCGCCGGCCTTTACGGCCATAATAGCCAGGTCCGGCTTGCAGGTATCCACCGAAATAGGGATCTTAAGCCGCCCGGCCAGGGCTTTCAGTACCGGTATTACACGCTTTTTCTCTTCTTCCAGCGTTACCGGGGCGCTGCCGGGCCTAGAAGATTCGCCGCCAATATCCAGCATATCCGCGCCCTGGGCTTCCATTTCAACGGCCCGCGCCACAGTTGCCTCCGTGGAATCCCATTTCCCGCCGTCCGAGAACGAGTCCGGTGTAATGTTCAGTATGCCGCATATCAGGGTGCGGCCATGGGTGAATCTAAGTTCCTTCATGCTGAAATTCTACCAATTAAACAGCAGCAAAAACAGCGGAATTGCGCCGAAGTGGGCAGCCCCCATTAGGAGGGGGGATAAAATATCCTTGTTTTTCAATGCTTATTTGAAGAGCGGAAAAACTGCCCCTTGACAACTATACTATGCTATGCTATGCTATATCTAGTTGCGGACTTGATCTGAACGGAGGCAATATGAACACCCAGAAATTCATGCTTCAGAAAGACTTCAAGGTGTGGATGTGTGCTACACTCGGCCTTATAAAGGACGGCAAGATGGGAGTCAGCATAGCCCGCGCTGACCGCATAAAATTAGCTCTTGCTTATACTTCAGTTAAAGGAAGGTAAACAATGAAACCACGCTACCAGATAGTGATCTCCCTGTCAGAGGACGACAACGTGAAACTGCAGCAGTTACGGGAAGACGGCTACCAGATAGTGGACATCTTCCGCCTCGGCCTTACCGAGGCGGAGGATGCGGTTAAAAAGCTGGGAAGGCACAAGGATAAGGAAAAACCACAGGACAAGCTGTTTTAAGGATAAAGTAGAGGATAATAAAACCACAGTTATCACTCCGCAGACGACCCACCGCCTAAACACCGCTCTCTTTACTGATTTTGCATCTAGGCCTTTAGACCTATATCCGCTTAGGAAAGATTGCCCTTACAAAAAAAGGCGCGATACCGTATAATATTTATATGAAAAACACAAAAGCCGTTTTCCTTATAATACTTGGAAGCTTCCTGATGGCGACCGGTTTCGCTTTTGCCGTCGATAGTCCGACCTTCACAGGTGCACAGGTCGGCGTAGGTTTTGACGGCAACAGATCCGGCGTCGACCTGACCGTAACAAGGGATGGCGTGCCTGGTGCTGTTGCGCCCGCCGCAAACCCAGCTGTTGCGGCCCCGGCGCCTGCCCCCAAAAAGCCTACCCTTCTTGAATCCGCCCAGAAATTTGTAGGTGACAACGAGTCGCAAATAGCTTTCGGTTTAACAATAGGGTTTCTGGCTTTCCTTATAATCGGAACAGGCGGAGCGGCCTTAGCCTTCGGCCTGGCGGGGTTCGGCATGGCTATGTTCATCAAATAGCCGTTTAAAATTCCTAGTCTTCAGAGAAACAATCCACCGTGTATGTGTACAAAGCGGTGGATTTTTCTTTCCAAGCGTCCGCGGACAGGCCGGCTTTCTCAAGACAGAGGGAAGAAAGGAACTCTTCCCTGGTCTTAAAATGCTCCCAGACCTGCGGCAGATAGGTGCCGGAACGCCGCCCGCTTTTCACATACACGCCGTGCACGCCTTCCTTCACCGCCTCATAGCCCGGAACAAGCTCCAGCGGCGACAGCACTGAAATTTCTATTTTTATCTTCTCCAGCTCCTTGGCGCCTACCGGTTCGAAACGCGGGTCCTCCAGGGCCGCCGCCCCGGCGTAAGCCGCCACCATGTCTGTAAGCGCCCCACGGGGCTCCAGGCTGCCTATGCAGCCGCGCAGCCCGCCGCCGGAGGTAAGCGTAACGAATACCGCCGCCGGCTGGTTGAATTCCGGCCGGGCGCTCAGCGGCTGCTCCGGGGCTTTCCCGGATGCGATACAGGCGCTGATACTGCGCCGGGCCAGCGCAAGAAGCTCCTTCTGCGCGGCCTTGTCCAGCCCCAGCCCGCCGGAGGGTTTGGTTTTTGCCTCGGTAAAGAAACCCGCCCCGTAGCCCACCACGGCGCTGTCGTCCCCCGAGATCTTGCCGGAATGCGTGTAGCAGGTGAGCTCAAAATCGTTGGCCCCCAGTTCCAGCGCGGCGGCGGCGCCGGCCGTCATGGCGGCTTGGCCGCAGGCGGTGGTATCCAGGTAGGCGGCAGCCTTCGCAAGCAGCAGCCGGTTGGCCAGGTCAAAGTATCCCGGGCTGGAATTGCGCATGGCCTGCCGCAGCGCCAGCAGCACCGAGCGGTCGGACACCTCGGCTATATTGCCCGGCGGGTAATGGCTGAGGTCGGAGGACACGCAGAACAGCGCGCGGCGTCCCTTAAGGGCGCGGGCGATAGCGCGGCCGGCTTCTTCAAGCAGAACGGGGTCCGGGGAATTAAAAAGCACGGGGACTATTTTTACCGCGCTCCCCTTCAGCACCTGCAGAAAAGGCAGCTGCACTTCCACGGCGTGCTCGCCGGCGTGGGCCCGGGGGGAATTCTCAAAAAGCCCCTTTTCCTTAAGCAGCGCGGCGCAGAGGGAGGAATCTATCTCCACCAGGCCCAGCGGGGTCTCGAAAGAGCCTTCTTCCAGCAGCCCTCCTTTCTTCAGCTCCATGGTATGGCCGGTGGCCATTATCACCAGTGTGTCCAGCTCGATGTTCTTAAGCCTGGCGAAAACGGAGCCGGCTGCCGCGCCGGAGTAGGCGTAGCCCGCGTGAGGGACAAGAAATCCGACCGGCCGTCCGGTTGGCGCGGGGCCGGCCTTCAGAAAAGCCGAGATTGAAGCGCGCAGTTTGGCGGGGTCGGCCTCGTAAAATTTACCTGCTACGGCGGGTTTTCTTATCATATACCCTGATTATACACAAAACATTTGTTTTGTAGCCCCTAAAAAAACTAAAATGTAGTACACGGTGGTTGTAGCTCAGTGGTTAGAGCGCTCGGCTGTGGCCCGAGAGGTCGGGGGTTCAAGTCCCCTCAGCCACCCCAAAATTTAAAATCGGCCCTTTTCCCCGCCGCCGCGCCTTGCGCGGCGTTGAACTTTTGCAGTTTTTCCCACGGAGATTTAAGTTTAAAAGAAATCCGCTTCCCGCCTATAAAAAAGTTCGAACCCGATATTTTTCAATATTTGCAGGTTTTCCGCCGGATTTTCAGCGGCGAGGGTTTCTCCGACGTGACTTATGGCTTTATAGAACCCTATCAGCGGTTCGAACCGCTTTGTCCCCTGCCGCGCAAAAGCTGCGAGTTTCATTTCAATTTCCTTTTTTTCATTAATACGCTGGGCCTTACTTTGAGCGTACTCTTCCTGGGTAAGCTTGCCGCCCAGTGTCATGTCCAGCAACTGGCCCAGCTCTGAACTAAGGATAACTATTTTATCTCGCAGATTTTGGGCGGCCTCTTCCCCGGCCTGGGCCGCCTTAATTGATTCCTTTTTTATGTTATCAAGTGCTTCGGCGGCCAGGGCCGGGGGTAAGGAAACTCCTTTTAATATGTCGCGCACCTGCTCGTCTATGCGCTCTTCGCGCACAAATGGCTGGTCGCAAGCCACGGTGCGCTTGGTGCAATGCAGATAGTTGTGGCCTTTTTGCGTTTCCGTGGTTATATAACAGCCGCAATCAGGACAGCGGAAAACGCCGCGGTAGACATAAGGCTTTAAACCTTTTTTCGCGTGGGTATGCTTTTGGCTCTCATTACCTCCTGGCACTTATCGTATAGCGATTTAGAGATCAGGGGCGTGTGTTTACCCTCGTATAGCTCGCCCAGATACTTTATCACCCCGTAGAAAAACGGGTTTACCAACAGCCGCTGGTAGTTGGATGTGGCTAACTCCTTGTTGCGTCGCTTGTTTAGACCCTCGGCGTTCATTATCCGGCGCAGTTCCCTCAGCGGATACTTGCCGGTAGCGTAAAGCTCAAAGGTCCGCCGCACAAGCGGGGCCATTTCCTGGTCCACGACGATGGTATGCGCCGTAGTGTCATTGAGATAGCCTAGCGGGGCCAGGGCAGGGAGAATGCCGTTGCGGAGTTTCTGGCGCAGGCCCCGCTTTACGTTTTCCGACAGGTTGTCGATGAAGTACTTGGATTGGCCGAAGGCGATGGACAGCATGAACTTGCCCTGCGGCGTGGGGTCGAACCAGAAGGTGGGGAACTTGAGTTCCAGAACCTTACCGATATCCACTAGGTATATTATCCTGCCGCCGTCTATGCTGTTGCGGGCCAGGCGGTCCGGGTGCCAGGCTATTATGCCCTGCGCGCCGCCCTGCTCAAGGCCCGCTACCATCTCGTTAAAGACCTCGCGGCCCGGCTCCTTGGCCGTTTTGTGCTCAATGAACTCACGGGCGATTGGCAGCCCTTCCTTTTTAGCGTAGTCGCGGAGCTCCGCGAGCTGCGCCTCTATGGAAAGGATCTGCCGGTCAGGCTCGTCCGTGGATTTGCGCGCATAAAGAAAATACCGCCTATTAGACTTCTCCATACCTTGCCTCCCCGCTCTTAATTCCGGCTTTGCCCAACAGGGCTAAGCCGGAATTAAGTGCTATTTCTCTAACTCTGCGCCGCTGGTAAGGCCGGCCAGGCGCAGCAGCGCTGGGCCGACCGCACCGGCGGCCATAAGGAAAATAATTCGGTTCGCACTTTATCATTGGCGGGAAGCGGATTTCTTTTAAACTTAAATCTCCGTGGGAAAAACTGCAAAAGTTCAACGCCGCGCAAGGCGTGGCGGCGGGGAAAAGGGCCGATTTTAAATTTTGGGGTGATTTTCAGGCCTCAGTGATAACCTACTTTGCGCAACATCCCGAGGGAATATTATGAATTCCTTTTGAATCTGCGGTACGGGGATCTTATCCGCGAGATG
>CAIXBR010000105.1 GCA_903917735.1 uncultured Elusimicrobia bacterium | reverse complement strand
GCATCAGTCGCTTGACTATAAAACCCCACGGGAAGTATATCTGGAAGGACTGAAGAAGCGCGGCGTCAGCAGCAGGAAGAGTAAAGCAGTCCACCTTAAGAAGTGCCTGCAACTGGTCTAGTCTATCCCGACCACCTCACTGTATCTTGACCAGAACCTGGTTCTTGCCCATTTCACGCTCGGTAATCTTATGCTAAAGCGGGGGAATATTCAGAACACAAAAAGATATTTTAAAAATGCTCTTTCTCTTCTTGAGCTTCTGAAACAGGATGAAATTCTTCCTGAATCGGGCGGGCTGACAGCCGGAAGGCTCAGGGAAATAATTATTACCACCATACAGGCAGGAGTACCGGTATGAAACAGGACCATGGCGAGTTGAAACTTTCAATACTCAAACATCGGGCGCGTGCGCTTGCGAAAGTGCCGGAAAAAGCGGATGCCAACCTTCAATCCCTGGAAATTATAGAGTTCCGCCTGGCTTCAGAAACTTACGGGATAGAATCAAAGTATATCCGTGAAATCTATCCGCTTAAGGAGTTCACGCCAATACCCGGGACTCCCTCCTTTGTGCTGGGCCTGGCGAACGTGCGCGGACAGATCCTGTCGGTTATCGACCTTAAAAAGTTTTTCAATCTGCCGGAAAAAGGACTGGGCGAACTAAATAAAATAATAATTGTTCAAAACGAACTCGTGGAGTTCGGCATACTTGCGGATGTCATAATCGGCGTCTGCAAAGTTATGCTTAAAGATATTCAGGAATCTCCTCCCATGGTCCCGGGAATAGGGGCGCAATACCTGAGGGGGATAACAAAAGAACGCATGGCAGTGCTTGAAATGGAAAAAATACTTAATGACGAGAAAATGATCATAAGTGTAACTGAGCGCGGTAACTAAAATGCAATTGAAGGAGAAAAATATTATGAGATGGACCATCGGGACTAAAATCGGCGCAGGTTTTGCGCTGGCGCTGGTGATTTTGGCGATTATCGGGATCAGTTCCTATTCCTCCCTCAACAGCTTGATCAATGCCGCCAAATGGCAGAATCATACCTATGAGGTGACGGATACATTAGCTGAAGCATTTTCCAGACTGCAGGATATGGAAACCGGGCAGCGCGGCTTTGTCATAACAGGCGACGACCGTTTCCTGGAACCCTATAACAATGCGAAAAACACAATTGAACCTTCTCTCAAGGCCCTTCGGCAATTGACGGCGGACAACCCTGCCCAACAGCAACGACTTATCATCCTGCAGGCAAAGGTGGACGAGCTGTCCAGTGAATTGGATGTTGCGATCGTATTGCGAAAGGGGAAGAGTTTTGAAAGCGCCCGTCAAGTCATTGCTGCCGCCAAGGGCAAGAAAGTCATGGACGAGATACGTGTACTTTCGGGGGAGATGAAAACCGAAGAAGATACTCTGTTGCTGCAGCGTACCAGCCAGGTGAATGCCAGCACGCTATTCGTCAAGAATCTTATTGCGTGGGGAGTGCTCTTCGCGCTGATTCTGCTGGCGCTGATAGGCCTCCTGATCAGCCGCAGCATCGCCAATCCGCTTATAGTCCTTTCTGCATTGGCTTCGCGGATCACAGCCGGGGATCTGTCAGTAAATATCTCCCCTGAAGAACGGGCGGACGAGATCGGTGTGCTGACACATGCCTTTCGCCAGATGACTGAAAATCTTCGTACCTCGATAAAAAGCATTACGGAAGGGGTCGCCATGCTCGGTTCGTCATCCAGCGAGATACTGGCCACAACCACGCAGTTGGCCTCCGGAGCCGCCGAAAATGTTGTCGCTATCAATGAAACTACGACTACGGTGGAAGAAGTCAGGCAGGCGACACAACTTTCTTCACAGAAAGCAAAAGGCGTGTCGGAAAGCTCTCAGAAGCTTGCGAATATCTCGCAAACAGGACAAAAAGCCGTTGAGGAAACAACAGCGGAAATTAACCGTATCCGGCTTCAGATGGAATCCATCGCGAAAACCATTGTTTCCTTAAGCGAGCAAAGCCAGAACATCGGAGGTATCATCGCCTCCGTAACGGACATCGCGGACCAGTCGAATCTGCTGGCCGTGAATGCGGGCATAGAAGCCGCCAAAGCCGGAGAACAGGGCAGAGGTTTTGCTGTTGTGGCGGTTGAGATAAGAAGCCTGGCTGAACAGTCAAAGCAGGCTACCGTAGAGATCCGCAGGATATTAAATGAGGTGCAAAAATCCACAAATATGGCGGTGATGGTTACGGAGCAGGGGAGTAAAGCGGTAGAAGCGGGATTAAAGCAGGCGGTGCAGGCCGGGGAAGTAATTAAAGCGCTGACCGCCGCTACTTCGGAAGCGGTGCAGGCGGCAATGCAGATCGTGGCTTCGAGTTCGCAGCAGGTTGTCGGGATGGACCAGATAGGGAAAGCGATGGGCAATATTAATCAGGCTACGGCTGAAAATTCGGCAAGTATTAAGCAGACGGAAACCGCGGCTAAAAACATTAATGAACTGGGGCAAAAATTAAAACAGCTGGTTTCTCAGTATAAAATATAGAGGCTCCTTAAGATGAATGAGAAAGATCTTGAGTTCACTAAACGCCTGCGGGCAATCTTTAAGGTGGAAGCGGAAGAGCATGTCCGCGTTATTTCCGCAGGCATCGCAGAACTCGATAAAAAGCTGCCGCCGGAAGCGCTCGAAAAAGTTATAGAAAGCGTATTCCGGGAAGCGCACACACTGAAGGGCGCAGCGCGGGTGGTGAACCTGAAGAGGATAGAATCTATATGCCAGCCGCTTGAAAGTGTTTTCTCCGCGCTTAAACACCGGGAGATCGAGCTTTCGCCCCGATTGTGCGGACTGTTTCATAGGGCGGCGGATACTATCGCCCTGCTGATCGTTTCTGCCGTAGGGGATCGGCCCGGGGAGGACTCCGTAAGTGACAGAGAACTTATCGGCCTCCTGGTGAGCGCTTCTCACGGCACTACGGCAAATGACGACCCGACAAGATCAGTTAGCGCTCCGGAGGCATTACCCGCCAGACCGGATGCTGTTCCGCTGCCTTCAACAATAAACAGCGTAAGAATACTTGTAAGCAAACTGGACCCGCTGCTGGTCCAGGCGGAAGAAATGCTGCAGATCAAAATGGTTGTCAGCCAGCGAATAGCTGAATTGACGGAGATAAAGCAAACCGTTATTTCATTTAAAGAAGAACCGGTAAACTCACAGGAAAACAAGGAAATATTTCTTAATAAACTTCAAAACCAGGTTAATGTCGTGATCGCGGCTTTTAAGCAGGACAGGCGAATGTTCGACCGGATGGTGGATGAGCAACTGGAAACCATGAAACAGGTGTTGATGCTTCCGGTCAGCACTCTTCTGGAAGTTTTTCCTAAATTTGTCCGCGACCTGACGCTGGACCAGGGCAAAGAGGCGGAACTGATCGTTCACGGGGCGGAGATCGAAATTGACAAGAGGATACTTGAGGAACTGAAAGATCCGCTCATACATATCATACGCAATTGCATTGATCATGGCATTCAGAAGCCTGACGAGCGCGCCGGTCAGAACAAAACGGCCAAGGCAACGATAATGATTGCTTTTACTCCCAAAGAAGGCCGGCAGGTAGAAATACTAATTACGGATGACGGCTCCGGAATTGACGCCGGACAGGTCAGGGCAGCGGCGGTAAAGTCCGGCGTAATTACGGAGGACCGGGCCCGTGAACTGAGTTCCCAGGATACGCTGGCGCTTATCTTTCAGTCAGGTGTATCAACAAGCCCCATTATAACTGAAGTATCCGGGCGGGGTTTGGGGCTGGCAATTGTACGGGAGAAAATTGACAGGCTTGGAGGAACCATAACGCTCGAAACCAGCCCGGGCGCAGGTACGACCTTCCGGTTCTTGTTGCCGCTGTCTTTGTCCACCTTCAGGGGCGTTGTGGTGAAAGTTTACGAACAGCTGTTTATTTTCCCCGCGGTAAGCGTCAAGCGTGTTATGAGGGTGAAAAATGACGAAATAAAGACTGTTGAAAACAGGGAGACGATACTGGCTGACGGGCAGGTTCTTTCTGCGGTTAGTTTAGGAAAAGTATTACAAATCCCACCGCGAAAAAAGGCCGGTATATCCGGAAGATCCGGAGCTTCGGGGTATATGCCTGTAATAATTCTCGCATCAGAAGGGAAAGATATCGCTTTTATAGTCGAGGAAGTGCTGGAGGAGCGACAATTCCTGGTTAAGAGCCTCGGCAGGCAACTAAACAGTGTCCGCAATATCGCCGGCGCGGCTGTGCTGGGAAACGGCCGGATCGTGCCCGTGATCAATATACAGGACCTGATGAAGTCAGCTGTGCGGGCGGTTGAAACAGGCAGTAGAATACCTGAGGCTGAAGGAAGCGCGCTTGAAAATAAAAAAATACTTGTGGCGGAAGATTCTATTACCTCGCGCACCCTGGTCAAAAACATCCTTGAAGCAGCAGGCTATCAGGTGGTTACCGCGGTTGACGGCGCAGATGCCTTCGCACAGGTACGCCAAGGAGAGTTTGACCTGGTTGTTTCTGATGTGGATATGCCGCGGATGAACGGATTTGAACTTACCACCGGGATCCGCGCCGATAAGAAACTCAGCGAACTGCCCGTGGTGCTGGTAACTGCGCTGGAATCTCGGGAAGACAGGGAACGGGGAATAAATGCCGGGGCGAACGCCTACATAGTAAAGGGCAGTTTTGACCAGAGCAACCTGCTGGAAGTGATAAAAAAATTGATTTAAGTCAGGTGACGAAATGATAAAAGTTCTTATAGTCGATGATTCGGTCGTTGTGCAGGAATTCCTGGAACACATTCTTAGCTCAGACCCGGCGATCGAGGTGGTAGGCATTGCGGGTGACGGCGAGGAAGCCATTGAGCTTGTCAGGCAAAAGAAACCTGACGTTATCACCATGGATATCCATATGCCTAAAATGGACGGTTTTGAAACAACCAGGCGGATAATGGAAACTCTGCCCACCCCGATCGTCATTGTCAGCGTGATCAGCAGGATCAAAGAAGCCGCTTACACTTTTAAATTGCTTGAAGCCGGCGCCCTGACCGTGGTGCTTCGTCCGCCGGCTTTTGATACCCCCGACAATAAGGCGGCGATCGCCGAATTGATCCAGACAGTCAAGCTCATGTCGGAAGTAAAGGTTGTGCGACGGGGCGTAAGTTCGAAGCGCGGAGGCAGGCAGGCTGCGATGATCAAAACGCCTGCAGCGGTAAGCGGGATACAGCTCATTGCAATTGGAGCTTCTACCGGCGGGCCGCAGGCATTACAGAAGCTGCTTTCACGATTGCCCCGGGACTTGCCTGTCCCTGTTCTTATAGTGCAGCACATCGCGGCCGGCTTTGTTGAAGGTTTTGCCGATTGGCTGGGTGGCTCTATTCTCCTTCCGGTACACACTGCCGTCCGGGGAGAAAAGCCCAGGCCCGGACATTGCTACATAGCTCCGGATAATTTTCATATGGGAGTCGGGCCTGACCTGAAAATTGTACTTAGCAGCGATGAGCCGAAAAATGGATCGCGACCATCGGTTGCTTATCTGTTTCATTCGGTTGCCGAGGTTTTAGGCCCGAACGCAGTGGGTGTGCTGCTGTCCGGTATGGGGAGGGACGGCGCCATGGAATTGAAAGAAATGAAGGATAAAGGCGCTGCTACTTTTGTTCAAAATAAAGAAAGTTCTGTTGTTTTCGGCATGCCGGGTGAAGCAGTAAAACTGGATGCGGCAACATATATTCTCTCACCTGTAGAAATAGCCGCTAGCCTAGCTGCATTCGTGAAAACGACCGGCGGGAGGGCCGTATGACCGGCCGGACAAATGATCCCGGCAACAAAGCAACTATACTTATTGTTGAGGATAGCCCGACACAGGCGGAGCAGTTGAGGTATATACTGGAACAGCACGGCTATAATACGGAGGTGGCTAATAGCGGCGCGCAGGCGCTTGCTATCCTTAGTGAACGGAAACCGGGACTCATTATAACCGATATTGTGATGCCTGAAATGCAGGGCTATGAACTCTGTCAGCGCATAAAAGCGGATAAGAACAAAAGAGATATCCCGGTGATCCTGCTGACCTCGCTTACTAACACGGACGAATTGCGCCATGGGTTGGCCTGCGGGGCGGACAGTTTCATCACAAAACCCTACAGCGAGGCGTATCTCCTTTCACGAATAGAGAGCATTCTGGCAGAAAAGACTCCGGGCGAAAACCTTTGTCAGAAAATATCGACAGAGATCATGCTTGACGGAAAAAAATGCCTGATCGAAACAGAGTCCCGCCAGATGTTAAACCTGCTCATTTCGTCGTATGAAGCAGCTATCATAAAAAACGCCGAACTCGTCAATGTGCAGGATAGTTTAAAATTGATGAACGACCGGCTGACAGCAACTAAAATATCCGAAGACGCGGCCCGTGAATACGCCGAGAGTCTGATCGACACCGTGCGTGAACCTTTGATCGCGCTGGACCAGGACCTGCGGGTGGTCTCGGTCAGCCGCTCCTTCTATGAATTCTTCAAGGTAAAACCCGAGGAAACCGTGGGCCAGCTGATCTACGATCTCGGCAATAAACAGTGGGATATCCCGAAGCTCCGCGAACTTCTGGAGACTGTCCTTCCCCAGAAAGCCGCCTTCGATAACTACGAGGTGGAACATGATTTCGCCGGCATCGGCAGGCGCACCATGCTGCTGAACGCCCGGCAAATCCAGAGGGTGCTGGGCAAAGAGCGCATCATCCTGCTGGCCATAGAGGACATCACCGAGCGCAGACGGTTTGAGACCGAACTGCGCCAGGCTAAGGAAGCGGCAGAAGTGGCAAACCGTTCTAAAAGCGCCTTTCTCGCGAACATGTCCCACGAGATACGGACTCCGATGAACGCCATACTGGGCTTTTCCCAGTTACTGCGGCGCGACACGGAGGCCACGCCCAAACAGAAACAGCAGATCGAGACCATAAACCGGAGCGGGGAACACCTGCTGTCGCTTATAAACGACATACTGGAGATGGCAAAAGCGGAAGCCGGCCGGATAACGTTAAATCCGGCGGCCTTCGACCTGCACGCTTTGATAGACGATGTCGAAAAGATGCTGCGGCAGCGCGCCGAAGAAAAAGGCCTGCGGCTGGAGGTGCAGCGGAGCAAGGAATTGCCGCGCTTCGTAATGGCCGACGAGGGCAAACTCCGGCAGATCCTGCTTAACCTGCTTAGCAATGCTTTAAAATTCACAATGAAAGGCGCGGTCTCCTTGCGCGTGGGCGTGCGGCCCGGAGAGGAGCAGGGCCTTCAGCTGACGGCGGAAATAGAAGACACAGGCCCGGGTATAGCGCCACAGGAATTAGCCCGGCTGTTTCATCCGTTCGAGCAGGCGCAGGCGGGCAGGGCGGGCGGTACCGGCACGGGGTTGGGGCTGGCCATAAGCCGCGGCTATGCGCGCCTGATGGGCGGTGATATCACGGTCAAAAGCCAGTTTGGCCAGGGGAGTATTTTCAGCTTTTACACCGCTCTGACGGAGGCGTCGCCTGCGGCCGCGGTCGGAAAGATCCGGCCGCGCCCGGTGACAGGGCTTAAGCCCGGACAGCAGCAGTACAAGGTGCTGGTTGTAGATGACAAAGAAGACAACCGTGAATTCCTTAGCCAGTTGCTGGGTCCTTCTGGTTTTGACATCCGCCAGGCGGTTAATGGGGCGGACGCAGTTAAGGAGTTCGGATCGTGGCTGCCGCAGCTCATACTGATGGATCTGCGGATGCCGGTGATGGACGGCTATGAGGCCATGCGCCGCATCCGGGCCTGCGCCGGTGGCAAGGAAGTAAAAATAATCGCGGTAACTGCCAGCATCTTTGGAGAGATAAACCGTGATGCGTTCGGGGCCGGGGCCGACGCTCTGATTCTTAAGCCTTTTAGGGAAGATGAGCTGTTTGAGAAAATCCAGAGCCTTCTTGGCGTGGAATATATTTACGCTGGAGAATCTTCGGCCGCAATCGCCGCAGCGGGGGATTATGATATGGGAGCGCTGAAGCCGGGGGCCTTAGCTGGCCTGCCGCGGGAACTAATTTCCCAGATTCACGAAGCCGCCATCAATGGGGACTTTCAGCTTCTTAGTGAACTGACCGGCCGTGTGGGAGCCCATGATATACGCCTTGCCGGGGTGCTGCGTGCGCTCGCCGGCAAGTTTGATACGCAGCGCATACTTGATCTGCTGGGAAAGGTTTGACCACTCACTCCTCAAGGACTTAATTCCGCACAAGAACCGCGCTGGTGGGAGACGTTCAGTGGCGCGGGGCAGACCCTTAAATTATAAAAAATAACGGGTTTCTCGTGGCCTTCGCCCCGAAAAACCGGACATTTCTATTTGCTTGCAACATCTGCCTGCGGCGCAGTTGACAAACACGCGTTCCCTTGCTGTAATGTAAGTTAGCATTTACTTGTTGAAACACCAAAACACGGAAATACGGCAGGAGCAGATGAAGCGGACGGTGCTGGAGATAATAGCCTCCGAGGGCCTGGCGCGCCTTTACGCGCAACCTGGTCAACAGGGTGGGCATAAGCGAAGGCGCCATTTCTCATCATTTTAAAACCAAACAGGACATCGTCCTGGGTATAATGCAGTGTTTCAGAACGGATATGGTGGGGGGATGCGCGCCCAGGTCAAATATATCCTGAATAACTTCGGGAATACTTGCCAAATAGGAGAGCGGATATATGAAGGTTAAAGTAATTTTAGCGGCCACTTTGTGCGCCCTCGCCGTAGTTCCTGGCGCGCGCGCCCTTACGCTGGACGGCGCTCTGGACGCCGCGCTGAAGAACAACCCGGCGCTTAATATGGCGCGCGAGGCCGCGGCCTCGCAGCAATATAAAAAGTATGGCGCGCGCGTTTCCAGGCTGGGCGAGGTGACGGTTATAGGCAGCCTTACCCGCTACAACCTTGAGCGCACCCTCACTCCGATGGTGCCGCCCATAAAGCCGCCCTACCCGCTGGCCGACGATACCATTACCAATGTGGGCGGCTCCTACACCCTGCCTATATTTACCGGCTTCAAGCTGAGTAAAAATATTTCCATTGCCTCTCTGGGTTATGAAATAGCCATGGCCCAAAGTTCTCTCACCCAAAGGCAGGTGGGGTTCAACGTCTATTCGCTCTTCCTTAAAGGCCTTGCCCTCAAGGAACAATTGCAGGCCAAGACCGAACAGGAAAAAGCCCTGTCCGAACTGCACAAGAACATCGAGCTCGGCGTAAAGGTGGGCCGCTACGCTCCCATAGACCTTAAAAAGGTGGATTACCAGTACGAAATGGTGAAAGCCCAGCGCCAGGGCCTGGAGAACAATATAACCGCGCTGAAAGCCGGCCTGGACCAGCTTACCGGCATGGAAACGGACGACTGGGATTTCGAGCCGGCAGAACTTAAAGAGACGGCTTACCCTCCGCTGGAGGACCTGGTAAAGGCCGCCCTGCTTGACCGCGAGGAAATGGCCATGAGCATAAAGAAGAAGGAGATAGCCGCGGCCAATTACTCCAAGTCCAAGTACGCCTACCTGCCCGATATCTCAGCCAACTACACTTATTTTAGAAGTATCGGCGGCGGCGGCAGTGTGCCGCTGTGGAACTACGGTGTGGCGGCCCAGTTCCCGGTGTTTGACTTCGGCAAAAGGGCTTTCGATATGGTCAGCCAGAAACAGGAATATAAGAGCGCCAAAGAGGCCGAGACGGCCCAGCAATTGGCCGTGCGCCGCGAGGTGGTGGAAGCCTATACCTCTCTGAAGACGCAGCTTGCTCTTCACGAGGCCGCCGGCAAGGCGCTGGATTACGCTAAAGACACTAAGGACGTGGAGAATGTAAAGTACCAGCAGAGCGTGGGCAGCATGTACGACCTATTACTTTCGCTGGCCCAGTATTACGACGCGCTCGCCCAGGAGCGAGGCGCTTACTACGGCATTTTCACGGCGGGGAAGTACCTCGAGTTCAGCGCGGGAGAAAAGATATGAACCTTAAAAACAAGATCTCGGAGCTCATGAAGACCAAAAAGGGACGCGCGCTGCTTATAATGCTGATCCTGGCGCTGGCGGCCGTGCCTGTAATAAAGCGGAAGTTGGCCATAGCCAGGGAGAAAGCCCCTGAGACCTACCCGGTGGCGCTGGACCTGGCCTCGCCGCGCCTGGGCGTGCTGCGCGCGCAGGAGACCTTCCTGGGCCTGTTCAAGCCGGAGAACCAGGCGGCCTTAAGTTCCCGGCTGAGCGCCCGCGTGGTCTATATCGCTGAAGAGGGCACCGCCGTTAAAAAAGGCGACTTGGTGCTGCGCCTGGATACCTCCGACATCGCTGCCGGCGCCGAGGCCCTTGCCTTGAAGAAGGAGAACCAGGAGAAGGTTTACAACCGCGACAAGATCCTCTACGACAACAAGGCCATCTCGCAGGAGCAGCTTGAGAATTCCCAGAACCTTTACGCGCAGGCCGTGTCCGCTTACGAGGCGGCTGCCGCGCAGCTGAGCTACGGCGTTATGAGCGCCCCCTTCGACGCGGTAGTGGGCAAGCGCTTCCTTAACCCCGGAGATACGGCCTACCCCGGCAAGGTGCTGCTGCAATTGGACGGCAACGGCCCCGGCTACGAAGTTTACTCGGACCTGCCGGTGGAGACGGCGGCAAAAATAAAGCCCGGCTCGGAACAGGAGATAATCTTTAACGGCGCCTACCAGAAGGCCCGTGTGAAAGCGGTTGTTCCCGCCACGGCCAACAACCTTATGACGGTAAAGCTGGCGCTTACGGGCAACAAGCTCAATATCCCCGCCGGCACCTACGTGGATACGCATTTCTATACCTCGGTCAGCCGTGGACTTATCGTGCCGGTCAATTCGGTCTCGCGCAACATGAATGGCTACTTCGCTCTGACGGTTGCAGTGGGTACGGTGCATTGGACGCCGGTGAAAGTGCTGGGCACCGACGGCGTAAGCTACTGCGTGGAGGGCCTGGACCCGGCCGCGCGGCTAGGGACTGCCCCGGAACAGGACCTGCTTAAGATCTACGAAGGCCAGAAAATAAAAGCGGTCCGGGAGAACGGGACCCATGACTAAATTCTTTATTTCAAGGCCGCACCTGGTCTTCGCGGTCCTCATAGGGCTGTCGGTGCTGGGCGTGGTGGGCTTTTTCAAGATCCCGCGCGACCTCTTTCCGCCTGTCGACAGGCCGCAGGTGTCGGTGGTTACCGTTGAGCCGGGCGCTTCGGCCCGCTACGTGGCGGACCATGTCAGCGCCATAATAGAGCGCCAGCTTTACACCATAAACGGCATAAGGCGCGTCTATTCCACCTCCAACGACGGCTTCTCCGTAGTTACCGCCGAGTTCGACTATTCCAAGCCCATAGCCGAGGCCAAGACCGACGCCGCCAACGCGCTTACCAAGATCCAGAACCTGCTGCCGGCCGACATCCAGACACCTTCGGTCTATGAAATAACCTCCTATACTCCGCCGGTGATAGTTCTTTCGCTTTCGCCTAAGCCAGGCTCCAAGCTGGGCCTGGCCGACTTCCGCTACATGGCGGAGAACTATATAAAGCCGGAACTGCTTAAGGCAGGCAGCGTCTCCAACGTAGACGTTTTCGGCGGCTTCCAGAAAGAGATCGATATTTTCGTAGACAACGCCAAGCTGGCCGGCATGCGCCTGACCGCGCAGGACGTGGCCGCGGCGCTCAAGCTGGGGAATAAAGACATGCCTATGGGCATAGTGATAAACCAGTCCAACCAGAACGTGTTCCGGCTGCTCACCGAGGCCGCCGACATCGGCCAGATAGGCGACATCAGCGTAACCCCGTCGATAAAACTGAAGGATGTGGCGGTGGTTTCCTACGGCATAAAGGACCCCACCTCGCTCTACCGCGGCAACGGGGCGCAGGGCATAGCCCTAGCCGTACAGCGCCCTTTCGGCGGCGCGGTGCTGGATACTATAAGATCCGTCAACGCGCTGCTGCCTGAACTTAGGAAGCGCTTCCCGCAGATAGAGATACAGACCACGGACTCGCAGGAAGAGCTGGTAAAGCTCAGCAACTCCAATATGATAGACGCGTTGCGCGACGCCATTATTTTTACGTCGCTGGTTATCTTCATCTTCCTGGCGGACCTGCCGCTTACCATCATCGCCGGCCTGTCCATACCGTTCGTGTACCTGGCCACCATAGGCATCATGTGGCTGCTCGGCATCGGCTTCAATCTGTTGAGCCTCACCGGCATCATCCTGGCGCTGGGCATGCTGGTGGACGATGCCATAGTTATACTTGAGAACATCAAGCGCCATCACCAGGAGCTCGGCAAGAGCGCCGAGCGGGCCGCGATCGACGGCACCGAGGAAGTGATGCTGGTGGTGTTCGGCGGCACCATAGCTACGACGGTAATAATGCTTCCGCTTCTCTTCGTGGGGGATTTCCCGGAGAAGATCTTCAGGCAGCTGGCCGGCACGCTGATGATAGCCGTGCTGGTGTCCTACGTGGTCTCCATTACCTTTATCCCCATAGTGGCCAAGAAGTTCATGGGCCTGGGCGGGGGGGGAAACTTTAAATTCGAAGGCCGCCTGAACAAGTGGATGGAAGCCATGCTGGCGCCGCTGAAAACCTTTTACATAAACATCAATAAGTTCATGATGGAACACCGGGGGCTGAGGCTGGTTTTTATACTGCCGCTTTTTCTGCTGTTCGCCGTCAGCATGGGCAGGATCCTGCCGCTGGAAGGCCGCGACCTGATGCCGCCCATGGACAGCGGCATAGCCAAGGTCAAGGTGACGCTGGCCTCGAATACCTCCATCTGGAAGGTGAACGAGCGCGCCGCCGAGCTTGAAAGATATATCTATAGCATGGGGGATATACAGTCAGTCTCCACCGCCATAGGCACCGAGCCCGGAGTCTTCACCGTGGCCGGCGGCACGCCCTACCAGATGATGATGACGGTGCATTTCGTCAATCGCTTCGACCGCAAGCGTGACATCTGGACGCTGGAAGGGAAAATACGCGATTTCGCGCGGGGTCTGCCCGGCGTAAAATACGCGGACGCCTACGACTTCGGCGCCACCGCTTTCTCCTCCATTGTGGCCAACGTGGACGCCACGCTGTTCGGCTCGTCCATAAAGGACCTGGATTCCGCCGGCAAGGACGTTATGGGGGCCATGGCTTCCACTAAGGGGCTCAAATCCTATTCCCGCTCGTGGGACACGGACAGCCTGGAAGATGACTTCCGCATCGATAAGAATAAATGCGCGATGTATGGCGTCACGCCCAACAGCGTGGCGGGGCAGGTGGCCCAGGGGCTCACCGGCGCGGTGTCTTCCGTGCTGACCATCCCCAACGAGACCGGCCTGATGATAAAAGTTATAGAGAAGGCCGATTTACGGGACCGGGTAAGCAAGTTCGGCAGCTACCTGGTGGCCACGCCCAAAGGCTTCGTGCCGCTGGTTGCCATGGGGGATTTCGTGGACAGCACCGAGCCCACCGTCATAACGCGGCAGGGCATGCAATATTCGCTGGACGTGTACGGCTACCGCTCCACTTTCCCCATAACGCATATCATGGAAAGTTTCGACGCCGCCATGAAGAAGGTTAAATTGCCTGACGGCGTTACCTTAAAACAGACCGGCGACATAGACACCATGATGAACGCCATGCTGCGCATGCTTTCCGCCATCGCCATGGGCATAGTGATACTTTATCTGGTTATGGTGCCGCTCTTCGGCTCCTGGAAGTCACCTGTGGCCATTATCCTGGCCATACCGCTGGGCGCCATAGGCGGCGCCTGGTCGCTGCTGCTGGCGGACAAGCACGCCTGCCTGCCGGCCATCATGGGCTTCGTGCTGCTGGGCAGCATCATTGTAAAGAATTCCATCCTGCTCATAGACTTTATCCAGACCTACGAGCGCGAGGGGAAAGACCTTAAAACGGCTATCTACGATAGCATCACCGTGCGCACCAGGCCCATCCTGATGACAGCCTTCGGTACAGCCGTGGGCATGGTGCCTATAGCGCTGGAATGGGCCATAGGCCTGGAGCGGCTTTCGCCGCTGGCTATAGTGTCCATAGGCGGGCTTATCTTCGGCACTTTTCTTACCCTGGTGTACGTGCCATACTTTTACTACCTGATGTCGTCCAATAAGGACGACCCCGCGAACCCGAAACAGGCGGCGGAGATGCAATAACCGGGTTCATTTGGAATTAGGGCTCACCACCGCTGCCCGACACCTACACAAAGAGGAAGAGCGAAAAGCTGGTGAGCCTTGAGGATATACGCGAGATAGGCGACCTGCCGCAGGCCGACGACACGGCAAAAAAATAACTGGCCGAAAGCGTGGCAAAAGGCCTTACAAAGCTCCCGCTGAACTACCGCATGGCGATTAAGCTTGCGGATATACAGGACCTCAGCATGGAAGAGGCCGCAAAAGTCCTAAAAATAACGGTCCCCGCCTTTAAAACCCGTCTGTTCCGGGCGCGGCAGACGCTGAAAAAATAATTACAGTGATTTTAGCCGCTATTTGTTCACACTGTACGCCAGTACGGCGAGGATAATGAACTGCGTATCTATCAGGGTCTCCGCGGTAATATGTTCCGGCGGTTTCCTGAAATAGAAGAACAGCATCAGGCCCAAATAATAGAAAAGTCCGGTTATCAGCGCCGCCGCCAGATGCGGCTGCCAGCCGGCGCTTTTAAGAGAGAACAATATGCCCGCCAGCAGCAGGAAAATAGCGAGTAGCGTAAAGTAGGTCAGCGTGGGGCCGGCGGCCTTGTAGAAATTTTCCTTGCCCACTATCATGTCGCTATGGGCGTGGCTGACGCCGAACAGCACCGAGCGCGTGAATACCAGCAGGAAGGCGAAAAATATGGCCAGCTGCGTTGAATTGCTCAGAGCGCCGCCGCGCCACAAGCCTGGGGCGTAAGCGCACATGAAAGCCCAGCCCAGCGCCGTAACAATATCTTTTGAAGCGGGGAAATTTCCAAATTTTTCCAGACCCATGGGCAGCTTGTATGGATAAAGCATGCCCACTCCCCAAAAAAAAGCCGCGGCCAAGAATATCTTCCAGCCCAGCGCGGCCGAGAGCAAGATAGCCAGGGCGCCGCAAACGAGCGCAGTGAATCTCGACGCCACGCGGTACTTTACGAACAGCAGCCTGCGGGCTTTGCCAGGGGCCGCGGTGCCTTTCTCGGCTGCCCGGTTGGCCATGTGCAGACTGAAGGCGAAAAGCCCGGCCATCAGCAGGAATTTTACCGAGACCGGCACCCGCTCCAGCTTCATGCAGACGTAAGTAAGAGCAGCCGCGGCCAGCGCGGTGTAGAGCGAACCGGTTATGATAAGTTTCCAGGCGAAGGCAAGCTGCTCCATGACCGGATTCACTTCCCTGCCGGCCAGCTCCCTGGCCTTCTCAAGGACCTTCTCCGTCATCCATGTCGGAGTAGAGGCGCCGGCAGTAATAAAAATATTTGATGCGCCTTCAAAAAGACTTTTCTTTAATTCGTCTTCCCGCTCTATATGCACCGCTTTTTTCGCCAGCCTTTCGCAGATCTGGAAAAGGCGCGCCGTGTTCGCTGAATTCTTCCCGCCCACCACGATTACAAGGTCAGAATCTTTTGAGAATTCAGCGGTCTCTTTCTGCCGCTGTCGGGTGGGGTTGCAGATAGTGTTGGAAACGGTGAGGTCGTCCGCAATTTTTCTGGCCTCCTTGGCGGCGGCCAGGAACACGTCCTCTTCCTGCGTGGTCTGGGCCACTATGTTGGCTTTTTTAAAATGGGGGAGACTTTTTACTTCTTCGGGACCGCTGACCACAAAGCCGCGGCCTTCGGTGTAGCCCATAAGGCCGACTACTTCCGCGTGGTCCTTGTCGCCGACGATTATTGTGGAATAACCTTTTAGTGTGTGGGTGCGGATGTTCTCCTGCACGTGCTTTACAAGAGCGCAGGTGGCGTCCACTACCTCCAGGTCCAGGGCGCGTATCTTGGTTTCTTCTTCCGGGGGAATACCGTGCGCGCGGATGACAAGTATGGCGCGCTTTTCTTTTATTTCATCCGCTGAATTTACGGCGTGGATGCCCTTTTCTCTGAGGGTTTCTATAACCTGCTTGTTGTGTATGAGCGGGCCAAGGGTGTAAATGGGTTTCTTCCTGTTTTTGGCCAGTTCCAGCACCTTGTCTATGGCGTTCTTCACCCCGGGGCAGAACCCCGCGCTCTTCGCCATCGTTATCTGTATTTTTTCTCCCATCGCGCTTAGGATTCTATCATTTTCTTGGTAGAATCTTTATATGGAAGGCAAATTCAAACTTGTGGCGCCCTTCGGTCCTGCCGGGGACCAGCCCTCCGCAATAGACGCGCTCTGTTCCGGTATAAAGGCGGGCAAGGCCAACCAGACGCTGCTCGGCGTGACGGGCTCCGGCAAGACCTACACCGTGGCCGCCGCCATCGAGCGCCTGCAGCGCCCCGCGCTTATAATCTCGCCCAACAAGGTGCTGGCCGCGCAACTCTACTCCGAGTTCAAGACCTTCTTCCCCGGGAATGCGGTGGAGTATTTCGTCTCCTATTACGACTACTACCAGCCTGAGGCCTATATCCCGGCCAGCGACACCTACATAGAGAAAGACGCTTCCATAAACGACCACATAGACAAGTTGCGGCTGAAGGCTACTACCTCCATCCTGACCAGGCCGGACACCATAGTGGTGGCCTCTGTTTCCTGTATCTACAACATAGGATCGCCGGAGAATTTCGCCGAGCTCTGCCTGAACATCAGGAAGGGGCAGAAGGCCGACCGCAAGGAACTTACGCGCGGCCTGGTGCACATAAATTACGAGCGCAACGAGACGGAGTTCGAGCGCGGCACCTTCCGCCTGCGCGGCGCCAACCTGGACATCTTCCCGGCTGACGCGGAGACGGCCTGGCGGGTGGAGCTGGGCGATGCGGTAGAGTCGATAAAGGAAATAAATCCGCTGACCGGCGACACTATTAAAGAATTGCCGGAAATCTGGGTGTTCCCGGCTACGCATTTCGTGGCGACCACCGGTGAAGTGGAGACGGCCGCCGCCGCGATAGAGGCCGAGCTGGCGGGAAGACTGGCGGAACTGAAAGGGCACGGCAAGTTGCTGGAGGCCGAGCGGCTGGGCCAGCGCGTCAGGTACGACCTGGAGATGATACGCCAGACCGGCTATTGCAACGGCGTGGAGAATTATTCGCGCCACCTGGCCGGCCGGGCCCCGGGCACCCGCCCGGACTGCCTGTTCGACTATTTCAAGAAAGATTACATGCTTTTTATAGACGAGTCCCACGTGACGGTGCCGCAGATACGCGGTATGTACGCGGGGGACCGCGCGCGCAAGCAGACGCTGGTGGATTTCGGGTTCCGGCTGCCTTCGGCGCTGGACAACAGGCCGCTGAAGTTCGACGAGTTCGAGGCTATCAGGCCGGCTACGGTTTATGTGTCGGCTACGCCCGGCCCCTATGAATTGAACGTCTGTTCTAAAGAGGACGTGGTTGATCTCATTATACGTCCGACTGGTTTAATTGACCCGGCGGTGAAGATATTGCCGGTGACCGGGCAGATAAAGACGCTGACGGCCGAGATAGTGAAGCGGGCGGCTAAACATGAGCGCACGCTGGTGCTTACGCTTACCAAGAAGACGGCCGAGGATCTGAGCGCCTTCCTGACGGAGAAGGGCCTGAAGGCCAAATACATGCATTCGGACATGGACACGCTGGAGCGGCTGGATATTCTTTCGGCTTTCCGGAAGGGGGAGTTCGACGCGCTGGTAGGGATAAATCTGCTGAGGGAAGGGCTGGATATTCCAGAGGTTACGCTGGTGGCTATTCTGAACGCGGACAACGAGGGCTTCCTGCGCAGCGAAACCACGCTGATACAGATCTCGGGGCGCGCGGCGCGTAATCTGTGCGGAGAAGTTATTCTTTTCGCGGACCGGATGACGGGGAGCATGGAGCGGGCTATCGCCGAGATGACGCGGCGACGCAACAAGCAGGTGGCGTATAATAAGGCTAATAATATCGAGCCGAAGAGCATAATCAAGAAATTTGTGGAGTTCGAGGAGCTGCGTACGCAGGCAAAGCGCAAGGGCATTATGGTGGCGGAGCCGCTGCCGACGGGCGGTATGCCGAAGGCGAACATGAAGGCGCTGGCCCAAGAGGTTGAAAAACGCATGAAGGAAGCCGCCGACAACCTGAATTTCGAGCTGGCCACGGAACTCCGCGACCGTCTCTTTGAGATCCGCGAAATGGCCGGCATAAAGACACGCACCACCCGTTCCAAGAAAAAATAACTTCAAATACAGCGAGATGCCATCCCCTCAACAGGTCGACGACTGTGGATCTCGCGGCTTTTACCAAAAGTATTCTCTATAAAACAAAAACGCCCCGGGAGACGGGGCGTTTTTATCTGCGGATAGCTTTTAGTTCACGGGCTCGAACCGGATATTGGCTGGGACTTCTGAGGCCTGGATTTTTATACCGTAGGATTTCAGGAGGCCGGTCACGTCCTTGTTGATTATTTCCTGCTGCGTCGACTTGATGTCGGCGTTGCCGGCGATCATCAGCGGGGGTTTCATCTGGGTGTTGGCCACGGTGGCGGCGTACTGCTCGGCCGGGGTCAGCGGCCAGCCCCAGCCGGTCTCCTGGTCATCGGGGGTAGGGTTAAGGCCTGCGGCCTCGTAGGCGTATTCGGTGTAGCCCACGCAGTCATAATCTTCCGGACCTTTCTGGGAGAGATGCGTGTCGCTGTAGTGATGGCCGAGCTTGGCTATGGCGGCCTTTATTATCAGCTCACGCTGGGCTTTGGTAGGCCGCACCTTGCTGACGCGGTTGCCGTAGAAGGGGTAAGAGTTCTCATGGGTGAAATATTTCCAGGCGTACACTTTGCGCACGCCGCCGTAGGGCTTGAAGAAATCGGGCACGCAGTCGTAGATGACCACCACCAGCTTGCCGTCGCGCACTTCCGTGCCGCCGAAAATCCCGGCGTGGCCTACCGGCATATCGCCTATCCAGTTCTGCGGGATGCCGAAAATGCCGCCGGTGTAGATGATGTCGCCTTTCTCTATGCCGTCGGCCAGGGATACGCCGGGGGCCGGGGCGGGGGCTTTGTTCTCTTCCAGCATTTCGTAAGCCGCGGCGCGAACCACCGAGGATTCACTAGTGTTGCCGGCCAGGGCGTAGAGGAATTTCTTTGAGAACTCGGCTTTGGTCTTGCCGGCGCTGACGGCGATGTTCACCTTTACCACGTTGTCGGAATCGGCGAAGAATTTGAGGAGCTTCTCCGTAGACTTGGGGTTGGCGATCTCGCCCAGGGACCAGATAGAGTCTATAGCCTTGATGCGGGCTTTCAGGTTCACTTCGTAGAGGCCCCTGGAGCGGGTCTCGGCCTGGAAGCGCTGAACGTTGGCCAGCAGGGCATCTGCCGCAAATTCGTTCCTGGACACGCCTGCGGCGCGTATGGCGCAGGCCTGCACCTCGGGGTCCGGGTCGTTTATGAGGTCTGCCAGGTTCCGGGCGATTTGTTCGTTGGATGCAGGGAGAACGTTGGATATGACCGAGCAGCGGTCTTCGGCCTTGGCGGAGGGATCATTGATGGTCTTTAGAACGCTCCTTGTATCCATGAAGGCATGCGCGGAAGCGGAAATGGAAAGAAGCGTTGTGGTAAGGACAAGGTTCTTGAAAGTGCCGTTCATTAACTGCCTCCTTGGGCTGCCTACATTTATAGTTTAGCCTGCAGGAGCCGCAACGACAAGGTTCCGCGGGCCCAGGGGCACGGAGTTAAAAGACTGGGTCCGCGTGGGCCCTTTGGGCAGGTTAGGCGGGTCTTAGCGTGATTATCGGGATCTCGGAGGGGGCCAGCCAGCGCATGGGAGGGCCCCAGGTGCCGGTTCCGGAGGTGACATAAAAAACGCTGTTGTTTATATGATAAAGCCCGTAAAAATACGGATAAAATGCCTTTGTGAAGATATTGAAAGGGAAGATCTGGCCCCTGTGCGTATGGCCCGAGAACACAAGGTAATCGCCGGCGGCGGCAATAGCCTTGTAGTATACCGGCTGGTGGGACATAAGGATGGTAAATTTTTCGTTCCCGGCCTTTTTCAGTATGGCGGTCACGTCAATTTCGGAGAGGTGCTCCGTGTGTATATCGCCCAGGCCGATAAGCCGCAGGTCTTTAAGTTCCAGCGATTCGTTCTTCAGCAGCTTTATGCCGAAGGCTTTGTAGCAGCCCGCGGACTTGTCCAGCCCGTAATAATATTCATGATTGCCAAGGGAACCGTAAAGCCCCAGGCGGCTCTTGATCTTGCTCGCAAGCTCCATCAGGCCTTCGTTGCAGGTTATGCCCGGGTCTATCAAGTCCCCTGTGACAAGCACCAGGTCGGGGGAGGCCGCGTTTATCCTATCCACTATCCCTGAGAACTCCCGCAGCTTCCAGTCGGAGTCCACGTGCATATCCGAGATCTGGACTATTTTAAAGCCGTCCAGGGCCGGCGGCAGGTTCTTTATCGGAATGGTTATTTCTTTTATGGGAGGGGTTTTAAGCCCGCCGTAAAGCGCCCAGGCCAATATAACGGCAAGGGCGGCCAGGGTCAGGGGCGGCAGGTAAGACAAAGTCCCCGCCTGGCCGAGGCGCCGCAGGGCAAAAGCCGCTAGGTCGGAACAGAAAAACATGAAGCCGGCTATCAATATTACGCCCATCCAGGTATAGCCGGCGGTATATAGGGCTTCAAGCGCCGGGCTGTGGAACTTTTGCTTGAGGAACATGGTGAAAGGGGAGAGGAAAGCCGCGGCCAGCAGGAGGAAGCGCACCCAGGAGGCGGCGGAAGGGGCAAGGGCAAAGCTTTTCGCCAGCCACCTGGCGGCGTAAAAATGGGTGCCTAGGTAACCGGCTATCAGAGTGATGAATATAGGCAGGAAGTGGTAGGGTTTCATGATTGTGGCTATATTCTAGCCTTTTATAACTATCAGCGGTCTGAACTGTAGCGGTCTGAACCTTGCGGCCAGGGAGATGAAATGCCGTTCCGGCCTGCGGCACCCTCCGGCGCGCTCAAGCGCCGCCAATGCCCAGCGGGGAGTGAAGTTTCGCGGCGGCTTAAGTATACGCCCCGCCCCGCCTGCATATTTCCGCCAGCCTGTAGAGTTTGTCCGCGGGGGCTGGCTTGAAACTGCGGTCGCGCAGGCGCGCGTGAAAAACAGAATCACCGGTGGTTGGTGCCGGGAGGCCGGAGCCGCGGGGCTGTTTCACTTCGCTCCCGCGGCGCAGGCACGGAAAAAATCCCCGCCCTTGTCGTCCACCAGTATGAAAGCCGGGAAATCCTCCACCTCTATCGCCCAGACGGCTTCCATGCCAAGTTCCGGGTAGTCCAGCGTCTCCACTTTTTTTATATTCCGCTCGGCCAGCAGGGCCGCCGGGCCGCCGGGAGAGCCCAGGTAGAAGCCGCCGTACTTTTTGCAGGCGTCGGTGACAGCCTGCGAACGGTTGCCTTTGGCTATCATCACCATGGACGCGCCTTTAGACTGCAGCAGGTCAACGTAAGAGTCCATCCGGCCGGCCGTAGTAGGCCCGAACGAGCCGGAGGGTTTGCCCTTGGGCTGCTTGGCGGGGCCGGCATAATAGACCGGGTGCTTCTTCAGGTATTCCGGCAGTTCCCCGCCGGAGTCCAGTAGTTCCTTGAATTTAGCGTGGGCCAGGTCCCGGGCCACTACTATCCGTCCGTTCAGCGCCAACCGGGTGCCTATGGGGTGCTTCGAAAGCTGGGCCAGTATTTCCTCCATCGGCCTGTTCAGGTCCACGCTGACGCAGTTTGAGCAGGAGGAAAATTTGGCGCGTATGTCTTTGGGGATAAGGCTGCCGGGGTCGCGGTCCATCTCCTCCAGCCAGAGCCCGTCCCGGTCTATGCGGGCCAGGATGTTGCGGTCGGCCGAGCAGGAGACGCCCATGCCGACGGGGGCCGAAGCTCCGTGGCGCGGCAGGCGCACCACGCGCACGTCGTGCGCGAAATATTTGCCGCCGAACTGCGCGCCGTAGCCCAGCTTGCCGGCCGCCTCCAGCAGCTCCGCCTCCAGTTGCCTGTCGCGGAAGGCGCGGCCGGTCTCCCCCGGGTTGTCAGGCAGACCGTCCAGGTAACCCGTCGAGGCCAGCTTTACCGTCTTAAGGCACATCTCGGCCGAGGTGCCGCCGATCACAAAGGCGATGTGGTAGGGGGGGCAGGCCGCCGTGCCCAGGGACTTCATTTTCTCTACAAGAAACGGCTTCAGTTTCTCCGCCGTCAGCGTGGCCTTCGTTTCCTGGTAGAGCATGGTCTTGTTGGCCGAGCCCCCGCCCTTGGTCACGAACAGGAAGTCGTAGGATATGCCCGGTTTGGCGTAAATGTCTATCTGGGCCGGCAGGTTGTTTCCGGAGTTCTTTTCCCTGTACATGTCCACGGCCAGGGTCTGGGAATAGCGCAGGTTCTCGCCGGTATAAGTTTCCCAGATGCCTCTGGAAAGCGACTCCTCGTCGTTGGATCCGGTCCAGACCTGCTCGCCTTTCTTCGCCACCACGGTAGCCGTCCCGGTATCCTGGCAGAAGGGGAGCTCGAATCCGGCCGAGATCACGGCGTTCTCTAGCAGTGAGAAAGCCACGAACCTGTCGTTCTCCGAGGCCTCCGGGTCCGCAAAAATAGCTGCCACCTGCTGGTTGTGCGCGCGGCGCAGCAGGAAAGAAACGTCGCGTACCGCCTCGCGGGCCAGCCGCGCCAGCGCCTCCGGCGCCACTTTCAATATATCCCTGTCCCCGGCCTTTATAACCTTCACGCCCTCTTTTGTAAGCAGGCGGAACTTGGCCGCCGGTTTAGGCAGTTCGAATAGTTCAGTATATTTGAATTCAGACATGGAGGGGTCCTTGGTTCTTTGAATTTAGCGGGCAGGTCGTTCGGGCGCCGCGGGGACAGGGTTATCAAAACACGGCGTCGCGCACACCGTGCGCGCGCCTCATTACACTGCAGTGGCCTTCGGCCACCCGGCCTCGGCGCTGCGCAAGCCTCGGCCTCCGCGAAGGTTTTGCTAACCCTGTCCCCGCGGCACCCTTCTGGACGGGATTATTACTTTTTCGAGAACAGGTTCGCCAGCAGGAACTCGCGGTTCAGGCGGGCGATGTTGGCCACCTTTACATCCTTGGGGCAGACCGCTTCGCACTCGTACTCGTTGGTGCAGTTGCCGAAGCCTTCCTTGTCCATCGCCGCCACCATATTGAGGGCACGGTTGGCCCGCTCCGGCGTTCCCTGCGGCAGCAGCGCCAGCTGCGAGACCTTGGCCCCGACGAAAAGCATGGCCGCGCCGTTGGGACAGGAGGCCACGCAGGCCCCGCAGCCTATGCAGGCCGCGGCGTCCATGGCTTCCTCGGCCTTGTCCTTCTCCACCGGGACCGAATTGGCGTCCGGCGCCGCGCCGGTGTTCACGGAGATGAAGCCGCCCGCCGCAATCAGGCGGTCGAAAGAAGAGCGGTCCACCACCAGGTCCTTGATGACCGGGAAGGACTTAACGCGCCAGGGTTCCACGGTGATCACGTCGCCGTCGCTGAACCTGCGCATGTGCAGCTGGCACACGGTGGAATGCTCGTCCGGGCCGTGCACGTCGCCGTTCACCACCAGGCCGCAACAGCCACAGATCCCCTCGCGGCAGTCGCTTTCGAAAGCTATGGGCGTGTCCCCTTTCTTGAGCAGGTTGTCGTTAAGGACGTCCAGCATCTCGAGGAAGGACATGTCCGGGGAAACGTCCTTAACCTTGTAGGAGACCATCTTGCCCGGTTCCTTGGGGCCCGCCTGCCTCCAGACGCGCACGGTGACGGAAAAATGTTTCAGGCCTTTCATGTTATTTGTAGCTCCTTTCGGCCATCTTTATATGCTCGAAAGCCAGGGGTTCCTTGTGCAGGACCGCTTCCTTGCCTTCGCCCTGGTATTCCCAGACCGAGGCGTGAGAGAAGTTCTCGTCGTCCCGCTTCGCCTCGCCCTCCGGGGTGCAGGACTCCTCGCGGAAATGCCCGCCGCAGGACTCCTTCCTTTCCAGCGCGTCCTTCACGAAGAGTTCCGCGAATTCCAGGAAGTCCGCCACCTTCAGGGCCTTCTCCAGCGTAGGATTGAAGTCTTTATCGGCGCCGGAGACCGTGACGTCCTTCCAGAAGTCCTCGCGTATCTCCGGGATCTTCTTAAGGGCTTTCTTCAGCAGGGCCTCGCTGCGGGCCATGCCCACGTCGTTCCACATCACGTTGCCCAGCTGGCGATGCAGCTCGGAGGGGGTCTTGTGCCCTTTTATGGCGATGATCCTGTTGACTTTCTCCTGCACCTGTTTGGCGGAGTCGGTGAATTCACGGTCCAGCGTGGTGGCCGCTTCGAACTTGGTGGCGCCGAGGTAGCCGGCCACGGTGGAGGGGGCTATGAAAAAGCCGTCGGCGAGTCCCTGCATCAGCGCGGAGGCGCCCAGGCGGTTGGCCCCGTGGTCCGAGAAGTTGGCCTCGCCCAGCGCGAACAGGCCGGGGATGGTGGTCATCAGGTTGTAGTCCACCCACAGCCCGCCCATGGTGTAGTGGGGCGCCGGGTAGATGCGCATTGGGGTCTTGTAGCCGTTCTCGTCTGTGATCTGGTAGTACATGTCGAAGAGGTTGCCGTACTCGTCCTTTATCTTCTCTTCGGTCTTGCGCTTTATGGAGTCGCGGAAGTCCAGGTAGACGGCCTGGGCGGTACGGCCCACGCCGTAGCCGGAGTCAACCACGGTCTTGGCTGCGCGCGAGGCTATGTCGCGGGGCACCAGGTTGCCGAAGGCGGGGTAGCGGCGCTCCAGGAAATAATCGCGCTCCTCCTCGGGGACCTCGTTGGCCGGGCGGTGGTCGCCCTTGGCCTTGGGCACCCAGACGCGCCCGTCGTTGCGGAGGCTCTCGCTCATCAGCGTCAGCTTGGACTGGTGCTCGCCGGAGCGGGGGATGCAGGTGGGGTGTATCTGCGTGAAGCAGGGGTTCGCCAGGCCCGCGCCCTTCTTGTAGGCGGTCCAGATAGCGGACACGTTGCAGCTGGCGGCGTTGGTGGAAAGATAGAAGACGTTGGCGTAGCCGCCGGTGCAGAGCAGCACCGCGTGGCCGGAGTGGGCTTCCAGGTCGCCGGTCACCAGGTTGCGCACGGTTATACCGCGCGCGCGGCCGCCCTTCATCACTATATCCACCATTTCGCGGCGGGGCATTACGGTGACCGTGCCGGCCGCCACTTGGCGCATCATGGCCGAGTACGCGCCCACCAGCAGCTGCTGGCCGGTCTGGCCCCTGGCGTAGAAGGTGCGGGACAGCTGCGCGCCGCCAAAAGAGCGGTTGGAGAGCAGGCCGCCGTACTCGCGGGCGAAAGGCACGCCGATGGCCGCGCAGTGGTCTATGATCTGGCCGGAGAGCTGGGCCAGGCGGTAGACGTTGGCCTCGCGGGCGCGGTAGTCGCCGCCCTTCACCGTATCGTGGAACAGGCGCCAGACCGAGTCCCCGTCGTTCGGGTAGTTCTTGGCCGCGTTGATGCCGCCCTGCGCGGCTATCGAGTGCGCGCGGCGGGGGGAATCGTGCAGGGTGAAGACCTTCACGTTGTAGCCCAGTTCGCCCAGCGAGGCCGCGGCGGAGGCCCCGGCCAGACCCGAGCCCACCACCAGGATGTCGAACTTGCGGCGGTTGTTGGGGTTCACCAGCTTCAGGTTGAATTTATGGGAATCCCACTTTTTCTCTATCGGCCCCGCGGGTATCTGTGCGTCGAGTTTCATCTTTCCTCCGGTCCGCTAAATTTGTCCGCCTATTTTATTATTACCACCTGGTAGCCCGCTTCGGCGCTTTTCAGATCTATGCCGGCCAGGTAGTACACCGAGATAAGCGCGAAGCCTATCATGGCCAAGGCCACAAGCAGGCCGCCCAGCTTGATCAGCGGCGTGTATTTGGGATGGTTCACGCCCAGGGTCTGGAAGGCGCTCTGCATGCCGTGGCTCAAGTGCAGCGCCAGCGCGGCCGCGCCGGCCACGTAGACGGCCACAAAAACCGGGCTGCGGAAGGCGCCGGTCACCATCTGGTAGAAGCCCATGGAATGGTCGACAAAGCGGAAGGTCAGCATGTGGTAGGTCAGGTAGGCCAGGATGGCGGCGGCGGTATAGAGCATGGTGGCCGAGCCAATGGTGCGGCCGCCCTGCCACTTGCGGGCCTCGTAACCGCGCGGGGCGTTCAGGAAGTCCTCCACCCGCACCCAGGTGCCGGCCGCGATGTGCGCCAGGAACAGGGCCAGCAGGCCGGCTTCAAGGAACGGAGTTATGGGGTTGGAGAGCAGGAAGTCCACCCAGCCGTTATAAAAGATCTCCCCTTTGAACAGCAGAAGATTTTCGGCCAGATGCACCAGCATGAACCCGCCCAGCAGCAGGCCAGAGACGGCCATCACGGCTTTTCTGCCTATGGAGGTGGTAATAAAGCGCTTTATAAAGGTTATATCCATTAATAGACTCCCTAGATTTTTACGGAATAGTCTGTATCGTAAAACATTAACGATGGGGATGGCAAGGCCGATTTAGCTAATGCGGATATTATAGGTAAATTAATACCGAATATCTTTACAAAAGAGGGCGGAAAATATCATAAAATAGTGTGTAAGAGTTCAAATGGTCGTTTTAGGAGGGAGTGTTTATGAACCGGGTATTTATATTTTCGGTAATGTTTTCCCTGCTGGCGTCTACCGCCGGCGCCTACGAGAAAATAGAATTCAAGGGACAGATAGTCAGCCCCGTCCTGCAGAAGCCGGCGGCCTTAGCCGTGTCCAAAGGCAAGGTCTTCGTTTCGGACCTTAAGGCCAACTCGATCTTCGTCTTCGACACCGAAGGTAAACAGCTGGCTAAAATAGAGGGCGGCCTGAAATCTCCCCAGGCTATAGCCTTCGGAGGCGGCAGGCTTTACGTGGCCGACACAGACAGCTCCCGCGTGGTCGTTTTTAATCCGGACGGCAAGTTCCTCTGGGCCTTCTCCAGCGACGGCTCCGCTCCCGGCCAGCTCGACTCTCCCAAAGGCATTGCCTACGGCCCCGACAACAGGCTGTATGTCTCCAACACCGGCAACTCCCGCATAGAAGTTTTCAACTCCGACGGCATCTATCTTTACGGTTTCGCCGCGGTCCGGCAGGACGGGGTGACCAAACTGAACCCGGCCAAGATCACGGTCAGCCGCTCCGGGGATATTTTTGTTTCCGATCCTGACAAGTCGCTTCTGCTGAAATACGACAGGACCGGCAAGGTGCTGAAGGAGTTCTCGGTGGCCAACAACGGCGCGGTGGTAGACCGCCACGGCCTGCTTTACCTTATAAACTCGAAGGAAGGCAAAGTACGCGAATTCTCCGACCTGGGGGAAACGATAGGCACTTTCGGCACAAGGGGCAAGGGTAAGAGCGAGTTCAGGAACCTGCGCGACATAACCATCGACGAAGCCGGCAACATCTACCTGAGCGACGACGACAACAAGAAGGTGGTCTCCATAAATCTGGAGAGCGCCGAAACGGGCCCCGACCTTCCTATCGCGCCCCTGCTGGACCGGTTCATGATTTCCGGTCCCTCCGACAAGCTGGCTATCAAAGCCGACATTTTCTCCATTTCCCCGGACAACAAGGTGATCGCCTGGCTGCCCGATTCCAAAGAGCTGGCGCTCTTTGACAAGGGCGTGAAAAAAACCCTGGTCCGCGAAGGCAAGCAGCAGGGGCAGGTGCGCGCGCCCCGCGGCCTGTTCGTAAGTTCCAAGGGCATGATCTACGTGGCGGACACCGGCAACGACCGGGTGCAGATCTTTAATGCGGACGGCAGCTTCAATAATATGTTCGGCGAGAGCGGCTCCGGGGACGGGCAGTTCCGCCAGCCTTCTTCCGTGTCCGTGAACGCTAAGGGCAATATTTACGTGGCGGACACCAAGAACAAGAAGATAAAGGCTTTCAGCCCGGACGGCATTTTCCTTTTTGCCGCGGGCCCTGAAATCGGCAACGTTACGCTGATCAATCCGGTAGCCGTGCGCTGCGACGAGAACAAGAACGTCTACATACTGGACTCGGAGCTAAAAAAAGTCATTGTCATGGATTCCATGGGCAAGTTCCTGCGCATCTGGGACGATTCCGGCCGCCTGCAGGACCCGGCCGGTCTGACTTACGACGGGAAGGGCTTCTTCTATATACTGGATAAAGGCTCCTTCAACGTTAAGATCTTCGACAACGCCGGCGCTTTTGTGGCCAGCTTCTTCGCCAAAGGGCGCGGCGACCGGGAACTGTGGACTCCGCAGTCCCTGGCCTTCCGCAACGACAAGATATATTTGTCGGACCTGGAGAACGGCCGCGTGCTGGCTTTCGACATCAGCTATCTGCCAGAAGAACCCTTCGAGATCAAGGCCGCGGCCTCGGAAACGGGAACCACTGTTTCCTGGAACGCCAAATCCAACGCCTGGACCGGAGGTTTCAAGGTTTTCCGCGCCAAGGGCTCAGGCGAGCTTAAGGAGCTGGGCTCCGTCAAGACCAAGTCTTTTGATGACGGCGGGCTTTCCGCTGAGGCCACCTATTACTATTACGTGGCCGGGATGTCCGTAAGCGGCGCGCAGGGCGGGTTGTCCCTGCCGGCGGAGTATTATTACAAGCCTCCGGAAGCCGTGAAGGCCGCAGAGCCGATAGCGGCGACCGAGAACAAGAACGTGGCTCCCATGGAAATAATCCCGGTAGGCCTGGACTTTATTTTCTCGGCTAACTACAAGTATTACCAGAATAACCCCGTGGGCAGGATTGCGGTAAAGAACAATACCGACAGCGATTTCACCAATGTGAAGTTGTCCTTCTTCTTCAAAGACTTCATGGACTTCCCCAGTGACACCATCGTGAAGGAAGTGAAGGCTAAGTCGCAGACGGAAGTGGACCTGTCGGCCACGCTGAACAACCGCGTCCTCAGCATAACCGAGGATACGCCGATACAGTGCCAGATGACGATGACCTATTACCAGGACGGCGCGGAGAAGACCGTGACGCTGAACCAACCGGTAAAGGTGCTTTCCAAGAACGCCATCACCTGGGATAACCCGCAGCGTCTGGCCAACTTCATCACCCCGAAGGACACGCCAGTGTTCGGCTTCAGCCGCTTCGCCCTCAACGAGAAGGCAAGGGTGCAGGACGAGACCTCGTTCCTGAACGAGAACGCTCTGACCGCGCTTATGGTTTGGGAAGCCTTGGGCGAGGATGGTATCAGTTACCTCTCCGATCCGGCGAACCCGTACGAGGCCATCAAGTCCTCCAAGACGCTGGTGCTGGACACCGTACAGTTCCCGCGCAGCACGCTTAAACTGAAGAGCGGCAACTGCTCCGCCATGACTGCGCTTTTCTCTTCCATCCTGGAGGCTGCGGGTGTGCGCACCGCGCTGCTGGACTATCCCGGCCACATGGCGCTGGCGTTCGACACCGGTGAGACCGACGCCCGCGAAGTGGGCATACCGGAAGAGTACCTGATAAAATACGACAATACCTGGTGGGTGGGGCTTGAGGCTACCATGGTCGGGAAGGACTTCTACGAGGCCGTCAAGCATGAGGCGGACTTCTACCGCCGGTCCGGAGCTGACGCTCATATCTATGAAGTGCATCAGGCTTGGACCAAGTTCGAGCCTGTCACCCTGCCGGACACCGAACCTGAAGTCTATCCCGACAAAGACAAGGTGGACGCCAGAGTGAAGGCGACGGCGGACGCGATGCTGAAAGCCCGCTACAACTACTTCAAGGACTACTTCGGCAGGATAATAGCGGCGAACCCGGACGACGTGGACGCCAACATCAACCTGGGCATGCTGACCGCCCAGAACGGGGAGACCCAGGACGCCGTGAAGTACTTCAACACCGTGCTGGCCAAGGAGCCGTTCAACTCGGCCGCCCTGAACGACATGGGCAACCTCTCATTCGGGCAGAAGAGATACGACGAGGCCAAGAAGTACTATTTCGACGCCGCCAAGGCCGATCCGTACGACGCGGACATCTGGCTTAACCTGGCGCGCGTTTCGGAAAAGCTCGACAAAAAAGACGACATCAAGGCCTTCGCCGATAGGGCAGCGAAGATAGATCCCTCGACCAAAAGCACCGGGGACAAGCTGCTGAAATAGTTGCAGGGGGACAATGTAACAGGGTAGAGGGTTTAAGGAGGAACGTATGAAAAAGATACTTATAGCTCTGGCGCTGCTGTTCTCGTTCAACGCGGTATACGCCGCGGATAAGGGCGACTGGAAAGACTGGTACTCCAACATGCTCCGGGGCCTGAAGGCCAAGGTGGAGAAAAAGCTGGAATCCAAGACCCGCGTTTCAGCGGTGGCCGCCGTGCGCGGCGCCAAGCAGGGCGGGGACGCCCGGGCGCTGTACTGGAAAGGCGGGGTTTCCGACGCCGCCAGCAAGAAGCTGGCCGCGGAGCGCAAACAGCTCACGGACGCCGTGCAACTGGTGGTGGACGGCAACCTGCCCGAGGGACGCGCGGCCATAGGGAAGTTCATAAAGGACAACCCGGACAGTGTTTACGCCTCGGAGGCCAAAGAGTCGCTTGACAAGCTGCCTCCCGCTGAAGAAGTGAAGCCCGCGGCGGAAAAGAAAGACGCCGCCGCAGAGGAAAAAGCTCCTCAGAAAAAGACGGAAGACGCCGCCAACTGATCAGTTGAACGGTAAAGCAAAGAGCCCCGCGGAAGCGGGGCTCTTTGTTTTAGGAACCGGGGCGAAGCCGCCCGCTCTTAGCCTGAATCCTGCAGTTGGAAGTGGTTTCCACAGAAAAATCAGGCGGACAAAATTATTCTGCAGGATTCCACGCTGGTCGGGCCGAGGGCCAAGCGCTATGCGCGCCCGGCCCGAGGAGGTGTATTCCTCCCGAAGGGCGCCCGCTATGCGGGCGGAAAGTTGCAACTGCAACTTTCAGGTTAGTCGTCCTGGGTTTCTTCCGCAGCCGTGTCCTGTTTCGTTTTCCAGTTCCTGTCAGGCGCGGCCGGTTTTATCTCCGGCTGCGGCGCGTCCTTGGTTTGCGTTACCGGCACTACCCAGGTTTTGTCCGGAGCTTCCGGCACGGCGGGAGATGCGCCGCCCTCTCCGGGGAGCCATGTTCTGTCGGGCGGCAGCGGCGGGCCTGAAAGCGGTGCGGCGCCGGGTTTTTCTTCGAGCGCCGGCGGCGGAGCCGGCGGTTCTTTCGCCTGTACGGCCTGCCCGGCCGTCTTTATTTTGGTATAGATGTCGGTGGCCGAACGCCATAACATCTGCCTGAGCAGGGTGTGTTCGCGGCCGCCGGGGGCCGTGAACGGGTAAAGAGGCGCCAGCAGGAGGTGGAACGTGGTTTTATTGACGGCAGCTGTTTCTACCCTTGCCGTCCCCGTGGAAACGGAGAAGTCGGCCGCGAGATAATAATCGACGCGCAGCGAGGATGGAATAATGAAAATAAAGCCGGTATCCACCAGGAAGGAGTGCAGCAGTTCCCTGTAGGTCCAGCGGCCGAAAGTCGTAAGTTCAAGGTTCAGGGTGCCGCGGCCTTTTTCCCTGTTGTACAGGCCGGCCCTGGCGAAAGTCTCCCTGGCCTGGCGCGCCAGGTCGGCGCAGTCCTCAGGCGGGACCGGGATAGCCCTTGGTTTTTTTGTGGAGGAGATGGAGTCATCGGCTATTGAGTCCGTACTCGAGCGGTACGGGTAATTGCTCCAGGATACCTTAATTTCCGAGAAAGGCTTTATGGTCGCGTCCTCAAGCATAGCTTTGGCGGTGGAGCGTTCCACCAGCACGTCGCCGTGGTTAAAGGAGGCGCAGCCCCAGAGCGCGGGCGCGGCGGCCAGTATAAGCGCAAGTTTGTGTATTTTCATGTTCAATAATCCGGATAGTCTGACTGCAGGGCAGTTTAGTTAGGGTCCTTGCGGCGTCTGACCGCCGTCATTATGAAAAGACCGCTATTTTTACTATATTATATTATATGGCGTTAAGAAAAATAGAAAAAACAATAAAGACAGCGGGCAAACCGGACCTTATCATCCGGCTGGCTAAAATAGCCGACATGCGGCGGATACAGATGCTTTACGCCGAAGTTTACGGCGGCACCTATTCCGTGCCGATAGTGACGGACAAAGACAAGATGCGCCGGGCTATAGAGGACAACGACTACTACTGGATAGTGGCCGAGTGCGAGGGCCGCGTGGTAGGCAGTCTGGTTTACGCCGTGGATATAACGCACCGCATTTCAAAGGCCTTCGGCGCCGTAGTAAGCCAGGAGTTCCGCAAGCTCGACCTGGCCTATACGATGATGAAGCTGATCCTCGACGACATCACTAAAACGAAAGACCTGGTGGACCTTGTTTACGCCACCACCCGCACCGCCAACTACGCGCCGCAGAGGCTGACCGAGACCCTCGGGTTTATAAAACTGGGCATTTTCCCCAACACCCACAAGGTGCACGACAACGAAACGCACTGCCTTACCGGCTATTTCACAGAGACCGGCCTGGCGCGCCGCAGGCAGCGCCCGCGCCTGATCCCGGAAGCCGAGCCTTTTTACGATATAGTCCGCCGCCAGATAAACCTGGACAAGCCTACCATAAAGGACGTAAAAGGCGACTACAGCGACCACAAACAGCGCATCCCGCTGCTTACTTTCGAGAGCATAACGGCGCCTAATTTTATAAAGAACCGCTGGAAGAAGACCAAGAACAACAGCTTCTTCGAGCATATAACCATGCCGTTCCACGACCCCAACCTTATACTGGTCACCCCGGACCAGGGCACCGAGGTGTACCTGACCTACAACCAGAAGGACAAGTACAGCGTGGTGGTGGGGGGAGTGACCAATGAAAAAAGTTTCGCGGTGGTGCTGGAAAGCATAGCCCGCAAGGTCAGCGAGATGGATATGGCTTATATAGAGGTGATCATAGACGCCTATTCCCCGGCCATACAGCGCGACGCGCTGGACGCGCGCTACATCCCCAGCGCCTATTTCCCCTGTGTTAAGAAAATGGGCACCAAGCGCTATGACTGCATAGCCTTCTCGCGCACTTTCGACGTGCTGGACTTCCGCAACGTCAAAATAATCTCGCTGTATAAAAACTTCCTGCGGGAATATCTGAAGCTATGGCGTGAGAATTACATCGAGCTGGCTTTTAAGACCGAGCCGAAATAGCGGCGCGATCGCTCATGTTGAAAAAGGAATAATTATGGCTGACCTTTCCGTGGAAGACCGCCTGCCGCCTTTTTATAAGCCGCTGAAAAGCCGAAGTGCCGTGGATGCGCTGTTCGAGACGCCGGCCTTCGAGTACTCCCCCGCAACCTCAGGGGCTTTCTGCGCTGCCATGCGCGCCGCGCTGTCTTTCCAGAGGAAACACGCCCCTGTGCTGAAGGCTCTCTACAAGGCGGAGGGCTTCAGCCCCGCTTCGGTAAAGACCGAACGTGACATTGAAAATATCCCCTTCATCTTCGTAGCCGCGCTGAAAGAGCGCGACCTCACCACGCTGCCTTACTCCAGGATAGTTCTGGAACTCAAGTCCAGCGGCACCTCCGGCCAGCGCAGCCGCATGCAGCTGGACCGCGGTTCGCTGATGCGCGTAAGGCGCATGGCCTGGAAAGTTTTCGAGGGGTTGGGCCTTACGGACCTTGAGCGCGCGCACGACTACATCTGCTTCACCTACGACCCGGAGGTGGCGCGTGACCTTGGTACCGCCTGGACGGACAAGCTGCTCTCCGGCTTTACCAAAAAGGGCGAGATCTTCTACACTTTCCGCTGGAGCAGGGAGAAGAAGGATTTTTATTTCGACCTGGACGGCGCCGTGGCCGCGATGAAGAAGTTCGAAGACGCGGGTTCCCTGGTGCGGCTGGTGGGCTTCCCGGCCTTCGCCCTTAAGCTTACCGACGAGTTCAAGCGCCGCTACGGGCGAACACCGCGCCTTAACCCCGGCTCGAGCGTGGTCACCGGCGGCGGCTGGAAAACCCTGGCCGACGAGGCCGTGGACAAAAAGGTCTACCGCAAGATCCTGGCCGACAACCTGGGCATCCCGGAGGAGAACGTGCGCGACCTGTTCGGCATGGTGGAACACGGCGTGCCCTACGTGGACTGCCGGCTCGGCAACTTCCACGTGCCCAATTACGGCCGCATCATCGCGCGCCACCCCGCTACGCTTGAGCCGCTGGGCTACGGAAAAACCGGCCTGCTCCA
The DNA here is from genome assembly GCA_903917735.1 of uncultured Elusimicrobia bacterium. Lineage (GTDB taxonomy): Bacteria > Elusimicrobiota > Elusimicrobia > Elusimicrobiales > UBA9959 > UBA9959. Next base: position 23,855 of record CAIXBR010000105.1, on the reverse strand, counting down.
GTTCATAACGCCTTACCTGACCAGCTACCCGTCGCTTTCCGTTCTCTCTTCGGACTTCGGCCTGGTGCGGGAGAAGTGCTCCTGCGGCCTGCCGGGCCCGGTGATGGAAATACACGGCCGCGCGGGGGTGAAAAAACTTAAGGGCTGCGCCATAAGCGCCGCGACGATGCTATGAAAATACACAACACTTATTTATTCGGAAAGGTCTCAGACAAGAGTTCATGGACCCCGGCGGAACTGGAAAAGATAGGCCTGCAGGCGCAGGGCGCGCGCGAACTTATGCGCGGGGCCTCCCGCGACTACATAGCCGGGACACTGTCAAAAGCCGGGCAGCTGTTCGCCAAGGGCGGCAAATACCGCAAGGCCGCGCTGGCCCATTTAAAAGAGCACATCACTTTTTCCGAACCGGTAATAGATAAAAGCCTGGATATAATACCCGAGATCCTGGACCGCCAGACGCTTATGAAGCGCATGAACATGGAATTGTTCCTCCCCTACGCGCTGGAGGCTCCCGTGGAGCGCCGCGGCTACGACGGGCTGGTGCGCGCCATGCCGAAGGGCGTGGTGCTGCACGTGGGCGCGGGCAACGTGTTTTTGGGCATCCTGGACTCCCTGGTGATAGGCTTCCTCACCAAGAACGTCAATATTATTAAGCTTTCCTCCTCCGGCTCCAACTTTATAAACCTTTTTATGGACGCCCTTAAGGAAGTGGATGAGAAGGGCATACTTTCAAAATGCGCCGTCATAGTCAACTGGAAGGGCGGCAGTCAGGGGCTTGAGGAGGCCGCGCTCAGGAACGTGAACGCGGTTTTCGTCTGGGGCGGCTACGACGCGGTGCAGTCCTACCGCAGGATAGCCCCGATCGACGTGCGCGTGGAGGGCTTTGGCCCCAAGACCAGCGTGGGCGTGGTATTCGAGAGCTGCATAGAGTACGAGGGGATGGCTAATGTGGCCCGGCGCGCGGCTACCGATGCCTCGCTTTGGGACCAGGCCGCCTGTTCCTCGCTGCACACGCTTTATCTGATAGCCCCCGCAAAGCGCCATAAGGAGCTTGCCGCCTCTTTCCTTAAAGAGGCGAAAAAGCATTTCGCGCAGCTTGCCAAGGACCTGCCGCAGGGCCGGCTTTCCCCCGACGAGCAGGTGGAAATAACCAGGGCCAGGGAACTGGCCCGGGTGGACGCGGCGCTAGGGAACGCCTCTTACGAGAGTTCCGCCCCGAAGACCGACTGGACCATTATTTACGAGGCTGACCCGGTGTACCGCGTGTCCCCGCTGAACCGCGTGCTGTATGTTAAAACGGTGGAAAGCATAGAGGAAGTGAAAAAATTGCTGATGCCCATGCGCGGCTATATACAGACGGTGGGCGTGGGCGGCTCCATAGAGCGCAAGAAGGTGCTGGAGACGCTGGCCCCGGCCGGCATAGCGCGCGTGGTGAAACTGGGGAAGATGCTGGAGGAGGCCAACGGCTCCCCGCACGACGGGATTTTCCCTATGATGTCGCTGGTGAACTGGGTGCCGATAGAGGAGAAGCCGTCGCAGCTGGACCGGCTGAGCGAACTGGTGGACCACGCCAGGACCCGCAGCCCTTTCTACGGGCGTCATTTCAAGGGTGTGCCGCGGATAGTCAGTTTCGAGGATTTCGCCAAGGTGCCGTTCCTCGAGAAGCACCACGTGCTGGAGAACACGCCTCCGGACAGCGCGGACCTGCTGACCTCCAAGGTGCAGCGCGGCATCTATTTCGCGAGCGGCGGCTCCACCGGGCAGCCGAAATACGTTTTTTACGACCAGCACGAATACGACCATACCTGCCGGATGCTGGCCTTCACGTACGAGACCGCCGGCCTCGGGGAGAAGGACACCATAGCCAACCTCTTCATCGCCGGCAACCTCTGGTCCAGCTGGCTCTCCGCCGAGAAGGCCATAGCCTACACCAAGGCCATCTCGGTGCCGGTGGGGAGCAACCTGCCGCTCGAGAACATAATCGGCTATCTTCATGATTTCAAGGTTACGGCTTTGATCGGCCTGCCTTCTTTCCTGGTGAAGCTGGCCGAATTTGTTAAGGCGAACAAGGGTAAATATAAGCTGCCCGTGAAGAAGATCTTGTACGGCGGGGAATACGTGGGCGAAGAGATGATAAAGTTCTTCAAGAGCGTGTTTCCCGGTGTGGACGTGCGCTCGGCGGGCTACGCCACGGCGGACGCGGGGGCTATCGGCTTCCAGTGCCCCGTGTGCGTGAAGGGGCAGCATCACCTGTTCGCTTTCAGCCAGTTCATAGAGTTCGTGGACCAGGACACGATGGCACCGGTGAAGAAAGGGGACGTGGGCGAGCTGGTAGTGACGTGCCTTTCGAAGAAGCACATGCCTATTATACGCTACCGGGTGGGCGACCTGGGGCGCTGGATAATGAAGCCCTGCGCCTGCGGCAGGAAGGAGCCGCTGTTTGAGATCCTAGGGCGCTGCGACGACCGCATCCATGTGGGCGGGGCGCACCTGTTCGTGAACGACATCCAGAACGCGCTGGGGAAGATCACGGACCTGAGTTTTAATTTTCAGGTCGTTATAGATAAAAAGGGGCACAGGGATACTCTGGCTATCCGGGTGGAAGTTAAAGATCCGTACGCTTTGGCGAGAGCCGGGGAACTCGGGGACCTTCTGTGGCGGGAGATAGAGAAGCACTGTTCGGACCTGCACGACAGCGTGCGGATGAAATGGCTGGATAAGCCGGCTATCGAAGTGCTGAAGCCCAACGCGCTGGAGCGCATCCAGCGCACCGGCAAGATCCGCAGGGTCATAGACAAGAGAGTAAAGGTCTGACCTGATTTGTTTTTGCGGGGATTTTGTATAGTGCGATTACCCGGAGTTAAAATAGTTGTCTGTCCTTAAAAAGCTCGGCTATTTAAGCTGAGTCCGGAGCGTGTTGCGGATCCGGGTGTGAGGGGCTCATGTTTATGCGGATCATGTCGGCCGTCGGGATAGCGCTGCTGGGGGCCGGATATTTCTGGATGAGGACGCAGCGGGCTTCGGGTAATTCCCCGGATGGATGCCTGGTCCTCATGGGGGCCGGCGCGCTGCTGCTCCTGTTCCCGGGCTATCGTCTCGCCGTGACGGGGTTGGGCCTGCCGGGCGGCGGCAACTCAAATAAAAAATTTTCCAACCTGCTGACCGAAACGCGGTTCCGCTTCGTCTGTATCGCGGCCGTGATAATCGGGATCGTCGGCATGAAATTCTCCCCTGGCGGCTTTAATAACTGGACTCTGGGCTTTATCGGGCTTACGCTGCTGGCCGTGGGCAGTTACGCGGCCGTCTACGTGCGCCTGGGCCCTCCCGGCAGGTTCTCTAACCTGCTCCGGTTCCTTGTAGGCACGGCGTCGGCCTGCGGTCTGATGGCGGGCGCCGTGACGCTTATCATACAGTTGTCCGGCGCTTCCGATATGCCTGACCGATGGAACGTCTATTCTTTTATGGGGCTGATCGGGCTGGCCGCCAGCATTTATGGCGGATATTACGCCCTTAATTACCAGACCGATACCGACGTAGTGGAGCTGCTGGAGCCGCTCGGCTTCACTCTGGCCGACAGCGGCCCGCTGGGCAGGGACGGCAAGTATGACGCCCGCGGCGTCTGGAAGGGCATAGGGACTTTGGTGAACGTCAACCAGATCGAGTGGTCCCGGGACTGTCCGCCGTCTTTTTATCTTGAGATAAGTTGCGAAGCCCCCGGCTGGGCCGGGCGCAGGCTGCTGGTGCATCCCAAGGGCTATCTTCACAGGCCCTTAGGTGTGCCGCTCCTTCTGCCTTCCGCGCCGCCGGTGGCAGGCTGGGAGGACTGCGGGGTTTATTGTGACCCGCCCGAAGCCGCCCCGGTCCTGCTCAGGGCAATAGCCGGCGGCGGCGGTCCCTCGCCTGCTTGCGAAGGCGGATTCGCCTATCTGCTCCTGGATAAAGGACGTCTTGTTCTCGGCTTTTCACGCGAAGGACACCCTTCGCGGGAGTACCTGGTGAAAATGATGGACCTGGCCGCCGGTTCGGCCCGGGCCATTAGCTGACTCTTCCGGCGCTTGGGCGCAGTCGGGCATAGAACAGGCCTATTCGCAGTGCCGCATTTTAGTGATACTGAAAGGGACGCTATGGATATTAAAGGACCGTGGAATTTCATATTCGGACGCGGCTGGCTTTGCGCGGCGCCGCTGTTCCTTCTGGCCTCAGCCTGCGCCTCCGGCGGCGTCCTGAAAAACACCGCTGTAGATACGCAGGCCGCTTCGGCCGAAGTCTGGCTGACCAGGACGGACGGTTCCTCCCTTTTTCAACGGCAGCCTGAACTCCTCGGGTTCAACGCGCCGGCCGGCGGCTCCGGCCAGGCGATAAAAATAGACCCCGGCACGGCCTACCAGGAGATGGACGGTTTCGGCTGCGCCCTGACCGGCGGCAGCGCCCAGCTGATACAGGGCCTGTCCGCTGAAGAAAAGGACGCCCTGCTGCGGGAGCTTTTCGGCACGGACGGAAATTCCATAGGGCTGAGCTACCTGAGGATAAGCGCGGGGGCTTCCGATCTCGATGAGAGCGTTTTTTCCTACGACGACCTCCCTCCCGGCACGGAACAGGACCCGGGGCTGGACCGTTTCAGCATAGCGCCGGACCGGAAAGCCCTTATACCGGTGCTAAAAAAAATACTGGCGATAAACCCGGAGCTCAAGCTTCTGGCTACGCCGTGGTCCGCTCCGGCCTGGATGAAGACTAACGGGAAATCCGCCGGCGGGTCCTTGAAACCGGAATGTTACGGCGTCTACGCGCGCTACCTGTCAGCCTACATAAAGGCCATGCGGACCGAGGGGATAAATATTGATGCGCTCACCGTGCAGAACGAGCCGCTGAACCCGGACAATAATCCCAGCATGTTCATGCCGGCCGAAGCCCAGGGGCTTTTCATCAGGGAGTATCTGGGACCGCAGTTCGCCAAGGACGGGATAAAGACGAAGATAATCCTTTACGACCACAACTGCGACAAGCCGGAATATCCTCTCTCCATACTTGCCGACAAGGAAACCGCCCGCTATGTGGACGGCTCGGCTTTCCACAAATATGCCGGCGAGCTTACAGCCATGTCGCAGGTACATGACGCGTATCCGGACAAGAACGTCTACATGACCGAGCAGTGGGTAGGCGGACCCAGCAAGTTCGCAGCGGATTTTAAATGGCACCTGGGGGACCTGCTGATAGGCTCGGTAAGAAACTGGAGCCGCAACGTCCTGGAATGGAACCTGGCTTCGGACCCCGCTTATAACCCGCATACCCCGGGCGGCTGCACCTCCTGCCAGGGAGCCATCACCATAGGGCAGGGCGTCAGGCGCGACGTGGCCTACTACGTGCTGGCGCACGCCGCTAAGTTCGTCAGGCCCGGTTCCGTCAGGATCGGCTCCAACCTACTCCCGTCGCTGCCGAACGCGGCTTTCAAAACCCCGTCGGGGGCCGTAGTCCTTATCGTCCTGAACGAGGCCCCGGAGCCGGCCGTTTTCGAGATCAGTTATCAGGGCAGAACTGCGGCGGCGGCGCTGCCCGGGGATTCCGCCGGGACTTATGTTATAAAGGGGCTGTAAGCGGCCGGAAGGCGGCAACCCCGTATGGACGACCTGAGAGAGAACAGAATCTTTTTGTTCAACGTGGCGCTGGTATTCCTGTTGGCGCTGGGGGTGCGGGCCGTTTTCCTGTTCCAATGGATGCATCTGCCGTATCTCGGTTCCCCTTGCGGCGATTCATGGGCTTATGAGAAGTGGGCGCTGGAGATCCTGGGGGGACAGCTTGTACGGTACGCCGCGTTTTACCAGTCCCCTTTTTATCCTTACTTCCTCGCCGGGTTCTATAAAATCTTCGGACACCATCCTTCGGGCGTTCTCTGGCTGCAGGGGCTGGCCGATTCCGTAACCTGCGTGATGGTCATGCGTATAGCCGCCCGCTGTTTCAGCCGGCGCGCGGGGCTCGCGGCCGGGCTGCTGTGCGCGTTCTACCGTCCTTTCATTTTCAGCACCGCCCTGCTGGGCAAGGAAACCTTCGCGGTGTTCGCCCTGGCCTTATTTACGCTGCTGGCGCTGCGCGCCGGGGAGCGCGGTAGCTGGCGGGACTACTTCCTGTGCGGGCTGGCGGCCGGCTGGAGCGCCCTGCTGCGCACCAATACGCTGCTGCTCCTGCCGGCCGTGCTGCTGTGGCTCTGGCTCAGGCGCGACAGGCCCGCGGGCTTACGCCGTTACCTGACGGTTTCGGCCCTGCCGCTGCTGCTGGGAGCCGCGGTAACTATACTGCCGGCCGCGCTGCATAATTGGCGCGCCAGCCGGGACCTGGTGTTGGTAACCTATAATGGGGGGTATACTTTTTTTCTGGGCAATAACCCGGAGGCCACCGGCGCCGGCATTTATCCGGCCGGCTTTACGCCCGCCCCGGATGAGGAGGAGAGCCAACCCGCGCGCATAGCCGCTGCGTCCGCAGGCAGACCGCTGAAACCTTCTGAGATATCCGGGTACTGGTTCCGCAGAGGATTATCGTTCATCGCCGCCGATCCGGGCGGCTGGCTGATAATTACAGCGGCCAAGTTCTTCTTCTTCTGGAACCGCTACGAGATCCCGGACAATTATGATATACAGTTCGTAGCCGGGCATTTCAGGACCGTGCTAGGCCTGCCGCTAGTGTCGTTCGCATTTATAGGCTGCCTGGGCGCCATAGGCCTTTTCTTTTGCAGGCCCCGCGAGCGTTCAGGCCTGCCGCTGCTCCTTTTTCTGGCCTATCTCGCGTCCCTGCTGCCCTTCTGGATGAGCGACCGCTACCGTTTGCCCGCTCTGGTCCTTTTGATCCCGCTCGCGGCCGCGGCGGCCGGCAGGCTTGCAGAGGCCGTCCTGCGCCGCAGCCCTGCCGCGGTGTGGAAGCCCTGCCTGGCCGCTGCCCCGCTGGCGCTTCTGTGCCTGGTCCCGCCGGCCTTTAATTTGAAGTTCGCGGAGGCGGCAGGCTGGGGGCAGCTGGTTCCCATATACTCGGAGACCGGAGAATATCTAAAAGCGGTGCAGGCGTTCCGCAGCGCCGCCGGGCTGGCGCCGGAAAGCCTGACCCCGGGGATCATTTCCGCGGCCGCGGCCTCTCTTGAGAAACTCGGACATATGTCCGATGCTCTGGAAGTTTACGCTGCGGGCAGCGCCGCGTATCCAGACAGTGCGGAGCTGTACCGAGAGAAGGGCGGCCTGCTTTTAAAGCTGGGGAGAAAAAAGGAAGGGTTGGCGGCGTTTGAAGAAGCCGCGGCGCGTTCGCCGGGAGACGAGTCCCTTAAGCGCGCCGTACTGGAGCTGAAGAGCGGGAAGTAGGCGCGCTATCTGGCGAACTTGACCACCAGCGCCGGGACAACCGAAACAGACCCTGCGCCCGCCGGCTAAGCGTGGTGTCTTTAATGGTTCAGCTGTCCCACTATGCCGGCCGTCTTCGGGTTCTGCATAAGGGCGTTAAGTATGGTCGGATTGGTGAGCACGGAGACTATTTCCGGGTTGCTCTGTACGATGCCGGCGATGGCGGCCGGGTCGTTAAGAAGGGCCCTTCCCCCGGGCGTGTCCAGAAGGGCTCCAGCTAGCTTGCTCGAGGCCACGGCGTTAACCAGCTGCGGGTCGTTGATGCCGCCCTGTACCGCGGGCTTTTGCATGAACTGCGACAGGTTGGCAGGGTTCTTCATATAAGCGGCCAGTGACGCGCTATTGGCCGTAGCGGCTTTTACAGTGTCCCTGGACATGAACCCCTTTACGATGTAATCATTATTGAGCAGGGCCGATAAGGCTTTGGGGTTGTTGAGGAGTTTCTCCGCGGCTTTGCTGATGGCTCCGTAGACGAAGCCCATCTTCTGGTTTTTTTTCGCCTCCTTCGGGTCGACGGCCGCGGCCGCCTCCTCCGGGGCTTTCGCGGCTTTATGCGCCGGGGCGGCGGGCTTGTTGGCCCACAGGGAGGAAGTATCCGTCCCCGTCGCTTCATCGCCCGGCAGGTCGGATGCGGAGGTGTCCGCGGCGGGCGCCGGCATGGCGGGCGCTGCCCTGACTGACACTGCCGCAGCGGCCGGCGCAACGGCTTCAGCGTGCTTTTCAGTGGGTGCGGTTCCGGCTTTGCCGGGCTGTAAAGCCCATTTGGTTAGCAGTGCTCCTGTCGCCACGCAAACAGGAATTATGATAAGCCAGATAAGCCAGCTGTTCCCTTTATCCCCTTCTTCCATAAAACCTCCGTGCCGCGCCTGCCTAAAAAAGCCCGCGAAGCCTGATGTGCTGAACAATAATTATAGCTTTCTGAGCGGTTGTTTTGCGGCGTGACCGCGGATTGAAGGGTTCGAAGCCCGCATAAAATTACGTAAGGTCCGTGTTTTCCTCAGTTCTCTGCGTTGCGCGCGCTTTCCTCTGGCGGCGCGGGACAACCTTTGTGGGGGAGGCGGCAATTACATATAATTTAGTCGCAGCAACTTTACTTCGCCAGGAGGCCAGCCATGGGCGTACTCTCTAAAAAACAGCTTGGAAAATACGCGGACGCACTGATCTGGGGGCTCAAAATTTCCCGTCCCGGGTTCAAAAAACACGACACCATCCAGCTGCGCTTCAACACGGCCGCGTTGGACCTGGTGGAGGCGCTGTACGGCCGGCTGATAAAACTTAAGTTCAACATTAAGCTCAAGATGCTGCCCACGCCCGCCATGGAACTGGACCTTTATGGCAAGACCGACAAGGCGCAGCGGAATTTTATCTTCTCCGGAGAAAAGGAATTCTGGAATTCCATTAACGGGGATATATACATCCACGCGCCGACCTCGCTGACCCACCTGAAGGGCATTCCCTCGTCCAACCTTTCGGATATCTCGAACGTCAAAGGCATCCTGCGCAATATCCGTATAAGCAACGAGGAGAAAGGTCTGGCCGGCTGGACCATGTGCACTTATCCGACGGAGGAACTGGCCAGGAACGCGGGGCTTTCCCTGAAGGAGTATTCCCGGCAGATAGTTAAAGCCTGTTTCCTGGACGAAAAAGATCCGACGAAGAAATGGGAAGAGATCTTCCGCAGCAGCGGCAAGATAAAAAAATGGCTGGCTTCGCTGAACATCGACACCATAAGGACCGAGTCCAAGTCCATGGACCTCGAGGTCAGGCTGGGGGAGAAGAGGCAGTTCCTCGGAGTCAGCGGCCAGAATATCCCCAGCTTCGAGGTCTTCACCTCCCCGGACTGGCGCGGCACCAGGGGCGTCTATTACGCCAATCTCCCTTCCTTCAAGGAAGGGAATTACGTTGAAGGCGTGCGCCTTGAGTTCAAGGAAGGCCGCGCCGTGAAGATAACCGCCGGGAAGGGTGAAAGGTACGTGAAGGGCACGCTGGCCCGGGACAAGGGCGCCAGCCAGGTGGGGGAATTCTCCCTTACCGACACCCGGTTCTCCAAGATAGACAAGTTCATGGCCGACACGCTGTTCGACGAGAACCATGGCGGCAAATACGGCAACTGCCATATTGCCGTGGGCTTCTCCTACTCCGATACTTTTACCGGGAGTATTGCCAAGCTCACCCCCGCGCTGAGGGAAAAACTGGGATACAACAGTTCGAGCGTGCACTGGGACCTGGTGAACACCGAGGACAAGAAAGTTACCGCCACGCTTAAGAACGGAAAAAAAGTAACGATCTACGAAAAAGGACAGTTCAAGTACTAAAATGCAGCTGGACGGATAGCCGGTCGGAGCTGCAGACCTCATGACCGTCTAACTGTCTATCCGTCAAACAGCCCGACATCCAACTATGCCTACACTTCTCGCTGCGCTTAAAACTGAAAGAGGCCGGCACGTGGCCGGGGCGGTGTTCCTGGCCGGGCTTTCCGCCATGTTCCTCTTCTGCGGCTACGAGTTCGTCCGTTCTCCGGCGGAATCCATCTTTATGGACCAGTTCGGCGCGGGGGCCAAACCTTACGCCATAGCCTGCGTGCCTTTTATGATGGCGGCCATGATCTACGGCTACGGCCGCCTGCTCTCCTCTGTGGGCGCAAAAAAGGCCATGGCCGTTTCCATGCTCGGCAGCGCGGCTTTCTTCCTGCTAGCCTGGCTGCTGCTGGGGCGCGCCGGCAAGTGGCTGGCTTTCCTGCTGCTGGTCTTCAAAGAGTCCTACGTGGTGGTGATCTCGGAGCAGTACTGGTCGTTCATAAACAGCGTGCTGAAGGACGAGGAGGGTAAGGTGTTCAACGGCCCGGTGGCGGGCCTGGGCGCCCTCGGTTCCCTGGTGGGCGGCTGGCTGCTGGGACGCTTCGCCGTGGGGCTCGGCACGCAGACCTTCCTGCTTTTTGCCGGCGTAATAATACTGCCGGCCGCAGCGCTGTTCTGGATAGGCTACGATAACGCGGGCGAGCCTAAACCTTCCGAGGACGAGGCCGGCGGCAAAAAAGGGCATCTGCATTTGAGCATACTGACCGAGAACCGCACGGTGCTGTTCATCGCGTTCATCATCTTCGCGGCGCAGGTGGTGGCCACGGCGCTGGATTTCCGCTTTACCCAGCTGGTACAGGATTTCGTGCCTTTCATGGACGCGCGCACGGCCTATCTAGGCAATTTCTGGATGAAGGTGAATATCTTTTCGTTCTCCATGCAGTTCCTGCTGACGCCGCTGCTGCTGCGCTACATCCCGCGGCGGGGGATACTTGCCTCCATTCCGGCGGTACACATAGTTACCTGCATGCTGATGCTGGTCTATCCCACGCTGGGGCTGGCTTCGGCGGCCTTCCTGCTGTTCAAGGGCATGGATTATTCCATCTTCAGGGCTTCCAAGGAAACGCTGTATATCCCGTTCTCCTACGATACCCGCTACCGCGCAAAGCAGGTGGCGGACGCGTTCACCTACCGCTTCGCGAAGGGGCTCACGGCCACGTGGGTTTCCGGGCTGAAGACACTGGGGGCCATAGCGCCGGGCTTCTATCCGGCGCTGGGCGTGGTATTCTCCGGGGCGTGGCTCGCTATGTCTTTCCCGCTTACGGCGAAAAGGGATGCGGCGGGCCAGACGGTCCGGGTTCAGGAAAGCCCGGAGCCTTGACCCCGCGGCGCTGAATTGTATTAGAAGGTTAGGGTAGCTGAAATGCGGTGTACCGAGCCCAGGTCGCCGAACGGCGAGAAAGCGTAGTCCAGGCAGTAATCCGTATAGCGTATCCCTGCGCCGAAGGTGATGTTGTGGGTCCCGCCCATGGCGGAGATGGCTCTTGTGTTAAAGCCGGTCCTCAAAAATATATCCATATCCGCACGGACAGGCAGCTTGAGCTCCCCGCCCATTGCGAGATAGGGGAGGTTATCCCGGGCCGCCGTTATATCCGCTGTAATAGTAAAATAATCAGTAAGCCTGGTCGCGCTGCCCAGCCTTAAGATGAGGGGCAGCGGGGCTTCCTCTTTGTCGTAGCGAAGAGTGCCCATTATGTTCTGCGCCGCCAGGCTCATACGGAAGCGGTTGTCGAACATGTACGGCATTATCAGGCCTATGTCGGCGGAGACGGTGTTGTCAGAGGCTGTTATTTTAGACCGGACGAATTTGCCGGTGGCCCCCAGCACAAAACGCTCTTCGGGATCCTTGTTGAACCCCGTGATATAGCAGGCGAACCCCACGTTAATGGCGGTATCGTAAGGCGTGAAGTCGCTCGACTCCAGGCCGCTGGAGTCGGTCCGGGCTATCTTGCCGAAATTCATGTATTTGAACGAAACGCCCCAGGCCCCGACATCTCCGGCGGTCTCGGCGTAGGCGAAATAGTCGGCGTAAGTGTCGGCCAGGTAGGGGGAGTGCATGAAGGCCATGGAATTATTTTTTACGTAGATCAGCCCGGCCGGGTTCCAATCCAGCGCGAAAGCGTCGTTGGCCAGCGCCGAATAGGCTTCGCCGAGGGCGGCGCCCCTGGCGCCGGAGGCTATCTTGAGGAATTGCGCGGAAGAGGTCCCGGCCGAGGCGGCGTCAAAGCCCTGCGCGACCGCCCGCCCCGGGGCCAGCAGGGCGTAAGCCAGCAGGACCGGCAATAAAGCCGCGCCCCTGAGAATGCCTTGTCCCTTCTTTTTTTTCATAAACCTTCCGCCGCTCTCCCGCTCTAACCCTACCGTTCCAACGCTATCTTGAAGCTCTTTCCGGTTTTTTTGTTCTGTGCCTGTATGAAGGCTATGTATACACCGCTGGCCACTTTGCGGCCGGCGTCGTTCAGTCCGTCCCAGCGCGCCATGCCGTTCACGTCGGCCCGTATCTCGCGCAGCAGTTCTCCCGTGAAGGTGTATATTTTTACTTTGGCGTAAGGTGTCATGTTGGTAAAATGCATCACGTCCGAGACCGAGTTGGGCATGTACGGGTTCGGGTAGATCTTAACTTCGGAAAGCCCCGCTTCCGGCTGGGTCTGCATTATCTGGAAAGTGGACAGGTGCCAGGTCTGCGCTATTACCCTGTTATTGGCGGTGTCGGAAACCGAGGGGAGCGGCACCCAGATGGCGTGCGTCTCGTCGAAAAGGGCCAATATCAATTTGGACCTATCCGCGCGCATGGCGAGCGGCAGGTCCGCTATCCTGTACGGCAGGGTTATCGTTATGGCGTTAAGTATCAGCATGCGCGGGAAATAGGTGACCACCAGGCCTACCCCGGTAGGCGTTAGTTTGGAGACGGCCGACAGCGGCGCCGGCAGAGTGAACGTGGAGGGGGTCAGCGTCAGATAAGCGGACCCGCCTATAGAGCCATGCGGCAGCAGCACGGAAATAACGCCGTACGAAGTCCCGAGCGAAATGGTGTTGTCCTGCAAGGCGATGGCGCTCAGTTGGGAGGAGAGCAGTGTGCACGCGTTGCCGGCCGTTTCGTAAGCCGAAAGCGCCCCGCCCTGGCCCACCGCCTGCACCTGCACCCAATAGGTGGTGTTTATCAGCAGGTCCTTCAAAATGCAGGTGTCTCCGCGCGCCGACAGGGAGGAGTTGATGACCGAGAAATCCGGAGCGGTAGACGCGCGCACATTATAGACCGTGGACGAGGAATTGCCGTTCGCCGCCCAGGCCACTGAAAAGCCGTCTGTCATGAACCCGGAAAAGGTGTTCTCCGGGGGCAGGATGTAGGCCGTGGCCGGAAAGGTGAGGGGGGAGTCCAGCGGGACCGGCGGCAGTGTGGGCACGCCGCTCAGGTTAAGGGCTGAAACCCGCATGTAGTAGCTGGCATTAGAGACAAGCCCTTCAAAAGAGGCGAAAAGGTTCATGGTCACCGAAGAGAGCACAAGGCCGGAGAAGTCGGACCTGGAGGAGATCTCTACGCGGTAATTAGTGATCAAAGGAGTGTTTGAATTAGCCAGCCATTTGGCCGTAAGACCTGTTACGCCTATTCCCGAGGAGTTGTCGGGGCCGGGGTCATAGGCGCCGGTGGCCATGGGGGGAAAGTCGATCGCCGGGGACGTCCGGTCAAGGCGGTTTATGGCCGTGACGCGCGAATAGTAGGTGGTGTTGGGCAACAGGCCGTAAAAAGTGGAGGAAAGAAGCACGGTAGTGGAAGAAGGCAGCGCCGGACTGAACGACGGGTTGTCCGCCATCTCTACAAGGTAGCGGGTGTCCGCAGGGTTCAGGTTCTTAAGCCAGGTCAGCGTTATGGAGGCTGGTGTAAGGCCGAATGGCTGCGGCCCCGGCTGGTTGGCAAGGGTGGAGGTGGTCTGCACCGCAGTATAGTTGGTGTAGCCCTGCTGGTTGAACGTGCCGTTGCGGAAATAATAGCTGGTATTGGGGGTCAGACCGCCTATGGACAAGCGGTCCAGGTTTATGTTGTAGGTGCGCGAGGAGGCCAGTACCGTCCCGAAATCAGGCGCGGAGGAAGCCTCGAGCAGGTAGCCCTCCGCTGTGACGTTTTGCGGCGAAGGGAAGAGGGTAGTCCAGGACAAAGTAACAGTTGAGGAAAAAGCGTAGCTTACTCCGATAGCGGGCACAAGGATCGGCAGCGTCTGGCGCATATCGGGGGTAGTATTGGTGTAGATGGTAGCGCCGTTGTACAGCGCCCCGACCCTATAGTAATAGGTCGTGTTGGGGTCCAGGCCGGAAATAACAAGCCCCGTGGCGGAATGGTCCGGGGTAGACGAGGTTATGGCGGGACCTTCAAAAAAACGGTCCACGGAGGCCTGGGCCACGTGCGCCTCGACGGCTATACCCGGGGTAAAGCTTACGGCCGCGCTGGAGCTCCAGACATCCTTCAGTTTAACATCGGTAAGGTAGCCGGGGAAGCCCGTGCGGGTGGACGGCAGCACGGTATAATCCGGCGTCCGCTCCCAGTTAAGGGTGGCGATACGCAGCTTGTACACATTGTTGGGGGCCAGGCCCGTGAGCGTCAGCGAGTTCGTCTGGTTGTCGGAGGTAACGGAGGAGAAGACCGGCGCGGAGCCGCCGAAAGCTCCGGTCGAGCCTTCCAGCCTGTAGCCTTCGCAGGAGAAAGCCTGGGGGGAAACATCGAATGGAAAAAAAGAGACCGTAATAGACTGCGCCGACGGCGCCGCGCTGACCAGATCCTGTGAAAGCGGCAGCGCCAGCGTTACCGAAGACTGCGAGGCGCTGTAGTTGGGAATGTAGGCGGTGTTCAGCGAAGAGGTCCTGAAATAATAGGTGGTATTCGGGTCCAGCGTGGTTATGGTCAGCGTACTGCGGCTTACCCCGTACGCGGTGGAGGAAAGAGTAACCGTATCCCCGGAGAAATTGCCGGTGGAGGCCTCGAGCCTGTAGCCGAGGGCCGAAGCCGCCACCGGGGAGCCGGGGAGCGCCGTCCAGCCAAGAGTCGCCGAACCGTCCGCTACGGCCAGGCGCGACAGGTTCTGCGGCATAGCGGCTAGTGTGGTGAAATAGCGTATATCGCCTGTATTCGCAGCGCCATACCAGTTAAGGGAGCCGGTCTTGTAGTAGTAGGTGGTATTGCGCAAAAGCGGGGAAAGGATGGTCAACGAAGTGTCGACTGCGGATGTTTCCCAGGGCAGATAGACGGGGTTGAGCAGTTCCGAAGTGGAAAGCGTAAGCCGGTAACCCTCGCAGCTCTCCGGCTGGGTGGCGCCGTTGACCGGCTTCCACTTGACCGTGGCGCTGGTCTCGTATACGGAGTCGGAGAGGTTGCTGAGCGTGAGCGCCAGTGTGCCGGTGGAAAGTCCCGCGGTATAATCCGTTGTGTTGCCTGAAACTCCGCGGGCCCTGACTTTAAAGTAGTAGGTAGTATTAGCGTCAAGCCCGCCCATAATTACTGGGGGGTAATTCTTCTGCGAAACCGCGTACGGGCTGAAGCCGGGAAATTTGGAGTACTGCAGGTCGTAAGCCGTCCAGGCCGGGTTGCCGTTCACGCTCCAGCCGACGCTGACCCCGGCCGTACCCGAGGAGTCGGCGGTAAAGAAGCTGGAGATGGAATAAAGGCCGGTAGGCGCAACCACCCAGGTAGCGGTGGGACTGGAGACGGAATACGCCGCTTCAAGGGAAATTTTGACCTTGAAATAGTAGGTGGTGTTCGGGGCCAGCGCCGGGTAGTTGGCTGGGGGGGCGGAGAATGCCGCTGTCGTATCACCCTGCCCGTTGAACGCCGGCGAAGTGGAAAGAACCGCGGTGTACGGCCCCCCGGGATTGGCCCAGGCGAAGGTGGCGCTGCCGGTGCTGGCCTGCGAAATATAGGGTGCCAGGTCCGTGGCCTGTGCGGAAACGGCCGCTGCCAAAAGGCAGAAGGCAGCGGCGATCAGTGTTTTTGCCCGCTGGAACATAGTAATAGTCTATCAGACGCAGGTTAAAAATCAATGACTAATATGTTACAAAATACCGTCCGGTTGCAAGTGTCACGGTTTCTATTATATTATAATTTGTATTCTGCAGAGCCGTTTAGGAATCCTTTTCGGAGAAAAAATGCCGTTCCATCTAAAAAATGCCGCATCCAGACCCGGTGTTGTTATATTCGGGGCCGCCGCCATCGCGCTGCTTTCCCCTCTTTCACCGGTGCTGGCTCAGCCGAACAGCGTCCTGCCCGGGTTCGAGATCTCCAGCGGAACGCCGCTGCTTTCCGCGGCCGTTTCGACAGGGACCGTGGTAGGCCAGGGTGGAAATTACTCCGTGCCGCTCGGAGACGGCCGCACTCTGTGGCTGCTGAACAACGTCTGGACCGGGGAGAAGAAGGCTGACGGTCAGACGATGGTTTGGGGCATAATGGACGGGGCCGCGGCTTTTTCTGCCAGCACCGTGCCTTACGCGCAGGCCGGCACGCTTTCGTACATTTCCGAAGAGAACGGCTGGCCGCTGCCCCTGCTGTCCGGGGATCTGAAGGAGTACAGCCAGCTGCGCAAGTTCTGGCCGCGCTCAGGGCTTTGTGCCGGCGGCATGTGCTACGTTTTTTATTCCGTAATGAATAATTTCGGCCCCGAGCCGTACGATTATTTCCGCGTCGGTCAGGGCGTAGCCTGGTCCGGGAACCCGGCCGGGCCGTACCAGAAGGCCCGCGTGGAGGAGCGCTACCGGGTCTGGAGCGATATCGAGCCCGCCTTTGGTTCGGCGCTCCTGTGCGACGACGACGGCTGGATTTACGTCTACGGGCGAGCCGCAGCCGCGCCGGGCGAGTATGGCGCCGAGCTGGCCCGCGTGAAGCCGGAAAACCTGGCCTCGCGCGATAAATACACATATTACGCCGTAGAAGCTTCGTCAGGTTCCTGGACAGCGGACCTTTCGGAGGCCGCGATGGTGCTGGAAGGGATGCCGGAGGATTTTTCGGTCTCCTACAATGAATACCTGAAGAGCTACCTGGCCGTTTATTACGACTCTGAGAAGTTCCGCGTCCTGGCCCGGGAGGCCCGCTACCCCTGGGGCCCCTGGAGCGAGCCAACGCCGCTGCTAGCCTGCGCCAAAGGGGATTACTGTTACGGGGCCAAGGAACAGCCAGGTTTTGCCGCGGAAGACGGCAGAAAGATATTTCTTACGCTGGAAAAAAAGAACGCGCCGTACCTGTACACGATTACGTTCAAATAGGGGAGAACATGGCCGACTACAACATACTCGTTATCAATCCGGGCTCCACCTCCGACGAGGTCAGTTATTTCAGGGGGGACGCCGAGGTCTTCCATAAAACCGTGCGCTACAGCCCGGACGACCTTAAACCCTACGAGCGGGAAAAAATAACGGCCCAGTTCGACCTGCGCAAACGCATGGTGCTCGGGGCGCTGAGCGAACACAATGTGGATATCAAAGAAATAAGCGCGGTGATAGGGCGCGGCGGCCTGGTGAAGCCCATAGAGGGCGGCGTTTACGAGGTGGATGCGGCGCTGCTCGAAGATCTGACCGAAGGAGTCCTGGGCGACCACTCTTCCAACCTTGGCGGTATACTTGCCAAGAATATAGCCGGCCTGAACGGCATAAAGGCTTTCATCGCCGACCCGGTGGTGGTGGACGAACTGGATGCGGTGGCCAGGTATTCGGGCATGCCGGAAAACCCCCGCATCTCTATCTTCCACGCCCTTAACCAGAAGCGCGTGGGCCGCCACGCGGCGCACCAACTGGGCAAGCCTTACGAGGATTGCCGGCTGATAATCATGCACGGCGGCGGCGGCATTTCCGTGGGCGCGCACCGCGGCGGCAGGGTGGTGGACGTCAACAACGCGCTGGACGGCGACGGTCCGTTCACCCCGCAGCGCTCCGGCGGCGTCCCCGCCGGCGGCCTGGTGAAGATGTGCTTCAGCGGCCAGTACACGCTTTCGGACATGAAGCTTAAGCTGAAGGGCCGCGGCGGGCTGGTGGCTTACACCGGCACGTCCGACTGCATAGCCCTGGAAAAATACATACTCACCGGCGAGCTGAAGCCCGGCTGCGGCATCGACCCGGCCAAGATTTCGCGCGAGCAGGCCAATGAGGCGGTGCTGGCCATGGCCTACCAGGTCTGCAAGGAGATAGGCGCGATGGCCTGCGTGCTGGAGGGGAAGGTGGACGCCATTGTGCTTACCGGGGGACTCGCCTACGACAAGATAATGGTGCCTGAAATAAAGCGCCGCACCGGCTGGATAGCGCCCATCCTGTCCTATCCCGGCGGCGACGAGATGACAGCCCTGCGCGCCGCCGCCCAGATAGCCCTGGACCACCCGGGGAAGATACGGAAGTACGGCAGCGCCGCGGTCTAGCTTTGTTTAAACAAAATTGCTCCGGAGGCGAAATGGAATTCAAAAACTTTGACGAACTGCTCGGGCTGGTGCGGGGTAAGACCAACCGCATCGTGGTGCCCGGCGCCAATAACGACGAGGTGCTGACCGCCTGCAAGATGGGCGTGGACAATAGGATAATCTCCGGCGGCATACTGATAGGGCCTAAAGTCCAGGTGGAAACTATGGCCGCGAAGGTCGGTCTGAAGCTTGACATCTTTGAATTGGTGGACCTCTCCGACTACGCCGAGATGTGCAATAAGGCCGTGGACCTGGTGAAGGCCGGCAAGGGCGATTTCCTGGTGAAGGGCCTGGTGGATACCAAGTTCTATATGAAGGCGATACTGCGCAAGGAGATAGGCGCCGTAGCCGAAGGCACCGTGCTCAGCCATTTCGTCCTGTTCGAACTGGCCAACTACCACAAGCTCTTCGCCGTCACCGACGCGGCCATCATGATAAACCCCACGCTGGACCAGAAGGCGAAGATCCTTCGCAACGCCGTGGACATGATGCGCATGATAGGTGTGGAAACTCCCAAGGTCTCCGTGATCTGCCCGGTGGAAAAGATCAATCCGAACATTCCCAGCACGCTGGACGCAGACGCCCTTGTGAAGATGAACAAGGCGGGGACGCTCAAAAACTGCGTGGTGGAGGGGCCATATGACGTTTATATCGCCTTCTCCAAGGAGCTCGGAGAGGAAAAAGGCATAAAGGGCGCGGTGCCGGGGGAAACCGACATCGCCCTGTTCCCCAACCTGGATTCCGGCAACCCGGTGTACAAGTGCCTGTCTTTCTTCGGAGCGGGAATGAAGTCCGCCACGCTGCTGGCCGGCTCCAACATACCGGTGATCCTGCCTTCAAGGACGGACACGCCGATGACCAAGCTGCATTCCATAGCCCTGGCCTGTTATCTTAAAGATAAGGCCAAGGTTATAGCCTGATATTTCGGGATATAAAAGGAGAAAACTCATGGCATGGGATTTTTTTAAAAAGATAGTAGGAGCTAAAGAAGAAGTGAAAAAACCGGCTGCTCCGGCGTGCGCGCCGGCGGTTAAGGAACCGGCCCCGGTCAGGCAGGCCAAGCCCGCCGCTCCGGCCGCGCCCGCGCCCGAGGCCGCCAAACAGGCCCCCGCGCCGAAAGCCGCCGAAGCCGCACCCGCGCTCCCGGCCGTTCCCGCGAAGGCAAAAGCCCCTTCGGAGAGGACGGACGACGAACTAGCCGCGGAGCTGGACCAGATGTCCCCTCAGATACTGGCGCAGGCCAAGGACCCGCAGATGCGCGCGCTGATAATAGGCATCTACCGCAAGATGCTGGTGGACGGCGTGAACATCAACGACGATAAAGAAGTTAAGAAGTGGATGAAGAAGCACCCGGAGGTGCTGCAGGGCGGAGAGTCCGTGAAAGTGGAGACGGTGCGCCGCGAGGAGCCCAAGGTGGGGCGCAACGATCCCTGCATCTGCGGCTCGGGCAAGAAATATAAGAAGTGCTGCGGTGCCGGCAAGTAAGCGCCGCCAGGTCTCAAATAAAAACCCCCGGTCAGGCCGGGGGTTTTTATTTTATCCGTATGACCGCAGCTTAATTCCACGAGACCGCTGAGGTCTTGGAAACCTGCACCGGCCCTATTTCGCCGGTCCGGTCCTTTTCCTCCTGGGTCAGGTCCCTGAAGTTGCCAAGGCCGTCCACGTTGTAAGTAAGGGTGCCGCCGTTGGTGGAGAAGGTTGTGGAGCGTATCCAGTTCAGGGAGGCCTGCAGGGCCGCTATCGGGTTCATCTTGGTCCCGATGTTCATCGGGTCGGACATTTTGACGGCCAGGTCGAAATGCCAGCCCCATTTCACGTTCACGCTTACGGGCTGCACGGTGAAATTGGTTATATAGCGGCCATGTATTTTGTTGTCCTTGGCAGTGTCCTGGCCGGTGGCCTGCGCCACGTAGCTGTCCAGGCGGGCGTCTTTTCCGCTGTAATCCTCGGTGCCGCCGTAGAAGAACGAGATCTTGTACTTTACGTTTATGACGTCCACACCCATCAAGTTGGTTACCTTGTACTGGTAGACCATTTCCTTGGGGCCTTTCCACTCGGCTATGTTTCCCCAGTTGAAGGAGAAGCCGGGGATGGCGCTGGCGTAGGCGGAGGCGTAGGTGCCACTGGGCGCCCCGCTGTTTATAACGCTCCAGGCGGCCAGGCCGGCGTTCGCCAGCCCGCCCTCGGCGCCCTTGTTAACATTAAGCACGCCAAAACCGGCGGGTTCCTTCGGAGCGGCCGCACGGCCGGCTTCTACCGAGGTGAGCGTAACGGCTTCGCTCTTAACGGTGAAATAGTCCTTGTCGGAAGACTTCGCTTCCTGGGCCGAAAGGAGAGGGGAAAGTGAAAGTATCACTGCCAGGGTCACGGTTGTTTTAATGGTTTTCATGATTCCTCCTGTGCATAGTCTAGCTCACGGCCGCGATATCCGCAAGGGGGAAAGTACCTAGCCGGTCGTAGGCCCTAAGGCCTTACCAGCCGCGGACCTGCCCTGCGTCCACGTGGACGTAGCCGTCCGATGGATAGTAGCCCACGCCGCCGGCCAGCAGGGACCTGGCGGTGTCGCGCAGCGCCGAGGTGCGCACGGGGGCCGCGGTCAGAAGGGCTATAGCCCGCAGTATTAATCGGTTTAAGGGGGTTCATAACCGGGTCCATGGCCATAGTTTAGCCGATACCCCGGCGCCTACAAGCGCCTTAGTGCCCAGCCGGCAGCCGAAAAAGGGCCTACCGGAGAGGGCCGCTGGGCCCTTGACAAAACAGCTCCCGCCCTTTATCCTATGATAGTCGCCAGATAAGTGTATCCTTAAAGTAGATTTTTTATGAGGAAGATACTTTCTGCTTTTATATTTATTTCCCTGCTTACAGCCGGGGCGGCGTCTATTTCCCGCGCTGCAGTGGTGGACCCGGGTCAGCATAGGCGCACTGATATTTTACCGGGCCAGGGGAATAACCAGCCCTGGGACGGCAGGCCTCAGGGCGGGTGGGAGAATAACGAAGATGTTTCCCTTTTCCTTAAGAACGCGTCGGACCATCCTGAAGTTTCAGCCGAAGCGCTGACGCGTTTTGTCGGAAGCAAAACCCCGGAAGAGCTGCGGGGGTTCCGCCGGCAGCATTGCCGCCAGATAGCGGAAATGATGTCCTCCCTGGACACTGCCGCCGCGGAAAACCGCATCACCCAGGACGAATATTCCCGCATATCCGGAAATCTCAAGCAATACCACCTTGATACGATAATGGCCAGGGGGCAGCCTGGTTATATGCGCCGCCCTCCGGACAAGGAAGATCCCACGGACACCCTTGTTGACATGCACATGGCGTACAGGTCCGGCAATAAGGAGAACACGGTGAGAGCCGCGGAAACCGCCCGCACAGCCTACCCGGACAACGCGGGGGTTCAGGTGGCCGTGGCTTCCGTATACAACCAGACAAAAGATTTTAAAATGGCCGAACAGACGGCCACCAAGGCCATTGACCTGAAAGCCGACGACTCGGACGCCTATAAGACCCGCGCGCTGGCCCGCGCTTCCCTGGAGGACCGCAAAGGGGCCATAGAAGATATAAAAAAAGCGATGGCTATAAACCCGCAGGACGAATCGGCGCGGGTGCTGGCGGTGCTGCTTGAGAGCCGCAAGGCGGTGCCGACGCTGAAGTCCATTTCTTCCGTTGAAGAGATAAAGAAAGCGCTGGGCGCCTCGGAAGAGGCCCCCGACGCGGTAACCGGCGGGCAGGCGGCTATGGGCGCCCTCGCAGGCAGCGCCGGAGGCGAAACTGCGGACGGCGTCGCTGACACGCTCAAAGCCCCGGATTACTCCAGGTCAAAGGCCTACCTGAAGACGGCGCTGGTCAAGAACAGCCTGGGCGACCACGAGGGCGCGGCGCACTATGCCTCGCTGGCCATCGAAAAGGATCCCGCCAATTTCGAGGCCTACCTTGAGCGCGCCAACGCCGAAAATTTCCTTAGCCGCTATGACGACGCGGTGCGCGATACCAGCCTAGTTATAGAGAAGGACCCGGCCAACATGCAGGCTTTCAATATGCGCGCCTGGGCACTTAACCGCAAAGGTCAGGCCCAGGACGCGGAGAACGACGCCAGCCGGGCCATAGGCCTGAACCCGAATTTCGCCGACGCCTGGTTCAACCGCGCACTGGCCTACGAGAAGCAGGGCGACTTCAAACACATGCTGGAGGATTACAAGCAGGCGGCCGCCCTGAGCGGGGCCTATTCCAGCCGCTACCAGGACGCGGTGGCGCAGTATGGCCCCCGCGTGCCGGGCTTCGCCTCCCTCCCTGGCGGTGCGCAGGCCGCAACCCGCAACGGTGCCGGCTTCCCGGCCGGCAAAAGCCGCAGCCCTCTGAGCCGGTTCCTGACGCTTCTTTTCTTCACTCTTACCGGCGGGGCGCTTGTGGCGATGGGCCTGATACACATAATGACCGGGCGGCGTTCGGAGGAGCAGGCGGGCGCCCGCATTACGCATCCCGACGTGCTTTCTCCGTCGGTATTCTACGAGGGCGTGGCCACCGGCAAGTACAAGATAGAGCGCAAGCTGGGCGAGGGCGGCATGGGCGTGGTCTACGAAGCCACCGACCAGTCGCTGGGCCGCAAAGTGGCCATCAAGAAGATGAACGAGGAAATAAAGGTGAACGAGCGCGAGAAGCAGCGCTTCCTGGACGAGGCGCGCACCGTGGCCCTGCTGCACCACCCGAACATCGTTGAGATCTACACCATTTTCGAGGAAGAGGGCAATATCTATCTGGTCTTCGAGCACGTGGACGGTGAGACTCTGGACAGGACGCTGGGTAAGGAAGCCCGCCTGCCTTTCGAGAAGGCCCGCGAAGTTATAGGCGCCACCGCCGGGGCGCTGGCCTACGCGCACTCCAAGAACGTGGTGCACCGCGACCTGAAACTTTCCAATATCATGCTTTCTTCGGAGGGCGGGATCAAGGTCATGGATTTTGGCCTGGCCAGGCATGTCAGGGACGCGGTGGCCCGCTTCTCAAATAAAGAGGTCGTAGGGTCCCCCGCTTATATGGCTCCGGAACAGGAGCTGGGGGCTTCCTCCGTGGAATCCGATATTTACTCACTGGGCGTCTGTCTCTATGAATCCGTCAGCGGGGTCCTGCCTTTCCAAGGCCCGGATTTTCATGCGCAGAAGACCCACAGGTCTTACCAGGCGCTGTCCGACATCCTGCCCGGTCTGCCCAAAGGTGTGGACGAGCTCGTCGCCCGCTGCCTGGCCCCGGAGCCCGAGAACCGTTTTCACAGCGCCGATGAATTCCGCCGCGCGCTGGACGCGATAGGGTAAGCCGCCGGATGCGCGGCAACGGACCGGAGAGGGAATATTCCCGCTCCGGTTTTTTATTGATGTAGTGCCCCAGCCATAGCTTGCCAACCCGTCCCTACGCTGTCGGGTTCATCTGCTACGCTATCAATGGCATTTTAACACGGAAACTGGTGGCGCCCGGCGTGTCCTGACTTCCGCAATGAGGCACCCTAACCTTTCATTACGGCATTGTGTACGGTTTGCTGTTCGGGGCACATTCTGAGAATTTTCTGCTTTCTCTCTCTGGAATTAGGCAGATTGTATTCCAATTCGTACATGTTATGCGTCAGCTCCGCAGCGCGTTTTGGACTTATGCCGGTTTTCCCGGCCTCCAGTAATCGTTCTAATTCCTTGTAAATTGTATCGGCGACGAAGGCT
>CAIXBR010000104.1 GCA_903917735.1 uncultured Elusimicrobia bacterium | reverse complement strand
GTGGCCGATATGGAGGAAACTATGGCGCCGCTGGTGTTTCCCCAGACCTGGGCCATCTGGTTAGCCGCCGCCCCTGTAGATACCACGTTAAGCGCGCCCATGGGGGTAGTGGTGCCGATACCCACGCCGCCGGTGAAATACGCGCCGGAAGAAACGGTTAGGGTCCCGTTCACCACCACGTTGCCCGGACCGGCCACAGCGCCCGTGTACGAGGTCTGGGTGGAACCGAACACGGTGAAACCTTTTATTTCCACGTCAGGGTCATCAAGTTTGCCGTCGGTGCCGAACACGCTGAGGTCGTCTGCTATGCCAAGTTCGGTCTGGGGCTGGGTCTGGGCGCGCAACTGGAGGGAAAGGGCGAACAGCGGGAGAGCTAAAAGGAAAAAAAGGAGGGCGAAGGACCGGGCGGATAAAGTGAGAAAGTGTGAAGAGGCGCGTTTAGAGGTGCCTTTTTTGTGAAAAAGTGAGACAATTTCTAGAGTGCACACATATATATTTGATATTTATATTATAGCCCCGGAATATATAGGTGTCAAGGTGCAGAATTATCCTGCAGAATTACCGCTGCAGGTGCAGGGCACGAAGTATTAGGGACAGGAAGTATATTGTTGAAATTCATTGTGTAGGATTCAAACAGTTAAAATGTTACCGAAGGGGTTATCCCCTTCCGGGAGACATTTATGATGAGCCCTCAGGCCAGAGTGGGAATATAATAAAGACGTTATACGAACGATATACCGTAAGCTTCGAAGAAGACCATTATCCGCAAAAGTATTTACGGAGCCATCCTGCCGGGGGCACTGCTAAAGAACCACATCCCGATAAAGACGGATTGCTGGGACGTAAAAAGCCGGGGTTCTGCGAGGTAGATCTGATGGCGCACTGCGGAGATATTGCAAGACCAAACCTAAGCTTCAGTTTACACGGGGCCGCCCTACAACTGGGACGGATATGGGAGATGCGTTCCAGGGCGTCCAGACCTAAATGGCCGAAGCGCTGGAAGCATGGAGGATTATAAGAAAAAACCTCCCGTGGATCCGGTGTTAAAGCCGGTAATCCCGCGCGCGCTGGATGTGTACGGAAAAATGGTGCGCCGGGAGACGGCGCTACAGACTTGGTAGCAGCAAAATTAAACAAAAGGAGGCCTGGCCTGCGGGCTACCCTTGGGTAAAATCTTTAATTAATTCGACAAAGGGCACGTACATAATGCCAGGAAAATGGAAAGGAGCTTTTTGCCGCGCAAACACTGGATTGATTCTCTCTCTGAAGCAGATTAAAAATATTTAATCTTGTTTTAACCTTCCCCTTACCGTTTTTGCGGTATACTTATAATGAAATGGTGAACTTTACAGGAGAGATTAAATGAAAAATTCGAAAATGTTTATAGCCGGGCTTGCCCTGCTGCTGCCGGCTTTCGCCGCCGCGCAGGTCCAGTCATCGGCCACCAATAACACCGTGCCCCCCGCCGCTGTCACGGCCGCGCCCGCGGTCCCTGCGGCTGCCGTTGCGGCCACGCCGGCTCCTGCTTCAGAAGCTCCGGCTGCCGTTACACCGCCGCCTGCGGCTCCGGCTGCTGTTACGCCGCCCCCTGCGGCTCCGGCCGCTGCGCCTGCTGCAGTTTCCGTGATGCCTGCCCCCGCACCCGAGGCAGCGCCCTCTGTCGTCCCCGCGGTCGCCCCGGCGGCCCCGTCTGCCAAAGAGCATATGGGCAATCGGGAGCCCAAAGACCATCCCTGCATGGCTGACATGGAGAAGTTCTGCAAGAACATTAATGGCGGGCAGGTCGAGAAGATGACGTGCCTTAAAGAACACGAAGCCGACCTTTCAGCCGCCTGCAAAGCCAGGATGGCGAAAGGCAAGGAAGAAGGCAAAGTTGAGCACCCCTGCATGGCCGACATGGAGAAGTTCTGCAAAGACGTTAAGGGCGGCCCCGGCGAGAAGATGAAGTGTCTGAAGGAGCATCAGGCCGACCTGTCCGACGCCTGCAAGGCCAAGATGGCGAAGGGCAAGGATGAAGCCAAGGGCAAGGACCAAGCCAAGGGCGACCACCCCTGCATGGCCGACATGGAGAAGTTCTGCAAGGACGTACAGGGCGGCCATGGCGAGAAGATGAAGTGCCTTAAAGCCCATGAGGCCGACCTTTCAGCCGCCTGCAAAGACAGGATGGCTAAAGGTATGGAAGAAGGAAAGCGCGAACACGGGAAAAAAGAGTGGAAAAAAGACGCTCCGAAGCCCGAAGAAATGAAATAACAGCATCCATTAAAAGAAATAGGCGGCCCTTGAACAGGCCGCCTTTTTCTTTTAAGAGTGCCCTATTTGTTCTTGCGGTATCTGCGGATCAGGGCGTTGGTGGAAACGTCGTGTTTCAGCTCCGGGTCCGTCTTGCTCTCCAGCTCCGGGGCTATGCGGCCGGCCAGGACTTTACCGAGTTCCACCCCCCACTGGTCGAACGGGCCGACGCGCCACACGGCTCCCTGGGCGAACACGCTGTGCTCGTAGAGGGCCACCAGCTTGCCCAGCGCGGCCGGGGTTAGCTCGTCCATCAGCATCGTAGTGGAAGGGCGGTTCCCCTCGAAAGTCTTGTGCGGTATCAGCCAGTCCTTCACGCCTTCCTGCTTCAGTTCTTCCGCGGTCTTGCCGAAAGCCAACGCCTCAGCCTGGGCGAAGACGTTTGCCATCAGCAGGTTGTGGTGGCGGCCCAGTTTGTGGGCGGGCTTGGAGAAGGCTATGAAGTCGCAGGGGATCAGCTTGGTGCCCTGGTGTATCAGCTGGTAGAAAGAATGCTGGCCGTTGGTGCCCGGCTCGCCCCAGTATACGGCCCCGGTCTGGTAGTCCACAGCGGTGCCGTCCAGCGTTACGCGCTTGCCGTTGCTCTCCATGGTCAGCTGCTGGAGATAGGCGGGGAAACGCTTCAGGTACTGCTCGTAAGGCAGCACGGCTATGGTCTGCGCGCCGAAGAAGTTGTTGTACCAAAGGCCCAGCAGGCCCATCAGCGCCGGCAGGTTCCGCTCGAAAGGCGCGGTGCGGAAATGTTCGTCCATCTGGTGAAAGCCGCCGAGCATGGCGCGGAAATTCTCCGGGCCTATGGCTATCATGGTGGACAGGCCTATGGCCGAGCACATGGAGTAGCGCCCTCCTACCCAATCCCAGAAGCCGAACATGTTGGCCGTGTCTATGCCGAACTTCGAGACCGCTTCCGCGTTGGTGGAAACGGCCACGAAGTGCCTGGCTATGGCGGCGGGGTCTTTCAGCGCTTTCAGGGCCCAGTCGCGGGCTGTGTTGGCGTTGGTCATGGTTTCCTGGGTGGTGAAGGTCTTGGATGCTACGATGAAAAGAGTTTCCTCCGGTTCCAGGTCTATTACCGCTTCGGCGAAGTCGGTGCCATCGACGTTGGAAACGAAGCGGAACGTAAGGCCGCGCTGGCTGTAGTTCTTAAGCGCCTCGTAGGCCATGACCGGCCCGAGGTCGGAGCCGCCGATGCCGATGTTCACTATGTTCTTTATCGCCTTGCCGGTGTGTCCCGTCCACTGGCCGGAGCGCACCCTGCTGGCGAAGCGCTCCATCTTCTCCAGCACGGCGTGCACATGCGGCACTACGTTCTCCCCATCCAGGACTATCGTCGCGCTCTTCGGGGCGCGCAGGGCGGTGTGGAGGACGGCCCGGCCTTCGGTGACGTTTATCTTCTCGCCGGTGAACATCCCCTCTATCTTTTCGCGCAGGTCCGAGGCCTCGGCCAGGCCGACAAGCAGCCCTATAGTCTCCTGCGTGGCCCGGTGCTTTGAATAGTCGAAGTAGATGCCCAGCTCGTCGACCGTCATGCTTTCGGCGCGTTTCGGGTCTGTGGTAAATAACTCGCGCAAATGGGTTTTGCTTATCTTGTTATAATGCGCCTCCAGCGCCTTCCACTCGGGCATTTGCTTGAGCGGGACGTTATTATTGGCCATATGTTTTCCTTCTGCCTTTTATTTGTTGAGCGCGCGCCTGAACTCTTTGGTGAGTGCCGGGACTATTTCGAAGACGTCGCCGACGATGCCGTAAGTAGCCACCTTGAAGATGGGCGCGTCAGGGTCTTTGTTGATGGCCACTATCACCTTGGAGGACTGCATGCCTATCAGATGCTGTATCTGGCCGGAGATGCCGCAGGCGATGTAGAGCTTGGGGCACACGGTCTTGCCGGTCTGGCCCACCTGGTGCGAATAAGATATCCAGTCGGCGTCCACGGCGCTGCGCGCCGCGCCTACCGCGCCGTTCAGGGCCTTGGCCAGCTCGGCTATCATGGCGAAGCCTTCCTTCCCCCCCAGCCCGCGCCCGCCGGATACTATTATGTCGGCTTCCGACAGGTTCACCGTTTCACCTATCTCGGCCACGATGTCGACCAGCCTTGTGCGCGACTTGAAGACTTCTTCGGGGTAGATCTTGCTGGTCACCTCGGCCCTGCGGCTTTTGTCTATGCCGGCCTCTTTCATCACCTTGTGGCGCACCGTGGCCATCTGCGGCCGGTGGTTGGGCGTTATGATGGTGGCCATGATGTTGCCGCCGAAAGCCGGGCGGGTCTGCAGCAGCAGGCGCTCTTTCAGGTCCACGTCTAGCTCCGTACAGTCGGCGGTCAGGCCGGCGCCTATTTTGATGGCTACGCGCGAGACCAGGCTTCGGCCGATGGTGGTGGCCCCGCATAGTATTACTTCGGGCTTGTACTCTTCGGCCAGCTTCACCAGCACTTCGGTGTAGGGGTCGTCCTGGTAGGAGCCCAGGGCCGGGTGGTCAACAAGGTAGACTTTGTCCGCGCCGCGGTGCGCGAGTTCTTCGGCCTTGGCCTCTATGCCGCTGCCCAGTATGACGGCGGCCAGCTTCACGCCCAGCTTGTCGGCGAGTTTTCGGCCTTCGCCTAGCAGCTCGAAGGAGATGGATTGTATCACGCCTTTCTTCTGTTCGCAGAAAACCCAGACGTCCTTGTAGGCGGACAGGTCTTTTTTCGGGCCGGAGTCTTTTTTTAGTTCGATGGCGCTGAACTTACAGGCCGGCACGCAGGCGCCGCAGAGGGTGCACTTTGCCATGTCTATCACGGCCTTCCGGTTGGCCATGTGGATGGCGCCGAAAGGGCAGGTCTTCACGCAGAGCGTGCAGCCGGTGCATTTGTGGAGGAGTATGGTTATGGAGGCGGGCATTATATTACCACGTCCTTCAGCAGTTCTGCCAGCTCTTTTGAGATGTCTTCCGCGCCGCCTTTCAGCATTTCGCCGCCCTTGCGGGGCTCTGGCGTGAAGATCTTCACCACGCGGGTGGGCGAGCCGTCCAGGCCCAGCGCGGAGGCGTCGGCCTCCAGGTCGTCGGCGGTCCACTTTAGCGGCTTGGCGGATTTGGCGCGCATCATGCCTTTCAGGGACGGCATGCGCGGGGTGTTTATTTCCTTTACGACGGTGAAAAGGCATGGGAGCGGGGTTTCCACCACGTCGTAGCCCTCTTCGGTCATGCGCTCCACCTTGGCTTTTTCAGCGGAGATCTCCGCTATTTTCTTCACGTAGGTGACCTGCGGGATGTCGAGATGGGCGGAGATGCCGGGCCCTACCTGGGCGGTGTCGCCGTCGGAGGCCTGTTTGCCGCAGAGTATGACGTCGTAGTCGCCTATCTTGCGGATAGCGGCGGAGAGGGTGTAGCTGGTGGCCCAGGTGTCGGAGCCTGCGAATTTTCTGTCGCTTATCAGGATGCCTTCGTCGCAGCCCAGGGAGATGGCTTCACGCAGGGCGTTCTCGGCCTGGGGCGGGCCCATGGTTATTACGGTCACTTTGCCGCCGCTGCAGCGTTCTTTGATGCGGACGGCTTCTTCTATGGCGTAGGCGTCGAAGGGGTTGATAACGCTTTCTACGCCGTCGCGTATCAGCGTGTTGGTGACGGGGTCTATTCTGACATCGGTGGTGTTAGGGACCTGTTTGATGCAGACGATTATGTTCATGTGTTTTAGATCCGGCGTTCCGGCGGCTTTTAAGATAGCAGGATGTGTAGTCGGGGTTGGCCGGGCGATCGGGGAACTCCCCCGGCCAGCCACTCCGAGCCGCCTCCACGGACCTGGAACTATTTCTTCAGCGTCTCCTTTATCATGTGGGAGGCTATTACGTTGCGCTGTATCTGGTTGGTGCCTTCGTAGATCTGGGTTATCTTGGCGTCGCGCATGAATTTTTCCACCGGGTAGTCGCGCATGTAGCCGTAGCCGCCCATTATCTGCACGGCGTCGGTGGTTACTTTCATGGCGGTGTCGCTGGCGAAGAGCTTGGCCATGGCGGATTCTTTGGAGACGGACTTTACTCCGGCGTCCACCATGCGGGCGACCGAATAAGTTAGGGCGCGGGCGGCTTCTATCTGGGTACCCATGTCGGCCAGCATGTGCTGTACGGCCTGGAAGCTGGAGATGGGTTGGCCGAACTGGACGCGGGTCCTTGAGTATTCAAGCGCGCAGTCCAGGGCGCCCTGGGCTATGC
The DNA here is from genome assembly GCA_903917735.1 of uncultured Elusimicrobia bacterium. Taxonomy (GTDB): domain Bacteria; phylum Elusimicrobiota; class Elusimicrobia; order Elusimicrobiales; family UBA9959; genus UBA9959. The sequence goes on along the minus strand of CAIXBR010000104.1, from coordinate 45,899 downwards.
CTACGGCCTGCGCGGCTACTCCGGGCCGTGAGGTGTCCAGGGTTTTAAGGGCTACTATGAAGCCCATGCCTTCCCTTGAAATCAGGTTGGCGGCGGGAACTTCGCAGTCCGTGAATATAACTTCGCGGGTGGCGCTGGCGCGTATGCCCATTTTTTTCTCTTTCTTGCCGAATTCCATGCCTTTAGTGCCTTTCTCCACTATGAAAGCGCTGGCGCCGCGTACGCCCTTGGATTTGTCGGTAAGAGCTATTACGGTGTAAATTTCAGCTTCGCCGGCGTTGGTTATCCACTGCTTGGTGCCGTTAAGGATGTATTTGTCGCCTTCCTTCCTGGCGGTGGTCTTTATGGAGCCGGCGTCGGAGCCCGCTTCCGCCTCGGTCAGGCAGAATGCGGCCAGGCGCTTTCCCTTGGCGATATCCGGCAGATATTTCTTCTTCTGTTCGTCCGAGCCGTGGAGCAGTATCGGAAGCGCCCCCAGGCCGGTGCCGCCGTAGCCCAGCGCTATGCCGCCGCAGGCGCGGGAGAGTTCCTCGGTGACCAGGCACATGTCCATAATGCCGCCGCCCAGGCCGCCGTAAGCCTCCGGCAGGTAGACGCCGAACATGTCGCTGTCCGCCAGGATCTTCATTATGGGCCAGGCGAACTCTTCAGTTTCGTCGTAATGGGCGGCCACGGGTTTTATCTTTTCCTGCGCTATCTTTCTGGCAAGGTCCCGTATCATCGTCTGCTGTTCGGTAATGAAATAATCCATGGTAAACTCCTGTATAAGTACGCGCTTAAGATATCCGGACGGCCGAAGAAAACCGCCGCCGTCGTATAGTATGGTATCAAAAACCCAAAACCGCACGCAATTTTATATTATATATATGTAAAAATTCGGTAACATGGCCCAGGTAGAATAATAGCGTGGCAACCTGGGTCCCGTTCTGGAGAATCGATTTATGGACATGATGACCATCGTAGGCTTCCTGCTCGGCGCGGCGGTGGTAATCTGGGGCGCTTTTTCCTCGGGTGTCGCCGACAAAATACTGAATTTGCACGGATTAATAATAGTTTTTGGCGGAACCATCGCCTCCACGGTGATAAACACCTCTTACGCCCGCTTTCTGGCCGGAGCGAGGGCTCTAGGCGATATTTTCGCTTCGCCTAAGACCCCCTCTGTGGACGAGGCCGTCCGCATGCTGGTGACCATGGCCGAGACGGCGCAGAAGCAGGGCGGCATAATGGCGCTCACCACCACAGACCCGGCTTTCGCGGGCGGCTTCCTCAAGCGCGCCGTAGGCGTTGCTATGGTCAGTTCGCAGTCGAAGGAAACGCGGGATATACTGGAGGAGGAGATCCGCCGCCGCCGCCTGGACGTGCAGGAAAACTCAAACCTCTACCGCACGATGGGCGTGCTGTCCCCGATGTTCGGCCTTATCGGCACGCTGTTCGGCATCATACAGACGCTGAGCAATATTTCGGACCCCACGATGATAGGCCGCTCCATGGCCGTGGCCATAACCTCCGCCTTGTTCGGGATCGGATTCTCAAATATGTTCTGCGTGCCTGTGGCGAACAAGATCCGTCTGCGCGCCATGGAAGAAACGCTGGTGCTGCAGATCCTCCTTGAAGGCGTACTGGACATCATGGGCGGCAAGACCCCCCACCTGATAGATATCCACCTGCGCGGCTACCAGCTGCTGGAAGGTTCCAGGCCTGCGGAGGGCCCGCTGCGCGCCAAGGCTTAAAATATGCGCTATTACGAGCGTGAAGACGAACTGGAGAACGAGCTGAACCGCGGCGCGCTGTGGGCTATTACCTACGGCGACATGATGAGCTATCTGATGATCTTCTTCATGATACTTTTCGCTTTCTACAGTTCCAAGAACATAGCCGCCCAGTTCAGCATGAAGGGCCTTGAGGAGACTTTCGGCAAGGATACCGCCATAGTCAGCACCCTTTTCTCCAAGAACGGCATACAGCAGATAGCCCAGGTGGAGATCTCGGCCAACAAGATAAGCATAAATTTCTCGGACCCGATCCTCTTCGAGGAGGGCAGCGACCAGCTCAAGCCGACGTCCTACCCGCACCTTCACCGGCTGACCGCGGTTTTCAAGGACCTGCCCAACCCTATTCAGATAGAAGGCCATACCGACAACCGCCCGCTAGGCCGTAACCTCAGGTTCAGGTCCAACTGGGAGCTTTCTTCGGCCAGGGCCTTCTCGGTGCTGCAGTTCTTTATAAAGGAAGGCGTCGCCCCCGAAAAACTTTCAGCGGTAGGTTACGGCGAATTTAAGCCTATAAAATCCAACGATACTCCGGAAGGGCGCTCCGGCAACCGGCGCATAGAGATAAATATAATCAGGCACGAAATTTAACACTATTTATGAAGTTGACTACGAGGTTCCTGCTTATCCTGCTGGGCATTGCGGTGCTCCCGCTGCTGCTTTCGGTGGGCTGGAACATCTACCAATACAACTCCTCCGTGACCAGCTATTTTGAGCTTCACCGGGGGCTGTCGCGCCTTTCGGCCGCCAACGTGGACGAATGGTTCCTGAACACAAACCGCAACCTGGCCTTCCTCTACGAATTCGAGAACCCGCTGCGCGGCAGGCAGATAAACGAAGCCGAGGTAATACAGCAGGCCGCCCGCATAAATTCGGACATAATGTCTTTGAGCCTGGTCGGCAAGGATGGAAAAGAACAGTTCTTCCTGCAGAGCGAGAAGGTCAAGGAACCCAAGTCACTGGCCTCTTTTCAGCTTGACCTTATAAAGAAGGCGCGCGACAGCGGCATAGTTTCCACCGGGGAAGTGCTCTGCAACCAGGGCCAGGCTTATTTCCCCATCGTCTACCCGCTGGTGGACGAGCGCGTGGTGGTTTTCCATTTCTCGATGGATAAACTGCTGGAGAAGATCAACGCCCAGCGCCCCGGCCGCAGCGGCCGGGTGTTCATTTCCGACGGGCAGGGCCGGCCGCTGCCCTGTCAGGACATGAAAGGCATGTCCTATACGCCGGATGAGATGAAAAAGGTCTTCCGCAGCGGGGGCCGCACCGGCACAATCAGCGCTTTTAAGTTTTCCGGAGAGGACTATTCCGGCGCCTACGCCGCCATCGACAAACTGGACTGGGCCGCCGTCTCCGTCCAGTCGGAGGGTGAGCTTTACGGCAAGCAGCGCAAGTCCATACTTGTCTTTTCCCTGCTGGCGGTGGCCATCGTCGGGATAACCATGGTGGTGGTCTTCCTTATTTCCAACCGCATCATCGTTCCGATAAACAGCATGGTGAGCGGAGTTAAGGGATTCCTCCGGACGCAGCACCTGGACCAGATCATCCCCCTGCAGGGCTGGCCGGAGATAAGGGTGCTGGTGGGCGTGCTGAACCGCCTTATGCTGGAGCTGCAGGCCTACCGCGCCTTCCAGCTGAACCAGATAGTGGAGGAAAAAGGCAAGGCGCAGGCCCTGATCGACACCATCTCCGACGGCGTGCTGCTGATAGACGACCGCGGCTCGCTGATCTATTCCAATAATACCGCGCTCAAACTGCTGGGCATCCCGAAGATCTCCCCCGAAGTGTCGGTCCCGCGCTCGGTCAAGAACGAAGCCTTCTTCAATTCTCTGACCGAGATGCTGGCGTCAAAGGAGAAATACCTGCGCGCCGAACTGGACGCCCCGCTGGTCGGCGAGACTTCCACAGTGACCAAGAGCTTCCGCATGATCTCCAACCAGTTCCTGCTGGCCACGCTGAAGCGCCCCGGGCGCGTCATCATTATCCGCGATATCACCAGCGAGAAGGAGATAGAGAAAGCCAAGGAAGACTTCTTCCACATGATCACGCACGACATGCGCGCCCCGCTCTCCACGCTGCAGGGCTACACCGAGCTCCTGATGAAGAAGATCCCGCCTTCCCCCTCCACGGATAAATACCTGGCTAGCATGCTCTATTCCTCGCGGCGCCTGCGCGGCATGATCGACGACATCCTGAACACCACCAAGCTTGAGCGCGGCACCATGACCATGTCGCTGGATACCGTGGACGCAGAAGCCATAATTACGCGCGTAAAAGAGAACCACGAGCCGGTGGCCGGCCCCAAGAACATAAAGCTGTTCGTTATTCCCCTGCCTTCCAAGATAATGGTCACCGCGGACCCTATACTGCTGGAGCGCGTGATAACCAATATCATCGGCAACGCCCTCAAGTTCACGCCCGGCGGGGGCAGTATAACCCTCTCGGCGTGGGAAACCCCGGAAGAGGTCTTCTTCTCGGTGGCGGACACCGGCCCCGGCATACCGGAGAACAAGCGCGCAGAGATCTTCGAGAAGTATTCGCAGATGGAGGAGCACAAGAGCATGGGCTTCGGCCTGGGTCTGGCCATGTGCAAAATGACGGTGGAACTTCACAAGGGCCGTATCTGGGTGGAATCGGAAGCCGGCAAGGGGAGCAAGTTCATCTTCACAGTCTCCAAATCCATGGCTTACCCGCCGCCGCCGGTACCCTCACCCTCTTGAAAAACGGGCTGTTTTTACACTATACTAGCCTCTGTTGCGACGTAAGAGTAACAACAGGCATAGCAGATGGCAGGATTAAAAGTACGGAGCCAAATAAATGAACCTGATGCTTATTGTTGACGACAATGTCGAGTTCCGCACCATGGTTTCCGATTACTTCACCGATCTGGGCTTCACCGTGGAAATAGCCGGCGACGGGCGGGAGGGCCTGCAGAAAGCCAGGGCCATACGCCCCGACATCATACTTTGCGACGTAATGATGCCCGACATCGGCGGGATAGAGGTTTTGCGCGGCCTGCAGACCGAGGACGAAACCCGCAATATCCCGGTGCTGGTGATCACGGGCAGCTTTTTTGACAAGAGCATGAGCGAGCTTTTCCGGCAGGAGTCGAACTGCAGGGAGTTCATGAGCAAGACCGTAGAACTGTCCTACCTGCAGAAAAAGGTGGAATCGCTGATGCCGAAGCATCCCTGACCCCGCGCCATGCCCCGACCCAAAGTACTCGTAATTGACGACGAACCCGACTACCTCCGCATAGCCGCCCGCATAGCCGCTAAAGTCGGTTGTGCCGTACTTACCGCCCCGACAGCCATTGAAGGCGTGGAACTGGCGCAGAAAGTTCTCCCCTCGCTGATACTTCTGGACGTAGGCCTGCCGGACATCAGCGGTTTCGAGGCCGCCCGGCGCCTGCGCAGGCTCCCCGCCCTGGCCGCCGTGCCGATAATCTTTTTCACGGTCCGCTCCGAACTGGATATGGTCTCGGAAGGGCTTAAGCTCGGGGCGGCCGGCTACGTGCTGAAACCCTTCGATCCCGACGAACTGCTGCGCAGAATAAAGGCCGCGGTCTTCCCCGCATGAAACCTAGCGCCTTCTGTCTTACTTCCGACCCCGCGGTGCGCGCCTTTTTCGGATCCGCGCTGACCGGTTTTCGCCTTGAATTCTATCCTTCCGCGGGGGCTTTCCTGAAGACTTCGCCTAAAAGCGGGCTTGCCGTTATAGACTCCGCGCTCCCAGACATGAGCGGCAGGGACCTCGTGTCCGTGCTGCGCGGAGAGAAAAGAACAGCCGGCCTGCTGCTGGTCCTTACGGGGCCGGGGCAATATTCGCCTGCGGCGGCCGCGCTGTGCTTCGAGAACGGCGCCGACGAGTATTTTCCCTTCCCCCCCGACGCGCGCCTTTTCAGGGCGCGCCTGGTTAACCTGCTGGAACGGTCCGGCGCGCGGCCGCGCCGCGCCGGCAGGCCGGAGGAATACAGGTTCGGGGCGCTGAAGATCTCTCCCGAAGCCAGGACGGCGCATGTCGGGACGCGGCGGCTTAAGCTTACCGCGCTGGAATTCGACCTGCTGCTCTATTTCTTGAAAAACCAGGGGCGCGTCGTCTCAAGGACGGTTCTGCTGGAGCAGGTATGGCGGCAGGGCGAAGAGGCGGGGCCGCGGGCAGTGGACAAGCGCATAGAAGCGCTCCGCGCCGGGCTGGGCCGTACTTTCGGGGCAAAGATCCGGACCGTTTTCGGGCTGGGCTACATTTTTAAACTGTAAATTTACGGCGCCGTTGTCCCCAGCGGCAGCCGCACTTCCACCACCGCGCCCCGGTCCTTCCTGTTGGAAACATCCAGAGTGCCGCCGTGCTTTTCCGCTATGCGGCGGGCCACGGCCAGGCCTATCCCCACCTTGCCTTTGTCCGTGGTGTTGAACGGCGTGTAGAGCTTGTCCATGGTTTCCCGCGTGAAGCCGGGCCCGTTGTCCTCGAAGGTCAGCAGGGCCTGGCGGCCGTCTTCCGAGGATTTCAGGTAGACGCGCAGGCTGCCCCCCGAGGGCAGGCGCTCATAGGCGTTCTTTATAAGCTGGTAGAAAAGCATCTTTATACGCTCCGGCGAGAGACGCGCGCGCAGGCGCGGGTTAACTATGGCGGTGGAGAGGGAGAGCTTGCGCTGTTTGAAGGCGCGCTCCCACTTGCCGGTCTCTCCCGAGACGAAGGAGGTCAGGTCGGTATCTTCCAGCTCCGGGGTTTCCGGGTCCATATATTCCTGCCAGCCTTTCAGCAGGTTCACTGACGAAAGCAGGTTCTTCATCGCCGGCTCAAGCGCCTTGCGCTCGGCGGCGGAGATGCGCAGGTTGAAAGTCTTCAGGTCTTTTACGGCCTTCTCCATAGAGGCTATTATCTGTCCGTTGAAGTCCGACTGCTCGCGCTGCAGGAAGCCGGCAAATTTGATGCTCTTGCGGCACAGTTCCTCGTTTTCGGTTTCCAGCGCGCTCATCCTTTTCAGTTCGCCGCCGCGTTCGGCCTTCAGCGCGCCCAGCGTCAGGTCGCGCTCTTCTACTGCCTTCAGCAGGCGGGCGGAGTATTCGCCCGCGGTGTTTATCCTGTTCTTTAGGGCTTCCATTTCCCCTTCCAGGGACTTGATCTTAATTACGGCGCGCCTCGAGGTTTCTTTTTCCAGCGACAGGCCGCTTTTGGCCTCCCGCAGCAGGCCGTTCACTTTTTCGATGTCGGCTTCACGGTCTTTCAGCGCGGCGGAAAGCGCGGCGTTCTGCTCCTGCGCTTTGGCAAGCTCCGTTCTAAGCGCCGCGGCGCGGTTCTGCAGTTCGAAAACCTGGTTCACCGCACCGGCAAAATTAGCGCGCTGTTCCTGCGTTTTAGCCGCCTGCTCGTCGGCGGCCTGGCGTATCCTCAAGGTTTCCGCCCTGGACGCGTCCAGTTCCTTTCTGAGCGCGGTGCAGTCCGAAACGGAGGCCTCCAGCGCCGTTTCCTTTTCCGCCAGCGCGGCCTTAAGGCCCGCGGCGCGGCCCTCCAGCGCGGCTTTTTCCTCCACTGATATCTTTTCCTTAGCGGCGGCCTCTGCCAGCGCTGTTTCCAGCCCGGCCAGTTCGTTCCTGGTAAGGGCCAGCGCGGCGCGCCGGTCCCAAAGTTCCTTTTCGGCGGCCGCCAGCGCGGCGCGCGACCCCTCAGCCGCAGCCTCGGTCCTGGCAAGTTCCGCGGCGGCGGCGGCGGCGGAACGTTTCCCCTTCTCGAGCTGCTCTACCAGGTACTCGTAAACCGAAGCCTGTTTGCCGGAAAACCTCGAGTCCTCTGCGAGGGTGCGGGAAAGTTCGGGCAGGGACAACAGGCCGGAGATCTTTTCTTGAAGAGAGACTATTACAGCGTCTCTGCCGTTCAGCGCGTCGCGCAGGGTCCCGGCCTCCGCGAGCAGTGAAGATATTTCCGCGCCCAGCAGGCCCGCTTCGCCCTCTTTTTTCTGTATGATGGCATCCAGCTGCCGCGCGGCGGCGGCCTCGCGGGCCTGGCGGGCGGCCATGGCCAGCGTTTCGGAGTCTTTCGCCAGCGCGGCGTTCAATTTTTCTATTTCCCCTTTAAGCTCGCGCTCCCTCGAGCGGGCCAGGTCAGCCTCCCGCTCAAGCCGGCGCAGGCGCGAGGCGGACTGCTCCATGCCGGTCTTGGCCTTGGCGCGCTCAACTTCGGCCTTGGCGGAGGTTTCCTGTGCCTCGCCTACGGCCTGCCAGAGATAGTCCATTTCGGAGTTGAAGGCGTCGGAGGGACGGCTCACGCGGCCTCCTTGATAACGATGCGCCCTTTGGCGTTTAATTCTATGGCGGCTGAAATTATTTTCACCCTTGCGCCTATTATCTTTTCCTCTTCGGGGCGGTTCATCAGCATGTCTTTCACTATAAGGCGGACATCCTCCGGCAGCAGCCGGGTTACGTTGCCGACAGGCGTATCGCCGGCGCCGGCGAGGGCGGCGGCCCAGTCCGCGTAGGGGATGGACACCACCAGCGGGCGGAGGTTCTTGTCGTCCAGGCGGCAGAGGTCGTCGAAGGTTACCATCTTGCGGCGCAGTTCGTCCGAGCCTTTAGGGTTGGCCCGGGCCAGATTCTCCAGTATTTCGGTGCGCGCGGCTTCGTCCACCAGCGAAAGAATACGGCCCAGCTTTTCAGCCCCCCTCAGACTTTTCTCAAGCTTCATCCGCAGATCGTTCTCTATCTCGTAGACCTTTTCCGGTTCGGCCTGTTTCAGCCCCAGCATTCCGGCGGAGACCGTCTGGCGTTTGGCGGGAGTGAACGCCAGCAGTATTTTTGAGGAGATATGAGGCTTTCTGTCGGATAGGTTGGCGATTATTATGGCGGCGTCCTCGTCCGGAATGTCGGCCAGCAGGTCCGCCGCTTCGGACGGTGGCAGTTTCTCCAGGAATTCAAAAGCGGAGCCGGCTTCCAGCAGCGCCCCGCCGGCCGCGGCCTTGGCTTCCACGTCTATTATGTCGCCCATTTCCCCGCCCTCGCCGCCTTCGGGCAGGGCGCCCCCGTAAGAGCCGCCGGGGCCGCCCGAAGCTCCCGCCGCGGCGTTTATCCGCGCGTAATCCACAAAGCCGGTAAGCAGGCGGGAGGAAAGTATATAGCCGAACACCAGCAGCACGGCCAGCGCCAGCGCGCCGAAAGCTGAAGCCATAAGCACCGGGCGTATCTCGGGGGCTTCAAGCGCGGTCCTCCACCAGGGCATCATGTCGGTGCGGGCGGTGACAATGCTGTCCCCGCGCGCCTCGCTGAGGCGGAGTATATCCGAGATCATCAGTTTTATGGCGTTGACGCGCGCCTCCGGTATGGTCTTGTCGAAGACCAGTGACACGCTGAGCTTTTTTACCTGGAATTCACTGGTGCGCTGGGTCTCCTCGCGCTGCTGCTTCAGGTATTCCCCGGTCTTCTCAAGAATGTTAACGGCGGCGTAGCCGGGCAGGGTAAGGGTATCTTCCGAGGGCGAGCCCGACTCGCTTTTCCCCTTCAGGACTATCTGTCCCTCCACCGTCACGAAAGAGCGGGCGCGGCCGCGGCCCACCAGCTGCTCCAGAAGCTTTGAAACGTCCTCCTGCATGCGGGCCGAGAGCTCCGAGGCCTGGGCGCTGGGCGAAACGGCGGCAGGTTCCTCCGCACACATAACGGGCGCGGAAAAAAGAAATAGAGAGGCGATAAGGCGTAAAATCATTTTCATGGTCACAATACTATTCTATATAACCCACGTTACAAAGTTATTGCAAAATTTGTAATCGGATACCTCAGCCGATTATAAATAATGCGGTTTTCCGGATGGGCGGCAAGGGTATGGGTTCGGCGGGCCCTCACGGAGGGCTCGGCTTGCGTAAGCGCCGAGCCCGAGTGTGGAGCGCGGCCACGGTGTGGCCGACGCGGTGCCCGCCGGGCTCATACCCTTGCCGCCCCGACTAGGCTATCCTGCGGTTCTTCTACCCAAAAGTCTTACCAAACAAATCAACTCCCCGCCGGGATCTCGAACCAGAACAGGGCTCCGCCGCCGGGGGCGGGGCTGCAGCCTATTGCGCCCTTGTGCATCTCTATAATGGACTTAGCCAGCGCCAGGCCCAGGCCCGTGCCGCCGTGCCCCTGCGCCGCCGAGCCCTGCGCGTACGGCGCGAAAAGCTTTTCCCCTTCCCCCGCCTTCAGCCCCGGGCCGGTGTCCTGAACCTCAACGCGGTACTTCCCGCCGGAGACCGCGGCCCTGACCTCAACCTTTCCGCCGGCCGGTGTAAATTTTACCGCGTTAGAAATAAGGTTGCTGAGAGCGTGCGTTATCAGTTCCCTGTCCAGCAGGCAGGCTCCCCCGCTTTCCGCTGAAATTACAACGAGCGCAACACCCTTCTCGCCGGCTTTCGGACGCAGAAAATCGGCCGTATCGCGCGTCAGCGCCAGCGGGTTCTCGACGGACGGCCTCAGTTCCATTTTCCCCCGCTCAATCTTGGCCAGGTCCAGCATGGCGGTGACAAAATTAGCCAGACGCCCGGCGTTTTCCTTTATCCTCCGGAAAACCTCCAGGTCTTCTTCCCGGAACCTCCCCTCTTCCTTGATCAGCATGGCGGCGTAGGTCTCTATCACGCCCAGCGGGGAGCGCAGCTCGTGCGTAACGGAGGCCGTGAAATTCTTCTTCATGGTCTCCAGCTCCAGCAGGCGTTCCGACATCCTGTTGAACGCCGCCGCAAGATCGGCTACCTCGTCCGAGCCGCGCACGTCGGCCTTGGTCCCGAACCTGCCTTCCCCCAGGTCCGCCGCTTTGGCGGCAAGCCGTTTCAGGCGCCCCGTCAGCCGCCAGGCCATCAGCACGCCGAACAGGCCCGCCGCGGCGGTAGCCCCCAGGAAGGCGGCGGCCAGATTCCTGTAGATCCCGGCCATGGCCGTCTTTATTTCCCGTTCCAGGTAATCCGCTGAAAAGTCCAGCCTGGCCGAGAATTTTCCGGTTCCCACGCTTTGCGGGATAATTTTACCGTGTGTTACAGGCGGTTTGCCGCGGCGCGGCCTCACCAGGTGCAGTCCTCTGCCGATGTCCAGTTCGCAGGAAACCAGGCCCGGTGAGCCGTAGAGTCCCGACAGGTAGTCCACGGCCATAAGCGGATCGCCCGCCAGCTCCGCTTCGCTCAGTATGGCCGAGGCGGAGGCGGTCATGGCGGCAAGACGTTCCTGCTGGGACGCGCGTACCGTTTCGCGCTGGAAGCTGAAAAAGATAATGGACAGCAGCGCCCCCGCGGCAAGGGCCGCGGCGATCAGGGCCGCGCTTAGCTTATGGAAAAGATTCATAGGATAAAGCCGGATAGACAGTTTTATAAGTACGGCAGACCGGATACCTGTCAAACCGTCTAACTTCCCCCCTTACCGCGACAGCCTTATTATGCGCTCCAGGGCTTTCTTGGCCTGCGTGTTCGCCGGGTCCAGGGTCAGGATCTTGCGGAACGAGTCGGCCGCCTTGCCGTATTCACCCTTGGCGTAGGAGTCGGCGCCTTCCTGGTATAGCTTCTCTATCTCGCGGGCGCTATTGGATTTGCCGTCGGCCGCTGGTTTATCTTCCTCTTCGGCCAGCGCCGCGGGCGTCTGCGCCGAGGCAGGTTCCCAGGTAGCGGATTTACCCTGCTTTGCCTTCGCTTCCTCTACCATCTTGGCCAGCTTGGCCTTCTCCAGGGGGTCCGGCTCGGCCTTCTGCGCGAGCTCCCAGTCATGGACCGACTTTGGGTAGTTGCCAAGCATGTAGTTGCAGGAGCCGCTCTTTTTCAGCGCCATCAAATGCCCGGGCTCTATCTCCAGCAGCTCCTCAAGTTTGAGCAGCGCTTCGGAGTAGCGCTTCTTGGTGTAGAACTCGTCCGACTGGGTCATCTTGTATTCGGGCCAGCCGCGGCTGAAATCCGCGGGGACCCTGTCCGGAGTCACGCGGGTCATCTCGCCGGTGCGGTCCAGGAAGCTGGAAAGCGCGGAATCCTGCTGATTGAGGCTCTGCGCGTAGGCTATCTCTTTCATGGCCCGCAGGTCCCTGCCGGAGATAAAGTCCCTGATGCCGGCGGAGAGAAGCTCTTCCCAGCGCACCTTAGCGCGGTCTTCGACCGCCAGCGACGGGTAGAAGGCTGCTACGTTGGAAAGGCGGCGGGTAAGGCTGACTATGGAGGCGTCCGGCAGCAGGTCGCTGGCTTTCTCCAGCAGCTGCTTGTTGGCGGCGTAGTAGTTCTCCTTGCGCACCAGGTCCTTGACGTCGGCCAGCCGGGGGTCGTTCAGGCTGGCGGTGTCGCGCGGGCTCTTGTAATCCTGCGCGTCGCGCAGCTTCTTGTACTGGTCCAGCAGCTCGGTCTCGGCCAGTTCGCCCTGCGTGGCTGCCCCGAAATGGTAGCTTAGGGCCAGCTTATGGTTGCCCGTGGTCTGCTGCACGGTGCCTAGCGGCAGCGAAAATCCGTAATCCACCTGTATTCTCTGTATCTTGTAGGAAAGCCCCAGCGTGGCCTGCCGGAATTCCCGGTCGCCAGCTCCAAGCGAGCCCCGTACGCTTATGTCGCCCCGGTCCAGGCTCGGGAATACCTTCTCGGCCGCGAAGATGAACTGTTTGTCCATTTTCCCGTCGGGAGCCTTCTGAAGCCTCGCGTCGGCCGCCAGCAGCAGCCAGAGGCTTTTGTAAGAGGCTCCCACCCGGGTCTTCATGGGGACCTTGTCCTTGTCCAAACTGCTGAAAGCCACGTTGGCCTGCATAGCGTTAAGGACGGCCGCGCCGAAAGTCCAGCGCTTGGAGTACCGGTAAAGCGCGCCCAGGTCGGCGTCGAAAGCGTTGCGTGAATTCGCGCCGGCCAGGACGGGGTCAGTGTTGCCGTTCTGCAGGATGTCGCTCTCTACGGCGTTGTAAGTCTCTTCAAGGCGGGTGAAGCCGTGGCTGAGGTATTTGGCGGTGGCGCCCACTGAAAACTTCTCATAGCGGGACTGCTTGTTGAAGCGGTAACCCCATGAGACCTGCGCGGTAGTTTCGTTGTATACCCCGGCAAGCGAGAACTGCTGATATAGAACGCCCAGCGTGCCGTTGCGCCCGCTGGCTATGGGGGTGGCGAAGGCGGCCGCGCTCAGACCCAGGCTGGAACCGTCACTGAGGCCGGTATAAAAAATAGAGTGTGAGGCCATCATTTTCGGGCGTTCCAGGTTGGATAATCCCGCCGGGTTATAGTAGGCGGTGGAAACGTCGTCGGCCACGCCCGTAAACGCGTCGCCCATACCGGGGGCCCTGGCCCCGAAGCCCAGATCCTCGAAAGCGGCGAACGCGGCGCCGGCCGCGCCGAAAACAGCGGCCAGCGTTAAGGCAGTGATCTTCGCCCGCTTTGGAATCGTCATATGCGTTGTTTTCCGCTTTGTCTTCCGGCCGGCAATTGCCGGCCGCAACCCCCGGTTATCGTATTACCACCACTGTTCCCTTATATACCGTTGTCTCCAGCCTTATCTGGTAGATGTAGGCCCCCCCCGGCTGGGGGCCTCCGGAATTCGGGTCCCATTGCAGGTCGTAATATTCTCCGTAAATGTACTGCGCCGCCGGGGGACCAGCCGTGTAGCGCTGCTTCAGGCTCATCGAGCCTATCTCCATCCCGGAAAGGTTATAGATCCTGGCGTCTATGGCCGCGTCGCGCGGGTTGTAGCAGCGGAAGATAAAGGTGTCATTGTACCCGTCGTGGTTCGGCGTCACCAGCCTGTTCAGCGGCTTGGACTGGCCCAGGGCGGACGCCGCACAGAACGCGGCGGCCGGCGCCAGCAGCAGCGCGGCCATCAGCCGCAGGGTAAAAGCTTTACGGGTCATAGTCAGGTTAATTCTACTTTTCAATTGTGACTGTTTTGTTGCGCATTTATGGAACTTACTCCGGAATACCGAAATGTCTTTGTAATATTTTGGTCGCACGGGGCCGGTATAATAATAGGACATGAAACCCGCAGCCGCTTTGTTGCTCCTGACCGCGCTCCTGCTCGGCGCAACATCGCGCCTGCGCGCGGAAAGGCTTTACTCTGCCAGCTATATCGACGCGGACGGTATTTCCGGGCTGGGCTCCGCCCCGATGACCTCCCCGAACTATGAGGCCAGCGCTTCGCTGCAGCAACTGGCTATTTCGTCGCAGACCTCCGCCTCATTCTCCCAGCGCACGGGCAGGCTGGCTTTTCACCCTTTCCCGGCTACCATTCCCGACCTGGCTGTCGTTATCGTCTCAAGCCATTCCATCAATGTGACCTGGTCTTCCCCCTCTTCGGACATCAGCCGCATCACCGGCGTAGTGGATTCCTACACTCTCAAGTACACCACCGCCGCGCCCATCTCCGCCGACGCCGGCTTCGCAGCAGCCGCCGCCTACGCGCAGTCCTGGACGCCGCTTAGCGCCGGGTCCGCGGAAGCCAAGACCGTGGAGGGTTTCAATCCCGGTACCACCTATTATTTCTCCCTGGAAAGCATAAATAATCAGCGGTTGCTGTCTGAATTTTCCAATACGGCGGCGGCCGTGGCGCTGGTGCCGCTTGCGCCTATGAATTTTAAAATAGTGCGCGTCGGGAACGATATCAATATGACGTGGATCCCGCCCGCCGGCTACCAGAACCGCATCCCTTTCAATGACCGGTTCAATCCTTCTTACCCGTACGAGATAAAAGGCTACCAGATATACAGGGCGACAGCCCCCGTCGACGCGGACTGGCAGTTCCTCACCGAAGTGTCTTCCTATCCTGAAGGAGGCTCATCTACTTTTCACTTCACCAACACGATAGGCGCCACGGATAATTTCTATTATCACGCGCGGGCGGTCAATCAGGCCGGAGTTTCGCTCCCATCTTACGCGCGGGACAGCCTTTCCGGCGATCTTTACTTCCTGGCTCCGGACAACTTGAGCATTCTGGAGGTTCCGGCGGACGGCACAGGCTCCTTCCTCACTACTTCCGCTGACCCGATGGATTCGTACAGCGTAGAGATCTCCACCCATCCGGAGGATCTGGGCGGCAGGGTGGTAAAATCCGTGGAATTTGCCGCCTATAAGGGCGGACTGCAGGCGGCTCCCGCCTTCAAGCTTACGCGCAAAGGCGTGCTTAAACTCTTTTACGACAAGTCGGGGGGCACTATAGTCCCCTCGGCTCTTACGGACTCCAAGCTTCTGAGCATGTACTATGACAACGGTTCGCGCTGGCTGCAGATGTACGGAGTTGTGAACAGTGCGGAGCACAGCGTAAAGCTGGAAACTAACATGCTGGGCCACTACCAGCTGAGGACCACCGAGCGCGACGGCAACTTTTCCGCGGACCGATCCGGCCTTACCAACCGCCTTATCACTCCAAACGGCGATGGCAAAAATGATACGATGGTATTTATTTTCGACAACCCGCAGCAGACGAAAGTGAAGGGCCATATTTACGATCTGCGCGGGGCGCTGGTGGCCTCAATGACCCCCGGTCCCGTAGGCAACTCCCTGGAGTGGGACGCGAAGGCCGGCGGCCAGCCGGTGCCGGGCGGAGTTTATATTTATCAGATAGAGGCCGGGGGCGCCGTCTTTAACGGGACCGTGGCGGTAATAAAATAGTTCGGCGGCGCTCCGGCGCGGAGCGGGCGGTTTATTGTGAGGACTTATGAATTCAACAGGTGCAACCATTAATATTTTCGGCAGATCCTGGAGAAAATATCTTCCTGTTCTTTTACTCCTGGTCCCGGCAGTCGGGCCCCTGCCTGTGCGCGCGGCCATCACCCAGACTATCAATTACCAGGGTTTCCTTCTGGGTAAGGGGACCAACCTCCCGCTGGAGACCCCGCAGGCCATCAAGTTCGTGATCTATAATTCCCCAACCGGCAACGCCTTGGGCTCGTTTACCCCGTTCACTGAAACCCGCTGCCCCATCGCCATAAACAAGGGGCGCTATGACGTTGAGATAGGTTCGCAGACTGCCGGTGGTATCCCGGATTCGGTTTTCCTTAACAACCAGAACCTTTGGTTGGAAATACAGGTGGCCCCGGCCTCCAACTGTTCCGGCCCCTTCGAGGCCATGTCGCCGCGCATGCGCCTGCAGGCCTCCCCTTACGCCTATAACTCGCTCTACGCTTCCACCGCCGCCGCGGCCACTACGGTCTTTGCTGCCGACACTATAGGCGCGCTGCCGACTACAACTAACGGCGCTATCACTATCTCCACTAATCTATTCGTAATGGGCGGCATCTCGGTGGGCAGCATCTCCCCCGGCCAGAAGCTGGCCGTGGCGGGCATAGTTGAAAGCTCCACCGGCGGCTTCAAGTTTCCGGACGGCTCCATACAGCTCGAAGCGGCCGCGATCACTATGTGGAAGGTAAGCGGGCCCAACGTGTACAGCATCAACCCGGGCAATATAGGTATAGGCGAAAACCTTTTATCACCGCTGGCGCGGCTGCATATTTCCTCGGCGGCCGGCGATACCGGGGACCTGCTGCTGGTTTCTACCGGCGATGTCGGCAATATTTCCCCGCTGTTCAAGGTCAACGGGAACGGTCAGGTTTACGGCGGCTCCTACTACGGCGACGGGACCAACCTGACCGGCCTGGTGCTCAAAGCCGGGGATACGATGAGCGGCCAGCTGACGCTTTCCGGCTCCAGCCTGACCGTAACTTCGCCCGCCGGAATAGCGGCCGTCAAGCTTAAAATGCTGCCTAACGTCGAGATCTCCTCCACCCAGACCAATGCGTTCTTTCCGGCCGGGATCTTGGTAAGTACGAATGTTTATATAGTCGGCGTGGCCTCCGCCACCAAGTTTTACGGAGACGGCAGCGGCCTTACCAACCTCTTCACCTACGATACCTCCAAGGTATGGCGTACCGGGGACACCATGACGGGGCCGCTGACTCTCGGTTACAATACGTTTACGCACGCAGGCAGCACACTTACCGTGACGGGCAGCGCGTTCTCCGTTGCCGGTTCTACTTTTTCTGTTTTTGGCGGCAGCGTGGCCATTGGAGGTCTCTCTTATCCTGCCCGCCTTTCTGTTACAGGCGGGATAATCGCCACCTCCAGCATTACCGCGCAGGCCGGGCTTTATTCCCCCGTGCTGTTCGCCGACGTGATAAACAGTACCAGCGTGACGGTTTCCAGCGTCACTATTAACGGGTATGACCCGGACTCCACCTACAGTCTTAGTACCGCCAGCGGCATTTATGTAAGTAGCGGCATAGTTCACGCCCCTTATTTCGTAGGGAACGGTTCACTGCTTAAGTCCGTCGTCGGCACCGATCCAACGCGCGTGCTTCACACCGGGGATACCATGACCGGCAACCTGCATGTTATGGGCTCCAGCCTTACCATTACATCTTCCATCAATAACTTATACGCCTTTACCGTGGCCAGTTCCTCCAACTCCCCCGTGGATTATCAGTTGGCCATAACTACAGGCGGCAATGTCGGCGTGAACGTATCGGCTCCCTCCGCGCCGCTGGAAGTAAAAAGAAAGGTGCTTATTTCTTATGGAGATGATGGGTACGCCAGTCTTAACCTGTATGGTAACCAGTCAGGTAGCTATATAAGCTGGCGGGATTACAGCCTTAGTGGATCTGGAGGCGAGCCAGAGGGCGTGCTTGGCTTCTATCAGAGGGACTTCATCTACCGCGTCATGGGTACGGACCCTCTTACCGGCGGGGCCGAGGTTTTCCGCATCACTTCGGATGATAACAATGGCTCTGGTACCAACCCGCCACCCTATTGGCGATTCGGTATAGGGACAACTACGCCCCTGGAGAGGTTCCATGTGGCCACCAACATGCTGGTCAGCACCGGCACGGCGAACCCGATACTGTTCATAAGCACGGGGACGGGGCGGGTTTCAATAGGCACCAAGACCCAAACGCAGGCGCTGACCGTCAATGGCGGAATAAACGCTATGGGCGGCTTTTTCGGCGACGGCTCCAACATCACGAGTATATCACCCAACGCTATCCCGCAGGAGATAAAGGTGGCCACGATAACGACCATTACGGGCAGCACTTATGACGCGGTGGTATTCACTCCCGATGTTTACGTGAGCTCCAGACTGGCGGTCGGAATGGTGTTTACTCCTCAAGCCGAGCTGCATGTGCGTGGAACCACACGGCTTGACCAGAAGGGCGGCGAAAATGTAGTGCTTGACTTCCTTCCAAATTTCGGCGGCAGTTCCTATATCAGGTGGGGTGAGGATGTTGGCGGGTTACAAAATAAAGGTATTCTCGGCATGGAGGCCGGTCAAAAAGACCTGGTATACCGCGGGAACGCTTCAGGCGTTAGCGACGGCACTCAGGTTTTCCGCATCAAGCCCAACGGAAATTTTATTATAGGGGATGCGCCTGATACTTTTAATAGTACCGAGCGTTTTCAGGTAATGACCAATCTGATGGTCAGTCAATCCAACGCTGGTAGTGCAGTTCTATATGTCTCTCCGGCCACCGGCTACGTGGGAATAAGCACGGGAGCCCCCAAGGAGGGCCTGCATGTGGCCTCCAGCCTGCTGGTCGGAGGCCGCCGGTCCTCGGCGGCGCTGTATGTCAGCACGTCCACGGGGTATACGGGCATGGGCACCGGAAATCCCGTCGCATTGCTTGATGTGAACGGGAACGCTCAGTTCGGTTCCGGCGTCACCAAGTCCACGTTCACCGCGGAGGGCTTCTGGATGCCGCGCTCCATGAACAGCACGGATCTGCAGGCGGCAGCCGGCAAGCCGACAGCGGTGGGCGAGGTGGTGTTCAATAATACCCCCAGCCCGTTTTTTATGGACCTCTGCGTTTCCACGGGAACCGGCGTAGGGCAATGGGCAAAAGTAGGCACCGGCGGCACTGGCAATTGCTTCTGATGACCGCCAAAGTTGTATAATATTCTCAGTTCTTCAGGGCGGGGTGTAACTCCCCACCGGCGGTAAAGCCCGCAAGCCTGAAAAGGCAGATTCGGTGAAACTCCGAAGCCGACGGTAAAGTCCGGATGAAAGAAGAACGGCAGCAGCGGTAATTCGTAACAAGTAATTGGCAATTAGCGCAACTAACGAAGCTCTGGTTCTCCCAATTATTGTTTACCACTCACCGGCGGCTTGCGCAAAAACCCTGAAGACAGCTTCAGGGATTTTTTATGGCTAAAAAAAACGTGTTTTCCCCTATCCAGGAAGTGGTAGCGGATATTAAGCGCGGACGCATGGTGGTGCTTACCGACGACGAGGCCAGAGAGAACGAGGGCGATCTGGTGCTGGCCGGCCGCTTCGCCACCCCGGCCAGAATAAATTTCATGGCCAAGTACGGCAGAGGCCTTATCTGCGCGCCGCTGGAGGAGGAGCGCGCCCGCGCGCTTAACCTATTCCAGATGGAGCGGGATAACACAGACCCGTACAAGACCAACTGGCTTATCTCCGTGGACGCCTCCAAAGGCGTCACCACCGGCATTTCCGCAGCGGACCGTGCCCGCACCATACGCGTCCTTTCCGACCCGGCTTCCTCCCCCTCCGACCTGACGCGCCCCGGCCATGTTTTCCCACTCAAGGCCCTGCGCGGCGGCGTTCTCTCCCGGGCCGGCCATACCGAGGCCGGCGTGGACCTGATGAAACTGGCCGGGTTGGACGGAGCGGCAGTGATCTGCGAGATAATGAACCCGGACGGGTCCATGGCCCGTCTGCCGGAACTGACGCGCTTTGCCGTGCGGCACGGGCTTAAACTGGCGACCATAGCGGCGCTGATAGCCTACCGCCGCGGCCGGGAAACCCTTGTGGAACGCGCGGCCATCTCTTCCCTGCCAACGCAGTACGGGACTTTCGCCATAACTATTTACCGGGAGCGCCTGACCGGCCTTGAGCACGCCGCGCTTACGCTGGGCGAGGTAAGGGACCCCGCGCTGGTGCGCGTGCACTCCGAATGCCTTACCGGTGATGTCTTCGGCTCCTGCCGCTGCGACTGCGGCACGCAGCTGCACGCCGCGATGAAGATGATAGCCAAAGAAGGGGCCGGCGCCATCCTGTATATGCGCCAGGAGGGCCGGGGGATAGGTCTCGCCAACAAGATAAAGGCGTACAGTCTGCAGGATAAAGGCTACGACACCGTAACCGCCAACGAGGCGCTGGGGTTCGCCGCTGACCTGCGGGATTACGGCATAGGTGCGCAGATGCTCTGCGACCTGGGACTGAAGCGGCTGCGGTTGATCACCAATAATCCCCGCAAGGTGGTGGGATTAAGCGGTTACGGGATAGAGATAAAGGAAAGGGTGCCGCTGGTCATCACGCCCAACAAGCATAACGCCCGTTACCTGAAAACAAAGAAGGATAAGATGGGGCATATTCTGGGCTTGAAAGCAGGAATAGAAGGCTGAGCTGTATAATGTTTTTATCGGTGTAATCATATACGGAGGAAAAAATGAAAATGATAGAAGGCGGTTTTAACGCCGAGAAACTTAAGTTTGCCATAGTGGTGTCCCGTTTTAACGACTTTCTGACCTCGCGTCTGCTTGAGGGCGCCCTGGACACCTTGAAGCGCCATGGCGCGGCGGAAAAGGACATTACCGTAGTGAAAACCCCGGGCGCCTATGAAATACCGGTGGTCTGTGAAAAGCTGGCGGCAGGGGATTATCACGCCATTGTCTGCCTGGGCGCGGTAATAAAGGGCGAGACCCCCCACTTCGACTTCGTGGCGCAGGAGACGGCCAAAGGAATAGCCGCCGTTTCCATGAAGCACAAAGTGCCCGTAGCCTTCGGCGTGATCACCGCCGATACCCTTGAACAGGCCATCGAGCGCGCCGGCGTAAAACACGGCAACAAAGGCTCCGAGGCCGCCATGTCCGCCATAGAGATGGCGAACTTGTTCAAGAGCCTGTAAAAGCGCCTCTTGCCGGATGTGCAGTGTGGATTTGCCATGAAAAAGAATGATGTTGCTTTCATGTCCCGCGCCGTTGAATTGGCGCGGAAAGGCCGCTACGGCGCGCACCCCAACCCGCTGGTAGGGGCCGTACTGGTAAAAGGCGGAAAAATCATCGGCGAGGGCGCCCACCTGAATTTCGGCGGGCCGCACGCCGAGATAAACGCTCTGCGCGCGGCCCGCGGGCGCGCCGCCGGGGCGGACCTTTACGTTACCCTTGAACCCTGCTCCACCTTAGGCAAGACCCCGCCCTGCACTGAGGCCATTATAAAGGCCCGCATACATAGGGTCCTGATAGGAGCTAAAGACCCCAACCCCGCCAACAGCGGGAAAGCCGCGGCGTTGCTGCGGCGGGCCGGCATTAAAGTCGTCTCCGGTGTTCTCCGTAAGGATTGCGAGGCGCTTAACCCGGCTTTCAATAAGTTCATGCGCACCGGCCTCCCTTACGTCACGGTAAAGATAGCGCAGAGCCTGGACGGGAAGATAGCGGACGCCGCCGGGCGTTCGCGCTGGATCTCCTCCCCGGCGTCCAGGCACGAGGCCCATCAACTGCGGGCCGACGCCGACGCCGTGATAGCCGGCATAGGCACGGTGCTGGCGGACGACCCGCTGCTGAACGTGCGCGGCCTGGGCTTGAAGCGGCAGCCCTGGGTGGTGGCGCTCGATTCAACTTTGCGGGTGCCGCGTCGGGCCAGGATATTCGAGAACGAAAAAGTTATAGTGGCCACAACAAAACGCGCCTGCGTAACGGCCATGAAGCGCCTGCCGCACGACGTTAAGATATTGGTGCTGCCTTCCGCGGCCGGCGCGGTTTCCCTGCCGCATCTGCTGAAAGAGCTTGGCCGCCTGGGGATCGGCAGCGTGCTGGTGGAAGGCGGCGGCAAGGTGGCGGGCTCCTTCATAAGCGCGGGACTGGCTGACCGTTTTGTGTGTTTTGTGGCCCCGCTCATTATCGGCGGGGCCGCTTCCAAGAGCGCCATGGTCTGGCCCGACGCGCTTAACGCCGCGCGCGGCGAGCTGGGCATAAAGGCGAAGCTGGTTTCGTCCGGCCGCTGCGGCCCGGATCTGAGGCTGGAGTTTAAATTTTAATTTATGTTCACAGGAATAATTGAGGCGGTGGGTAAGATAAAGACCGCGGGCCCGGGCAGGCTTGAAGCCTGCGTTCCCCGGGACTGGACGCTTTTCGAAGGCGAGAGCGTAGCGGTGAACGGCGCCTGCCTCACTGTCGCTTCTCATAACCCCGGCCTAGCGGTGTTTTCCGTCAGCCCCGAGACCGTTTCAAAAACCGGCCTGCGGCGGCTTAAGTCCGGCTCGGCTGTTAATCTTGAGCGGGCTTTGGCGGCTGGGGCGCGGCTGGGCGGGCATTTTGTGACTGGCCACGTGGACGGCACGGCGCATATCCTGTCCGTAAGGAACGACGGGAACAGCAGGGTGCTGGAGGTTGAAAAACCGGCCGGGGCCGTGCTGGTGGAGAAAGGTTCGGTGGCGTTGGACGGCGTGAGCCTTACTGTCTATGATGTCTCGGCCCTGTCCTTCAAGGCCGCGGTTATCCCCCACACCTGGGAGCACACCACGCTGAAAGACCTCCGGCCGGGCTCGGTCATGAACATAGAATACGACATACTCGGGAAATACGCGTCCGCCCGCCCGTCCAAGGGCATTACCGCGGAGTTCCTGAAAGAGAACGGGTTCCTGTAGGCCGCGATTGGTTTCGAGTACCCTTCTTTCTCTGGCCGCAGCTTTCTTTTCCGCCTGGGCGCCGCGCGCTCCCAGCCCCGCGCGTTTGGCGTAAAGTCTGGCCCTGAGTTTCGTCTCTTTTTCTACAAATTTAGGGAGAGATCCGCAGGATAGCCAAGTCGGGGCGCCAAGGGTATGGGCCCGGCGGGCCCGCCGAACCCATACTCCCGGCAGCCCCCGACTGGGCATATCGCGGAATTATATGTGTATTGTTAGAACCAGTGGGAGGCGTTGGCGGCTATGGAGAGGAGCGGACGGGAGAAGACACCGGCCAGAAGCACGCCGGCGGCCATCAGGGCGATAACTATGCCTATCAGGCCCAGCGGCTCGGAGGGCTGGTCGCCCGCCGGCGGCTTCATGAACATCACCACGGTGACCTTAAGATAATAGTAGGCCGACACGGCGCTCATGATAACAGCTATAACCACAAGCCCCGTATAACCCGCGCTCACAGCCCCCGCAAAAGCGTAGAACTTGGCGAAGAACCCAGCCAGCGGCGGTACACCCGCCAGCGAGAACATAAAAGCCGCCATCGCCGCGGCCAGCCACGGCCGCGTTTTAGCCAGTCCAGCCAGGTCCTCGATAAGCGGCCCCTTCTCATCCTTCTCCAGCGCCAGCGCAACCGAAAAAGCTCCTATAGTCGCCATGGCGTAAACAGGCAGATAATAAAGCACAGCTTCGAACCCGCGCCGTCCCCCGAAGAAAGCCACCGCCAGGTTGCCCGCGTGCGCTACGCTGGAATAAGCCAGCAGGCGCTTCAGGCCGGTCTGCCCAAGCGCCGCCAGGTTCGCCAGCACCGCCGTAATGACCGCCAGCCACCAGAAGATCTCCCGCACAGGCCCGCCGTCGAAAAGACTGAACAGCCGCCACAGCACCACCACGCCGCCCGCCTTCACCGCCGCGCCCATGAAGGCCGAGACCGGCGTCGGCGCGCCCTCGTAAGCGTCCGGCACCCACATGTGGAAAGGCACCAGCGCCGTCTTGAAAGCGAAGCCCGAGATAACCAGCAGGAAGCCAGCCAGCGCCAGCGGGCCAGGCGCTCCCGCCTTCAGCGCCGTAAAAGTCAGCGCGGGGTAAAGTGAGTTCAGCACAGCTATGCCCATTACCGTGAAAGCCGAGCCCAGCGCCCCCAGCATGAAATACTTGTAGGCCGCTTCCAGTCCCGGCTTTGTCCGGCGTATGCCGGCCAGCGCGTAAAGCGGCAGGCTCAGCAGTTCCAGCGCTATGAAGGCCGTGAACAGGTCCCCCGCCGCCACCAGCACCATCAGTCCCAGCACCGACATGAAAAGCAGGAAATAATATTCCGAGCCGCTCTCTTCGGGGAACGGCGGCTTTGAAATAGAAAGCGCCAGAACAAGAGTAAGCACGCCCAGCGCGAAAGCCCAAAGGTAGGAAGAGGCTGGGTTGATCAGCAGCGCTCCGCTGAAAATGGCTATTTCCACCTGCGGCGAGAGCCTGAAGAAAGTGAGCGCCACAAGCACCGCGCCCAGGGCCATAAGCCCCTGCGCCCCACGCAGCGGCCTTATAAAAAGCGGCAGCAGCAGGCAGGCGAAGGCCGCCATAACAAGCAGCAGCGGCATGGAAAGGGCTGAAGCGGCGTAGTTTAGGTGTTCCATGCTATTTCCTCTCCACGGCGGGCAGGACCGCCGGCGCGGCCGGGTAAGGCTGCGACAGGTTTATGTAGCTGCCCACGGCCGGCGCCACCCGCCGCAGGAAGGGGTTAGGCCAGACGCCGATAAGAACGATAAAAATAAGGAGCGGCACAAGATAAAACCATTCCCGCAGGTTCAGGTCCGGCAGTATCTTGTTCTCCGTATGGCGCAGCGGGCCGAATATCACAGCCTGGTACATCCCCAGCATGTACACGGCCGAGAGTATAACTCCCAGGACCGCCGCGGAGGCCAGCCAGGGGTAAACCCTGAAAGAGCCGAAAAGTATCAGGGCTTCCCCGACGAAGCCGTTCAGGCCGGGCAGGCCGATGGAAGAGAGCATCACTATCATGAAAACCACGGCAAAGCCGGGCATCACCTTGGCCAGCCCGCCGTAATCGTCTATCAGGCGCGTGTGGCGGCGCTCGTAGAGAATGCCCACCAGCAGGAACAGCGCGCCGGTGGAGAGCCCGTGGTTGACCATCTGCAGTACCGCCCCGGCTACAGCAGCTGGCTCGAAGGACATCACGCCGAGAATTATCACGCCCAGGTGGGCCACCGAGGAATAGGCCACCATCTTCTTCATATCCCGCTGGCTCCACGCCACCAGGGACCCGTAGATCACGCCTATTACACCGAGCCCCGCCAGCCAGGGGGCGAACGCGGCCGCGCCGCGCGGGAACAGCGGCACAGCCAGGCGCAGATAACCGTAAACGCCCATCTTAAGGAGCACGCCGGCCAGCAGCACGCTGCCCGCCGTAGGGGCCTCTACGTGCGCGTCCGGCAGCCAGGTGTGGAACGGGAACAGCGGCACCTTAACGGCAAAGGCCAGAGCGAAGGCCGCGAACAGCCAGAACTGGGCCTCCGGAGTGAGCGCCCCGCCGCACAGCGCCGGGATGGAGAAGGTCCAGGCGCCGGTAGCCGCGTGGTTGGCCGCTACTACACACAGTATGCCGGCCAGCATCAGCACCGAGCCGGCCATGGTGTAGATGAAGAACTTGAGCGCGGCGTAAATGCGCTTCGGGCCGCCCCAGACGCCTATCAGGAAATACATCGGTATCAGCATGCCTTCCCAGAAAAGATAGAAGACGAACAGGTCCAGCGCGGCGAAGACGCCTATCATCGCGGATTCGAGGGTGAGCAGGCACACGTAGTAGCCGCGCTGCGCGTCCTTGATATAGCTGAAGGAAGCCAGTACGGAGATCGGCATAAGGAGGGCGGTCAGCATTATCAGCAGCAGGCTTATGCCGTCAATGCCGAGAAAGTAGCTTATGCCGTAGGACGGCAGCCAAGGCAGGCTGAGCTGGAACTGCATGGCGGTCCCGGCCGGGCTGAAACCGGCGTAAAGTTTGATAGCGACCAGCAGGGTAAGCAGCGTGGCGCCCAGGGTAAAGCCTTTAAGGACGCCGGAGTTCTCCCGCGGCACGGTCAGCAGGGTCAGGGCCGCCGCGGCGGGCAGGATTATAAGCAGTGAAAGAGGATTCGTTATCAGTTCCATTTAAATTATCCAGAAAAGCATGACGGCCACACCTATGGCGAAGACCAGCGCGTAAAAATCCAGGCGCCCGTTCTGCAGGCGGCGCAGGGACCGGCCGGCCGAATAGCAGACCTTCGCCGAACCGTTCACCAGAACCCCGTCTATAAGCCCCGCGTCCACCATCCCGAACAGCACCCTGCCGGAGAGCAGCTTCAGCGGTTTTATTACGAGCACTTCGTATATCTCGTCCACGTAGAACTTGTGGAAGATCAGCGCGTGGAAATGGGCCATGGTATTCTTCAGGAAATTCGCCGATTTGGGCAGGGTCAGCGGGAAAGCAAGCGCTATGCCGGAGAGGCCCGCGCCCACCGAGGCCAGCATAAGCCGGGCCGCCAGCGGCCCCTGATCCCCCCCGCGCGCCGCCGCCGGCTCGAGGAAGGCGAACAGCCTGTCTTTAAGGAAGAAGCCGCCGCCGATCGCCAGCACGGCGAGAACGGCCATCGGCAGGGTCATGGAAAGCGGGGACTCGTGCGCGTGGCCCTGGCCGCGCTTGGCGCGCAGGAAGGTGAGTATGAAAAGGCGGGTGGTGTAGAAAGCCGTCATGGCGGCCGTGAGCACGCCCGCGCCCCAGACCCAAACGCCGCCCTGCTCGAAAACTTTCTCCAGGATCAGGTCCTTGGAGTAGAAACCGGACAGTCCCGGCACCCCGGCTATGGCCAGCCAGCCGGCGGCCATCAGCAGGAAGGTGAAAGGCATTTCCTTTCTAAGCCCGCCCATCTTGAACATGTCCTGCTCGCCGCTCATGCCGTGGATGACCGAGCCGGCGCCCAGGAACAGCAGGGCTTTGAAGAAAGCGTGCGTGGCCAGGTGGAAGATGGAGGCTGAAAAAGCGCCGGCGCCGGCCGCCATGAACATATAGCCGAGCTGGCTGACCGTGGAATAGGCGAGGACCTTTTTTATGTCCTTCTGCAGCAGGCCGATGACAGCCGCGAAGAAGGCCGTGAAGCAGCCGGTGAGCATTACCACTTCCATAGCTTTCGGGGCCAGCTCGTACAGGAAGTGCAGCCGGGCCAGCATATAGACGCCGGCGGTGACCATGGTGGCGGCGTGTATCAGCGCCGAGACCGGGGTGGGGCCGGCCATGGCGTCGGGCAGCCAGACGTACAGCGGGAACTGCGCGGATTTTCCGGTGGCACCGAAGAAAAGCAGCAGGCAGATGAGGGTGGGCGCGCCTATGCCGAGGGCCGTGGCGGAAGTAAGGAGATGCGCGTTGTGCTCCAGCGAGGCGAAGTCCATGGCGGGGAAGCCCTGCGAGGCCAGCAGGGCCAGCAGCAGCATAAGACCCACTAAAAAGCCGGCATCGCCGATGCGGTTGGTGATGAAGGCCTTCTTCCCGGCGGAGGCTTTCTCGGGGTCCTCGTACCAGAAGCCTATCAGGAGATAGGAGCACAGCCCTACGCCTTCCCAGCCGACGAACATGACCAGCGGGTTGTCGGCCAGGACCAGGGCCAGCATGAAGAAGACGAAGAGGTTGAGATAGGAGAAATAGCGGTTGAAGCCCGCGTCGCCTTTCATGTAGCCGGTGGAATAGACGTGTATCAGGAAGCTGACCCCTGTGACTATCAGCGCCATCACCGACGAGAGCGGGTCGAAACGGAAGGCGGCGTCCGCTATGAAGTTCCCGGCGGAGATCCAGGTGTAGAAGGTGTCGCGCAGCAGCCGGTTCTCCACCGGCAGGTTCAGCAGGTCGGAGAAAGCCAGCGCGGCGAAGACGAAGGAAATAAAGATGGCCAGGGAGCCGATAAAACCGCCGGCCTTCTCGCCGAGCAGTTTCTTGCCGAACAGGCCGTTAATGGCGAAGCCGGCCAGCGGCGGCAGGAGTATCCATTTCAGCAGAGGGTAGAAATTTCCTTCCATCAGCCCTTCAGCTCCTTTATGTTTTCGGGTTCCAGCGTCTTGAAGGCGGAGGCCAGCATAATGATAAGCGCAAGGCCAACGCCCGCTTCCGCCGCGGCTACGGCCAGGAGCATGGCCGCGTAGGCTTGCGACGCGGCGTTATGACCGAGGCCGACCAGCGCGATATTGGCGGCGTTCAGCATAAGTTCCAGGAACATCAGCATGCGCACCAGGCTGCCGCAGGTAAGGAAGCCGGCAGCGGCTATCGAAAAAAGCGTGAAGGCTATGGCCGCCAGCGAATAAGAATTCATTGCGCGGACCTCCTTTTTGAAGCAAGCGCCACGGCGCCCACTATGGAGGCCAATATCACCAGCGACATCAGCTCGAACTGGAAAGCGAAACGGCCGAAAAGTTCGCGGGCGATGCCCAGCGTTCCTGTTTCGGAAAACCCCGGCAGGGCCGCCGCGGTTTTAAGGGCAGTAGAGACTTTTAAAAGCTCGGTGAGGAGTACCGCCGCGGCCGCCAGCCCCAATATTCTGGCTACGCGCCCCGGGGCGGGCCTGTCGCGCCAGGCCTGGGGCGTTACTGTCAGGGCTATTATGAAAAGGGTCATGATGGCGCCGGCGTAGAGTATTACCTGCAGGGCGGCCAGCAGTTGCGCGCTGAGGGCGAGGTAGATGCCGGCGGTGGCGAGCAAAGCGGTCAGCATCAGCATGGCGGCCTTTACCGGGTTGCGCTGGAAGAGCATCAGCAGGGTGGCGAGGGCCGCTGTTGCGGCGCAGAGGTATATGGCTCCGTCGAGTATGGTCATTCTTCCCCCCGCGCTCTCAGATATTCGTTAGCCAGGCGGTTGGCCGCGCCTTTGGGCGAGGGCTCGCCGGGGAGGTTGCGGAGCAGGGCTTCCTTCGTCATCATCAGTTCTGCGCGGCTGGAGGCTCCGCCGGGGATCTCCTCGGTGTCCATGGCTATGGCGTCCTCGGGGCAGGCTTCCACGCACATGCCGCACATCACGCAGCGCGATAGGTCTATGTCGAAAACGGCGGGGTATTTTTCCACGGAGTTATCGGGATATTCCGCCGCCTCGATGCGTATGCAGGTTGCGGGGCAGGCGGTTTGGCACATGAAGCAGGCTACGCACTTTGGCGAGCCGTCCGCGCGCACCTTCAGCCGGTGGCGGGTGCGCTGGGAGGCGTTGCCGGTGAGCGGCAGGGTTTCTTCGGGATAGCGCACGGTGACCAGGCCGCGGGGATTAACGAGGTTCTTGAAAAAGTGGCGCATGGTCACGAGTATGCCGCGGCCTATCTCCCAGAGGTAAATCCTCTCGAGCAGATTCAGCGGCCTATTGTTTACTTTTTTTACGCTTATCATAAAAATTACGAACCAAAAACTTCTATTATCCCGGCTGCCCAGTACGTTGTTTGATACATCATAATTTCCCCAGCGCCAACAGAACGGCGCCGGTGATGAAAATGTTCAGCAGGGCCAGCGGCAGCAGGGCTTTCCAGCACAGGCCCATAAGCTGGTCGAAGCGGAAGCGCGGCAGGGTCCAGCGTACCACAAGCAGGAACCAGGAGAAGAAAACGGTCTTGACGGAGAAGGAGGCCACCTGCAGCGCGGCGACCAGATAATGGTTGAGCGGCAACTGAAGCCCGCCGGGCAGGATAATCCCTGTTTCGTAAAGGTAGGGGATCTGCCAGCCGCCGAAGAAAAGGGTGGCGGCCAGCATGGAGACCAGGATGATCTCCACGAACTCGGCGAACATGAAGGCCGCGAAGCGCATGGAACTGTATTCCATGAAGTAGCCGATGATCTCCGATTCCCCCTCCACCAGGTCGAACGGCGTGCGCTTGTTCTCGGCGATGGCGGCGGTCAGGAAAAGGATGAAGGCGAAGGGCTGGTAGACTATACCCCAGGCGGGGATGAAGCCGTGTATCAGTCCCCCCTGCGCGCGCACCATGTCCTGCAGGCCGGCCGAGCCGTAGATCATCAGCAGTCCTACGAGCGTGAGGCCCAGCACCACCTCGTAGGAAACCATCTGGGCCGCACCGCGCATGGCGCCCAGCAGGGCGAAATTGTTCTTGGAGGCCCAGCCGGCCAGGAACACGCCGTAAATGGCCAGCCCGGACATGGCCAGCACGAAAAAAAGCCCGAGCGGCAGGTCGGCTATCTGCAGATCCACCCGGCAGCCGAGGACTGTTACGTAATCGCCGAAAGGTATCACCGCGAACAGGGCCAGCACGGGCACCAGCGCGAAGAAAGGGGCCAGCGTGAAGAGCAGCTTTTCGGCGCGGCCGGGCACGAAATCCTCCTTGAATATCATTTTAAGGGCGTCGGCGACCGGGTGGAAGAGGCCGTTGAACGTGAAGCCGAAGACGGACGCCCTGTTGGGGCCTATGCGGTCCTGCATCAGGGCGCTAACTTTGCGTTCGGCCAGCGTCAGGAGCCCGGCAAAGCCCATTATGCCGCCAAGGAATACCAGCACCTTCACGGCGGCTATGGCGGTGAACAGCAGTATATCTTTGTTGGCGGCTAACAATGCGGTCATTTAAGTTCTATGCCCTCGAGCGCGCTTTCCGCCGAATCCAGGCGAAGGGAAATTCCGCTGTAGGCGGCAAGCTTGTTCACAAGCGCCCAGAGAGGTTTAACGCCTTCGGGCGGTTCTACAGCCGCTTCCGTGCGGCGCTTCAGGCCCTGGTAGTTCACGAAAGTGCCCGGCGTCTCAAAATACGAAGCGTAGGGCAGGGTGGCGTAGGCCCCGGCAGGTATTTCCCCCCGGTTGCAGGCGAAAGTTATCAGGCGCGGGCCGGCGGCCTTAAGAACTTCCTTTATAAAATGCGTAGCGCGGGCTTCGGCTATAACTACTTTCACCTGGCCGGCCATTATCCGGCGGGAGAGGTCTTCCAGCGTCAGGCCGCCGCGCGCGGCTTTCACTAAATTTACTCCGGCGGTGTTCGGGGCAGGGTCCGTGTTAACAAGTATCCCGTCCTTTATCCCCTGTTCCGCGGTGAAATCAAAACAGTATATCTCGGTTTTCACGGCGTCCATGGCGAAGCGGGCCAACGCGGCGTTGTCCTCTATGGAAAGCCAAGGAGAGCCCAGCACGGCTACGGCTCCGCGGGCCTCGTCTATGCGGCTGGCGGCCTCGCGCAGCGCAGGTTCCAGCTCTATCATGCCGTTCTTTATGAAGCCCTTGGAAAGCCTGTCCCCGGCGGTGACGGTCTTGTAGGTCATGCGCCCGTGGTCGCAAAGCCAGGTGTTCGTTTCGGCGTTGGGGCGCGGCATCAACCGGTATAGGGTATTGCCGTTATGGTGCGCCTCCACCAGGCAGCCGGTAGCGCAGCCGAGGCAAATTGTAGGGGTTTTCTTCAGGAACCAGTCGCGAGCCTTGAACCGGAAATCACGCGAGGTGAAAGCCCCGACTGGGCAGAGGTCGGCGATGTTGAGCGTGTAGCCGTTATCCAGGGCTTTTCCTTCTTTCAGGTCTATATAGGAATGGTCCGCGCGTTCCATCACGTCCAGCTCCGAGGTCTTCGTTACTTCGGCGCAGAAGCGCACGCAGCGGGTGCAGAGTATGCAGCGTTCGTTATCCAGCACCAGGTGGGGGCCGACAGCGCGGCGTTTCCGGCGGCGTGCCTTATCGGAAAGCGCGAAGCGGCTTTTCTTCAGGCTGTACTCCATGTAGTAGTCCTGCAGGCCGCATTCCCCCGCCTGGTCGCAAATAGGGCAGTCCAGCGGGTGGTTTATCAGCAGGAATTCCAGCACGTCGCGGCGGGCGGCTTTTACCTTTTCCGTGTCGGTCCGGACTACCATGCCTTCTGCGGCTTCGGTGGAGCAGGCGGTAACAAGCTTGGGGGCCTTCTCCACCTCCACCATACACATGCGGCAGTTGCCGGAAACGGTAAGTTTTGGATGGTAGCAGTAACGCGGGATATATACGCCCAGCAACTGGGCCGCCTCCAGGAGGGTGGTCCCTTTCGCCACTTCAATGGCTTTACCGTCCATGGTTATCTTCGGCATTTATTTAACTTCCGCCGGGCAGCATTTCCCGGCCGCGTGCGCCTCGAACTCGGAGCGGAATTTCTTCACGAAGCTCATGACCGGCATGGCCATGGCGTCGGACAGCGGGCAGATGGTGCGGCCCATCATGCCTTCGGCCACTGAATAAAGCGTGTCTATGTCTTTGTCGGACCCTATCCCCTCTTCGAGGCGGTTCAGTATCTTTTCTATCCAGCCGCACCCTTCGCGGCATGGGGTGCATTGGCCGCAGGACTCGTGGTGGTAGAAGCGCGCCAGGACTTGGAGCAACTTAACCATGCATTGGCTTTCGTCTATCACGATCACCGCGCCCGAGCCCAGCATGGAGCCCGCCATGGCCAGCGACTCATAATCCAGTTTTACGGCCCAGGCTTCTTCGGCCGTGAGCACCGGAGTGGAAGAGCCGCCGGGGATCACGGCTTTCAGCCTTTTCCCCTTTTTCATGCCGCCGCAGCTCTTCTCGAGCAGGTCCTTGAAAGTTAGGCCCAGCGGCAGCTCGTATACCCCCGGCTTGTTTACCGGGCCGCTGACGCAGAAAAGTTTTGTGCCTGTGCTCTTTGGCGTGCCGATGGCGGCGTACCACTCCCCGCCGTGCTCTATTATGGCGGGCACGGCGGCCAGGGTTTCCACGTTGTTTATCACCGTCGGGCTGCCGAACAGGCCTTTCACCGCGGGGAACGGCGGCTTCAGGCGGGGCTGCCCCTTGAAGCCCTCCAGGGATTCGAGCAGGGCGGTTTCTTCGCCGCAGATATAGGCGCCGGCGCCGCGGTGCAGGAAAAGCTCGAAGTTGAACCCTGAACCCAGGATGTTCTTCCCAATAAAGCCTTTGGAGCGCGCGGCGGCTATGGCTTTCTCCAGCAGCTCCGTTTCAGCGGTGAATTCCCCGCGTATATAGATGTAACCGTGCGCCGCGCCTATGGCGTAGCCGGCTATGGCCATGCCCTCTATCAGCGCGTGCGGGTTCTGAATTATAAGTTCGCGGTCCTTGAAGGTGCCCGGCTCGCCCTCGTCGGCGTTGCAGACCAGGTAGCGCGGACCCGGCGCGTCTTTCGGGATAAAGGACCATTTCAGCCCGGTCGGGAAGCCCGCCCCGCCGCGGCCGCGCATTCCGGACTTCTTCACTTCCTCAACGATGTCGGCGGGTTTCAGGGCGAGCGCCTTTTTGAGCGGCCTGTAGCCGCCAGCGGCGAAATAGGATTCCAGGTCGGAGACCTTATCTCTTAGAAGGATATTTTCCATGTTTCAGATCTTCCAGAAGAGAATCGAGTTTTTCAATGTTAAGGTTTTCAAAATAGTCCTCGTTCACCTGCATCACCGGGGCCGAGCCGCAGGCGCCGAGGCATTCCACGGTGGAAAGGGTGAACAGGCCGTCGGCAGTGGTTTCCCCTTCGGCTATAGTCAGCTTCTCCCGCAGGTGGCCCAGCAGGCCGGGCGCGCCGGCCATGTGGCAGGAGATGTTGCGGCATACCTGCAGATGGTATTTCCCGGCGGGTTCCCGGTTGAACATAGTGTAGAAAGTGACCACGGCTTTCACGCGGGAGTAAGGCAGCTCCAGGAACCTGGCCAGCTCGTCCATGGCCTCTTCGGCAACGTAGCCCGCTTCCTCCTGTATCTCATGCAGCAGCGGAATAAGCGAGGCGTCCCGGCGCGGGTACCTGGCGCAGATATGAGCGGCCTTAGCCTTGAATTCTTCGGTCAGTTTAAATCCCATTATCGCTTTTTGCCGCTGTCAGCGCTCCAGTTCCCCGCCTATCATGTTTATCTGTCCGAAAGTGGAAACGATATCGGCTATGTATCCGCCTTTTATCATCTGCGAGAGCGCCCCTGTAAGCGCGAAGCAGGGCGGGCGCACGCGCAGGCGCCAGGGTTTGCCGGTGCCGTCGCTGACTATATAGAAGCCGAGCTCCCCGTTGCCGCCCTCCACCGCCTGGTACACTTCCCCCTTCGGGGGTTTTACGCCTTCGAAGGTGAGCTTGAAATGGGCCATCAGCGCTTCGATATTGCCATATACCTCTTCCTTGGGCGGCAGTATCACGTTAAAATCGGGGTGGTTAACGGGGCCGTCGGGCAGCTGGGCAAGGGCCTGCTCCACAATGCGCATGCTCTGGTGTATCTCACCCATGCGCACCAGGTAACGGTCGTAGTTGTCGCCGTTGGAGCCGACGGGGATGTCGAAATCAAAGCGGTCGTAGACCAGGTATGGCGTGGCCTTGCGCACGTCGAGCGGCACGCCGGTGGAGCGCAGCGCCGGGCCGGTGAAGGAATATGAGATGGCGTCCTCTTTGGAGATATGGCCGGTGTTGTGCAGCCGGTCATAGAAGATGCGGTTGCGGGTCAGCATTTTATCGGAGTCGGACAGGTTCTTGCGGACGGTCTTAAAAGCTTCCGCGGCGTTCGTTTTGAAATCATCCGGGAGATCCCTGGTCAGCCCCCCCACGCGGGTGTAGGCCGGGGTTATGCGCCCGCCGGCCGCCGAGTCGCCAAGCCGGTAAAGGGCTTCGCGGGCGTTTATCAGGTAGAAGTAGACGGTGAAGGCGCTAAGTTCCATGGCGTTGGCGCCGATGCAGGTGAGGTGGTCCGTTATGCGGGAGATCTCGCTCATTATCACCCGTATATACTGGCAGCGCGAGGGGGTCTCTATCCCCATCAGCTTTTCCACGGCCAGGGCGTAGCCGACGTTGTTTATGAACGGGGAGACGTAGTTGAGGCGGTCAGTGTAGGGCACGCATTGGTTGTAGGTGACATTCTCGCAGGTCTTCTCGAAGCCGCGGTGCAGGTAGCCAATTTCTACGTCAGAATTTACTACGCGCTCACCCTGTACGGTCAGCAGCACGCGTACTATCCCGTGCATGGCCGGGTGGGACGGGCCCATGTTAAGCAGCAGGCGGCCGTCCTCGAGTTTTTCGAGGTCCCAGTTCTTCGGGAGTTCCGTTCTCTTTGATTCCGTCATTTATGGTCTCAGCTGCCCTACTCCCTGTGTGGTATCCGGGGCTGGCGCTTCTTCAGCGGGTAGTCCTTGCGCAGCGGATGCCCTTCGAACCCGTCGTACATCAGTATGCGGCGCAGGTCGGGGTGGCCTTCGAACTTTATGCCGAACATGTCGTAAACTTCGCGCTCGAACCAGTTGGCCCCCGCCCAGAGGGGTGTGAGGGACACCACGGTGGCGTCGTCGGAGTAAACCGGACATTTAAGGCGGAGGCGGTAATTGTGTTTCGAGGAATAAAAATGGCAGACCAGTTCGAAGCGGGGGTCGCGCGGCAGGTAATCAGCGGCGGTAAGGTCCATAAGGAAATCGAAACCGAGTTCGGCTTTCAGGAAAGACGCCACCCCGGCCAGCGCCTCTTTCCTTATGACCGCGGTCTCGTCGCCGCGGAAGGCGTGGGTTTCCAGGACCGCGTCGGGGAATTTGGTCCTGATGGTCTCCAGGAGATAGCTGTTCATCTGTATTTCCTGTCCAGCACGGATTCTTTGGAAACTTTCTGCTGCAGTTTTATCAGCCCGTCCAGCACGGCCTCGGGCCTGGGCGGGCAGCCCGGGATGTAGATGTCCACCGGGATGATCTTGTCTATGCCCTGCACGGTGGCGTAATTGTCGTAGAAGCCGCCGGAGGTGGCGCAGACGCCGAAGGAGACCACCCATTTGGGCTCGCACATCTGGTCGTAGACGCGCTTCAGGACCGGGGCCAGCTTCTCGTTGACGGTCCCTACCACGAACAGCACGTCAGCCTGGCGGGGCGAGAACCTGGGATACTCGGCGCCGAAGCGGGAGATGTCGTAGGTGGAGGCGAAGGTGGACATGAACTCCATGCCGCAGCAGGCCGTGACGAAAGGGTAATTAAAGAAGGAGTACTTGCGCGCCCAGTTGACGGCCTCGTCCAGGCGGGTGGTCAGATAGGAGTGGCCAAAAGCGGTTTCTAGTCCCATTCGAGGGCTCCTTTCTTCACGGCGTAGACCAGTCCGGCCAGCAGCACCGCCAGGAAGGCTCCCATGGCATAGAAGGCCCCTGAGCCCAGCTGCCGCAGCGAGACGGCCCAGGGGTAGAGAAAAACAATCTCTATGTCGAACATCACGAAGAGGACCGCCACCAGGTAGAAATTGACGCGCGCCATACCGCGGGATTCCATGGCAGGCGGCATGCCGCATTCGAAAGGTTCCTGCTTCACCGCGGTTTTCTTTTTCGGCCCGAACTGGACGGATAGAATAACCATACCGGCCGCGACGGCAAGCCCGAACACCGCTGTAAGTATAGCCGCCAGGTATTGTCGCATCGTGTAAATTCTACAAAATAATTCCGGTCACCGTATGAAGAACCGCTGCTTTGATCGCGTAACTGAAATAGCTGCGCGGGAGGCGAAAAAGTTTCAGACCCGGATTTGTCTGCCGGAGTAGAAAAACACGGAAGTTTTCATCTTGAACACTTCTTATGCCGGAAACAGGAGACCAGGTGATCGTTGACCAGGCCTGTGGCCTGCATGTGTGCGTAGATGATAGTGCTGCCTACGAACTTGAAGCCGCGCTTCTTCAGGTCGGCGCTGAGGGCATCCGACTCTTTGGAGGACGCCGGCAGCTGGCCCAGCCCGGTCCAGCGGTTCACTTTCGGTTTCCCTCCGACGAAAGCCCAGATATAGTTTGAGAAGGTGCCGAACTCTCTGCTCACTTCGAGGAAGCGGCGCGCGTTGTTCACAGCGGCGTTCACTTTCAGGCGGTTGCGTATTATCCCGGGATCTTTTAAAAGCGCCTCTATCTTTTTGGCGCTGAACTTCGCCACTTTTTCCGGATCGAAGCCCGCGAAGGCCTTACGGTACCCTTCCCTCTTGTTCAGCACCGTCGCCCAACTGAGCCCGGCCTGCGCGCTTTCCAGCATGAGGAACTCGAACTGGGTACGGTCGTCGCGCACGGGCCTGCCCCACTCCTTGTCGTGGTAGATGATGTAGTGCGGGCTGGCGCCGTAGGCCCACGGGCATCTTGTTTTTTCTTTCATGTCTTTTTAAGAAGAAGGTTCAGGGCGTTCATCGCGTTTTTCGTGAGCCGCGCGTCCAGCAGACCTCGCCTTATAGCCCGTACCTGCGCTTCGGCGGCCCAGTGTTTCCCGGCCTCGCGCGTAAGCTTTTCCCGGATCTTTTCCACTACGCCTTCTATCTCCATGGGAGACGGCTCCGGCGCGGCCTGCCTGAGCGCGGCGGGTTTTCCCGCGCAGCGCGCGGCCAGTTCGTAGGCGGCTACGGCCACGGACTGCCCCAGGTTCATAGAGGGCTGATTCTCCCTGGTCGGGATGTTTATTATCGCGCTGCAGAAAGAGAGGTCCTCTTTTGTGAGGCCGGTTTTTTCCGAGCCGAAGAGGAGCCCTACCCTGGAAGCGCCGCGGCTTTCCGCGTACACAGCGGCCTGCGACAAGAGGATGACATCGCGCTCCGGCTTTACGCGGTGCAGGGAGGAGGTTCCCAGCAGCATGTCGCAGCCTTCGGCGGCTTCAGGGATGCTCCCGAACAGTCTGGCCGAGTTGATTATCTCCATTGAATCTATGGCGGAAACGGAGGCTTCCTTCCTCCAGTTCTTTTCGGCTTCCCCCCAGTCCGATTCGAAGGCGCTGACCAGCGCAAGCTCGCGCAGGCCGAAGTTGGCCATGGCGCGGGCTGCGGCGCCTATATTGTCTGGGTTCCTGGGTTTTACCAGTATTATCCTGAATTCAATTCTCATAACTGCAGTCGCTTCCCGGCCGCCCCTTCGGTGGTGACTTTCATTTCAGCCCACCGCTGAGGTATTTGCCGGTGTAGGCGTCCACGTAGTACCTGTATTGGCCGCAATCCGCTATCCACATGAAGTCGTGGCCCTTTACCGGGGTCAGGCCGGGCTTGAATTTATGCAGCCGCATAAGGAGGGCTGAATGGCCGGCGGTGCAGGAGGACGGAAGCTTGAGAATGGCCTCGCTGCTGTCCTTGAACTGGTCCGGTATGGCGGAAAAATCCCGTATGTACTTGTATTTGCCGGTAAAATCCCCCTCCTGCACCAGGGTTTTGTTCCTGCAGGCGGTAAAAGTAGAGTTTGTCCTCGTCTCCGGGGAATAGAAAACGAAATTCCAGCCGTCGCCTTCCCCGGCGGTAATGCATTTGGCGCCGCCGTTCTTGTCCACCAGGGATTCTATCTCCATAAGCACGGCCTGGGGCTGCTTGCGCCGTATGGTAGAAATAGCCAGGGCGCTGTATTTACCTGCGGAATCTGTTTTGACAGCGGCGGTAATAGCCCCGGTCGCGGGTTTTTTACCATCTGACCATTGTTTTTTGCCCTCGCAGTCCATAAATATCTTTTCTTTCCCTCTCGAAACGGTCCAATAACAGCCGGCGGGGCGCCCGCCCTCTTCCTTAAGGTACGCCGCCCGCATCAGCATGTCCCTTTCATAAGATTCCGACGGGCCTTTGAAAGATCCGGCCTTCTGCAGCTTTTTCAGTATTTCCCTGCTGTCGGAGAAGGAGGCCGGCAGGGGCTTGGTCGGCTCAGCGTCCTTGTCCTGCGGAAAATCTTTTGCCGCGTCGATAAAATCCCCGCCGCAGGCGTTTATCAGAAGCCACTCCCCGCCGGAATAGAACTTGTAATGCCACGAGTTGGAGTAGGACTTTTTTGCGCACGGGATAGTCCCGTCAGGGGCAGCGAAGCCTTCTATTTCCACAAGGGAAGAGCCCGGGGCCCGCAGCTCGGCCGCCTCGGAGGCGGCCGCTGCGCCGGACAGGGCCCCCGCTGCCTGCGCGGAATACGCCGTCAGCATGACGGCGGCGAAGAAAGAGAATGTTCTTGTGACGTTGTGCATAAAGTCCCCGTGCCGGCGTTCGCCGGCCTGCGCCTGTAATTATACAAATAGGCCGCGGTTCTCAGACCAGCTTTATGTCCAGGCAGTAGAGCAGGGCCATGGCTTCCGGCATGGAAAATCTGGCGTCCTTAAGGTTGTTGTCGGCCGGGCGGATGGCGTAATTGCGGGCCTGGTCCAGGTTGGCCCCGGCCAGGTTGGTCCTGCCGAAGAGGGCGCCTGAAAGGTCGGTGCCGGACAGGTCGCAAAGGGAGAGGTCTGCTTCCCGGAAATCAGCGCCTTTCGCAAGGCACTTCGTCATGACGGTCTCTCTCAGGAAAAGGCCCAGGAAGCTTGAATCGGTGAGCACGCAGTCCTCGAACCGCAGGGCGGCCGGCAGTTTGAGGCGGGACCAGGCGGCCTCTCCCCAGTTGATCCCTGTGAGTTTGGAATTTTTGAAGACTGTGCCGGCGAAGGAAGAGCCTGTGACTTTTACAAGGCTCAGGTTGCAGCTTTCGAAGCGGCAGTCGTTAAAACGGCAGAACCTGAATTCGGCTCCGGTGAATTCGCAGTTCCTGAAAGTGCAGCCGTAAAAACGGCGGGTGGTCACGGCTTTGCCTTTCAGCGTCAGGCCGGTGAGTACCCTGTCCGTATATTCTTTTTCCCCGCCCTCATCCGCGATCGTTCCTGTTTTCATATGTGCACTCCAGATACTATTGTAGCTGCTTAAGAAAGCGAGCGGGTTTAATAATCAAGGACCCGGATAGGCTCCATTCAAGAAGCGGCATTAAAGCTTTGATTGGCTTTAAGTCAAAGGCAGCTTTTACTTGAGGTTTCTCCTTTTTGTTTTTATGCCGGTGAATAACTACGGATACAACACGGCCACGATCCTTTTACTGGACAATAAGTTAAAATAAGACGCTTGGATTTAGAAAATAACTATCGTCACGGGCTTGCCGGCTCTTGATGCTACCATAAAACCGCTTGCGGGAATTCTTTCTCACTTAAAGTATGCTTCAGAATTACTAAAGGAATATGTCTCCGGTCCGTATTCGCCTGAGTTCTTTCCACTCCTGGTGCCCTTCCTGGAAGCGCCGCACCCCACCCGAAAGGCCGACAAAGATAAAATAAGTGCCCAGCACTATACGGTAACCGCCCGAGAAGAAATATCCTGGAGAGTGAATCAGTATATTGAGGCCGTGCCATATACTTCCAAGCCCTCCCCCAACCCGCCACAGGAAATAGACCGAGAACGCCAAGAAAGCCGCCAAATAGAGATAATGCGCGGCCTGCGCCCAGCGCTTTGTCTTAAATTCGGAATAAATATCTTTGTACAGCCAGTAACCGTCGGTCCTGAAGAGTGGATTGAGGTTAAAGAAAAACATAACCATTATCCAACGCGCAGCCTCAGCAAAGGAAACGCTCCTGGTAAACGAGCAAGCCAATAAAAGCAAAAAAAGGAAGACCCCCTGAAAAATAAAACCTCCGCAATCTATGAGCACTTTTTTACCAAGGCTGACTTTTTCAATACCTGAAACATTCGTATAAAAGACTGGGTAAATCAGATAAACGGAAATACCAATCGGTCTTAAGCCTATCCCACAAGCAGCCGCCGCAAAAGAATGGCCTAGTTCATGTAGCAAACTGCCGGCTATTACCAGTAAAAAAACCGCCACCCAGCTTACCTGCCCCGCCGATAAATCCGGAAGGGTTTTCCCGGGGCCGACTGTCACCAGCGCTGTCCCCCACACTAAGCCCAACAAAGAAATAACGGAGAATACACCAATTGATCTCAGCAGGCCAACATCCAAGGTAAGCCCAAAGAATGAAAATATATTTTCCTGGAACTGCGCCGTAAATAATCGGATTTTGGGAGTCAGGACCATCCCGAGAATATTCCGTAGGGCGCATGGCCGTTTTTTTCGCAACGCTCCTAGTGAAATAAGTCTGTCAAATATTCTTTGCGGTTCATTAAGCCCAAGGCTGGACAGGAAATTGCAATATAGCTCCCTGCCGCCATTGTCCGGTAGGCCCGCTATCAGCCAAGCTGTTTCCTCGCTCAATTGATAACATGAGGTGTCGGTAATAGCGAGATGTTTATTTTCGCTTTTAACCAGGTAGGATCTTTTAAGATGATTTTCGTAAACGATATCAGCCATGGTCTGCTATACAGTATTTTGAGTATGAGCTTTCTTTACCAGGCGTTGTTTATATGCCAGCTTAAGTCCCGCAAGTATAACGCTTTTTACATCATCGCAGTATGGTTTAAACAAATTTCCGGTCTTTGCCCGGCAGTTCATTCCGCATTGCCCGCCGCATACAAGCGCAACAGAACAGGCAAGACATTCCGGCAAATTAGCCAGATGCCTGGTTTTATAAACATCGCGCAACGGGAAGAATTCAACCCCCGTATCGTTAATATGCCCCACACGATATTCAGGATAGCCCGCCTCTTCGGAACACGCATAGATATTCGCGAAAGGGTCTACTACCAGATAATGCTGAAAAGTCTGCATGCAGTACGCGGAACGCGTCAAAGCAATGCCTTTTTCCAATGTAAAAAGACGTTGCATATCTGTGGTACGCAAACTGCTTGGACACTCCATGTCAATACCAAGTTCTCTCATCTTCCGGGAGACATCGCCAAGGCTGATAAAATCCTCAGCTTCTACATTTGCGATGCTTCCATGCAGTGGATAGGCGTAAACAGTTACAAGTTTATTGCCGACAATGGTTTTGGATCTTAATTCTTCCAGCAATTGCGGCAAGCTCTCTATTTTATGCCTATCGACGTTAAGACGAATATCTACGTGAGTATCTTGTCTGAGCAGTAATTGAATATTCGACAATATCTTGTCAAAGGTTGGCTTGCCTGAGGCTGAAATCCGAGACTTGTCATGCAGGTGCCTTGTGCCATCGAGAGATATCTGCACCTTGTTTACCTTTCCCGGGCCTGGACCGAAGATATCCGGCATGGCGTCTACCATTGTGCCGTTAGTAACCGCAACAACAGCCATGTCGGACTGGTTTTTTGCGTGACCTATGGCTCGTCGAATTACGGCTTCAGTAGATGGCAGAAACGGTTCGCCGCCGTACAATGAAAGACAGGGCTTGAATCTTCCGGGCAATAAAGCTGGCAGGTGTTTGTTGAAAACATCATCTACCAACTGCAACGACATTATAGTTCCGGAGTTGGCTGGACGATGTTTTTGTTGGTAGCAATATTTACAGGCGAGGTTGCAGTCATAGCTTGCAAGCAAAATTATTCCGCCTGTGGAAGACTGCTTGCTCTGCTGGTTATATAATCCCGCGACGAACTCTTTGAATCTTTCCAACTCTATATCAGGGGATAACGCCGTAATATGGCCCCGTTTGGCAAGGGAATCCAGATTGGCCGGTGAAAGTCTGCCAATCAGAGACTGTTCCTGGGATGAGAGGATATCCCCCAGTTCCTTTGGGACTTCATCCAGGCAGCCGTTTACCCCATTAAACAACAGGCTCGTTTTATCATCGTCAAGGCTTATGATGTTAAGGTACCGGCTTATATAGTATCTCTTCATCATTCCACTATTTATCTTTGCCATGTTATTTGCCCGTAGCTGCGGCAATATCGGTGCAAGCCTTAACCTTGTTGCCATGCTCAGCAAACGCCCAGCAATAATAGTATTTATTGGGGCTAACGGATAAAATAGTTTTATCTGTAATATAGGCCTTTTCACAGACATCAGCGGCTTCTGCAAATCTGTTTAAAGCGATCAATGTCCCTGTTTTGGCGCGCAGACCGTCTGCCGTAGTTTTCATCAGCAACGCCTGGTCCAGGTCGGCTAAGGCTTCCTTATAACGCTTCAGCTGGACCACCGCCTGATATCTGAGAATATAAGAATCGTGTATCCCTTCCTTCTCCTCATCAGTAAAATCAATCTCGAAAAGTTTTTTCGGAGCAAAGGCATTTTCAATATCGGTTACAATCTTGTCGGCTTCCGCATACGCAGCCTTATAGTCACCTTTGGCATAAGCGATTTTACTCTTTGACGCACGATAACTTGCGTCCGTCTTATACTCAGGAAACTCACGGATCTGTTCATCCAGAAGCTGCTCGGCTTTCTTTATGTCCCCGGTACGAATAGAGGAATACACATTCCCGAAAAACTTATTGCGGTGTGTTGTGCGCCAAGTTTCATTCATTTTCTCGCCTGCATCTGCAACGTCTTTCTCGAAATTTCCGGGGTCGGTATCAAGCACAGGAACGGTTTCCCAGAGTTTATTCCCTTCGGCTCTGCCCAGACACGGAGAGAATAAGAGTCCTGCCAGAAAAAATAGGATGGCTTTATAATTTTTCATTATTGTCCCTAATTTACCACCAAGTCTATTCTAGTCTCCGCAAGGTGTGCCTTACGGAGACTAGAAGTAATCTCGCAGCAGCCTGTCAATCCCCGTGCGGATGACTGTCCCCGTCCGGCGGCGGTGTTGGTGGAATAGGTGTTGGATGATGGTCGCAGGGCGGAGGATACCATTTAACACAAGTAGGCGGAGGAGGCTCAGGTATCCTGCCACTGCAGGGATCCGGCTTAGGAATAACCCATGAGTTGCATCC
Organism: uncultured Elusimicrobia bacterium; assembly: GCA_903917735.1. GTDB lineage: Bacteria > Elusimicrobiota > Elusimicrobia > Elusimicrobiales > UBA9959 > UBA9959. Next base: position 3,122 of record CAIXBR010000104.1, on the reverse strand, counting down.
TCTGGCCTGATCATATGCAGTATCGACCGCACGAGTCATTAAATACACAGACAACGCCTCGAATTCAACGCGGTCCTTTGCTTTCTCCAGCGTAAGCGCGACATCGCATTTCAAATTCAGGGACTTTATTATGTATTCCTTATCCATTTGTGTGCTCCTTTGATTGGCTGGGCGTGTATACCTTCATTGCGTTGGAACCGATGATAAAGATGATGATTATTAGTTATTCACTTTTTCTAAACCCACACACTTTTGGTAATCCAGCGTTTCTGGTTTGGCTGTACAGCAAGCGATAACGGCTTCATTAGCTTCGCCACTAAATTCTGCGGGCCATTTAAGAATCTTAAAACGCACAAGTTCTTTTTTATGCACGATATGATAGTGGTCTTTCGCTCCCTCATTTGTGCTGTACACGTCAAAGCCGCTATTGCACATCAACTTTATTAAGGTTGCTCTTTCACTATTACTAAAATTTCTTTTGCCGACATCGGCCGCTATGCCGAAAGCATGTCTCAGATTCTGAGATTTCCAATCGTTATTAACATCGAAGACCCCGCCCCAGGGCAAGCTGATATTCCCGAATTCCAGAATCCGTGCCCCAGCAGAAATCTTTTTCCACCCAGTGGCAAGGTTTTTTAGCGCGGTGATGGTAGTGCTGGTTCCGCACTGACTGTATGGATGAGAGAGCGTCCATCCGTCGGATTTATAGAGCGTGTCATTTTTAGGCAATTGCTCAAGGCCTGGAGTTTTAATATCCAAAGTCTGAGTAAGGGTTGAATGCAGTGTTTCGCCGTTAAAAGCCGTGGTATAGGAACCATAGGCTATTATTTGTTCGGCATAATTGACAGTGGCTAAGTATATCGTGAAAGTCTGGTCTTGATCCAGCAGCGGGGAATGAACTGTTATGTTGTCCAGCCTGGCAATGGTTTTATCCGGCCAGTTTGGATAATAAAACAACTCCGGTTGAGAATTGCCATGGTTGTGCCCGGCTTCCTGCGGGACTTTGTTTACTACGACCACGTCAATTTTCCATTTAAACTTGTCGGTTGATCTTTTAAAGGCAAAATCAAAATCCCAGCGAATTCCGGGCCTGGTGGAACGATAGGTATGAATATTTTCATCAGCTATTCCACCCCAGGTAGTGGAGTGGAAAGTATTTGTGCTACTCGGGGCATCTAATCCTAAAAGATCCAATGCTGCCGCGCCTGCGAATTGCGGCAGTAATATGGCTGCAATGGGGACAATCAGGATTTTCAGCAACATAATCAATTAAACAAGGCTTGATCCTTGAAAAAACCTTTAATATACTCAACGGCACGGGTGTAGGAATTCCCATTGTGCCAAGCCCCATAGGTAGGAGGGTTGGGAGCCTCATGTCCATCATAACCGTTAGGATATTCACAAGAACGGATAGTTTGAATACTAAAACTTTCGAGATCGAGGTGCACCGCCTCCGGTATTCCCGTGTTTTCAATATTAGAAAACGCCAAACCTTTTGGATTAAGCCTAAGCGCCTCAGACGGAAGATAATGGAGCGGCTTTCCTTTGTTGCGGTTTTCTGAATAACATGGGGCGCCGTTATCCGTCCACGCGACAGAATACCCGGAGGTGCTGGACAGTAAGGCAAGGACCATATTCCGGCTATCATCATGTCCGGCAATTACCATATCGTCAATATTATCGCCATTAAAATCACCTTTCACCGCATATGGAAGCGATTTAGGTGAATACGGATATGCCTCTGTAATTTGTGCCGGATAATCTTGCAGCGTCCACATTTTGAAATCCTTGGCAAAAGCATGTACCACCAGTTCCATGGCAGGGCTTATGGCAATATTTTTAGTGTATTCTGGTTCAAATGCAGAAGGGACTGAAGAACTTAAATAAATTTCAGCGGGCAGCATTGTAAACTTTTTCTCATACCAATGAAGACTTCCGGTATTATTATCAAGCGCCATGCAGAATTCACCGGAATAATTAGGATCAAACGGCACTATATAAACGCTGTCGTGCGGGAGCATGTCGTTCGCCGTAAATTTATTAAAGTCCACCGGCAATTTCATACCCTTTTTTATAAGGTGAAGCGTGGTAAGTTCCGGAGAATCTGCGCGACCGCTACCTGAATTAAAATAGACCGGAAGAATGGAATAACCGTTTTGCCCGCCCATAATTCCCAGAACCATAGAATTTTTATCTTCGTGACCGGCAATTATGAGATCGTCTTTCCCATTACCATCAAAATCACCTTTTACCACATACGGCAGTTGTGTTTTTGAATAGGGATAGTGTTTGACAGCCGGATAATCCTTAATGGTCCATGGTTTAAAGTTTGCCTTGTAGTTATGTAGCGCGTCTTCTTGTTCTTTTGACAGGCGTAGCGATTCAATATATTCCGGTTTAAGCTCATACACCGGCGGCTCGGGCCAGGCGTCCTCCCTGGCCCTGCTTATCCCAACACCCACCGGAGAGGAGACCGTTGGGGTGGGACTTCCGGGCACAATTTCCGCATGGGAGTAAGCCGCTGATGCGGCAACAATTGATAGCGCGTATATTGCTTTCTTCACGGAACTAACATTCATCCTTGCACCATTCCTTCTTTATAATATTCAGTCGGCTTAGTTGCAACCGGTCGGCTCCCCGCTTTGGGTGTCATCAACAATCGCCATCACACCGGCTTTCACTTCATAACGATTAACACACTTGCAGTATGGCTGTACTAAACCATCTCCCGGCGTATCACAGTTGTAGGGGGAGTTGGGAGAAGCTTTAATAAGATCAATGCAGTTGGTAATTGTTTTTACCGGCGGCGGCGGGACATTATCTATACCGCCGCCATTGCTACCATAACTTTCATCCACATAATCAGGCACCCCTTTCATTCCACCATTTTCAGTTATCGGGAACCCCGGAATAGCCATTAGGCGCGCTATTTCCTTTTTGTACTGTATATGATAATGGTTTTGCTCCGTGGCAACATCTCCCTCTGAGGTGGTCGGGATAGACTAGACCAGTTGCAGGCACTTCTTAAGGTGGACTGCTTTACTCTTCCTGCTGCTGACGCCGCGCTTCTTCAGTCCTTCCAGATATACTTCCCGTGGGGTTTTATAGTCAAGCGACTGATG
>CAIXBR010000103.1 GCA_903917735.1 uncultured Elusimicrobia bacterium | reverse complement strand
TTGCCGCCGGCTTCCTTCAGATTCCGCCTCGCGGTGGACACCCTTGCCTTTGGCTAACGGTAGGTTCTATCAACCCCCGTAGGGGACTTTCACCCCCAAGCGTGCGCGCATGCCGCGCGCACTAGCAGACCAACCCGACAACGTCGTGTCGGGTTGGAAATCGTATAATTTACTGATGCGCAAGTTTATAAGCTGGTTACTGCTGATAGCGGCCCTGGGCATAGCCTTTTATCAGTGGCAGATGCATAAGGACCAGTACCGGTCGGCCGCGCAGATCATGCGGGCGCGGATGTTCCCCTGCTCCTCACCCATCACTTATTCCATAGGGACCATAGACCCGGGCTACGCCATAACTCCCGAGGAACTGGCCGGCGTTCTGAAAGAAGCCGAAACCGCCTGGGAGATACCGGCGCGCAGGAACCTTTTTGAATTCAGGCAAAGCAGCGGCGCTGTTACAATACTCCTGGTCTATGACAAACGCCAGGCCGCGCTGGATAAGCTCAAGACGCTGGGCATTACTACGGACCAGACCCTGTCTTCTTACAAAGAGCTGAAAGCCAGATACGAAGCGCTCCTGGCGCAGGTGGACGAGGAAGACGCCAGACTAAAGGGCGTAGTAGCCCGCTATAAGGAAAGAGAGTCCGCCTACAACGCCGAGGTGCGGCGCCTGAACCAGAAGGGCACCGCCACGCCAGCGCAAGTAAGGCGCGTCAACAACGCCAGGGAGGCGCTAGCCGCGCAGTTCGGCGGAATCAAAATGATAGAGACCGCCGTGAACGCGGACGTGGACACCCTGAACGCGCTGGGCACCACGCTCAACCAGCTTATAGTGCAGCTGGGTATAAACGTGGCGCAGTACAACCGCGCCGGATCTGCCATAGGCAGGTACGAGGAAGGTTTATACAGGATCTCAGGCGGGATACAGACAATAGAGGTATACAAATACACTGACCGCGCGCAGCTGGTGAGCCTGCTGGCGCACGAACTGGGCCATGCCCTGGGCCTGGAGCATGTTCCCGGCACGGGAAGCCTTATGTCCCCCGTTAACAATGGCAGAAGCCTGAATTTAACGGATAACGATATAAGGGAACTTAACCGGGTGTGCAGATAGGAGCTGAGGAATTTTATTTTACCGCGCCGGCAGGCCCGAAGGTTATTGTTCTGCGGCACCTGGGGTAGTTGGGGCAGCCCCAGAATTTGGAGCCGGCGTCTGCGCCGCGCTGGGCTATGCGCAGCACCATGCGGGTTTTGCAGTCGGGGCAGAGCGGGTCGCTGGAGGACAGCGCCTGCAGCTTCTCCCTGGCCTCCAACTCTTCCTTCATTCCCGGGGGCATAACGGGGCCGGGCTTGCGGCCAGAGGCAAGTATTTCCACCACGGGGATATCAGCGCTGGAAAAATCGTATTTAGGCAGGTCCGCGGGAGGCACCCACTCAATGCGGTCGTGCTCGTTCAGTTTGAACTCGCCGGAGAGGTGTTCCGCCCTGTACACCAGCAGTTCTATGGGCAGATGCTTGTATTCGAATTTGCTGGAGCAAACGAACTCCCCTATCCTGGTATCCACGCCGAATTCTTCCATCAGCTCGCGCTTCAGGCAGGCCTCCGGCGTCTCGCACGGCTCTATCTTGCCGCCCGGGAATTCCCATTTTCCGGCCAGCACGTCACCCTTTTTGCGCTGGGCTATCAGGATCTTCCCGTCTTTTTCTATAACCGCGGCCGTAACCTGCTTCATATAATTCCTATCACAAGAAAAAGCCCCTGTGCAGGGGCCTTTCCCTATTAAAGACTTGCCGTCTAACCGATAACGAACTGCATCAGCGCCACCAGCGCGGGCATCAGAATCGAGCCCACCATCGCTTCGCCGGCCACCAGGCCCGAAGCCAGCGGCGTGGCGTAAAGCTCGAAAGACCCGCCCTCGTCCGGCGAGAAGCGGTTCCAGACGGCCGAGATCACGCTGCCTATGGCCGTGCCGATGTTCAGCGAGGCCGGCAGTATAAGCGCGAAACCCAGCGCGGCCGGTATCGGCACGAACCAGAAGCGGCTCACTTCGTGGCCCTTCTCGTTGGTCTTCTTGAACGCGAGCAGGAATTCGAAGAAGACGCCGATGAAGATGGCGATGACGGATGCCTGCAGCGCGCCGTGCGGCAGGAAGGACAGGCCTTTCTCCATCACCATGGCGAGCGTCGCGATTTTAAGGCCCGTAGGGGCGGCCAGCTGGCCCGGGTTCAGGCCGATGCCGTAAGTCTTCTCCAGCATGTTGAACATGAACGGAGTGAGGATAGCGCCTATCGGTATAACTATCAGCTGGGCCAGGATCAGGGTCTTGAACTTGCCGCCCAGGCGCTGGGCCACCCAGAACGAAGGAACCACGTTCTCGGAGGTGGCCTGCGGGTTGGCGCTGACGTAGGCGGCGGTCAGGTTGGACCTGATCTGGGCGGGCCAGAGTATGCCGAACAGGAACTGCGTGGCGTTGGCCATCAGCGAGACCGGCCCGTTGCCGGTGATGCCCAGCACGCGCAGCCCGGAGATGATCAGTATGGGCTGGAGAGCGACCGCCAGCAGCACCTCTTTCCACGGCATGTCGAACCAGGAGCTGGTCATCCAGACCAGCAAAGTCACGGTGACGGAGATGCCCGTAACGGTCCACCAGAGTGGGATGGTCTCGTCGGCCATGGACACGAACTCTTTCTTCTCGAACTTCACCTCGTCCTTGTGCAGGAAATGCAGGACTATCGGAATGATCACGCTGGTCAGCGCGGCGGAGATCATCAGGGCCGTGGCCGGCCACATCATCCACTGCACCACGTACTTGAAGTGCGAAGCCGCGCCCACGTACTCGCCGGCTTTGCCGCAGGTGGCGTTCAGAAAACCCATCGCCTGCGCCTTGGGCGCGCCGTCCAGGCCGCCCACGGAGTTGAGGGTCTTCAGGCAGGTGTTGAAGGTCTCGCCGGTCACTCCGGAGAGGGCGGAGTACTTGGCCACCGTCTCGCCGAAGGCGCTTACCAGCCAGGTGCCCATCAGGCCGGAGAGGCCGACGGAGAGCGGGACCAGCATGCCTATGCCGAAGGCCGCGAACTCAGGTCCCAGCGCAATATTAAGAGCCGAATTTCCGACTATCGGGCTGAGGACCCCGAGCCCGTCTCGCAAAAAGGTCAGGAAGCCGGCCACGCCGGTGCTGACCAGCAGCACGTCGCGCTTGGTCTTGGTGGTGGCGTTGGCCTTGGGGTCGGTCAGCGTCTGCGCCACGCTCAGGGTGGCCTTGCTGGCCGGCCACGGTATGGAGTGGTCCTTCAGGATGGAGCTCCGGGGCAGGATGCCCATAAACACGCCGAGGTTGGCGGAGACGAACAGCCAGAGGAACATCTGCCAGGTGGTCAGGTTGAAGCCGATGTCGCGGACGGGACCGATTGTGCCGTTCTGGATGTAGTAGAAGGCCGCGAGGATGACGACCATGAAAGCGATGCTGGACACCAGGCCGATCATGGCCTGAATGATGTTCAGCTCTATGGCGAGCTCCTGGCCCTGCATCCGCTTGCCCAGCACGTAGGCGGCCAGGAACATGCCGCCTATGGTCAGGTCCACGCTCTGCCCCAGCTTCAGTGTAACGTAGGGGGTTGCGGCCGCGGCCACCGCGCACAGTACGCCGCCCAGCAGCAACAGTCTCCAGTTAAGTTCCTTCATGATTTCTCCTCGGGGTTTTGCCCCGCGTTATCGGATATTGCCGGCAATATTATCACGGCGCCGCGTTCTTAAAAAAAACTTTTTCGCCGTTCTTATTACAAATGATACAAAAAGCGCCGTTCCGCTGGAAGTGCGGATATTGCGGCCGGTTCATATTTTTATTACGCCCAGCCGCGTAAGCTCCCAGAAACACTTGGCCGTGGCCGCCACATCGGCGGCGGCGTTGTGCGCCCCTTCAAAATCCGTCAGGAACAGTTTCTGGTGCAGTTCCGCTAGCCTGGGCCATTTATAACCGCGCGCCCCCGGTATGGCGCAATACTCGGTGGTGCCGTGCATGGTGCAGATCCTGCGCTTGGAAGAGGGAATATCTGGCATGCCATTGCGCAGGAACTCTGCTCCCACTATCTTTTCGTCAAAGCTCATGTTGTGCGCCACCAGGTACTTGGCCGGGTCCAGCAGTTTTTTAAAATCGCGCAGCACCGCGGCCAGCTCCCGGCCTTCTTTCAGGGCGCGCTCTGTGGTAATGCCGTGTATACGCGAGGATTCCTCCGGAATGGTAAAGCCCTGCAGTTTTATTATGGTATCGCAGGATGAGATAAGACCGCCGTCCCGGTCGAAGGCCATATAAGCCAACTGCACCAGCCTGGGCCAGTTATCAAGGGCGGTCACCGGCGCCTGCCAGCTGCGCGGCAAGCCTGTGGTTTCGGTATCAAAGAAGAGAAACACCGGTTCCGGCGAGATCTGAGAGAAGAGCTCAAGTTGTATGTCAGCCATAATGCCCGGCAATACCGCGCAAAAATGATTTTATCAAATAGATGGTTGCAGTAAGGGCCGTAGCAGGTTATGAGGTGGTCGGGATAGACTAGACCAGTTGCAGGCACTTCTTAAGGTGGACTGCTTTACTCTTCCTGCTGCTGACGCCGCGCTTCTTCAGTCCTTCCAGATATACTTCCCGTGGGGTTTTATAGTCAAGCGACTGATG
>CAIXBR010000102.1 GCA_903917735.1 uncultured Elusimicrobia bacterium | reverse complement strand
ACTACGGCGCCCAACACTTTTTTGGACTTAAAAGGGGCTGAACCGGAAGTGCTTTCTACTAATCCGGTTTGGCCGAAAGGAACCATGCAAATTGAAGACTCGGGCGCTTATGCTTCCGGTAGCGCCCCCACCATAGTTTTTTATAAAGAGCGCGATTCAAGTCATAATCAGACCCTGGTCGGAGCTATTTCCGGCCAAGGGACTTACCCAAATCAAAGCCTTCAGTTTTATGTTGGAGGCGGAACGGATGTAGGCGCGCAATATTTAGGGGCCGCACCAAAAATGACGATATTAAACGGCGGCAATGTCGGTATCGGGACGGCTGGGCCAGGGCAGAAATTAGATGTTGCGGGTAATATTAACATCGGATCCAGCGGTTACTTATACTTTACGTCCAGATATGGGGCTGCTAACAATGGCAACATATTATTTAACAACGGTACAGCGCAAAACCTGATTTTGGCGGAAACCGCCACCAATGTTTATACATTCGGCGGCGGCGCCACTCCTGGAATCGTGCCGACTTCGGTTTTGTCAATGAATACAAGCTCCGGCAACGTCGGCATCGGGACTACAAGTCCGGCCAGACCGCTTCATGTCCTCGGCACAAATAGGAATGTGGCTCGCTTTGAAACTGGCGGCGGTAGTGCCCAGACATTTGTTGAGTTTATTAATGGCGCTAAGACCTGGGAGGTTGGGAATCACGACGGGTTTAGCAATTATACGGATTGGGGCGTCAGAAATCAGACTGACGCGATTAATGCGTTAAATATAACTGCTAATGGTAACGTGGGCATTGGGACTACGGATACGAGTGCGGCCACGCTAAACGTGAAAGGTACAATTGCTTTTTACTATCTTGCTTCCGGGACTGCCTACAGTATTTGCTACGCCGGCCAAGCTAACGGATTCGGCGTGCTCGCCAGCTGCTCCTCCGACGAGCGCCTCAAACAGAACATCGCTTCGCTTAACGGGAGTACGGCGCTCTCACAGGTGATGAAGCTCACCCCCGTGTCGTTCAACTGGAACCCCAAATTCAGCGCGGGGCAGCCGAAACAGTTCGGCCTCACCGCGCAGAACGTGCAGAAGGTCTGGCCCAACCTCGTCTCGACCACCTCGCCGACCGCATTCACGCCCGACGGCACGCTTTCCATCAACTTCAACGGCCTCTACGCGCCCATCATCGCATCAATTCAGGAACTTAATAAGCGTACGAGTTTGATCACCGTGACGGGCAGTACGGCGACGACGTCCGCGCCGTCGCCAGTATTGACGCTTAACGCTTCTATAGGCAGCGTCGGCATCGGGACTACGTCGCCCGGGCAGGCGCTTGATGTTACTGGAAACATCCGGACCAGCGGCTGCCTCTACTACGCCAGCAGTTCCCTGGGCACCTGCGCTTCAGACCTGATGCTCAAGAAGGATGTTGTCCCGGTCACCGGCGCCCTGGAGAAGTTGTCTCAACTCAACCCAGTCCGCTTTGAGTGGAAAAACCAGCACTACGCGGAGGAGCATTTAAGCCGCGGTACCCAGTGGGGGCTGGTCGCCCAAGAGGTTGAGAAGGTCCTTCCCGAGCTTGTCAGTAAGGATGAAGTGGATGGATACAAGCGGGTGAATTACGGAGCGGAGCTCAACATGATGGTGATACAGGCCATCAAGGAGCTCAAATCAGAAAATGATAGGCAACAGAAAGAGAATACTGCTCTGAAGTCTGAGGTTTCTTCTCTAAAGGAAAAGGTCAAGGAAGTTGACCAAATCAAAGAACGCTTAAGTCAGCTTGAAAAACCCCGCTAACAAGAGGCCTGCGTTGCGTCCCGCGCCCCCGACGCTTTATGGAGATGGCATCAAAAGGGTACCCGTGTTTGGGTGGTTTCTCCCTAAAAGCGGTCATTTTCATCAATTTTGAGGTACTAAAATGATGCCATCTTTGGGTAAACCGGCCTGGTTTGGGCCGTTTTTGAGTCTTTTCAAGAGGTCACAGTTACAAAAAAACGCACCATCTCCCCATCCTGCGGTTTAAATTTCACCACAACTTACACTTGTAAAAAGAGGCGCCGGTATAATACTCATAAAAAATAAGTGCTCGTCCGTTAAAATCAAATAAAAAAACGTCCAGGCCCGGGCGGGCCCGGGCGGGTTCTTATTTAAAGGGGTTTTTACTATAATTTAGGCATGTACAACCGCATAAAGCGCCTGGAGGAACTGGTAGCAGGCGCTTCGGAACTTATAGTCAGGCTTAAAGATGAGAACGAGATGCTGAAGCAGCAGGTGGAGTTGCTCGGCGCCGCCCGCGGCAAAAGCGCGTCCAATTCGGCCGCCGCGCGCGAACTGGCCGATTTTAAGCTGAAAGTGCGCCGCCGCCTGGAGCGCATCTGCGCCAAAATAGAGAAAGCCCACGACCTGCAGCCGGGCCTGTTCGAGGAAGGCGATGAATAATAACGATTTTGAAGCCAAAGTGCGCGGCCGCCCGATGAAATTCCCGGCCGTGGATGGTCTGTCGGAACTGGAAATGGGCACGATAGTGATACAGATCACCGACGAGATGAAGAAGATAGAGGAGAATCTGGGCATCGTCGATACCTCAAAGGTGGCCATCATAGCCGCCTACAGTTTTGCCGCGCGGCTTTACAACCTGAAGCAGAAGTCTGATATCAACCGGGAAGCCGACACCAAGAAGGTGGACGACATGGTAGAGAAACTGGAGAAAACCCTCGGTGAAGAAACCGGGGCTGCGAAGTAGCCGGTTGCTTTTCATTGTCTTCCGCAGTTTTCAGCCGCTTTTTTATGCCCGATTCCCTTTTTGAAGAACAACCTGCAGCTCCCGAACAAGAGGGAGGGCCGCTCTATTCCCCGCTGGCCGCCCGCTTGGCGCCCAAGGACATAACCGATTTTTCCGGGCAGGAGCATATACTGGGCCCCGGCAAGCTGCTGCGCCGCGCCATAGAATCCGACAATCTCAAGTCGGCTGTTTTCTTCGGCCCGCCCGGGTCCGGAAAGACCGCCCTGGCCCGCTACATCGCTTCCCGCGCCAACGCCAAAACCTTCGACCTGAACGCCGTTATGGCCGGCGTGGCCGACCTTAAAAAGATAATAGAGTATTCCCGGGGCTTGGGCAGCGGGCTGGCGCAGAACCAGCGCGTGCTGCTGGTGCTCGACGAGATACACCATTTCAACCGAACCCAGCAGGACGTGCTGCTTCCCTCCGTTGAGAAGGGCGAGATCATCCTGATAGGGATGACCACGGAGAACCCTTTTTTCTATATAAACCAGGCTTTGCTCTCGCGCTTTATAGTGGTGGAATTCAAGCAACTGAAGGTAGAGCACCTTTCGGAGATCTTCGACCGCGCACTTACCGCCGAAGCCGGGCTGAAGGCCCTCAAAGCCGAAGTCACCCCGGAGGCGAAGCGCTACCTGATAGAAAATTCCTCCGGAGACGCGCGCCGTCTGCTGAACGCGCTGGAGCTGGCCGTGATTACCACCACACCCGGCCCCGACGGGAAGCGCATTATAGACGAGGCCGTCGCCCGTGAATCCATACAGCGCAGGAGCCTGCGCTACGACCGCAGCTCCGACGAACATTACGACCATATCTCGGCTTTTATAAAGAGCATGCGGGGGTCGGACCCCGACGCCGCCGTCTACTGGCTGGCGAAGATGCTGGAGGCCGGAGAGGACCCCAGGTTCGTGGCGCGGCGCATACTTATCTGCGCCTCCGAGGACGTAGGGAACGCCAATCCCATGGCTTTGGTGATGGCGCAGAGCGCTTTCAACGCGGCCGAGGTGCTGGGGATGCCCGAGGCCAGGATAATACTGGCGCAGGCGGCCATTTACGTCGCCTGCTCGCCCAAGTCCAACGCGTCCTACATGGCGGTGAACGAGGCGCAGGCCGAGGTGAACACCGGCCTGGAGCGCGCGGTACCGCTGCATCTGCGCGACGCCACCAAGGACGGCAAAGCCCTCGGGCACGGCCAGGGCTATAAGTACCCGCACGATTTCGAGGGCCATTACGTGAAGCAGGAATATATGCCGGACCCGAAAATCTTCTACCGGCCCACCGAACAGGGCTTCGAGATAGAGATCTCCAAGCGCCTGAAGCGCCTGCGGGGCGAGAAATGACCGAGCCCAGAATATACACCGTCAGCGAATTGAGCCAGGGCATCAAGTACCTGCTCGAGACCAATTTCCGCGAGCTTTGGGTGGAGGGGGAGATCTCTGGGCTGAAGGTTTCCTCTCTGGGGCACACTTACTTCGACCTGAAGGACGCTACCTCCAATATTTCGGGCGTGATGTTCCGCGGCAACGCCGCGGGGCTGAAGTTCGAGCTGGCTAACGGCCTGCTGGTGCGCGTGCGCGGCAACATCACCACTTACGACAAACAGAGCAAGTACCAGCTGATGGCCAAGGAAGTTGAACCCGCCGGCATAGGCCCGCTGCAGCTGGCCTTCGAGCAGCTTAAGAAGAAGCTGGCTTCCGAAGGGCTATTCGACCAGGCCCGCAAGCGCCCCATACCGGCCCTGCCGCAGAAGATAGCTGTGGTCACTTCGCCTACAGGCGCGGCCATACGCGACATCCTTTCCATACTGAAGCGGCGCTACGCCAACATGCACATCATCATAGCCCCGGTGAAGGTGCAGGGGGCCGGCTCCAAGGAAGAAATAGCCCAGGCCATAGAGGACCTGAACGAGGGTTTCCCGGACATAGACGTGATGCTGGTAGGCCGCGGCGGCGGCTCGATGGAGGACCTGTGGGCCTTCAACGAGGAGATAGTGGCCCGCGCGATAGCCGGCTCGAGGATCCCGGTCATCTCCTGCGTGGGACACGAGACTGATTTTACGATAGCGGACTTCGTGGCGGACATGCGCGCGCCCACGCCTTCGGCGGCCGCCGAACTGGTGGTCAAGAGCAAGGTGGAGCTGGCGGCTAACATCGCGGGGCTGGAGAAGCGGCTGCTGCAGAGCCTGCGCATCTACTACGAGAACCTGCAGGGCAAGTTCCGCCGGCTGGTGTCGAGCCGCGCGCTGGCGAACCCCATGGCGCTGCTGGAGCGGCCCACCCGCCGCCTGGACGACGCCGTGGAAGGTATCTTCGCGGCCTCGGCGGACAGACTGCGCCGGGCCGGAGAAAAACTGAATCTGCAGACCGAGAAGCTTAAGGCGCTGAGCCCGCTTTTTCCGCTTAAGAAAGGGTACGCCATAATTAAGGACAACAAGGGAAAAGCTGTTAAGACGGCCGCGGCGCTCGTCCCCGGCGACAGGCTTTCATTGCAGTTCGCGGAGGGCAGGGCCGAGGCAGAGGTGATAAGCCCGTCCGCGGCGGGAATAAAACCCGGGCCGGTCCCGGTGAAAAATAAAAACAAGGACAGCCAGGCGGGCGGGCCCCAACAGGAGACTTTATGGTAAAAAAAACCAATGCGGGCGGTTTCGAGGAAAAACTCGCGAAGCTGGAGGAAATAGTGGGCAAGCTCGAGGACGAGAACACGCCAATCGAAGAATCCCTCTCCCTTTTCGAGGAGGGCGTGACCATCTCGAAAGAACTTTCGGTGAAACTCGAGGAAGTTAAGCGCAAGATAGAAGTGCTGAAAAAAGACGCCGAGGGCAAGCTGAAACTGGAAGCTTTCGAGGACGAGAACAGGGACAACTAAAATGGATGTCCTGGCTGTCCGCGCGCTTTATCCCGGCGCGCTACACCCGCTGAAAAACCGCCTCCGCTATCCCGCGGCCCGTTAACCCTTCGCCGGTTCCTTATTAAACCACTTCCCCAGCCTTTCCATGCCCTGCTCTATGGTTACCCCCGGGCTGTATCCCAAGTCGCGACGGGCCGCTGAAATGTTGAACCAGTGGGCGGTGGTAAGCTGCTGCAGGACGAAACGGGTAAGGGGCGGCTCGCTCTTCAAACGCGCCAGACGCCAGAAAGTTTCCATTGCGGAGGCAGCGGCATATGCCGCGGCATAAGGCATGCTTCTTGTCACCGGCCCGGTTCCGGCCGCGCGCAGTATCATGTTTATTATGTCCCAGTTGGGGCGCGGGTCGCCCTGCGAAATAAAATAAGCTTTGCCGGCGCAGGCGGCTGCCGGGGAAAGTTTTTCGGCGGCCAGCCAGTGCGCCATAGCGGCGTTGTCTATATAGGTGGTGTCGATAAGTTTGTTGAAGCCGCCTATGCGCCGCAATCTGCCGGCCCTGCCGCGGGCCGCGATGGTGGAGATCATGTGGTCGCGCCCAGGGCCCCAGACAAGGTGGGGCCTTAAGGCCGCGGTAGCAAGCAGGGGAGAATTGGCCGCCAGCACCAGGCGCTCGGCGCGGGCTTTGGTTTCGGCGTAATAGGAATCGAAGTGCGTGGGATAGGGGGCGCGCTCATCCCAGCCTTCCACGTCGCCACCGGGGAAGATCACGCTGGGAGTGCTGGTGAAAATAAAGCGGGAAACCCCGGCGGACTTTGCCGCTTCCAACAGATTGGCCGTGCCTGTCACGTTAACCGCGTAAAAATCCTCATAGCGGCCCCACATGCCTACCTTGGCCGCAGCATGGAAGACAGTGTCGCAGCCGCGGCAGGCCCTGGCCGCGGCTTCCCGGTCCGCTACGTCACCGCGCAGGCATTCTACGCCCAGGCTTTTAAGCCGGGGATATTCTCCGCGCGCCAGGCTGCGCACGGAAACGCCTTTGGCGAGCAGCAGCTCCACAATGGCTCCGCCGAGGAATCCGCCGCCGCCGGTGACTAAAGCTTTCATGGCTATGCCTTGTCCCCGCCGTCTTTCAGGCACATTTGCGCCCAGGCCGCGAGTATTTCCCGGGAGATCTTGGCGTTGTGCCGTATATCCACCGGAAAGCCGGGATGATAAAGGATGGTCTTTATGTCCTTTGTACGTTCGTGCGCCGCGCCCAGCTCCAGCAGCCCTTTAGTAAGGAGCCCGCTTTCGATAACTCCGCGCTCAAGCTGCACACAGAGCACCGGCGTCTGCCTGCCCGCCGGCCCGATCCCCACCAGGGCCGTGCGCCGCACCCCGGGGTGGCGGTTGAAAACGGCTTCACAGGGGATGGTGAAAAGCGTTCCCGACGGGGTCGTTACCCGGTGGCTTTTGCGTCCGCAGAACCATAGCCGTCCGTCCTTGTCTTTCCAGCCGATGTCGCCCATGCGGTGGTAGAGCTCCCCGCCGGGGCCGCGTATCTTGGCCAGCGCTGTGCTGCCTTCCCTGCCGAAATATTCAGGAGATACCACGGGGCCTTTTACCGCTATCTCGCCTATCTCGCCGTCCCTCACCAGGAGTTCTTCGGACCAGGCCGGGATGGGGGCGTCCGAGATCTTTATAATGAAGGTCTCCATGCCTTCCCAGGTCCTGCCTACGCAGACCCCGGGGAAGCCGGGTTCGAGCCCCGCCAGTTCCTCGCCGGAGATGCAGGCCACAGGCAGGGCTTCGGTGGCGCCATAAGGGGTGTAGAGCTGCGTTCCGGGGGGCAGCATCTTCTTCATCCGCCCGATCACGGCGGCGGAAACAGGCGCGCCGCAGGAGATGACGCGCCGCAGGGAAGGCAGCAGGGTCCCGTGTCTCTCGCCGTAGCGGCTGAAAGTGTCCAGCAGGGCCGGGGAGCCGAACAGCTGCACGGCTTGGTATCTGTTTATCAGGCCGGCAAGCATGGCCGGGTTTACCGCCGCCGGCCGGGTGAAGTCCATGTCGGGGATCACTATGGTCAGGCCGAGGGCCACGTCGAAAAGGGCAAAGGAGGGGAAGGTCGGCACCGAGTAATAGCCGGGCTCTATCCGGAAATATTCTTTAAGCATGCGGGCCTGCGCGGAGAACATGGCGTGCGTGTAGACCGCGCCTTTGGGGGCGCCGGTGCTGCCCGAGGTGAACAGTATGCCGGCGGTCTCAGGGGTGTTTTCCGGGGCCGGCGCCCGGCCGCCGCGGCCCAGCCGCCTGAGCTCCTCCAGGGAAAAGCCGCCCCAGAACCAGCGTTTACCGACGGTGATGTTGATGCGCAGGGATCTTTTAGCCCAGCGCAGCGCCAGCCTGGCCGCGTGCGCCTTAGGTACGCCGATGAAAGCCTCCGGCCGGGCCTCTTCCAGGCAGGTACGCATATTCTTAAGCCCTATGCCCGGGTCGATCAGCACTATAACCGCGCCGGCCCGGAAAAGGGCAAAAGTGAGAGCCGTGAATTCTATGGAAGGCGGTACCATCAGGGCCACCCGCAGGCCCGGAGTTATGCCGGCCCTGCCCAGACCCGCCGCCAGCAGTGAAATTTCGGATTCCAGGTCCCGGAACGTGATCGCCCGTGCGCCGTCTATGACCGCCGGACGGTCAGGTACGGAGGCGGCCAGTTCAGATATCAGTTCGGAAATATTTTCAGGCATCTGTGAAGCGTTTAATGATCGGAATGACTTCATCCCCGGCGTCTTCGAGGATATAATGGCCGCAGTCGGGGAAGCTGTGCACCTCGGCATGGGGGAACCTGCGGCGCCATTCCGCCAGGAAATGCCCGTCGAAAACGAAATCCTTTAGGCCCCAGCAGATCAGCATGGGCACTGTGGAGAGCGAGGTCAGCTTCTCCTGCGTCCCGTATACCAGCGGCCAGGCTTTGTCTCCGGGTGCCAGCGGGATATCCTCAACGAAGCGCAGGGTGGCTATGCGGTTGCCCCAGCTGTTATAGGGAGCGGCGTAGGCGCGGCGCAGTTGGCGGCTCATGCGGCGGCGCTTGCAGCCCACCCAGGCCGCCCCGCGCGCGAAAGCGTTGAACCCGCGCACCAGCACCGCGCCCAGGGGGGTGCGGCAAAGGCGCAGGGCAGCGGGGAAAGTCTTCCCGTCCGGCAGGAAAAAGGCGCCGGTATTAAGAATGACCAGTTTCTTTATCCGTTCCGGGCGGCGTACGGCGTAAGCCAGGCCTATCATGCCGCCCCAGTCGTGCACTACCAGCGTGACGTTCTCTTTTACGCCGAGGCTGTCCAGCAGATATTCGATATCGTCGATGCGGCTTTTGAGCGTATAGTTGTAGCCGTCGTCTCCTGGTTTTTCCGAGAGCCCGCAGCCTATGTGGTCCGGCACTATTACGCGGACGGCGCCGCGCAGGGCCTGGGCCAGGTTGCGGTAATAGAAAGACCAGGAGGGGTTTCCGTGCAGCATCACCACGGGGGCGCCGGCGCCCTCATCAAGGTAATGCATCTTTGCGCCGCTCTTTAGCGTTAGATATTTTCCGGCAAAGGGATAAAGTTCCGGAGTAACGCCTTCGGGAAGGTACGGGATCATAGTCACCATTTTATGCCGAGCATTATCGTGTTGAGGCCGCTGCCTATCCCCAGAAAAGCCACGGTGTCACCCGGCGCCAGGAAGTCGCGCTCGGCGGCTATGGCGGCGGCGGAGGGCAGGGCGGCGGTGCCCATGTTGCCGAGGTATTCGAACGTTGAAAAATCCTTCTCCTCGGATATCGCGAGCGCGTCCAGTATGGTCTTCCTGTGCGTGGCGCCCACCTGGTGGCAGATGACTTTTGTGAATTCTTCAGGCCGCATGGCCAGTTCGGCCAGCAGGTCGGCCCAGGTCTGGCGCCCCAGGACCACGCCGTTCTTTAAAGCCGCGGTCGCGTCGGTGAACATGCTGTCGCGGTGCCAGATGCAGAGCTTGTGGTGCTCGCAGGCCGAGCGGTAGACGCCGCCCAGCAGCTTGTGGTTCTTATGCCCGCCAAAGGAGCCGTCGGTGAGGATCACCGCCACCGCCCCGGAACCGCCGGTGAGCGTGGCTATGGAGAGTCTGAAGCACTCAAAGCTTTTGTCGGCCAGCATAGCCGCTATCATGCTGTCGTTGATCTCCCGGGAGGATTCGCAGGAGACCACCATTCCGGCCTTGATCTGGCCCAGCTCTATGCGGTTGGCTATGTCTATCATCCCGTTTAAGACACCCAGGCAGGCGTTGGAAACGTCGTAGACGGTGGTGGCTGGTTTAACTCCGAGCGCGTCGGCTACGGCCGTGGCGGTGGCCGGCTCGCTGTGCTCGCGGCAGACGCCGGCGTAGACAAGGGCTCCAAGGTCGGCCGCGGTCATGCCGGCCTGTTCCAGGGCCTTGCGGCCCGCGCGGGACGCGCCTTCGGACAGCGCGAAGCCGGGGTTCCACCAGCGCCGCTCGCGTATGCCGGTCAGGGCCTCCAGCTGGCCGGTCTGGATGTGCAGCGCGTCCAGCATCGGGACTATGCGTTTCTCCAGCTCCGAAGAGGTAACCACGTTGGGACCGAGCTCATAGCCGATAGCGTCGATAAAGACTTTGGTGTATTTCATTTTGTTTCCACAACCCTTACCGCAAAATCTTTCATCTGGTAGATGACCAGGCCGTCCACTATAAGGACGCCATCGGCGCGCAGGACCCTGCGCTCGTCGTCGGCGCCGGTGATGTGCGCTTCCACGGTGATCAGCTTGTTCTTCTGCACTATCTGGCCGCGGTAGGTCCACTGGTGCTTCTCGCCCAGGGCCAGCGCCTCGAAACGTGCGCTTTTAGACAGGTCCTTCCACCTGCGTCCGGCGGCCGCCTTGATCAGGTTTATGAAGGATTCAACGCCCAGCGAGCCCGGGCATACCGGGTCCTGGTAAAAATGTGCCTTGAAGAACCACTCGGCCGGGTCCACCTTCTTGAGGCCGCGGATGAAACCCTCCTTCTTGGGGCCGCCGCCGGGGATATAGGTTTCCACGGAGTCCAGCATCATCAGTTTCTCGTCCGGCAGGGCGGGAGCGGCGGCAAGTTCCAAAACCTCTCCGCGCGCGGTCTCTTCGGCCTGCGGGACGTACCTCGCGGCGCCGCGAACGCCTACCTGGGCAGCCAGCGATTGCTTCGAGAAGAAGCCGAACTGCGTGCTGCCCTTGTAGACCGCGCGGCCGTTATTGAGCACTTCGAAATCGTAATCCTGTATGATCATCCCGCCGGACTGGGAGACCTTGGTAATCTTCACCTTCGTGGTGAGTATCCCGGAGTCGGAGAAAATTTCGGCGTACTGTACGCCCGTGCCGCCCAGGTTCCTGAAGGACAGGTCCGTAGGGCTGGTCAGCGCGCTGCCCAGGTAGGCCGCCAGCCATCCGCAGGGCTGCAGCGCGACTTCCAGCAGTATGGCAAAAGGCATGGACTTCTGGCCGCCGGACTTAAAATACCATTCTTCCGGCGGTACGTCGTATTCTGCCTCGATAATCCCGCCAGCGGCCAGTTCCCACTGGCGGCAGTTCTCAATCTTAACTATGCGGTCCAGGAACTTGTATGGGGCGCCCGGGAGCCTGGCTATCACGCGCTCCGAGTCGAAGACCTTGTATTTTTCGCCGAAAGCCTCGGAAGGCTTGCCCACTGCGAAAGCCGTGATGCTGGCGTTGTCGAAGATAGCCTTTCTGGGACCCGCCGCAGGCGCGGCTCCGCCGTCCCACAGGCTTTCTATCTTCTGCCGCGAAGTGCCGCCCATGCGTATGGACATATTGTGGATGTGGATGATGCGTTTGCCGTCGGAGTACATGAAGGCCTCGGCAATGGCGTAGGGCTGGCCGCTTTTGGCCTGGTAGCCTATTTCCTTTACAACGATCTCATACATCGCTTTTTTAGTGGAGGCCAGCACCTGGCCGCGGCATTCCAGCCGGCTGGCGATGCCCGGCACCGGTTCGTACCAGCAGTCGGCGGCCTCGCCCACCCAGCCCAGGCGGAGCAGCAGAATTCGGAAGGTGTGCAGGCAGCATTCGTACATCAGCGTACCCGGCATCACATGGTCGTCGATAAAATGGCAGGCCAGGTGCCAGTCGTCCGGGTGGATGTCCATCTCGCCCTGTATGCTGCCCAGGCCGTAGCGGCCGCCTTTTGGGGATAGTTCAAGCACCCGGTCAACAAGCTTCATCCTGCCGCCGGGCAGGCCTATCGGAGCGGTTAAGGGCAACCCTTCGAAAGCGGGGCCGAAGCATTGCGCGTACCTGCCCTCGCGCAGCGCGGAGATCCCGGCGTCGTCGTAGGCTTCGGCGCCGCCGCCGAAAGGCGCCGGCGCTGTCCAGTCCTCCGCGCATTTGCCGGCGGCCGGGGCGATCTCCTCGGCGGTCAGGACCACGCCTTTGCCTTTCGCAAGTTCTTCGTCGGTAAAGAAACCCGCGCAGCCTTTTTTCATGCTGATCATCGGCTTGCCGTTCACCGTGCTTTCATAATTGAAAAAGAAAAGCCAGATGTCGCCGTGCCGGGCAAAACGCTCGATGTTGATATCGTAATGGATAACCTGTCCGGGCAGCGGCAGGCTCTGGTGGGGGGTAACCTCGGCGTCCAGCAGGCGGTAAACCGCGTTGCCCTTTGTCATGTCGTCTATGCCCAGGTAGGCGCATAGGAACAGGTCGGCCTGCCCGGCCTCTACGGCGATGCTTGTGGGTATGCGCCCTCCGTCCAGGTACCAGGCCCCCGGTTTAATGTCGTGTTCCGTAACCACGTTCCCGGAAGTTAAGGACCCAGGAGCCCCCCGCACGCTGAGTATCCTGTCCACCAGCATCAGCGGCTCGGCCGGCAGGCGCACGCGGGTGCGATAAGAGTCTGCTGAGGCGAATTCAGGGCCCAGGACTTTTGCTATGGAGCCCACGGCAAATTCAAGACATTGTTCGCGGGTCATGAAAACTTCGGGCCGCGCAATCTGAGGCTCCGCCTTAAGTAATGAAGGTTCGGGGCTGAGGGTGATAGGCGGGGCCGGCGGCATTGCCGGTGCGCGTCCCCCCAGGGCTTTCAGAAGGGCATTCTGAAAAACTATATTTCTGGACTGCATTTCTGAATAATTATTCGACAGCCTCAGGAAAACCTCGTGCGCTTTCGCCTTGGCAGTCACGGCGGAGGAAAAGTTCCGCAGGTAAGCCGGGGCCGGTCCGGTGAAGGCTGAGGCCAGTGATATGGCGGTCGGCGAGGGGTGCGGCGGTTTCGCGGGAATCGGCGCCGGAACGGGCGCGGGCGGACGCGGTGCGGACGGTTGGGCCGCAGCTTCAGCGGTTCCGGCGGCCGATATCTGCTCTTTTTCGGGCTGCCAGTCGAACCTGGCCGGCGGCGGCACGGAAAGAGCGGCGTACACCATGGGCTTTGCCGCAGGAGTTTCCTGGTGCGCGGCGGCGCGGGATTCCTGCCCGTAAAGCGCGCCCAGGTCTACCGGGGCCCTTTCGGCTATCAGCCTGGAGAGCAGGCGTAAGATCGTGCCGGTCCCGTCCTGGCTCTTAACGCAGGCGGATTTAGCCAGATGCGGCTGGGCGCCCAGTATCTTGTCTATCATCCTGGTGCAGGAGGCCTGCGGGCCAAGTTCGACGAAGATCCTGGCGCCGTCGTCGTAGGCGCGGCGCACCAGCGAAGGGAAATCAAGGCTGTGTATGGCCTGGGCTACTATGGAATCGGCCGCGCTTTCGCGCGTGACTTCGTAGGACTTTTTCCAGGCGCCGCTGTAAAACCGCACGCCGGGAGGGGGGGTGGTGGGGAACAGGTGCAGGTCCCGGTACTGCTTCTCCACCAGTTTGGCCGCTTCGAAATGTACCGTGGATACGCCCTGGAGCGGCAGGAACACGCAGCCCAGGCCCTCCACCAGCGTGTTGACCGCTTTGCGGTAGCCGCCCACTACGCATTCGAGCGGAGCGTTCACTATCAGCAGCGCCGCGCGCTCCGCCCCTTTCAAGGCCATGCGGACGTTCTCCGCGGGCCGGTCTATTACGCCCAGCACCCAGTCCACTTTCTCGTCCTTGGGCAGATTCCAGAAGCGCCGGGCCGCGTCGCAGGGGCCGGCCAGGTCGCTCACAAAAAGGCTGGACTCGTTGATGCGGCGCAGCATCTCGTCGCGGGCGGTCCAGGCCCGCAGGGCGAAAAGGCCCGCCGTCTCGCCCAGGCTGTAGCCTATTACGCAGGCCGGTTCCACGCCCAGAGAGCGCACCAGGTCGCTTACCGCGGCCCCGTGGGCCACGGAGCCGAAGATCATGGATTTGTAGTCGTCCACTATTTCCAGTTCCGTCTCTTCCTGCCAGCCGTCGTTCCAGAGCAGCCGCCACGGGACGAAAAGATTGGGCACCATCTGGCCGCGCAGGTAGCCGTTCTCGGCGTCAAGGCGCCTGGCTATTTCCGGCCACTGCGTCCAAAGCTCCCTCCCCATTCCTATGTACTGGTTGCCGGAGCCGGGGAAAACAAAAGCTATATTCTCCCGCTTTGCCTGGCCGGAGGGGGAATAAAATATCCTGTCGCGTAGGAACGGCTTTTCCGTGTCGGCGCGCAACCCGGCCTGGGCGGCGCCGGAAAGCGAAACCAGCTCTTCCGGGTCCCGCGCCAGCAGTACGCAGGCGCGTTTTTTTTCCGGCCGCGCCCCAGTGTGGGCGAACCAGCCCCGGGCCAGTTTTTCTATATTTTCGTTCGGGCCGCGCCGTGCCAGCCAGGCCCGCAAGTCCGCCAGCCCGGCCAGTATCCCCGCGCAATCGTCGTCCTCTACCGCGAACAGCGCCTCGCCGCGGGCTCCCAGCGGCTGGCGGCGCTCTATGGCCGTCTGCTCGTTGTCGGCGGCGGGCTCTACGCCTTCCAGAACGACATGGCCGCAGTTGCCGTCAATTCCCAGGGCGCTTACCCCGGCGCGCCGCGGGCCTTCAGCCCGGTTGCGCATCCAGTACTGCGGCGAGAGTGGGAGGTGGAACCTTTTCTTCGCCCGAGCCAGCTCCGCCAGGGGGGAAATTTTATCTAAAGGCGGCAGGATCTCCTGGTAAAGGGCGAGAGCGGTCTTAACTACACCGGCCAGGCCGCAGGCGGCGCCAGTGTGGCCTATTACCGGTTTCACCGTACCCAGGGCGCAAGGGACCTGCGCGGAAGAGACGCCGTAAAAATCCGTCAGCGCTTCCGCTTCGGCCGAGTCTTCCTCCGGGGTTGCGCTGCCGTGGGTTTCTATGTAGCCGATTGTGGACGGGTCTACCTGCGCTTCTCCGTAGGCCTCGCGCAACGCTGAAGCGTAAGCCCCGGGCGACGGCGCGGTCTTGTCAACGCCGCCGCCTGAGGCGAACCCGAGGCCTTTTATGACGGCGTAAACCCGGTCCCCGTCGCGGACGGCGTCGTCCAGGCGCTTTAAAATAAGGGCGGCCGCGCCTTCGCCGGGGGTAGTTCCGGCGGCTGCCCCGTCGAACGGACGCGGCGCCGCGGCGTACGGCCTCACGGCGTTCGCGGCGGCCAGGGCGCGCGGGTCCCCGTCTATGGAAACCGCGCCTACGATAGCGGTGTCTAGTTCGCCGGAACGCAGCGCGCGCACCCCGGCCTCCAGGGCGCGCAGGCCTGAGGTCTCCTCGCTGGAAATAGTGAAACTAGGGCCCCCGGCGTGGAATTCCCTGGCGATGCGGCTGGCTACTATGCTGCCCAGCGCGCCCATCGTCCGGTTCGCGGATAAAGCCGGGCCGGAGTCCCCGCGCAGCCCGGCCAGGAATTCGTTTTCCTCTTTTTCGGAAAGGTTCCAGCCCTGCTCCGCGGCGCGCCGGCGGGCCGTTTCCAGCAGCGACCAGCGGAAATGAAAATTAGTGGCGTTCAAGTCCAGCCCGATACCTATAAAAACCCCGGCGTTCAGCAGCCCTTTTTCACCGGGCCCGGAGTCGGCCACGGCTTTGGCCGCGACGTCCAGCATCAGCAGCTGCTGAGGAAGCATCTCCTCCAGTTCTTTGGGGGGTATCCTGTAGGCATCGGCAGCTACGCCGACTTCGCGCAGATAAAAGCCTTTCCCGGCCCCGGGCAAGCCGCGGCGGCGTTCCTCCGGCAGTTCCGACGGCATGGTGCCGGTCCCGCCAAGGACGGCCTCCTGGAATTCTCTCAAGCCGCCCAGGGAACCGAAGCGGGCCTCCATGCCCACTATCGCCACAGGCACGGGAGCTTTCGGGGCGGCCTTTGACGCGCCCGGGCGGACCGCGGGGGCGAAAGACCCGCCGTATTCCTCCACCAGCACGTGCGCGTTTATGCCGCCGAAACCGAAAGCGCTGATGGCGGCGCGGCGCGGGGTTTTACTGTCCCGGGCCGCCCAGTCGGCGCAACTGTTCTGCACCCGGAACGGGCTGCCGGCGAGTTTTATCTTAGGGCCGGGCTTGGTGAAATTTGCGGTAGGCGGCAGGCTCTTGTTCTTGAAGGAGAGCAGCACCTTCATCATGCCGGCGGCGCCGGCGGCGGTGAGCAGGTGGCCAATATTGGACTTAACGGAGCCCAGCGCGCATTGGCCCTCGCTCCAGCCGCGCTCGCCCCAGAGGGTTTTCAGACTTTCCACCTCTACCGGGTCTCCCGTAGGCGTGCCGGTGGCGTGGCACTCGATAAGATCTATCTGCGACGGGGAAAGCTTCGCCTGGAGGTAGGCCGCGCGCATGGCGTACAGCTGGCCCGCGGTGTTAGGCGCCAGCAGGCTGCCGCCTATATCGTTGGAAAGGCCTATGCCTGTTATTACGCAGTATATTTTGTCGCCGTCCCGCACTGCGTCGCCGAGGCGCTTCAGGACGAACATGCCGGCGCCCTCGCCCACTACTAATCCGTCGGCGGCGGCGTCAAAAGGGGACGGCCTCCCCGAGGGCGACAGGGCGCGCAGCTGGGCGAAACCCATCTGGGTATAAAGACTGGAGGGGCGGGAAACGCCGCCGGTGAGCATGGCATCGGCGCGGCCGGATCTTAAAGCGTCAACGGCGAGTTTTACGGCGTAAAGCGAAGAAGCGCACGCGGCGTCCAGCGTGAAACTCCCGCCAGAAAGGCCGAGCGCGCGGGCGATGACCCCGCCCGGCAGGCCCGCCGCGCAGCGGTTGAGGGGATCTGTCCTGGTCTGTAAATCTGTAAGTTTTTTCCCGAAAGCCGCTTTCTCGAAAGCCGGAAGCAGCGTCTCCCGGGCCAGCGCGGATACGGAATCGGTGGGGAGCACTATGTTGCCGATTATCACCCCGGTGCGGGCGCGGTTTATCTTTTTATACTGCGCGTCAAAAAAAGCCTGCTTAGCGGCGTGCAGGGCAAGATGGAAAACCGGGTCAAGTCTTTCAATAAATGTTTCCCGCAGGTCCAGCCCGGAGGGGTCCAGTTTGAAATCCTCAACGAAACAGGCCTTAAGAGAATAGACCTTGTCGGGCGCGCCCTTTTGCGGGTCGAAGACCTCGCGGCCATTGAGTAGCCAGCGGCCCGGCGGAGCGACTTTGGCCGAACATGTCCCCTCGGAAATATTCTTCCAGAAACGCTCCAGGTCGGGCGCGCCGGGGAATATGCCGCCGGCGCCGACGATGGCTATAGGCTGCTGTTCGTTCATTTCAGACGGGAACTCCTGCAAGGGTTTTTTTCAGGAAAGCGCCGTTAAGTGACTTGTCCACGGTACATTCATAGCCTTCCATGCGGGCCACAAGGACGCCTTTGTCGCCTATGAAATCTATATCCGCTACGCAGGTGTGCTCCGCCGAACTGACAATGCGGGCTATTATCCGCACACCGTTAGGGGAGAAGGCGCCGAACTGACGGTAGGCAACAGCGCGGTTCGGGAGCGAGCCTGCGCCGGAATTTTCAAAAGTCCAGAGTATCATACCCTGAAAAGCCGCGTCCAGTGCGGCGGGATCGGCCAGCCACCGGTCGCGGGTGGGGCGCCGCATCCATGACCCGGGCGGTAGAGAGGCGGCGGCTTCAAGCACTATGCCCTTTTCCGAGAAGCCGGCCACGGAACGTATAAAGCGCATATCCTCGCCGTGGAAAAGGACCTTCTCGTAAGCCTGCTCCACGGAGAGGGGGTACGGTTTAAGGGCGAACTCAGGCAGCTGGGCGACGGGCCGGGGCAGGCTTGAGGCCAGGAGTATCTCAGCCCCCGCGTGCAGCTCTCCGTTGGGGCCCCGCAGTTCGGCGGGGACCGAGAATAGCCCCTCTTTTCTGACGGCTTTGCCGGCCAGGACAGACACTTTGCAGGCCCCGCCGCCGAGTATTATCCCCTTGAATATTTTCAGATCGTTGAACCCGTGGAAGAGCAGGCCCGGGTTCCCGTGCAGCGCTCCGTGGGCCAGCCACTCGGTAATGATCGCCGTGGGGACTACCGCTTTCCCGTTGATTACGTGAGAGCGCAAAAAGGGATGCTCTTCTACGGAAACAGTGAGCTCGAAAGCCGGAGCGGCTCCTGTGGGAAGTTCCTGCGCCGCGGCCACCCTGGGTCGCGCGATAACCACCACTTCCACAGCTCCGCTGTCCGAGGAAAGCTCTGTAATTAGAAATTTTCCTCCCGGTTCCAGCCCGATGACGCCGATGCCCTCTTTGGCGAACAGGGCCTTAAGTCCGTCGTTTACCATGCCGCCGGCCCAGGGCCCCCAGTTGAACGCTACCGCGCGGCAGTCCGGCAGGCGGCGCGCGATAAGGCGCGCCGTCTTGTTAAGCACCTCGTTAGCCATGGCGTAGTCGCACTGGCCGGTGCGCCCGAAGCGGGCGGTGGAGGAGGAGTATAAAGCGAGCAGTTTAAGCTTAGGGAGGTCCAGCGCCGAGAGGATGTTGCGCAGTCCGGCTACTTTGGTGTCGAACACGGAGTCGAACTGCTCGGCGGTTTTGTCCAGGATAAGCTTGTCCGCCAGTACCCCGGCGCCGTGCACAAAGCCGCGCACGGGCCCCAGTTCTTTGGCGATCTTTTCCACGACACGGGCGACCTCCTGCTGGTCCCGTATGTCCGCGGAAAAATAAACGGCGCGCGAGCCGGAGGCCTCAAAGCGGTTGAGCTGGGCGCGTATCTCCCTGGCGGCCATTATTTTGCGGCACTCTTCCCCGGCGGCTTTAGGCGCCATTCCCGGGTTGCGTGAGATAAGGGCTTTCTTGATATCGCTCTCCGCGGGGCATTGCGCAAGCCAGCCCTCCTCAGCGGCCGGCAGGGGGCTGCGGCCCAGTATAGCCAGGGTCGGGCCGCAGGAAGCGGCAAGCGCCGCCGCGGCTTCGGCCGTAACTCCGCGCGCGCCGCCGGTGATAAGCACTACGTCGCCCTTCTCGAGCGGCAGCTTGCCGCCTTTGACCTGCTCCGACCGGCTAAGCAGCACTACCTTGCTGCCTGTTTCTGAAATTCCCATTTCTACGGGGCCTTTAAAGAAGAGCTCGTCCGCTACCGTCTGCGCCACCGACACGGTATGCTGCCAGTCGGCGGCGGCGTCCAACGCGCGGCAGGAGACCTCAGGCCATTCATGCCCCGCCGTTTTAGCCAGTCCGGCCAGCCCGCCGAAAACAGGGTCCTGCCCGGCTTTTAAACCTGAAATTCCGAAGACGCCGTCGAGACGTGAGACTGTCATCAGGCAGGCTCCGGAGCTATGGCCGGCCGCGCGTAAGGCGGGGCCGGCGGCCTGGACCAGGCGGAAGGCTTTCTTAAGGAAATCCTCGGAGCCTTTAGGCCAGAAAGCTCCGTGCGCCAGCTTTGCTGCCGGCGCGATTATTACCAGCCCGGCCAGGCCGTCCTTGGGCTTAAGCCCCGCATCGTCCAGTGAAACTTTCTGCGCCCGGCAGCCGCGTGAGGCGAGGTTTTTCACTATTTCTCCGGCAAGTCCGGCCCCGTCGTCCGTTATCCAGAAGGGCAGGTTCTTGTCCAGCGCCACCTTTTCTCTGACGGCGGCGGGGTTGAAATCAGCGGTTTTTAATATCTCCCTGGTTATCACGCTTTCTTCCCGGCTTTGTGCCGGGGCCGGGGCGGGCGCGGCCGGCGCCTGGGCCTGCTGCGTTCCCGCCGATAGATAGGCCGTAACCTGGCGCAGAGTGCGGATGGAGCCGAGCTGTTCGGGCGTGATGCGCGGGGCGGAGGGCAGCTTTTCGTGGAGTTCCGAGAGTATGGCCACGCGCTTGATGGAATCTATGCCCAGGT
>CAIXBR010000101.1 GCA_903917735.1 uncultured Elusimicrobia bacterium | reverse complement strand
TCTCGAAAAACCCTTTTTTGGCCTCTATGATAGAGTTAGTTTTCATAATTCATGCATCCCCGTTCAGACAGATTTAACGAACCGTTTCAGGAGGTTCGCGGCTGCGGCGCAGCGGTAATCCCCGGCCCGGGCCGCGGCCAGTTCAGCGGCTAAAGCGGCGGCGCAAGCTTCGGGCGTTTCCCCGGCTGCGAGCGCCTTTTCAGCCGCGGGGGCCCTGAATGGCCTCGGTGAAAGGGCGCCCACGGCGATCCTGGCCTGGGCGAAGAACTTTCCCTTTTTCTCTACGGCGAAGAAAAGTTTAATGTATGATTCCCAGCTCGACTCCGTC
The DNA here is from genome assembly GCA_903917735.1 of uncultured Elusimicrobia bacterium. Lineage (GTDB taxonomy): Bacteria > Elusimicrobiota > Elusimicrobia > Elusimicrobiales > UBA9959 > UBA9959. The sequence goes on along the minus strand of CAIXBR010000101.1, from coordinate 1,185 downwards.
TTCGCCAGCTTTATGAACTCGCAGCCCCATTTTCTCGTCTTTGCCGGGATGATCACTTCGGTTATGAGGCAATCCAGCCCCGGGCGCAGCCCTGCCCCGGAGGAATACAGGTCCTGAAAATCCACCAGTTTGGTCCCGGTTTTGCACGCGAACCGCACTTTAGCGTCCAGGCCGAGGAGCAGCACGGGGAAGATATTGAAAGAATGCGGGCGGGCGATATTCCCGCCGATCGTGGCCATATTGCGCACCAGCTGGCTGGAACACTTTGCCGCCGCGGACGAGATGACCCCGCCCGCCCAGCTGCGACAGAGCTTCGACCTGTCTATCTCGTCGAACGTGGCGCCGGCGCCTATCACGAGGTTCCCCCCCGCGAGCTTTATGCCCTTTATCGGGACGTTCTTCAGGTCGAGGTAGGTCTCGACCGAGTCGGGCAGGGTCTTCGCGACCAGGGTGCCGCCGGCCAGCGCCATGGCCTTGTACTTCCGGTCAAGGAGCAGCGACATGGCTTCCTTAACGGAAGAAGGGAAAGCGTAATATTTAATGCTCTTCACGATTTTTCCTCCAGACTGACGATTGGAACGCCTTTTCAGCGATGATGCTTCAGTGCTTTTCAAAGTAGGGATGCGGCAGGTAAGGCTGCCGGTCCGGTTTAACGTCCGTGGGCTTAAGCTCCATTTCCTGCACCAGCAGGGCCGAGGGAGCGGCTATAGAGGCCGGAACATAGCCGCGGTTGTAAAAGTACGGGCCTGCCTGGTAATAGTTGTAAACCTGGTCCGTGTCCGAAACCATCAGTATGTCGCGCAGGGCGCGGAAAGTCACGCCGGTCCAGTCCGAGGCCCCGATAAGCGTCTCCGAGCCGTCACGAACCGCGACCTTGTAGGCGAGGACCGGGCCGGCCAGGAGGTCCCCCGTCTTCCTCTCCGCGTCCGGATCGAGGCGCCGCACGATCACGGCGTAATCGAGGCCGTTATCCGCGGCGATACGCAGAAGCTCCTTTTTAAGACCCTCCAGCGGCACCCGCTTTTCGGGAAGGGCCGAAAAGAAGACATTGCCGGGGCGGGGTGTCGCGAACTCTCCGGTCAAGCCCCGGGCGTGCCCGTTGGAATTGCGGAACTCCTTAACCGGGGCCCGGCCCATGTAGAAATTGGTCAGTTTGCCGTTACGAACAAGTTCGAGCGGGGCGGG
>CAIXBR010000100.1 GCA_903917735.1 uncultured Elusimicrobia bacterium | reverse complement strand
TAAACGAAGCGATGATGGTGCTCACCAACGGCACGCGCAACACGCTGGATTCGCTGCGCGAGTTCAACACGGCCACCGAACATATGCATGGCGCCATGCGCGGGCTTAAGGACGAGATACAGAAATTCAAGGTAATGGCGTGACAGGGGCCGCGGCAGGAACCAATATGCTCATAATTCTTACCGTCGACAACCTCAGATACGGCCTCGACTGCAATGCAGCCGCCGCAGTGGTAACGCTGGCCGACCTTAAGAAAGGTCCGGCGGATGCCAGGGGACTGGAAGGGACCCTTGATTATCACGGGGAGACCGTGCCCGTCCTGGACCTGAACCGCAGAATAGCCGGCCGTCCCAGCGTCGACCATCTCAGCACCCGGATAGTGCTCGTGTCCGTCCCGGGTAATGACGGGAGGGCCAGACTGGCGGGCCTGATCGCCGAGCAGGTAAATGAAACTGCCGCGGAAATTCCCGGAACGGAAAGACCGGGTGCTCTATGCCTTCGCGGCGTCGCGCGGAAAGGCGCGCCGCCGCCGCGGGACATCAACCTGGAACCCTTTTTATCGGATCTATAAATGCCGCTTTTAACCGAGATAATCGATTTGATACGTACCACAGGGTTCGAACCGTCCGCCTTCGGGGAGGCTGCCGTCAGCTCCGCGGTGAAAAAACGTATGGAGGCGCTTGCCTGCTCCGGCGAAAAGGCCTACGCCCGCACGCTCCGGGGCTCGGAAGCCGAGTTCGAGGAGCTGGTGCTGCTGCTGGCCGTGCCGGAAACCTGGTTCTTCCGCGAGCCAGAGTCGTTCGCCTTCCTTAAAATATTCGCGGCCGCCCGCCTGGCCGGCGGCGGAAGCCCGCTACGCGTCCTAAGCCTGCCGTGCTGCACCGGCGAAGAGCCCTATTCCGCAGTCATCGCCCTGCTTGAAGCCGGGCTGACCCCCTCTGATTTCGTTATCGACGCGGTGGATATACATCCGTCATTCTTGGCCGCCGCCCGCGCCGCGCGCTACGACGCTAATTCGTTCCGCGGGATGGACGAGGAGCTGCGGCGGAAATATTTTTTCGCTGAGGGCGGCAGGTTCGTCTTGCGGCAAGACCTTGCGCAGACGGTGAATTTTGAAAAAGGCAATGCCATGGATTTCGCGGCCCTGGCAAGGCGGCAACCCTACGACGTGATCTTTTGCCGCAATCTCACTATCTACATGCATGCCGCGGCGCGGGTAAAACTGGCGGAAGCGCTCGATCGCTGCCTTAAACCCGGGGGAGTTTTCTTCTCCGGCCATTCCGAAGCCATGCCGCTGCCGAACTACCGTCCCGTAAGGCACAACCTTGCCTTTGCCTATCAGCGGGCCGAGACGGAGCCCTCCGCCCCCGCCCAGACGCCTCTCCCTGGCAGGGAAGTTTTTACTATGCTCGCCCCCGCGCCGCCCGCAAGCCGCAGCGGTCAGGCGCGCCCGCACAAGCCGCCACTCTCTGCGGCCCCTTCACGAAAAGGAGCGCCGTGCTGGCAGGTTACCGGCAGTGAAGGCGACAAATCCTGCGCCCAGCTTCCGGGCCTTGGCCATTGCAGGAATTGCGAGGAATTCGCCGTCGCGGCCAGGAAGTTCTTCGACCGCATACCCCCGGCCGGCTACCGCCGCGAATGCGCCGAGGCTCTGGCGCAAAAGAAAGAAGCGGAGCACGGCGCTGAAACCGTGGTTATTATTTTCCGCCTCGGGCGACAATGGCTGGCCCTGCCCACTGGCAGTCTAATACGGGTGCTCGAGCCCCAGCTCATCCACCGCATTCCACACCGCGCAGGAGCGCTGCTGGGCTTGGCGGCTGTGGACGGCGAGCTGCATTTGTGCGTAGACGCGGCCAGGATCATGCCCGTAGCCTACGGGTTGGAAACTCCCGGGGAGCCCGCTCCCGCGGGCTGCGCGAAGCTCGGCTGCATGATCCTCGCCGGCTCCGCCGCGGAGCCGTGGCTGTTCCCGGCCGATGAAGCGGGAGGGATCTTCTCCGTTACCCAGGAACAGACCCGCAAGGTGAATGACTGCCCCGGCGGGATGCCGGCCCTGGGCGTGTTCGCGTGGAAGGACAGGCAGGTCACTCTTCTCGACGATGAATTATTCTTCAGCGCCTGCGCGAGGTGCGCGAAATGAGCCCCGAAAATTTCATGCTCGAGCTGTTCCGCGCCGAAGCCCTCAAACACGGCGCGGCCCTGACGGCCGGATTACCGGGTCTTGAGAAAAAAGACAGCTCGCCAGGAACGCTGGAGCCGCTCATGCTTGCCGCCCATTCCATCAAGGGCGCGGCCCAGATAGTGGGCGTAGCGGCAGCGGTCAGACTGGCCGTTCTGATGGAAGACCTTTTCGCGGCGGCACAGAAGGCCCCTGCTATTTTAAATTCAGCGACCGTAGCTGCGCTGCTGGAAAGCTCGGATCTATTGCTCAGGATCGGTTCTTCTAAAATTTCCCCCGCCGGCATGCCGCCGCAGGAACTTCTGGAAGCCGTAGAAAGGCTCGCTCCGAAGCTCGAAGCCCTGCTGGCAGAAAAACCCGGACCGGTGGCGCAGCCCGTCCTCCCGGCACAAGCGCAGCCTTCACCTCCGCCGCAAGCCGAAGGGTTAAAGGTAGATCTCGCCATGCTCGGCCTGTTCCGCGACGAGGTGCAGAACCGGTGTGCGGCCCTTGCCGACGGCCTGCTAGGCCTCGAAAAGAGGGGCGCGTCGAACGAAACGGTCGAACCTCTGATGCGCGCCGCTCATTCCATAAAAGGAGCGGCCCGCATTGCCGGCGTCGACGCCGTGGTGCAGGTGGCTCACCTCATGGAGGATTGTTTTGTGGCGGCGCAGAAAGGCGGCCTGAGCCTCCCCCCCTCCGCCATCGACGTCCTGCTTCAGGGTTCGGATATGATCAAGGGCACCGCGCTCGCCATCGACGACCGCACGGGCGCCGTCCCGGAAGACATGTTAGCCGCCGGCCGGGCTCTGCTGCCCCTGCTCGCCGCAGTCCTGAGCGGCAGTGAGCCGGAGAGACCGAAGCCTCAGCCGCTCGCCTCCGTCCAGGGCAAACCAGCCGCTCCGGTTGCTGGAAAAGGAACAGAACAGATAGTCCGCGTATCGTCCGAAAACATGCTGCGGCTAATGAGCCTCTCCGGAGACGCGCTGGTGCAGACCGGCAGGCTGGACCTAATCTTTGACGAGCTCAAGGCGATGGGGGCCGGGAGGCGCGAGCTCGGCGACCTTATGAGAAGGGCCGGGCAGGCCCTGGATAAAGGCGACGCGGCGTCCGCGACCGTCATTCTCAGCCAGGCTCAGGCGCTTAACGCCGCCCACAGCGGGGAGATAGCCGAACGGATAAACGATTTTGACCAGACCCGGCGCCGGATCTTCGCCACGGCCGGGCGGCTTTACGGCGAGGTGATAAAGAGCAAAATGCGCCCGTTCGCCGATTGTACCCATGGCTTTCCCAGAATGATACGCGACGCGGCCAAGCTGATGGGGAAGCGGGTGAGGCTGGAAATCAGCGGCGGTACCACGGGTGTGGACCGCGATATCCTGGAAAAAGTGGAAGCGCCGCTTACTCACCTTCTGCGCAACGCCGTCGACCACGGCATCGAAAGCATGGACGCTCGGGTAAAAGCCGGCAAGCCGGAAGAGGGTTTAATAACTCTGGAAGCCTGGCAGGCAGGCGGCATGCTGCACCTCCTTGTTTCCGACGACGGAGCAGGAATAAACATTGAGAGGCTGAAGGAGAAAATAGTCGCCAAAAAACTGACTTCGCCGGAGCTGGCGGCAAAAATGTCGGAGAGCGAGCTACTGGAATTCCTTTTTCTTCCGGGCTTCTCCACCAAGGAAGAGGTCACGGAGTTCTCGGGCCGTGGCGTCGGCCTCGACGTGGTGGAGACCATGCTGCGCGAGGTAGGCGGAACCGTCCTCCTCGAGAACCATCCAGGCCAGGGCACGCGCATCAGCCTGCGGCTGCCGCTTTCTCTTTCGGTGATAAGGGCCCTTATAGCCGAGATCTCCGGCCAGCCCTACGCTTTCGCGCTTACGCAGGTGGACCGCTGCCTCCGGCTGGAGATGGGCGGCGTGATAGAAGAAGAGACAGCGCAGTTCGTGGATGTAGACGACGGTAAAACCAGGCTGCTGCCGGCCTGGCAGGTGATGGACCTGCCGGAGCCGGCCGCGGCCTCGTCCGGTATCTGCGTCATAATCATCGGCAGCGGGCAGTCCCGTTTCGCCCTGCAGGTCGACCGTTTCCTGGACGAGCGCGACGTCGCGGTCCGCCCGCTGGACCCGAGGCTTGCCCATGTGCAGGACATCAGCGCGGCTTCGGTCATGGACGACGGCTCGGCGCTGCTGATCGTAGACGTAGACGACCTGCAGCGCACCATGGAATTATTCGTGTCCGAAGGCGGGCTGACGCGCCGCGCCTCCGAAAGCGCGCGGCTGCGCAAGCGGATCCTCGTAGTGGATGATTCCCCTACGGTACGCGCCGTGCAGCGCCAGCTCCTGGAAAAGAACGGTTACGAGGTCTCTCTTGCCGTGAACGGCGCTGACGGGTGGTACGCTCTCCGGGCCGGGAATTACGACCTGCTCATCAGCGACATGGATATGCCGCGGGCCAACGGCATTGACCTGATAAATATGGTGCGGGCCGAGCCGGGCTTTCAGAAACTGCCGATAATCATCGTTTCCTATAAGGACACCGAAGACGATCGTCGGCGGGCCATGGAGGCCGGTGCCAACGATTACCTGAGCAAGAGCAGCTTTCACGACAATACGCTATTGAAAAAGATAACCGAATTATTGAACGGAGCCGCCCGATGAGAATAGCGATCATAAACGATATGCCGATCGCCGTGGAGGCGATAAAGCAGTGCCTGAAAAAAGAACCCACCCTCCAGATTTGCTGGGTGGCGGCGGACGGGGCCGAAGCCGTTACGAACTGCGCGCGGGACCTGCCGGACCTGGTGCTTATGGACCTCATCATGCCCGTGATGGACGGGGTAGAGGCGACGCGGCGCATAATGCTGGGATCGCCCTGCCCCATACTGGTGGTCACCAGCTGCATGAGCGCGAACCTGTCAAAAGTCTTCGACGCCATGAGCTCCGGCGCTCTCGACGTAGTGAACACGCCCGTTCCGGGCGGGGACGGCTGCGGCCAACTGCTGGCTAAGATCGCCCTGATTGGGAAACTGATTGGGCCCGGGCCGGGGGCGCCCGCGTTCGAAGCTCCCGGCCAGAACCCTTCGGCGCTGCCCGTGCCTTTCCTTATCGCGCTGGGCGCGTCCACTGGCGGGCCCCAGGCGGTAGCCGAAGCGCTGTCGCTGATCCCGGCGGACTGTACCGCCGCCATCGTCATCATCCAGCACGTCGACAAATATTTTACCCAGGGCTTCGCCAGCTGGCTGGGCGAGAAGACTAGCATCCCCGTGGAGCTCGCCCGCGAAGGGGAACGCCCCCGGGTGGGGAGCGCGCTGCTGGCCTGCACCAACGATCATCTTGTAATAGCGCCCGACAGGACCCTGCGCTATACCCCGGAGCCTAAGGATTATTTCTTCCGCCCATCGGTGGATGTGTTCTTCAACAGCCTTGCCGCCAACTGGCCCGCCGCGGGCGCGGCGGTGCTGCTCACGGGCATGGGCAGGGACGGCGCGGCGGGGCTGCTTTCCCTGCGCCGCAAGGGCTGGCATACAGTTGCGCAGGATAAGGCGACATCGCTGGTTTACGGCATGCCTAAAGCGGCCGCCGAACTGAACGCGGCAAAAGAGATCCTGCCGCTTGCAGGCATCGCTTTGTACCTGCGCGCCGTGTCAAAATAGCAAAGGAGCTTTCAATATGGAAGAGACCAACGTAGCCGCCGCGATCGCCGCCCAGCCGCCGGCGGAGTACCCCATCACCGTTCTGCTCATAGACGATCAGCCTATTGTGGGCGAGGCTGTGCGGCGCATGCTCGCCGACGATAAGAACATCAGCTTCCACTATTGCGCTGACCCCCTTAAGGCCATTGAGACGGCAGCGGCGGTGTCGCCGACGGTGATACTGCAGGACCTGGTGATGCCGCAGGTGGACGGGCTGATGTTGGTTAAATTCTTCAGGGCGAACCCGCGCACCGCGCAGATCCCGCTCATCGTGCTGTCTTCGAAGGAAGAGCCGTTGACGAAGGCCGAGGCCTTCGCCAACGGCGCCAATGATTACCTGGTAAAGCTGCCCGACAAGCTGGAGCTGCTCGCCCGGATAAAATATCACTCGACGGCTTACATAAACCTTCTGCAGAGGAACGAGGCCTACAGCGCGCTAGAGGCCAGCCGCAAAGTGCTGGCCGACGAACTCTCGCGGGCCGGCGAATACGTCATCTCCCTGCTGCCCGCGCCGCTCGACGGCGATATAAAAACTGCGTGGAAATACGTTCCCAGCATGCAGCTGGGCGGGGACGCCTTCGGCTATCACTGGCAGGACGAGGACCATTTTGTCATGTACCTTCTCGACGTCTGCGGGCACGGCGTGGGCGCCGCCCTGCTGTCCGTCACGGTGATGAACACCCTGCAGACGCGCGGGCTCGCCGGTGTGGATTTCACCCGGCCCGACGAGGTGCTGACCGGGCTAAACGAGGCGTTCCAGATGGAGCGCCATAACAATATGTTCTTCACGATGTGGTACGGCGTCTATAATAAAAAAACCCGCGAGCTGGTCTGCGCGAGCGGCGCCCACCCGGCCGCGGTGCTGCTAGACGCGCAAGGCGGGCTGACCCAGGCAGAACAGAAGAGCCTGATGATAGGCGGCTGGCCGGGAGCTAAATATGAGAGCCTGACTTTAAAAATTGCGCCGGGGACCAGGCTGTTCGTTTACAGCGACGGCATTTTCGAGGTCTACAAGCCCGACGGGAAACTCTGGACTTTCGAGGAATTCATTCAGGTGCTCGCGGCCGGCACTGTACCGGTAAGCGCGGACGCGGACAGAATCCTGGCCAAAGTGACCGAGGTGCGGGGCGGGAAGATCTTTGACGACGACATCACCCTGCTGGAAGTCCTGTTCTGAAGATTGCGGGTAAACCAGGGCGTACAGAACAAGCCGGTGAGGTTTTTGTGGAAGAGCCCTTCCCACGAAGTTGTGTGTCACCTTAATCAGCCGGATAAAACGTTATGTTGATAGTTTCGTACGCATACCCGTAGGGGCCCTGGACTACTTTATACCACGTCCCTTTTTTCATCGGTATCAGCGCCGAACCGCTTTTGGTGTTATTATTGATATCATCGCCATCCTCCCAAACTGTAGTCGAAGGCGAGGACGTATTCCCCACAAAAATACGAAGGCCGTTCATGTAAGAGCCAGAAAACACTACATTGAGATATCCGTTTGAAGCGGCCTGATAAGCAGTGTTATATGCTTGGGATATACCGTTGGTGTAATCGGGGAAAATTCCGTTCGCGAGAATCGTACCGTTGACTTCTAATTTCGCTCCCGGGCTCGTAGTTCCGATGCCGACATTGCCTGAGTTTAAGAATGTCATAACGTTGCGCGCTGCGTCTCCTGCGTCGTTGAGAATATCAATGTACATATCCGGCGCCTGTCCGGCTCCGCTTGAATTTGTAAAAATACGCCAATTTTTATTGTTC
>CAIXBR010000099.1 GCA_903917735.1 uncultured Elusimicrobia bacterium | reverse complement strand
GCCCGGCAGCGCCGGCGGCTATAGCAGCCTCCTTGCCGCCCAGCCCGGCAGCGACATAAGTCTTCACGGCTTTCTGCGAAGCCACCTTGCTGTCGGAATTAGCCGCAAGGGCGCCGTCCGTGTCCAGGTCCGAAGCCTTCAACTGCGCGTCATTGGTCACATTGCCAAGGCCCACCTGGCTTTTGGTCAGGCCGGTCAGCGCGGAGCCGTCCATCGCCGGCAGCGCGCCGCTGAGCTTCGACGCGGACATGCCGGCTATTTTGGCGTCGGTGATCTGGGAATCGCCAATGTCCACTGTCACGATGGTGCCGTTCACTATATTCGCGGAAGCCACGGCGTCGGCGGCAATCGCGCTGGCGGTTACAGCGGTCAGCAGGGACCCGTCGACAGCGGGCAGCTTGCTGCCGACCGTCATCTGCACCAGCTGGCCTGCCCCGTTGAACCCTCCGGGGAACGCGCCGGTGCTGACGCTCATCATGCTGTCGTAGAATTTGCCTGACGTTATTTTTGAGGCACTCAGCGGCGGTATCTGCGCGGCTGGGACCAGCGCCGAAGCGTCCAGCGCGGCTACCCCGTTAACCGCGCCGCGCGCCGAGGACGGCAGTTTAGTGTCGGCGTAGGTCTTTACGGCCTTCTGCGAAGCCACCTTGCCGTCGGAATTAGCCGCAAGGGCAGCGTCAGTGTCCAGCGCCGAGGCCTTCAGCTGCGCGTCGTTGGTCACGTTCCCCAGGCCCGCCTGCCCCGCCGTTATGTTCGTCAGGGCCGAACCGTCAAGGGCCGGCAGATAGCCGCTGCCGGCAAGCCGGACCAGCTGGCCCGGGCCGTTGAAACTGTTGCCCTGAAGCGTCGCGCTTGAGGATTTAAGCGTCAGCATTGTTCCCGTTCCCGCTCCGTCCCCGCTGAACTGCGCGTTGTCGGAAACCACTCCCGCTATCCCGGCGCTGACCCCGGTTAGCCCTGAACCGTCGCCTACGAATCGGGCAGCTTTCAGCACACCGGTAGCGGACACCGAGGAAACAATGATGTCGGCGGAATTACGCCAGATCTGCGCCATGTCGGAAGCCCCGGAACCACCCGCTTTCACGTCAAGCCTGGCCGCCGGGCTGTTCGTCCCTATTCCGGCGCCGCCGGCCGGCAGCACGTACAGATTGGCGCCGTAAACGGACCAGACGGGCTGTACCGCCGTATACTGCACCGTCTTGTCCTGGAAGATTATTCCTTTGTTCCCTGCCGTGGTTGAAATAGCGATATTCCCGTCCTGAACGCTGAAATCTCCGCGAGCCCCGCCGGCGCTGTCCGAATACAGGCTGTAAGGTGAGCTGTACAGGGGCTCACCGGGCAGCGCGTTCCCCTCGATAATGACCTCCAGGTAGGGGGTCACGCTTTTCCAGTCCACGTTTTGGAACTGTGTTTCGTTGGGGGTGCCCAGTGTATACCGGAAAAGGCCGGCGGAAACATAGACGTCCGTTGAGTTGCTGGTCCAGTAGACCGCGGAACCGGTTTTGTCGGTTATCCTGAACTCCATAGGAACGGAACCGGTATACACCGCGTCGGATTTCCTGAGCGTGCCCTGGTAGCTTATTCTGGCCGGCGCCCCCGCGAAAACGGCGGCGGTCAGCCAGAAAGCGCATATCGAAAAGATAAAAAGCGAACTAATCCTGACTTTCATAATCCCCTCCCGGAGCTATTCCTGCTGTTCCCTCTTGGCCCGTTCCAGGCCCAACTTAGCCTTGACATATTGAGAATCCAGTCTCAGGCATTCCTCCCAGTATCTCACGGCTCCGGCGTAGTTCCCGCCGGAAAATTCCCTGACGCCCTTTTCATACAGTTCATCCGCTGTTCCCCCCGCCGGCGCGGCCAGAACCGCGGAAGGCTCCTCCCCAGTGCCGGCAGACGCTAGCACGGCGGGCTTGGGGCCGGCGGAAGCCGCTTGTTGCGGCGCGGACGCTTTTTTAACTTTTAACCGTTTCTTCGCCTTTACCGCTTTCGGTGCCACGGGCTGGTCCTGCGCCGCGGGGGCGGCCGAGGGACCCGTCTCCTCAGCTGCGGGCGGCGGGGCCGCAGCCAGCGCCTCCGCGTGCCCGGCGGCCAGTTCAAGATACAGCAGCGCTTCCTCGTTCCTGTCGTCGAATTTAAGCAGCTCTTTCCAGAGAGGCGCGGCTTCCCCGTATTTGCCGGCGCTGTGAAGCCTGACAGCTTCCGCCGCGCCGCGGAAAAGCGAATCCAGGCTTGCCTCCAGGTGGCTGATCCGGTCCGCCTCGTCCAGTATAGCCTGCGTCCGCCTTAAATGCGCCCCGGAGCCGCGGGTATCAGCGGAAGCCCCGTTTATAAAGGCGGCCGCAGCCAGGTCCCTGACATCCACTGTCGTTTTCCCGTCTATAAGCCCCGGGTAATTGTCTTTTATGGTCTTGTAAAAGACCTCTTTTATCGAACCGGCCGCGGCCGAATATCCCCGGCCACCGTCGGAATAGACCGGGGCACTTAAAAGTAAACTCTCATACCCGACTACGGCTTCTTTCATGTTGTCCGGGGTCGAGGCGAGTTCCATGACCCTGGATACCTGCAATTTCCAACCGGCTATCCTTTCGACGCGGCACTTTTTATATTTCTCAAGTTTATCCCTCGCCGCCTCAGCCCCGAGCAGCAGCTCCTGGCGCTTCAGCCCGGAGGTCTTTTCCTCCTCTTCCAGCAGCCTGGCCCCGGTCTTCTTGAGGTATTCCATAGCCCGCCCGTCGCGCGGGTTTTCCACGACCGCGTCCATGAACCCCAGCATGGCCTCCCGGTACCGTCCCGCGTTGAACAGCGCCACGCTCCGCCCGAATCCGGCCGGGGCGGGGGAAAGGGCGCGGACGGAACCGGCCTGCAGCAGGCAGGCGGTGAACAGCATAACAATTATCGCGGCGGTCCTTTTTTTCATATCTCCGCAGGCAGCGGACGTCACTTTTGCTCCGTCTCCATCTGCAGCCTCGCTTTTTTCATAAGCGCCAGCGCTTCTGTGAAGTTCGGGTCCAGCTTGAGGGCTTCGTTCAGTTCAAGGACCGCCTCGTAGGACCTTCCTTCGGCCATCATTTTTTTGGCGCGCCCGACCTTGAACTCGGCCTCCTCCTCCTCGCGGCTGAGGTAATGCGAAATCTCTACCGGTTTCCCAAATTTGTGGGACAGACTGAACCTGTGCGCTAAACCCAGCTTCCCGTAATTGGCCATGCTGTAATCCAGCTGGAGAACCTTCAGCATGAAACCGGCCCCGAACCGGAGGCCGCTTTCGCTTCCAAAACCGCTTTGATAGCCGATCCGCCAGGACACTATCTTCTTCAGGACCAGCTCCGCGCCGGCGGCGTACGAGATGTTCCCGTCGTTCGGCTTAACCAGGTCGAAAGCGAACGTCAGCGGGTCCCCGCCAAGCGCGGTAATATAGCCGGCGCCGGCGCGGTAAACGGACGGGGGATGGTCGCGCTGCAGATCGAATTTTAAACCGCTCCCCAGCGACTGAGCCGAAACACCCAGAGCCATCATCCCGGCCGCGCCGGCCCTGAATACCGAAAGAAGGCCGACGTCGTAAAGAACGGCTCCGGCGGAAACGCCGGCCAGCGTCTGCCTGGCGTATTTTATCCCTCCGCCGGCGAACAGGCCCAGGCGCCTGTCATTCCTAGGGCCGGCGATCTTGGCGGCGCAGTCGGCGCCTATCAGCGTGCCGGCCGCTTCCACCGTTCCCGTGTAGCCGTCCGAATTATTATAAGAGTCGATAGCCCCGGTCCGCAGCACCGAAGAGTAACCGGCCAGCACCCCGTTCCCGCGCAGCGGGTGGGCGTACGCCAGTTCCTGCTCGGAGATCCCCTCCAGCCAGGAGTTGTGGGCGAAAGCCGCCTCTTTGTAGCCGGTACGGGCCAGCGCGGCCGGGTTCAGCGCCAGCGCGCCCAGAAGGTCCCCGTACAGGCCGGTCCCGGCCTCGCCCATAGCGGAGGCGCGGGGGCTCTGGATTATCCTTATAAAGCTGCCGCCGGAACTGCCTGGTTCGGCCTGCGCGGCAGTAAAAAGCAATATGGAAAGCATTAAAAACAGGAACGCCGGTACGGGCCGCCCCGCCTTGGCAAAATAGACCGGGCCCCGCGGAACGGGCCTGGCTTCTTTTTTTGTTTCTTCCGGGTTTTGCATATATCCGCGCTATAACAGTTCCCGCGTCCGGCTACTTTATCACTATCAGCTTTCCCGTCCTGCTGTTGCCGCCGCTGGAAACTTTCCAGATATAGACGCCGCTCGCCACTATTTCCCCGCCGGAATTTTTAAGGTCCCATTTCATCGACGGCGGGATGATATCCAGCTCCCTGACCAGCTCGCCGGTTATGCCGTATATTCTTATTTTTCCGTAAGAAGGCAGCTGCGTGAAGGTAATCAGGTCGGTCCAGCTGCCGAACTTGGCCGGGTCGCCCGCGTTAGGCCTGAAAGGCACAGGGTAGGCGTGAGTGAGCGAGACATCGGTGTCGGGCACGGCCAGCAGCGCGTAAGAGGAAAAATGTTCCACGCTCAGCGAAACTTTTTTCGCGGACGCGTCGAACCGCGCCCCGGTCTGTTTCACCCAGGTCTTTCCGGTATCGTCCAGCCGCCACACTGTCAGGCGCTCAGATTTCACCGGGGGAAAGGTGCCGTCGACCACCCCGTCGCCGTTCTCATCCCTGTAGGTAAATGTCAGTATGCACGGCGTCCCCGGCTGCAGGGGCTTGCCGGCATCGTCCCTGGCGTTCAGGCTCAGCACTTTAAGCGGCTGCGGGATGTTGCCCTGTGAAGAAGCCAGCTTTGCGTTGGCAACCGTGATGGCGGGCGCCGACTGGGCGGTGGACACCATCAGCATAAAATCGCTGCTGTACGCGCCTGCCGGGACGCTTACCCTGACGCCCAACTCTCCGGGGGTGGCCGCCACGTTGTCCTGGAGATGGTTCATGATGGTCGTGAAATAATGTGTAGTTCCGGCCGCCAGAGGAAGCCCGTTCAGGTCGACCATCGCGGAGGAGTAATAGACGGCAAAAAGACTGCCGCCGGCCCAGGCCCCGGAAACGGGGGTTAGCGCTACGAAGCCGTTCTGCTGCCCGACCGACACGCTAGCCGCGGCGGTGGAGCGTGTTTCGTTCCCGGAATGGTCCATCAACTCGGTCACGATTACCCCGGCGGCGGCGGCCGAGGATGACAGTTCGTTGGAAAAATATAGTTTTACGGAGCCGGCCGGTTCCATCCCCCAAAGCGTTCCCTCGGAGGACACCGCCGCGGTGGATTCGAACCTGAGCAGCGAAAAGTTCAGGGTATTGGAAGGGATCTGCGACAAGTAGCCGGAAAGGACAGAACCGGAAGGATTCCCCCCTCCGGATATCCCGGCTATCGATTCTCCCACGGTCTGGCTGACGGTGAAGCTGGAAACGGAGTAACCGCCCGTTCCGCCGGAACCGATGAAACTTCGGACGCTATCCCATTGCGCGCGGCAAACGGAGACTGAAAAAATCACCATTGCCGCGGCCAGGACCACCGCAGGCAACAATACTTTCGGCATTCTCCCTGTTTTGTGCATATATATAATATAATGCAGGGCAAGCCGAAAATCAATCAAGACATAATCAGTTTTTAATCAAGATATGGGCACTTTTCCGCATACCGGAAGCCCGGCTCGCGGAATAAGGGCCTGCGATGGCCGGGTAATTTCAGGTGTTATGCAGAAGCTGCTTTATTTTTGCCAGGAGAATGGCGGGAGAAACGGGCTTGTTGAGATACGCCTGTATATCGGCCGAGTAGGCGCTTATCTGCTCATCTTCGGAATCCCTTACTGTGTACATGATGACCGGGACCTTGGCGAACTTCGGCAGGCTCCTGAACTTTTTAACGAACTCCAGCCCGCTCATGCCGGGGAGATTCCAGTCCACTATCGCCAGGCCGGGAGTGAAAGCTTCCAACATGCGGAGGCCCTCCTCGGCGCTCATGGCCGAAACTGCCAGGTATCCTGTGGGCTCTATGACGCGCTTCAGGATCCTGTGAAAGTCTTCTTCGTCGTCCACCAGGAGTATCGTTTTCATATATCAGCCGACAGGGCGAAATTGAAGGCGCTCCCTTTCCCTTCCGCGCTTTCAGCCCAGATGGCCCCGCCATGCCCCTCCACTATGGTCCTTGCGATGTAAAGCCCCAGCCCGGCGCCCTTGTCGCCGCGCACCGCGCCCCTGGTCGTCTTTACCTGCTCGAACTTCCCGAACAGCCGCGGCAGCGCCTCCGCCGGGATGCCGGCCCCGCTGTCCTCCACCGACACATGAAAATATTTCTCTCCGGGAACGAAGACCGCGGCGTGGCGCGCCAGGTCAAGCCCGTCAGTCACGCGGGCCTTTAAGAGGACCCGGCCGCCGGCCGGGGTAAATTTAAGCGCGTTGGAAACAAGGTTGACCAGCACCTGCCGCATCCGCTCCCTGTCGGCGTTTATAACGGCGGCTGGAAAGCCGGGGTCAGCGCCCAGGGCCACATTCAGCTCGGCCGCCTTGCCTGAAAACAACTTTACGACCTCCCCGGCCAGCCCTGAGAAATCGAAAGGCGCGGGCTTTATCTCGAACTTCCCCTTTTCTATTTTGGCGGCGTCAAGCACCGTACCGATGAAATTGTGAAGCCGTTTCACGTTCTGTTTGGCGTAATTTATATCCTCCGCCCATTTTACGCGCGCCTCGTCTCCTTTAAGGCCGGACGAAACCTCTCCCAGTACGATATCCAGGTAGGAATCGATAGCGCTCAAAGGCGATTTCAGCTCGTGAGTGACGGCCGAGACGAAATCTTTTTTCATCTCGTCAAGCTCCATCAGGCGCCCGACCATGCCGTTGAACTCGCGCCTGAGCAGGTCTATCTCGTCGCCGCCCGACTCAGGGGCGGCAACGGCCGAGTTCAGGTCCCCGCCGCCCACCTTCGCCGCCGCGCGCGAAAGTTCCAGCACCGGCCTGGTTATAGCGCGGGAGGCCGCTGCGGAGACAGCGAGGGCGGCCAGCAGCGCGAGCGCGCCGGCGAAAAGCATGCGCCGTAACGACTGGGTCATCCTGACCCCGACGTCGTCATCTATCAGCCTGCGGGAGAACGCGGTCGTCACCGTGTATTTTTTTCCGCCGGTGCTGACCGGGAAGGAAATTATCTCCAGGTCCCCGCCGCCCGCCGAGGCCGCCGGAGAGACCTTTTCCAGCACCAGCTTCTTTTCGGTATGCGCCCTGTACTTCTCGCCGTCATGCACGAAGGCGTATTCGAGCAGCGGCTCGGAAGACTTCAGCTTCAGGGTATAGCTTATCAGCGAAAGGTCGTCCTGGCTCATTATACTTTCCTCGGCCACCCTGGCCAGCGCGTCAGCCACGCCGGAAAGTCTTTTTATCTCCTGCGCCCGGACCTCCCTTCTCTCAAAAACGTAGAGCGAGCCGGAGAAACGCGACAGGGCGAAGAGCGTAAACGCTCCCATCAGCAAAGATAGCTTCGCCCTTATCTTCATTCTATCCTGAACCCCTCTCCCCAGATATTCTGTATGCGCGCGCCTGCGGGGCCGAGCTTAGCGCGCAGGTCCGTAATATGCTGCAGAAGGGAGTGCTTTATCTCCTCGGCAAAGTTCCGGGAAGGCCAGATCTTCTCCCTGAAAACCTCATAAGAGACCATTTTTCCCCTATTGCCCATCAACTCGGTTAGTATGCGGAACTCGTTGCGGGTAAGACAGACCTCCTCCTGCGCGCCGCAGGGCGCCGCGCGCAGGAAGCAGCGCCTGGCCGGCACATCGAGCGCAAGTGTTCCGTCCTCAAGCAAAAACCTGGAGCGCCCCGGCCTGGCCGCTGGCCGTACGAACCTGACAAGCGACTTCACCTGCTCCGCCAGCACGCGGAAGCGCGCCGGTTTGCAGACCACCTCACTGGCTCCGGAGTTGAGGAGCGCCACCACGTCCCCGGAGGAGGACGCGTTGTCCGCCAGCACTATTATCACCTTGCCGGGATAAAGTTTTCTCAGCCCGGACACCGCCTCTTCCGCGGAATTCAGCCCGGTCAGCTCCCCTGCCGCCGACGCGTCCAGCAGCAGGGCGTCAAAACCGTCCCCGAGCTTTTTCTTAAACTCTCCGGCTGAATGGACCGCCCTGCCATCCAGACCGGCATCCCTGAAAGCGGACTCAAAAAATCCGGTCAGGGAAATATCCGCGCTGGCGAAGACTGACTTTAAGCGTTCCATATCATACATTTTAGTTTATTTTTACAGCCGGTTAATTCCCGTGCCGTCCGCGTACTCCAACTTTCACAACATATGAAAATCCGGCAAGGCCATTCAGCATATCTTGAATAGTTGGGATCAATTACTGATTTTGTAAGGAAAGTTCAGGTGAGAACCTGAGAAAGATAACCGGCGTTTGATTTTCCGGAGGGGGCGGCGAGGGGTTGCCCTGGAGCCGCTTTGGGGAAGGGGGCCCCAGCCTCATTTTCCCGGCTGGGGGGAACCGCGCAACGGTTCCTGCGCGGCGCAACGGGCAACCCCTCGCCGCCCCCGACTTTACATCCCGCTGGATACGGTTGAATTGTGTCGCTTCGCTCCACCCGCGGCTCTCATGTCAAAACTATTTCACGTGTCTGACGCGGACCTTGAAGCCTTCTACGGCGGTCACTTCGATGCGGGCGCCCGCGGGAATATCGCCCGAGACGCTCTCCGCCTCCCACAGTTCTCCCGCCACCAGCACCGTGCCATTAGGCGTAAGAGGCGACTTGGCCAGCCCCTTCTTGTCCTTAAGGCTCTCGATCCCCGTCACAACCTTGCGCAACTGCGCGAGCAGCACAATATACGCCAGCGCCGCCACCACCGCTACAAGACCGATGATCGAAGAAAGCACCATAGTCATAGACACGGAAAGACCTCCCATCGAAGGCTGATTGAAAAGCATCAGCGCGCCCAGAAGTATCGAAACCGCCCCGCCCAGCGTAAGCAGCCCGTAGCTCACCACCTTTATCTCGACGATGAAGAAAACAAAACCCAGCATTATCAGCGCCACGCCCGCGAAGTTCGCCGACAAAGTCTGGAAAGAATAGAAAGCCATAATTAAAGACATAGCGCCCACCACCCCCGGGAGAACAAGTCCCGGATTGTAAAGTTCAATAAACAGCCCCGCCGCGCCAAGGCTCATAAGTATCATCGCAATGTTCGGGTCCGTAATAGTAGCCAGGAACTTCTGCCGGCGCGTCTCTCTGAAATACTCCACCGAAGGCCCCGACACGCTTAAAGTGCCGAACTCCCCCGCTTTAAAGCCGTTCGCCTTCACGAAAAGTTCATTCAGGTCGGCAGCCACGAAATCGGCCACGCCCAGCTTTACCGCCTCTTCGGCCGGGATGGATAGGCTCTTGGTTACCGCGTTAACCGCCCAATCCACATTGCGTCCCGTCTTCTGCGTGATGGACTTCATGTAAGCCGAGGCGTCGTTAAGAACCTTGGCCTCCATCGGGTCTTTTTTTCCGCCGTCCTTGTCGCCAAGACCCGAAGGCATAGCGCCTATCATAACAGGGTGCGCCGCGCCTATGTTGGTGCCCGGAGCCATGGCCACCAGCGGCGAAGCCATGGAAATGAACACCCCTGCCGAGGCCGCGCGCGCGCCCTGCGGCGATACATACACCACCACCGGCTTTTTGGAAGCTAGAATATCCTTTATTATCTCGCGCATGGACGTATCCAGACCGCC
Organism: uncultured Elusimicrobia bacterium; assembly: GCA_903917735.1. Taxonomy (GTDB): domain Bacteria; phylum Elusimicrobiota; class Elusimicrobia; order Elusimicrobiales; family UBA9959; genus UBA9959. The sequence continues at coordinate 23,270 of CAIXBR010000099.1, read as the reverse complement.
GGGAGTGTCCAGCGCTATCACCAGCAGGTCCGCCCCGCCCGGGATGTTAACCTTCTCCACCGCGTCCTTTATGAATTCCGCGGCCGCCGGTGTTATAATGCCCGAATAAGGCGCCACCAGCGCGGTCTTGACCCCGTAAACCCTTACCGGCGCGGCAGGCTTAGGCGGTTTGGGCGCCGAAGCGGCCGAAACCGGGACGGCGCAAAACAACGCGAGCATTAAAATGGTCTTTGTTTTCATACAGTTTCTCCTATACATCCGCCGAATATAATTATACATCTTGCCGGCGCCCGATTTGTTAGAATAGCCGCATGTCTTTCATATTAATAACCGCCGGCGAAAATCTGCCCACGGTCCCAATGCTGGCCGACGTGCTTGTTGCCGCCCTTGGCCTGGACCGCAGCACCGCCGCCCTGACCGCACGCCGCTGCTGGGGCATACTGGGCACCGGCCTGGATGAAGCCGCCGCCGACGCCCTGGCCGCCCACTGCGCCGGGTTCGGGGTAGCTGCGAAGAAAATACAGGCGGACGCCCTTCCCACGCTCCCAGCGCCTAACCACGCAAAGAAAGTTATATTAGAGAACGGGCAGGCCATCTTTTCCCTCCCGGGCGGCCGGATAGCCGCCGTTAGTCCCGGGGAGATCTCCGTGCTGGCCGCCGCCCCCATAAAAGAAGAGTTTACTAAGACTATAAAAACCACCGAGGGCCCGTCCGGAGGCGAGCGGGCCGCGCGCCTCGGCATAATGGTCGTAACCGGCCTGCCAATAGGGATGGGCAAGAGCAAGGAAGTAAAAAAAGAGATTAAAAGCTCGGAGCTTTCTTTTTACATGGACATAATTCTCAGGGACGGCGCGGAAAGGCTGCGCTTTACCTCCGGGGATTTCGACTTCTCCGGGCTGAAGGAAAAGAAAATCTATTCAAGCCAGATGAATTTCCGGGTTATGGCCGCCGAACTGGCGGCCTTCGCGCCCACGGCTTTCAAGAATGCCTTCCTCCTGGCGATGCTCGGAGGAAAGCCGCTGACGCTGCTGCCGTACGACTCCCTGGCCGACCTGGAAAAGGAAACCACGCACCTCCTGCTGGCGAGGCGGGGATAGCCGCGCGAAAATGGGTGTAAAAAAGCCCCCCGTTCTTTCGGGGGGCTTCGTCCATGTCCGGACGGTTCAGACTCTCAGCGCCTTCTCAACGGCAGCCATAAAAGTTTCTACCTTGAAGGGTTTTTCAAAACACTGGGCCGTACCCGGCAGGTCGGCTATCGGGGCATAGCCTGTCACGAGAAGGCTTTTAGCTCCGGCTTTTTTTCCCTCGAACAGTTTCATCAGTTCGGTGCCTATACCATCAGGGAACATCAGGTCGGTCACCAGCAGGTCGTAATCGTTATTTTTTATAAGCCCGGCGGCCTCCGAAAAACTCGCCGCCAGGGTAAAGACATAGCCCCTGCCCGAAAATATCCGGGTATAAAGATTCAGCATGGCCTTGTCGTCGTCCGCTATAAGGATACTTTCAGGCATCTTGCACCTTCCTGTTGACCATTGCAATGCCCTCACCCGCCGCATAGCCCCCCGGCTATTTACTGAACATCCCCACTGCCAATAGTGTAACAGAAGTTACATTTACGCGGATGGTCCCCCGGACCTACACGGCCGCGGTTATTGGACCTACATCCTTCTGGGCACACAGACCCGGCCGCGCCGCGCGGGAGGGGATAATTGATAAAATAGCCCGATGCTCCCTATTACGGAACGCAGACTTCCGGCGTGGGCGGTCGCTGCGGCCGCCGCGCTGGTGTGCCTGCCCACACTCCTCCTGCCGTTCGTCTTCGACGACGTGCTGACGGTGCAGAACAATTTTTTTCTGAGACATCTGGCCAACGCCGCCTTCCTTTTCCACCCGTCCTATTCGCCCATCTTCAGGAACGAAGGCTACGAGCCTTTCACCTACATAGTGCTGATACTGACAGGCAAGGCCTGCGGCTGGCAAGCGTGGGGGTTCCATACCGTTTCCATCCTGGCCCATGCCGCCTGCGCCCTGCTGGTCTACAGACTTGCCCTGCTGCTGACCGCGGAAAGGGCCGCCGCCCTGGCCGCCGGCCTGGTTTTCGCGCTGCACCCTGCCCAGGCCGAAACAGTTTCCGCCGCGATGTTCTCCGGCACTATTTTCTCCTCAATTTTTTTTCTGGCCGCGCTTGGGCGTTTTATAGAACGGGACGGGACGGACGGTCCCGGGAGCAAGATACTGACCGCCCTGCTTTACGGAGTTTCCCTCCTTTTCAAAGAGCGGACTTTTTCCGGCCTGCTGTTTTTCGCCCTGCTGCCGTTCCTGCACACTGGCGGAGGGCTTAAAGGCCTGCGCAGGCGGCTGCCGGAACTCCTGGCCATGGCTTTTTTCTGGGCCGCGGCGCTGGCCGCCAGGGCGTTCTCCATACGGGGATCCGGCTTCGGCTTTGAAAACCTGGACCCGGCCTATCTGATAGCGCGGCTGGCGGCTTACGCAAAAACTCTGCTGCTGCCGTTCTGGATCTCCCCGGTCTACTCCAAGATCTCCCCCCTGCCGGATCCGGCGGGTCTGGCGGCCCTGGCGCTGGCCTGCGCTGCCGTATGGGCGGCCATCCGGGCCGGACGGAGGGAGGCCCACTACAACCCGGCCGCCGTAGGGTTGGCCCTTTTTTTGATCATCCTTCTGCCCTACCTCAACCTGCTGCCGGTCAAAGACCTGGCCGAATATCTGAACGCCGCTTTCGCCTCCAACCGCTACCTTTACCTGCCCATGGCCGGGGCGGCCGTTGTCCTGGCCGTCCTGGTCAGCCAGCTGCGCAAACACCTGCCCAGCTGGGCTTCCCTTAAACTAGCCGGGGCGGCGGTACTGGCCGCGCTGGCGCTGCTTTCCGTGCAGCAACAGACCCTCTGGAGGAACGAGGAGAACGTCTGGGTCCGCGCCGCCGCGCTTAACCCCGGCAGCCCCTGGGCGCGCTACATGCTGGGCACGTATTACCTGCAGAACGGCCGCACGGAACTGGCGGAAAAGTATTTAAAAGAGGCTCTGGAGAGGGGACCGGACCAGGCGCTGCGCTCCAACACCTATGCCGGCCTGGCCGCGGCCGCGCTGGCGAAAGGCGAAAACGGCACTTCGGAAACGGCGGCGAGAAAGGCCCTGGAAGTCTGGGCGCTTAACCACGACGCCTGGAACACTTTAGGCGCCGCGCTGTCGGGACAGAATAGGAACGCCGAAGCCGCCGAAGCCTTTGAAAAAGCGGCGCATATAGAGATAACCGGCGACAGGCCGCTGGTAAACCTGGGTCTCCTGTACCAGAAGACCGGGAATAACCGCGGGGCGGCCCGCGCTTTTGAAAGTGCGCTTGAGCGCAGGCGCTCGGATTACGCGCTGGACCTGCTTTGCCGGGCGCGCGCGGCGGACGGGGAAATAAAGAAAGCCGCGCAGGCCTGCGTGGGGGCCCTGGAGCTGAAGCCAGGCCGGCCGGATACGCTGCTCCTGCTTGGCAGAATATACATGTCCATGGGCGCGGCGGAGCCGGCCGGTCTTTGCCTGACCGAAGCTGTGAAACTTTCCGGCGGAGCCGGGGAGGTGCGCTTTTCGCTGGCTGAGCTTTACGCCAGGTCCGGCAGGGTACCGGAGGGCGTCACCGAACTGGAAGCGGCGGCCGCCGCCGGCTACGCCCCGGCGGCAAAAATGATCAAAAGAATGAATAGAAGCGGCCCGGAAAAACTGGCGGACCTTTTCAAAACGGAAAAATAGATTTCAGGGCCAGGGCGGGTAAAAGCCCGCGCGCCCGCGGTCCAGCAGGCAGATATGCGCGGCCCTCGGACTTTTCTTCTGCGAGTAAACTTCGTGCGCCAGACCCTCCAGCTCCGGGTCGGCCGCGAAGCCCGCAAAAGCGCACGGCTCCCTCACGAACACAACCCCGGCCCGGTCAAAGCCGTATTTTTTTATAGCGTTACGCGCCTGCGGGAATTTCTTGTCATATTTATTCACAAGCAAGTCCGCCCCAAGCGGGCCGCCGCCGGACTTAAGGCAGCGCACCTCGAAAGCGTAACTCAGGCCGCCGCGCAAGGCCGCGATATCCGCCGTTCGGCCGAGATCCGGCTCTATCAATTTAAGTTCTGCAAACCCCTCGCCCCGCAGGAAGAGGGCAGCCAATATCTCCGCCAGAGCCGCCTCTAGCCTGTTGGGGGCCAGATTCTTCACGTCAAAACCTGTAGCGAAAAGCGCGGTCTGCGCTGAACAGCCCAGAGCCATGCTGCCGCCGGCCAGCAGCCGGCTCAAGGTTGCAATAAACCCGGCCGGGTCCTTTCTAAGCCCCCCCCTGAGCGAGCACGGCGCCTTGTGCGAAACCATCGCCTGCAGGTAAAGCTTAAGCCCGTCCGGGAGAGACGACGCGGCTATAAGCCCGGTCAGCTCAGCCTTTTTCATCAGAACAGGCTCAGCAGCAGTTTTATATTTAGGAAACTGACCGCCAGCCCTATCGAGCCCAGCAGTAACAGCGTCCAGGGGCCGTTGGCGTAACGGCCCATAACTTTTTTGGAGGAGGTGAGGTAGAGTTGCAGGAAGATGGTGAAAGGCAACTGCACGCTCAGCGCCATCTGGGAGATCAGCAGGCCGCGGAACGGGTCAGCGATAAAAAACACCAGCGCCAACGCCCCTAGCAGCGAGATCAGCATGCCCAGGCGGCTATGGCTGTCTTTCAGGTTAAGCGGCTCGTCGCTTAGGCCGGCGAAGATGGAACCGCCCGCCATGCCGGAGGTAACGCTGGAGGCTATACCGGAGAACAGCAGCGCCACCCCGAACACCAGCGCGGAAAACCTCCCCAGCAGCGGGGCCAGCATATCCCTGGCCTGGCCCAGCTCCGCTACCGGAGCGCCGGCCTTGAAGAAAGTGGCCGCCGCCATTATTATCATGGCGCTGTTTATGGCCCAGCCCACCAGCATGGACAGCAGCGTGTCGGCGAATTCATACTTGAGTTGCTTGTTCTTGATCCGCTCTTCCGCCAGGTTCCACTGCCGGCTCTGTATTATTTCGGAATGCAGGAACAGGTTGTGCGGCATTACCACCGCCCCGAGTACGCTCATCACTATCAGCATGGAGCCGTGGGGAATGGACGGCGTAACCAGGCCCGCGGCCGCCTGGCCCCAGTCCACGGGGGCCAGCTTCAGTTCGTAAATGAACGAAAGCCCGATAAGAGAGACAAAACCGATTATGTATTTCTCCAGCCGCCGGTAGGAGTTGGAAAGCAGCAGGTACAGCACCAGCGCCGTTACCATGACCGCGCCCAGCCTCACCGGTATTTTGAACAGCATCTGCAGCGCCAGCGCCCCGCCCAGTATTTCCGCCAACGAGGTGGAAACTGACGCGGCCATGGCCGACCAGATCAGGGGTCCGGAGAGGCGCGGGCTCAAGTATTTGCGCGCGGCCTCGCTCAGGCACAGCCCGGTAACTATGCCGAGGTGCGCCGCGTTATGCTGAAGCACCATCAGCATAAGCGTGCCCAGCGTTACTATCCACAGCAGGGAGTAGCCGAAGGAAGAGCCGGCGGCCAGGTTACAGGCCCAGTTACCCGGGTCTATGAACCCGACGGTGACTATGAGACCCGGGCCTATATATTTGGCCAGTTCGAGAGCCTCAAACACTCGTTCGGTATGCTTTTTTTTCAGGTCCGCTATGATCTTGAGCATGGTAGGCTGTCAGCCGCGGGCGATCTTTTCCAGGAACTTCAGGTTCCGGACTATTTCTTTTTCGGTAAAATGCTCCGTGGCGTAGCCCATGTCGTATTTGCCGCGCTGGTCCAGGAAATCCGCCAGCGCCCTGCGCCGGAGCTTTACCCCGTACTTTTCCGGCGTCTCGAAAAGCGGCGAACCCGGCTCCAGGGAGAAAGCGTACACGCTGGCCCTGTTCATCCCGAACTCGCGCCGCATGCCGCGGATCAGCTCTCCCGTCTCCTGCAGGTCGCAGCGGGTCTCGAAAGGCAGCCCGGTGGTGAAGGTGGTCCAGACGTTGACGTTCAGCCGTGCGGCCAGGCGCATTGTCTGCATAAGTTCGGCGTTGGTATAGAACCGGCCCCTGTTCAGGCGGCGCACACGTTCGGAACCGCTGCCGGAGAAAATGGTTATCTTGGACCCCGCCCCCGGCGCCCGGCTGAAGCAGTGGAGGAATTCCGCGGAAGGCAGCCCGCACAGTTCTACCTTTAAAACAGGTTCCAGCTTCCTCTTCATCAGCTGCCGCAGCAGCTCTATATAGTAAACGTCGGAGGACAGCGGGCTGAGCGGCAGCTGTATCTCTTTTATTCCCATGGCCGCCAGCCCCGCGAAGTCCCTGGCCGCCGAAGCCGCGGATTTCAGCGCCACGCCGCGCCTACCGCAGAACTTGCGGTGGAACTCCCGGCCGCCGCCGCAGGCGGAGCAGTTGTCGGCGCACCCGCGCGCCTGCACGTAGGTGAACATGCCGTCCTCGAAGCAGACGCCCCGGCGCGGCGCAGGGTTCCGGTTAAGCACAAAACCCAGACCGGCCAGGCCGAGATCCGTCAACATGGGCGAACTGGCGGCGTAGGACACGCGGTTCAGCACCAAGCCTTTTTTGCCCCGCCAGGCCAGATTGGGAACTCCGGCAAGGCCCGCGCCGCCGGCTTTCAGGCGGTCGATCAATTTAAGCAGCGGCAGTTCCCCGTCGCCGCGCACCACAAAATCCACGGCGGGGTGTTCTGCCAGTATTTCCGCGGCGAAATATGAGGCCGTGTAGCCGCCCAGCGCGATCTTAACTCCGGGCGCCGCGCGCTTCAGCCGCGCGGCCAGGGCCAGGGCCCCCGCCGCCTGCCGGTGCCAATGCGCCGGAATACAGACCAGCTTCACCTGCCGGTCCTTTATAATGCCGGGGAGATAGAACTCGCCTTTAAGAGCGGTGGGCAGGCTTATGATGGCGGAATTGACGGCTCTTTTTGCGAGATAGGCGGCCATAGCCAGCAGGCCGGCCGGCATTATAGGCAGGAGGTTCTTTTTGCCGGCGGGCGCGCCGGGATAAACGAACAGGCAATCCAGTTTTTTCATTGCTCCCGGCGGCGGAGACGGCGCGGTCAGGCGCTCTTTATTTTCTCCACATAAGAGGCGTGGAACCGCTTCATCTTCTCCACCAGCGCCGTTATGTCTTCTTTAGGCGGCAGGAAGGTAGTGCGGAAATGCAGCGTGCCGGGCTGCTGGCCGAAGCCGGAACCGGGCACCACGCAGATGCCGGTGTCTTCGAGCAGGCGCAGGCAGTATTTGGAGTCGCGCGCCGCTTCGTACTTATGCCGCTCCTCCGGGGTCATCGTTTCGGGGTCCGTCCCCTTCGGATGCGGCAGATCGAACCGCACGAAGGCGTACATGGCGCCCTGCGGTATATGAGTATGCATGCCTTCTATCGCTGAGAGGCCGCGGCCCAGTATCTCGGCCTTCTCCTTCAGGTCGCCAAGTATGGCGGCGCGCTCTTTTTCATATAGCTCATAGCTCGCGTCTCCGAACTTCGGGGGCGCCACCATCAGGTAGGTAACCAGTTGGCCGTCCACGTTGGAGCAGAGCCCGATGGACTGCAGCTTTATCATCTCGGCGTAAACGTCGTCCGGCATGTTGCGGATCTCCAGGTAGCCGCCGCGGTGGCCGCATTCTCCCAGAAAACCCTTGGAAACGGAGTGGAAGCTGAACAGCGTGACTTCCTTCTCGCCCAGTTCGTGCATGATCTGCGCGAAGGAATGGAACTTAAGGCCGGGGGCGTAGACGTTCTCCTGATAGACCTCGTCGGCCAGGATAGCCAGCTTATGCTCCCTGGCGAAGCGTATCACCATGCGGATATTCTCTTTGGAGAGCACAGCGCCGGTGGGATTGCCGGGGTTAATGACGGCGATGGCCACGGTGTTGATGCCGTTCTGCCTGGCCTCTTCAAGGCTGCGCTCCAGCTCCAGCGCGTTCAGCTGCCATTCGTTCTTCTCGTCGAGGAAATAGTTGACCTGCCTGGCCCCGTAAAGCTCTATGGTGGCGCTGTACAGCGGGTACTGCGGTATCGGTATCATGTAGCCGTCGTTCTCTTTGTTAGTGAGCAGCGTGAACACGGCCTGCACGCCCTTGGAGGCCCCGTCTGTAAGCAGTATCCTGTTGGGGTCAGCTGTGATGCCGTCGCGCTTCTGTATGAAATCGGCTATAGCCTGGCGTATGAAAGGGATACCGGCGCTCTGCGTGTAGGCGCCGGTGCCGGTGGGGTTCTTCTCCAGTATCATCTTCGCCCGCGCCACCGCGTCGGCGGGAAAAGCCGCGGCGGGTCCGGGATTGTCCATCAGCGCCGGGTATTCCAGCAGGCTCAGCACCTGCCGCACGAAAGTAAGAGGCTTCTGCTTCAGCGCCTGCGGGTTGCCTATATTGCAGTAAATTATCTTCTTGCCCTGGCCTTCCAACTCCTGGGCCCGTATCACTATCTTGCCGCGTACGGCGTAATGCGCTTTCTGAAGTTTTGAGTTTACATCGGAGAGTTTTACCATAATTTTAATTATATAAAAAGAAGGCGGGACACTACCTGTCCGCGCCCGCCAAAATAAAACCGCCGGGGAAACCCGGCGGCGTACGGCTCTGCGGCCGGGCTACTGTTTCTTATACTTCCGCATCAGCTTCTTGAACTGCCACCGCAGCTGGTCCAGCAGGGGTTTTTTGGAACTGCGCACGTCCTCCATCTCGTAAACGGAGGCGTCCTTCTGGGCGCAAAGATTAAGCTGGTATGCCACAACGTCGCCAAAAAAATTATTCTGGAAGCCCTTGATCTTCTGCAGCCCTTTCATGTGGGCCGACGCCTCTTCGAATTTGCCCAGCCGGCGCAGCAGTTCGCCCATCAGCAGCTGGGAGTTCTCTCTCTCCTCCACCACGCTTTTCTCGTCCTTGGCGCAGGCGGAAAAGAACTTCAGGGTGAGCTCCAAGTCCTCTTTAAGTCTGGCCGGCTCCTTCTCCTCCTGCCAGGAGGCCCGGAGAAAAGCGTTGGCGACCATAAAAGGGGGCTTGCCGAGCTTATCGTAAAGCAGGCCGAGGCGGAAATAGGAGCTTCGCTTCTGGTTTTTTATGTATTCTTCGGAGAACACGATGGTCTTGCTTTTGGCCAGCTCGGCCTTGGTCATTGAGATGCTGTAGACCACAAAACCGCAGACCGGGCAATCCGGCAGCAGCCACGGGGCCGGGGCGTCTCCCAGCGGTTTTAGGTCCAGGCGCATATCGTGCGGAACTTCGCCCGTGTCCAGTTTGGCGTAAAAAGAATCCCCGCAGACCGGGCAGGTGAATTCCCTCTCAACATATTTGGCCGCACAGGCCGCGGCAGCGGCAGCGAAGATAAGTCCGCAGATCAAAGCAAGTCGTTTCATAATTGGCACGCGTCCTGAAATCTCATTATAGTCAAAATATCTTTATAAATAAGCCCGGCAAAGCCCGTCTTTTACTCGGTTTTCGGGTGATGGTCAACATGAGCGCTGATCCAGGCCTCAAGGGTCTCAACTCTTTTTTCCAGCTGGTCCAACCGGTCCGGCTGTACGGGAAGCGCCGCGGCCGTTTCGGCAGGGGCCGCGGCGGCCGCGCCGGAGAAGAGATGGTAATAGCGGACTTCCTTTTGGCCCGGCTGCCGCGGCTGGCGCGCCACCAGCGGGTCCTCCGCCCTGGCGCACAGCTCCTGTAAAAGCCCCTCTACTTCGGCAGTGCCGGAAAATTCGCAGAGGCGCTCGGTGCGGCCTTTTATCTCTCCGGGAGTCTGGGGGCCGCGCAGCAGCAGTACAGTTATGGCGCCTATCAGCTTGGGGGCGTCGCTGTTCAGCAGCTTGTGCATGTCGTGCCGGAATTTGGGGACGCGGTCGCCCGGGGACTGCAGGCGCTCCACTAGGCCTTTTTCTATGAGCGTCTGCACGGCTTTACCCAAGGAGTCCGTGTCCAGGGTCATTACGGGCTCGCGGCTGGTTTTCTGGTTGCAGGCGTTGAGCAGGGAATTGAAAGTAAGGGGATAAATTTCGCGCGTGGTCAGAGATTTCTCCACCAGCGACCCCAGCACGCGGGCTTCCACGGAATTGAGTTCGATAAGCATAGTAAGTATTTTACTCAAAATGAAGCGCTTTTGCAGTCAGATCGGAAAGCGGGCGCCAGCAGCGCCCGGCGGCGCGCTCCAAGGAACAGCCACATGGACCCGTTGGTAAAGGTCAGCACCAGGGGGTAAAGCCAGGTGGAAGGCGTGTATTGTTTTATCGCCGCCAGCGAGAACGCCGCTCCAAGGCAGGAGAAGAGATAGCTGATCCGCTGCTCCTCCTGCGGCTTAAGCCAGGATTTGCGCAGGGTAGGCAGGTAGCCTATGGTGTCGATTAAGCAAACTATCAGCACCGACCAGAACGGAGTTTTGGTGATCGCCCAGAGCGGGATGGCCGACAGCGCCACGGCCAGCGTCAGCCAGTCGCCGCGCCTTATGTCCTTTTCACCTTTGAAAAAGCTTATGCCTACAAGCACGAAGCAAGTGGCGGAGCCAAAGCCCCTGGCCCAGGAGCCCGGGCCCGCGCCTTCGGCCACCTGCGCCGCGAAGCCTATGCTGGAAATAGTGCCCCAGATTATCCACGAGAAAACGTGGGGATGGGTTTTGCCGCGCAGTATCCCGGCGAAATACCCGGCGCGGGAGCACAGCATCATTACTATGGAAAGGGCGCCGAACAAGAAGCGGAATTCCGGGAGGGCCATACAACAATGATAACAAAAATGGCAACCGGCCCTGACGGCCGGCTGCCATGCTCGCTGCAATTTAATGCCGGAACTCCCGGCGGCGCATTTTACTCTACGCCCAGCAGTTCCACGTCGAACTCCAGCTCCGCGTCGGGAGGTATAACGCTGCCGGCGCCGCGCTTGCCGTAACCCAGGGCAGAGGGGATAAAAAGCTTGCGCTTGCCGCCTATCCTCATGCCGGACACGCCCTCGTCCCAGCCCTTTATCACCTGGCCCGCGCCCAGTTTGAAGGCGAAAGGCTCCCTGCGGTCGCGGGAGCTGTCGAATTTCTTGCCGCCGGGGAAGGTGCCGGTGTAATGCACCTTCACTTCTTTGCCGCTGATGGCGGCGGAACCCTCGCCAACCTCTATGTCGATATACTTCAAACCCGATTTCAGGACCACTTCCTCATTAGCCATAGGTAGATCTCCTTTTAAATGAACCTTCCGCTATAACGCCAAATTCTAGCCGCGCGCGGGTTTTACCGCCAGTTTTTCGTCGTAGGCGTCCACACTGAAAATATTTTCCAGCGGCAGCCTGGGCGGCCGGACCGGCTCAATGGCGGCCTGCTGGGGCGTAAGCGGGCTTAAGTCCTCCGTTATTTTGCCGACGTTTATCAGCACCAGCACCATATTTCCCTCGGGAATCCCCAGGGCGAGACGGGCTTTTCCGTTGTCAAAACCCGCTATCGGGTGCGCCACCAGGCCCAACTCCGTAGCCCTAAGCTGCATGGCCGAAACGGCCATCCCCAGGTCGAAAAGATAATATTCCCTCTCTTTGATTACACAGTCGTTCTCTTTTTTGGCAAAGGCAGCTATGATGACGGAAGCGCCCTTTACCCACTCGTTGCCCTTGCTCAGGCAGTCATGCACCTTGGCTAAAGACTGTTTAGACCTGACAAAAACGAATTTCCACGGCTGGTTATTAAAGCATGAAGCCGTCAGCTGCGCCGCCGTAGCCAGTTCTTTAATTATCCCGTCGTTAATCTCCACGGGCCCGAAAGCCCTGTAAGCGCGCCTTTTTTCGATAGCTTCTTTCACATCCATATAAACCTCTGTTGCCGGAAAGCCGGCCACTTCAAGCAAAAAACCTATAATAACAAAATACGTAGTTATTGCCGCGGCTACGCCGCCATCAAGCCCTTCATTAAGTTCTATCCTCCCGGGAACAGGGAATATCCTTCCCGTCCTCTCCCCCAAGGTATTATATAACAGGCGAAAGTACAAAGCGCAAGATCATTAGATCCAAGTTAGTTTCAATTCAGGAATATAATGCGGGCGAACACCCCAGGAAACCCCCTGCGGCAAGGCTCAACCGCGAAGCGGAGTGAAATTCTTGCCATCCCAGCCGGGAAAATCCTTCAGAGCGGCGGCATAATCCGGCATGTACGGCGTAAGTATAGCTTTGCTCAGGTATAACGGCAGCGGTGAGCCCCCGCAGCAAGCCTCAGCCGCGCGGAGCAGCGACGTCCCGGACCTGTAAGGCCGGTGCGGACGGCCGTATTCGTTCATCATCCGCGTTACGGCGGCCGTTAGCGAACTGCCCTTCGAGCGCAGCCACTGGTCCAGCAGGAAAAGGTCAAGGATCGGCTTTTTACGGGAATCGGCCCTCCAGGCTGCCAACTGCGGCATGATCTTGCCGGAGATGAAGGACGGTTTCCCGCCGGCATGGCAGCGGATAATGCCTTCGTGGAAATAAGCGGTCATAATTTCGCCTATAAGCCGCTTATGCAGCGGCGGGCAGGCGGAAGACGGAAAAAGCAGCGACTTAAAACGGCCCTGCCAGGCCGTGGTGGAATAGTAATGGGTAAGTTCGTGGGTCAGCCCGTCGCGCAGTAGATAAGTGTAGCTGCCGTGCCCGAACTTTTTCCTTATATAAGCCGGGGATTTAGGCGTATATATAGCCACGCCGCCCAGCACGTTCTCCCCTGTGGCGAAGGTGGCGTTACGCATAATGCTCCCGAACCGCGCCGGCGGCTGTAGTATCAGTATGTTTATCCGCCGGGCGCCGCCATAAGGACCGAAGCTTTTCTCAAGCGTGCTCATGATCTGGTCCGTGAACTTCCAGATCTCGGCCGGGCGGTAAGGGATGGTTTTGCCTTTCTGCACCAGCAGGGCGAATTCGGTTTTGCCGGACAGCCCGTTATAAGTATACGAGCGCGGGGCCTGACTTTTTGAACAATAGATGAAAAATGAGTCTATGCTCCCGGGACTGACCCGCCCTTCGGGGATGCTTGAGAATACACCCCAGCCCGGAGGCAAGCCGGCCAGGCGCAGTTCGGCGCGAAGGGAACCGGCAAGGGCTGGCAGATTTTCAGGGAAGGGCAGCGCGCCGGAGCCAAGAAAGATCTCCGAAGCGTTGAGGAAAGGATACAGTAGTTCGGCTTCGTTGTCGGTCCCGACGCTTTCTTTAAGCGAAATTTTCAGGGAATAAGTCAGGGTAAAATCAGCCGCTTTGGTGAATATTTTATCGTCCGAGACTTTAGGGCGCAGTTCTTTCCCGCCGGGGCCGGCGGCCTTAAGTTCTTTTACCGCCACACCGGTCTTAGCCAGCAGCGCCGGCAGGCTCAGCGCGGCCTTTACAGGGAAACCCGAAAAAGACGCCATGAAACGAACCGTCTCGGAACGGAAAGAGCCAAGGTCAATTGTGAAATTCGCCCTCATAGCCATATTATAGGAACATAAAAGGCCCGGCTTTTTTGAATCGCAAAAAGTCGACGGCTTGCCGCTAACCGCAGCGGGAATCCTGCGCCGGATTGTTTTTATTCCAGGGCATCAGCGCCAGCAGCTTCGCCATGCCGCAGAAACCTGTTATGCCGGCGAAAATTAGCCCGGCCCCTATGAAGGCGGCCACCCAGCCTATGCGCTGGTCCACGCCGAAGCCGAGCAGCACCGACAACAGCACTCCCGAGCCGGCCGTAATCTGGACCTGGCGCATTATCGGCAGGCGCGCGGCCCCGCCGACTACTACCGGCTTGCCCTGCCTGGCCCATTCCAGTATGCCGCCCGCATAAACCTCAGCCGAAAGCTGCCCGCCAAAACCCAGCTGCGAGATCTGCGCAAGGGCCAGCTTCGCCCTGTTGCCGCTACGGCACATGATAATGACCTTTTTGCCCACGAACGACTGCAGGACCCCCGGGGCGGTGTGGGCGAACTGGGAAAGCGGCACCCAGATAGACCCGGGTATATGCTCCGCCGCGAACTCGTCCTGCTCCCTGACGTCCAATATAACCTCTTCCATTTATTCCTCCAGTCAAAAAGTCAAAGCGTTAAAAACAGTGCTTTTGCAAATTAGATGCTGCATAGCCAAAAAAGTTTCAAAACAGGGCCGCCGCACGGCCCCCCGCCTTATACGGGGCATACCCAAGTATTGTATCATAGACATATTGTCCGGCCCGCAAACCGGATCATCCGCACCAATATTTAAGGTTACCATGAAATTTCCCGGCAAGAGAAAAAATAAGCATTATTTCCCCGTCACCGAGAAAGGCCGCGAGAGCGCCGACCCCCATTTTCTGCAGACCGAGCCGTTCTACCTGGCCGGCATAGACCAGCTGCTGGTGGACATCGAATGCAGCGTAGGGCAGGAATTCCTGCAGCAGTACGGTCTCAAAAAAGGCGAGTCGCAGATACTGGACGACAAGGACGCCGAGACCATCTACTGGGAATTAAAGGCGCAAGGTAAGATACTGGGCGAATACGCCGGCGGTTCGGTAGGGAACACCCTGAACAACTACTCCGTGCTGTCCGACGAGCGCTCCGTGGCGCTGGGCGCCATAACCAGGAACATAACGGTGGGCGATTACGCCTTCAAGTACATCCGCAACACCAGCGCCAAGGTGGACCTTTCCTATCTGCAGCCCTCCGACAACCCGATGGGCCGCGCCATGTGCTTCGTCACCCCCGACGGGGAACGGACCTTCGGCATCAGCAAAGGCTGCATGAACGACCTGACCCCGGAATTCATACCGGAAGACGTGATAGAAAAAGCCTCGGCCCTGCTTATTTCAGCCTATATACTGCGAGACGAAAAAGACCCCATCTTCGCCTCCACGGTAAAAGCCTGCGAGATAGCCCTGAAAGCAAAGGTCCCGGTGGTGATGACACTGGGGACGGGCTTTCTGATAGAGTCCAAAAGGGAGTTCTTCCGCGAATTCATAAAGAAGTATGTCACCTGCGTGGCCATGAACGACCAGGAAGCCCTGGCCCTTACCGGCCTGAACGACCCGCTGCTGGCCGCCGAGAACACGCTGGAACTGGCCGACCTTGTGCTGCTGACCGTGGGCGCGCACGGGCTTTACCTGGCGGGTTACGTGGACGAACAGTTCGCCCGGCGCACCACCTACAAGCTGCACACCAAGTCCATTGCCGATTATAATATGTATGAATTCAGCCGCCCGATGAGGAAGGAAGACTGCGCTAAGCCGGTGAAGATCTACACCCACATCAACCCTTTCCTGGGCGGCCCGATGATAATAAAGAACACCAACGGCGCCGGCGACGGCGCCCTGGCGGCGCTGTTACACGACCTCGGGGCCAGAAAATATCACCAGGCCAAAGTACCGAACTCCCCCAAAAACCTGGTAAATTCCTTAAGCTATTCGTCGCTGTCCCAGATCTCCAAATACGCCAACCGCGTCAGCTTCGAAGTGCTGGCGCAGAACTCGCCGCGCCTGATGCGCGCCCTGCCGGAAAGAGAGGACAGCCTGCAGGAAGCGTACTGGGACGCCTAGAACTCCGCCTCTCACCCGGTCAACCATCAATCCCTGGGGAGAACCTTGAAGATACTGGCGTCGATGAAATAAATGGAGGAGTCCTTCCGGTCCGCCGCGGCGTTGGCATAGATCTCGGCCAGGTTTACGGCCTTTTCCAGGTGCTGGCGATACAGGCCCAGGTTTTCCCTGGTCATACGGATGGTCCGCCTTTTACAAGCTACCCGCTTGGAAGTTTCCAGCCAGGTATCCCAGTTCTTGCGCAGCGCGGTCCTTACCGGCGACGTCTCCGGGGTCAGGGGCAGCAGTTGTATTACTTTCCCCTCGAATAGGCCGCGGGCTTTATCTTTGGAAAATTCTATCAGCTTGCCGGCCGCCAGCGCCTTAAGCGCTTTCTTTACCTCTGCCGGCTTGAATCTGGTAGCGGCCGCCACTTCACCGACCGTAACCCACCCCGAAGTGTTCGACAGGAAACTGTGGCAGAAGTGCGTCACCAGGTCACGGGTGTACAGCTTCCACTGGTCCAGCGTCAGGTTGACGCCCAGTTGCGCCAGCGCCCTATGGGTAGCCGCCTCGGCCAACTCCCTGCTGGGAAGGTCCGCTCCGGAGGCCGGAGCCGACAGCACATTTAGCAGCTCTCCCGAACCCGAAAGCGCCTCGAAATAGGCCCGGACAAGTTCCCTGGCCTCAGAGGAATGCTCCCCGATGCCCAGGGAAGCCATGATCGCCTTAAGGCGCCAGCTCCTGGGTAATTTTTTGCCGCGCTCCATGTCCCAGTAGCTCATAAAACCGAGCCCCAGACTTTTGCTGCCGCCCACGCCCTTAAAGAATTGATGCGCGCTGGGAAAGCCCTGCTCTTTCCTGATCCTGGCCAAAACGTCGCCGAATGTCCTGGAGTTAGTCATGCGCCTAGTATACAAAATAGATTAAGCCGGTGGCTTAACCAGGGTCATTTCAGTTAAACCGCCGCTCCTGGCTGAAAAACAGCTCGCACCTGTCTCTTCAGCTGCAAAAAACCATCGTTTTAGACAAAAAAACTGCCCCCCGGAGATAGCGGAGAGCGGTTTTTTCTACCGGCCGTCAGGGCTCTCAGTCCTTGGGAAGGACCTTGAAGATACTGGCGTCGATGAAGTATATGGCCGATTCCTGCCTGTTTTCCTCCGAGTTCCCGTAAACAGCAGCCAGGTTTACGGCTTTTTCCAGGTGCTGCCGGTACATATTCAGATTTGCCTTGGTCATACGCACGGTAGACCTCTTCAGGGCTACTATCCTGGAATCCGCCAGCCACGTATTCCAGTTATTGCGCAGCGCGGCCTTTATGGACGCCGTAGCCGGCGTAGAAGGCAGCACCTGTATCACTTTTCCCGCGAATTTGCCGCGCGCCTTGTCCCCGGAAAGGTCAACCAGCCCCCCCGCAGCCAGCGCTTTGAAAGCCTTTTTAACCGCCTCCGGCTTGAATTTGGCCGCTTCCGCCAATTCCTTCACCGTGACCCAGCCCGCGGTGTTGGCCAGGTAGTTCTGGCAGATGTGCGTCACAATGTCGCGGGTGCGCAATTTCCATTGCTCCAGCGTCAGGTGGACGCTGAGATGCGAGAGCGCCTGGTGAGCCGCCGCCTCGGCCAGTTCCCTGCTGGGAAGATCCGCGCCGGAGGAGACCGGACCCGACAGGGTCTGCAGCAGTTCATCGGAGCCCGAAAGCGCCCTGAAATAGGCCCGCACCAGCTCCTGCGCCTTGGGGGAATACTGGTCAATACCCAGCGCGGCCATAATAGCCTTAAGGCGCCAGCTCTTGGGCAATTTCTTGCCGCGTTCCATATCCCAATAGCTCATGAAGGCGAGACCCAGACTTTTACTCCCGCCGACACTTTTAAAGAATTGATGCGCGCTGGTGAAGCCTTGTTCTTTCCTGACCTTGGCCAAAGCGCTGCCGAATGCCTTTGAGTTAGTCATGCGCCTAGTATACAAAATAGGTTAAGCCGGTGGCTTAACCATAATTGTTTTTGTTCAGCCGCCGCTCCTGGGTCAAATAACAAGGACGCGCTGGTTCTTCGGCCTCAGGGAATCCGCCGTCGGAACGGGTAAACTTACAACATGAGGTTTTCAATCCAGGAGGGAACTAGAATGAAGAAAATAATGATGATGGCTGTTATGCTGGGGCTGGCCGGCGGCGCGTACGCCGCCGATCTCAAGGAGCTGGCGGTTAGCGCCAAAACCCTGAAAGCCGCAGCCGCGCAGGAGAACGGTCTCTTTAACCCGGATTTCGCGGCCTATACCGCCGGCGCCAAACCTATAGAATGGGTCTCCATTCCCGGCGGAAAGTACATGATGGGCGCCGAGGTCAGCGCCCCCGGCTCAAATAATACCAAGCCGGTACGCGAGGTCGCAATTAATACCTTTAAGATGGCAAAAACAGTGGTGACGGTAGAGCAGTACGCGAAGTGCGTGAATGAAGGGAAATGCACGGAACCCGCCCTCACCTACTATAGCTTCAACTGCAACTGGCACACCCCCGGCCGCCAGGATTACCCGATGAACTGCCTGAACGGGGCCCAGATGAACGACTTCGCCCGGTTCGCCGGTGCAAGGCTGCCCACCGAAGCCGAATGGGAATACGCCGCCAGGAGCGGAGGCAAGAACAAGAAATACCCCTGGGGCAATGAGCCAGTAACCCACGACAGGGTAGTGTTCTACGGCCCCGAGAACGGCATCGGCGGTGGGACCAACGGCACCATGCCGGTATGTTCCAAGTCCGCGGGCAACACCGAGCAGGGCCTGTGCGACATGGCCGGGAACGTCTGGCAGGTGACGCAGGATATATATAAGGAATCGTACGCCGGCGCCCCGGTGGACGGCAGCGCGGTAAAAGGCGCGGCGGACGGGGACAATGTTATCCGCGGCAACTCCTTCTACAGCAGCGACGACGAGTACCTGCGCACCGACTTCCGCAGCTATATCTATATGCGGCAGGGCAGCTACTATGTCGGTTTCCGTCTTGTGAAATAAAACCTGTTCAGGGGCCCGGGGGCGCGTAAACCGCTCCCGGCTCCCTGTTTTTTGCGGCAGGCGGTCACTTTCTATTTAAAAGGGAAAATTATGATAAAAAATACTATGTGTCTGGCGTTGATCTTAGCGGCGGTACCCTGTTTTGCTTCCGCCTCTATAGAGCAGCTTGAAAAAACCACCGGCTTATCAATGCAGGAGGTCCGGGTAGATATTCCCGCCGCAGCCGCTAAAGCAGAGCTTTTGGGATACGCGCAGGCGGTAAGCCAGTTCAACGCCTACAGGGAGTCGAAGCGGGACGGGATAAAGAACGACGACAATCTCCCCTTTTTGCTGACCCACGGTGACAAAACAGCAAACACAGTAGTCATGATCCACGGCCTGACCGACTCCCCCTGGTATATGCGGAAACTGGGCGAAATACTTTATAAGCAGGGCTACAATGTGGTCTCCCTCCTGCTCCCGGGCCACGGGACCAAGCCGGAAGACCTTATCACCGTGACCAAGGCGCAGTGGCAGCAGGAAGTAGACCGCGGGCTGCTTATAGCCTCCGGGCTGGGAGAGAAGATCTCCCTGGCCGGTTTTTCCACCGGGGGAGCCCTGTCGCTGGACGCCCTGCGCAGACACCCGGAACTTAAGGCCGACAAGCTCTTCCTTTTTTCCCCCGCCCTCGCCATCAACGAGAGCAACCAGCAGATGGTGTCGCTGGGCTGCAAAGCACAGTGGCTCGCTGCTACTTTCAAAGGCGACTACAATGAGCCGGATAATACCGTTGAGGACAACCCGTACCGCTACAACAAGATGGCGATCAACGGCGTCTGCCAGCTTTACAGCCTGACAGTGGACAACCAGAACGGGCGCGACGCCATATTGGGCAGTCTGCGCGCCTCCGGCACCGCTGTCTTTGCGGTTGAATCCGAGGCGGACACAACGGTAAGCCCTTACGCTGTCACTAATTTTATGGCCTCGCTCCCTTATACGTCCAGAAGCGAGTATATCCGCTACCCCCTGGCGGAAGGCATAGCGCACGCTTCCGTAACCAGACCCGAGACCAATTCGAACTACCCCGAATTAAGCAACAGCATCCGGAGGTTCGCAGCGGTGAATTAAAACCCGGCAAAAGGCGCAGCTTTTTCATACGGTCTTCTCACATGAAGCATGGCCGAACGAGGCAAACCAATATAGTGAAGTTTTCTGAGCTCTCGGGAAAAACCCGCGCCTCAAATCTTAAGCCAGGAGTATATATGGAAAGGTCATTTGCAAGCGCCTTATTTTACAAACGTGTGATGGTCCTAGCCTTTACTTTCTTCTACAACGCCCGCTTCTTGTCGGCTCAGGCTTCACCCCTTCCTGTTCCGGCAGGCGAGTACGACGTTTCCATCGGATATTTTTCTCTGAAGCGGGTGGCCGCGGTCCCGAGAGGAGATTTGGTCCCGCTGCGCGCTTCGGGAGCCGAAGATTGTAAAACCGGCGACGCAGAGAAATACTATAGCCAGCTTCCGGTCATAGAAGTATCTCCCGGAGCCGACACCTCGGCGGGGAAGCATGCCCGCTTTTTTCCCGGTGTTTTCCCGGAGTCCGTCCTGAGGGAGTGGCACCTTCCGGAACAGGCCCTGCCGAGCGTTCAAAACCTGGAAATTCCAAGGGCGTACGACCGGCCGGGGCCGGCGGAATTGCGCGGCACAATCCTGTTTCTCCCTGGCCTTGGCTCCCAGCCGCAATTTTACCTGAGCATAGCGACAGCGCTCGCCAGCCGCGGCTACAGGGTCCTTATCAGCGGACATCCCGGGATTTCCGGGGATACTTACACTTCCGGCAATTGTCTGCTGCCGGGCATTGACCAGGCCCAGCTTATGCTAAAGATCCAAAAAGCCGAACTCATTGACCCGGTAATGGATGCCTCCCTTAAGGTGCTTCTGGAAGACCTTGGTGTTCTGGCGAAATACGTCCGTAATGAGAATACGGCTAAACAGGCTCTGCCGTTATTCGTTATGGGGCATTCTATAGGGGGTATTGCCGCCAATATGTATTGTTCCCGGAAAGGGACAAACTGCGCCGCAGCGGTCAACCTCGACGGAGGCGAATATCCTCTCTTCCCCCTGCAGTCCTGGCCCTCTGGCAGGGATCTTCCTTATCTTAAATTCCATTCCACCGAGAACATAGGAAGGGACAGGATCCCCAAAGAAATAGCCGGCCCGCGACAATGTGTTTTTGACTTTGACGGCAGGGGTGGGAAAGTACTGCACGAATCATTCACCGATATAGGTTTTTTCAAAGGCATACCGGCCGCAGAAATGCCGCTGGCGGACCTAAGGGCCAAGACCGCTCAGGCAATACTCTTATTCCTGAACAAAGCCGCCCAAGTCGGAGGGCCGGCTGACGTCCCCGTATCCTGGTGCACCGGATTGAATAAATAGCGGTACAGGAAGCTTTATCAAGGTCATCAAGGGATTTAAGTGCAGATTAAAAAGGACGGACTAAAAATGAAAACGATTATAGCGATAGTCGGCGTATTGATGGCTGCCGGGGCGAAAGCCGGTTTTGCTTCCGAGATGGAAGAACTGCGGGCTGATTGGACAGGCGGCAAGCCCGCTATAGCCGCTCCGGCGCCTTTGCCGCAGCCGGGCCCGGTCACTTCCCGGGCTATTTTCGGGAAAGACGATAGGCAGGAGCTCTTTTCCACCCCGGCCCGGTGGAGGGAAATAGGCCGCTCCATAGCGGGAAAGGTCTCCGCGGACCACATCACTGACCACGGCGCATACTGGGAGCTACACGGCGAGCCCTTAAGCACGAAGGAATGCCCTGGCAACCGTTTCGCGGACCAGGTTACCGTGCCCAACTGCACGGGTTTTTTGGTGAAGCCGGACCTGCTCGTCACCGCGGCCCATTGCGTGAAATCGCAGGACGACTGTGATAGTTTTAGCTGGGTCTTCGAATACGCGCTGGCGGACGCAGCCGACAAGAATTACACGAAAGCGGCCGCCGACCGGGTTTACAAGTGCAAAAAGATAGTGGCCAGGAATTACCAGAATTTCGGGGACGTGGACTACGCCATACTGCAGCTGGACCGCCCCGTGGCGGGCAGGCAACCGCTTAAGCTGGCCCTCGACGCCAAGGTAACCCCCGGCATTGAGCTGATAAATATCGGCAATTCCAACGGCCTCCCGCTGAAATTCAAGGACTCGGCGAAGATAAACAAAGTAAGGGCCGGCGGCCAGGCGTTCGAGTCCGACCTGGACACTTTCGGCGGCGACTCCGGGTCCCCGGTCTTCGACGCCGGCACAGGCGAGGTCATAGGGATAACTTCCAGCGCGAACGCTGACCACTTCCATGACGGGGCAAGCAATTGCAGGCAGCTGAAAGTTTGCAACCCCGGCGACAACTGCTACCCCGCTGTATCATCCGGTATCTGGAACCTCAAGAACGAACCCGCGCTCGCCGCTAATTAAGGACAAGAAAACCTGAGCTGACGGTCCAGCAGCTTATCGATCTGCTCCTGGCGTCTACGGTAGACCTGGGCGCCCAGGGCCGGGATGATGTTTTTGGTACGGGCCGCCTCGACCTCAAGAAGGCGCTGGAACTCCTGAAGCCATAACCCCTGCGGCACTGTAACCCCAGGCCCTGCCTGAACAGACCAGAACCGACGCAGCAAAACCCGCCTGTACCCGCTATCCAGCCGGCGCGGTTGGGCTTTTGCCTACGCCCGACGCTAGTCCCTCCCCTTCCCGGCCATAATAGTTATTAAGCTATCGGCTTAATTAAGCAGGGGTTCGGTAAGCCGCCGCTCCTGGGTCAAAAAAATAAAGCGGCCTGGTTCTTCGGCCTCAGGTCAGCCTTCGCCGAACCGGGTAAACTAATAGCATGAGGTTTCAGAGCGGCGCGCAACAGGCCCCGAAGACGGAACAAAGAGCATAAAACCAAGTTCAGATCAGCGGGAGGAAAAATATGATCGCAAAAAAATCACTGGCGTTAATGATGGTCCTGGCGGCTTCGGTCCTGCCTTTGCGCGGGGCCTACGCGGACGACCTGTCCACCCTTTCCGGTCTGGCGGGCGGAACGGCAGGCAAGGAAGCCCTTACTGACGTCAGTACTCCCGAAGCGCCGGCTCCTGCGCCTTATGAGGTAAATAAAAGAGCGCCCGGCACTGATGTCACCGCCCAATTCAAGGCCATTCTCAACGCGGCAGCTTCCGGCCGCGGCCAGGAGGACGAGGCCGAATACAAAAAGCTGTCCGGCTACAGGATCCTCTTTGTCCCTGGCTTCATGACCAACCCCTCCATAGACCCCGCGCTGCTTTACAAACCCGGAGCGGACAGGCTCAAACCCGGAAAAGGGCTGCTGCCCACCTATTTTGAGGAACAGATAGTCTGGCTCAGGTCCCTCGGCCTGGACGCCGGCATAGTCGACATAGAGTCGGAAGCCGGCATAAAACATAACGCGAGCCTGATAGAAGCGGCCATCTCGCTCTCCCCCAAGCCTGTACTCATCATCAGCCACAGCAAGGGCGGCCTGGATACCCTGGAAGCTTTGATACAGCGGCCCGACCTGCGCGGCAAAGTGCGCGGAATGGTTTCGATACAGAGCCCTTACTACGGCACACCGATCGCCGACTGGGTACTGAGCGCGCGCTACTCCATGGCTCCCGCGGCCGCCGCGGCCTTAAAAGCCATGGGCGGTTCTATTGTAATGGTCGGGCAAAACTGGACCAGTTTTTAGGCTGACTTAAGGTGTATTTTGAAAAGGTAGAATACACTAAGGAGGCCAGTAAAATGCGTAAAAAGATTGAAGCCGGAATTAAATTGCGGGTGGCGTTGGAGGCT
>CAIXBR010000098.1 GCA_903917735.1 uncultured Elusimicrobia bacterium | reverse complement strand
TTGCCGCCGGCTTCCTTCAGATTCCGCCTCGCGGTGGACACCCTTGCCTTTGGCTAACGGTAGGTTCTATCAACCCCCGTAGGGGACTTTCACCCCCAAGCGTGCGCGCATGCCGCGCGCACTAGCAGACCAACCCGACAATGGCCTGTCGGGTTGATTTGAGATTTTTTTAGAAGAGTTAAACCGGTCTGGCCCGGCGGCCCGCTATTTCTTCCGCCAGGAAGCGCATTTATTGGAGCGCCCGAAAATATCGGCACTCAACACCTCGCCATCGTAGATTATCAGGTCGCTGAAATCGTTCAGATGTTTAGCCAGCCGCCCGTGAGCTATTTCAAACGGGTCTTTCTCCCGGTAGGAGTACAGCAGATCGATGTACAGCGCCTGGTACTTCTGCGCGAAGGCGAGAATAAACTCATGGCTGGTAAATTTATCCGGCAGTTGTTTTATTACTTCCACAAGCCGCTCATCCAACCAGGCATCAAATTCAAATTTAAGCGCCATATTTTCCCTCATTATTGCCGCAAGCCGCAGCCGATCACAGTAAGTATGTCATAAAAACCGCCATACATGTTAGCTGGCGCGCGGTGCCGCGCGGTCCGTTAGTTATCCTTGTTTATCAGATTTACGACCAGGCGCACAACCAAGTCTTTATCCGGCGGTGCGCTTTCCGCTATCATCAGGGTTAAAGCCACCAAGGCGTTAACCGCCAGACGTTTCGAACCATCAGCACGGTAAAACAAACGGTTCTTTTCCAGGAACCACATGAACAGCGCGGCGGCTATGCGCTTGTTGCCGTCCACGAAAGAATGGTTTTTAACTACAAAATACAGCAGGTGGGCGGCTTTCTCCTCGGCGCTGGCGTACAATTCCTTGCCGGAGAAGGTCTGGTAAATACCCCCACCGAGCTGGCGAAAGACTTGTCCTTCTCCCTGCCGAAAAGCGCCGAGCCGCCGGCGCCGGGCTTAAGCTGGGCCACGGCCTTAAGCGCAAGCTCGTAAGTAAGGCGGAAGCCGGAGCCGCGGCTGACCCCTTTGACAGCAACACGGTTGTTGTCGTAATCGTCCAGAAGCCCCAGCGCGCGACTGTAGTCGCGGATCACGTCCAAAAGCCCCGTCGCCTCCCTGTATTCCAGCGGCTTGCGGGTCTTTACGGTTTCTATCAGCTTAATGGCGCGCTGGAAGGCCAGGAATTTATCCTCCTTAGCCTTCAGCAGCTTCTGGTTTATAGTGTAGCCCTCAACAAGGTGCCCCCGCAGGATATTTGTGGCCCAAATACAGAATTGGGTCGCGCGATTGGAATTCACCCGATAGCCAACAGTGATCACGGCATCAAGATTGTAAAACGCGGTCTTGTAAGTTTTCCCATCGGCCGCAGTATGTGCAAAAATTGCACATACTGACTTTTTCGCCAGTTCTTCGCTTTTAAAGATAGAGTTAAGGTGCTTTGTTATAACGCTGCGTGTAATGGTCGGGCAAAACTGGACCAGTTTTTAGGCTGACTTAAGGTGTATTTTGAAAAGGTAGAATACACTAAGGAGGCCAGTAAAATGCGTAAAAAGATTGAAGCCGGAATTAAATTGCGGGTGGCGTTGGAGGCTT
>CAIXBR010000097.1 GCA_903917735.1 uncultured Elusimicrobia bacterium | reverse complement strand
GTGCGCCACGGTCTCGGCTGCGCCTATCACACGGGCCAGTGGCCGGGTGATGCCCCGGCTGACGCGCACGCCGATGTAAACGGCCACAAGGAGCATGCCTATGCCCGAAGCGAGCACTACCAGGAGCAGATCGGAAAAGGCGGTATGGACCTTCGCCAGCATGGTATCTCGTTCGTCCTCGTAAAGCGTCACTCCGATAACCCAGTCCCACGGCTTGTAATAAGTTGAAAAAGCTACTTTATTGCGGGGAGCGGACTCTCCTGGGTTCAGCCAGGGATACCGCTCGGTGTGCGCCATCTGCCCGGTGGTGGTCTGAAGGGCGCCGGCTATCAGTTCGTGCACGAAGTAGGCGCCGTTATTATCCTTGGCGTCCCACAGGTTCTCGCCGTCGCGCTTGCCGTCCTTGGAAAGTATGTAGGTGCCGCGGTTGGGCCCGGTGCCCTGCAGAACGAAGAAGTAGCCTGTTTTTCCTATCGATCTGGAGCGGACGGTATCTTTAACCATCTGCTGGTCGGTGATCTTATGCGACCTGCATAGGTCGTAAAAGCCGGAGACCAGCCCCTCCATGTGCTTGGTCATGACTATTTCGGCCACCATGCTTTCCAGCTTGGTCTGCTGCCAGAAAAGGAGACCGAGCGTGGATAGTATCGGCAGGGAAACAGCGGAAATGATGAGGACGAGCAGTTTTTTTTCGATGGAACCTTTCTTTATAAATGTCATATTTTTCACAGAGGCGAATATCACTAATTGTTACTATTATTCCAAATTTTGAGCCGTGATTGCTGTAAAAGACTGCGGTGCTGCTGGGCATGGTTGCGGCCGTGCTTTACAGTTTTTGTTTCCGTCTCGCAGCGATTGCACTGCTTTATATGGGATTTGCGGGAATGTTGGGATTCGGGAAACTTTTAGGGCTAGTGCGAACGAGCCTCGTTAAAGGATTGCCGCTGCTGATAGTCTTATTCGCGGGAATGGCGGGGCTCATCGTGCTGATGCTGGGGAGCTTATCTCCGCGTCCGATGGATATTCTCCCAGCTCCGGGCGCGAATATCTCCATCGGTATCGGCGTCTACGTTATGATCCCTGTGCTCGTCTGGGTGGGGCGCCATCCGGCCGGAAGCATGTTCTCCCTGGAGGCCTGGAGAGCAGTCTGTTCAGGCTGTGGAAGCCCGTTGTATACTCCATGAGAGGGGTCAGCTCCTGCCTTTATACTCGAGCAGCATCATGGTTATGTCATCGGACTGGTCGCCCCCGGAATAGTCCACCAGCATTGCGAGCAGTCTGTTCAGCACTTCCTTCACCGGCAGACCGTGAAGCTGCTCCAGTTCCCTGAGCAGGCGCTCGTCGGAGAACAGGACCTTGTTCTTGTCCATGGCTTCGGTCACGCCGTCTGTGTACAGGAACAGTCTGTCGCCGGGGGCGAGCGTCAGCGTGCCGGGCTCGAATTTCATGCCCTCCATCGCGCCCACAACCATGCCGCCCGTTTTCCACAGATACTTTACGCTTCCGTCTTTCCGCATGACCACCGGCAGATTATGCCCGCCGTTGGAAAAAGCGATGACCCCGGTCTTTATATTAAGGATCCCGAAGAATGCGGTCACGAACATCGCTTTATCGTTGCCCCGGCTTAGCTCGGTGTTCACGTTGTCCAGCACCACTTCCGGGGGCGTGCCGCTGACGGCCGTGGCCTTAAAAAGGGTTTTCGTAACCGCCATGAAAAGAGACGCCGGCACGCCTTTTCCGCTCACGTCGCCTATGACGAAACAAAAATTATCCTCGTCCACCGTGAAGAAATCGTACAGGTCTCCGCCCACTTCCCGCGCCGACTTGAGGACAGCGAAGAGATCGAGTTCCGGCATTCCCGCGAACGGAGGGAATATTTTGGGGAGAATGCTGAGCTGGATGTCGCGGGCGATGTTGAGTTCGCTCTCTATCCTTTCCCTGGCGGCGGTCGCCTCCGTGAGGCGGGCTATATGGTTTTTAAGCGACAGCTGCATTGCACTGAAGGCGCGGGAGAGTATCGCCACTTCGTCCTCCGAGCGCGTCTCGGGCATTTTAACGTCCAGGTTCCCGGCGGCGATTTCGGCGGTGGCGTCGGCCATGTGCGTAAGGGGACCGGTTATGGAGCGGGCCTCCGAAACGACCACGCCGAAAAGGACCAGCATGCCCGCCGCGCTAAGCAGCAGCACCAGCCAGTTGAGATGGGTCAGGTCGGCCAGCAATTCATCCTGGGGAAACAAGACCGCCAGGGACCACCCCGAGGACGTGACTGGTGTGTAATACAAAAATCCCGGCTTTCCCGCATCAAGCCTCTGCGTGTGCACAAAGGCCGCTTGCCCGCCTATCATGCCGCGGCCGATCCCGCGCAGTTTTTTATCGCCTAGCGATTCGGCCACGCCGAAAATAGTCTCGTTCATTATAAACGTGTGGTCCGGGTGCGTGACAAAATTCCCGTTCTTTGAGAGCAAGAACGCATACCCGGTATCAAGGATCTTTATGGCGGCCATCATCTCGCGCAGCCATTGGAGGGACATGTCGGCGGTGATCACGCCCGTGAACGTCCGCTTCCCGTTAACCAGCCGGTAAAAAGGCACGGAATAGGTGGCCATCAGGATATTGCCGCCGCCCTCGTCGTAGTACGGTTCCGACCATCGCGACTTGCCCAGTTCTTTCGGGATCTGGTACCAGTCGGCCAGTAAATACTGGTAAGTGTCGCTTCCAAGCCAGGAGAGTGATTTGTTGGCGCGGCAATAATACGGGGACATGTAAAGCGAGTTTTTGTCGAAAGCGTAGGGGGCGAAGGAGATGCCGTAGCCGTAGATCTCGGGGTTTTTTTCTACTGCGGACTTTATCAGCCCGATAAGCTCTTCCTTGTTGACGGTGCCGCGCTCCAGGGTTCCCGCCATGTTTTCCGGGACCTGCTGCACGGAGCGCAGTATCCCGTCGATCCGCGCCACCGTGCCCAGCGTCAGGTTCCTGGCGTTTTCGGCGGTATTCTTCTCTATCATCTTCCTGGTGAAGCTGTAGTACGCTCCGAAGATAATGACGAAGATCAAAGTTACGCTGCCTGAAAATATCAGCGCGAGTTTGAACGCTATGCCTTTCTTGAATGTGATCACTTGGTTATGCAATCCCTGTAAAACGAGTCATAAGCCACGCTTTGCCAGCCGCCGGACCTTGCCAGTTCGGAGGCGACGCGTTCGTAATCAGCCCTCTTGAGTTCCCCGGCGCGCGTGGCCGGGCCCTCGGGGTAAATAAGGCCCTGCATTTTCTCCAGCATCCATTTCTGGTGCATCAGGTTAGCGGGGAGGTGCGCTTCCCTCATGCGGCGCAGCACGACCTCGACAGCTTCGTCCTTGTGCTCGAAAGCGTATTTCCACCCCTCCAGCGTAGCCTTGACGAAAGCCGCGGCGGCAGCGGGATCCTTGTTGTAATTTTTCTCCAGCATGTATATCCCGTCTTCCGGGAAATTAAGGCCGTAGTCGTAAAAAAAGAAAGTGGTAAGCTCGTCCGGGTTCAGCCCGGAGTTGAGGATGATGTGATACTCGTTGTAAATCATCGCCGAAGCCGCGTCGGCTCCACCGCTCAGGAATAAATTTATGGAATGCGCCTGCGGGATAACGTTCACGTGAAGATGGTATTTCCTGAAAAGGGCCAACGGCTGCAGCTGAAAACTTTCCCAGAGCGCCACCTTTTTCCCGTCCAGGTCCTGCAGCTTGCGGATGTCGCTCGACTTTTTGGCCACCAGCATCAGGGCCGAACGCTGCGTTATCTGGGCCACGTTCAGCAGCCGTACGCCGTGCGCCCTTTCTTTAATAGCCTCCGAAAGCCAGAGGGTCCCTATGTCAGCTTTCCCTTCTTTGAGTAAGACATCCGCCGGTCTTTCGGGGCCGCCTTTGAGAATTTCGACATCGAGCCCCTTGGCGCGGTAAAACCCTTTCTCAAGGGCGATGTAGTAGCCGGCGAACTGCGCCTGCGGACTCCAGAGCGGAATAAAGGACAGTTTTTTAGGCGCCGCCAGGGCCTGCCCCGGCAAAGCACCGGCACAAAAGCACAGCAGCAGGAACGTACGCAGACACTTCATTGCTTTTTAAATTCCCGTTTAAAAACCAGGGTCAGGATGTTCAGCCCCGGAAGGCGGCGGTAGCTTACGTCATCGGATATTCTTTTAATGATATAAGCCCCGAGCCCGCCGATGGGGCGCTCGCTTATGTGCTGGCCCAGATCGGGGTCCGGAAGCTTGGTGATATCGAATTCACGGCCCGGATCACGGATCTCAATGGTGAACTCACCTTCGCCGAGGGTGCAGGTGATATCTATTTCGCCGGGATTTCCGGGGCTTGCGTATTTAAAAACATTAGTAACGGACTCTTCAAGCACCAGCTCCATGTCTCCGATGCGCCGTGCGGAGAATCCCGCGGCGGCGGCCGCTGTGGTAACGCAGGCCGTTATCGCCATGAGATTTTCCAGAACGGCCGGCAGTTTAATGTGCCCGATGACGGTCATGCGGCTAAAAACCCTTTAAGCCTTCCGCGTCGGAATCATAGATTTTGAAGATTCCATGGAAGCCGGAGATGGAGAAAACTTCCTTGACGTGGCCCTGGAGCCCGGAAAAAACCAGCTTCCCGTTCTGTTCCTTGAGACGTTTAGCCGAAGCAAGGATGCTGCGCAGGCCCGCGCTGCTGATATACTCAAGGCCGCTCAGGTTTATCAGGAAATTCCTTTCCCCCTGCGCTATGAAATCCAGGATGCTTTTTTCAAATTCGGGAGCCGTCACGGCGTCCATACGGCCGGCTACTGTTACAAGCAGCGCGCTAGCTTCTTTTTTTGTGGAAATATTCATAATATGCCTCGTTGCGTAAATAAAATACGGCAGTCGAACCACCGTCGAATCCCACCGGTCTCATTGTGTAATTGTAACATACTGGGCCGCCGTTACGCATCCGGGACAGAAATGCAGGCAAGCCGTAATATCGCGACTGGCGGGCGCGGCTAGCATGCATCGGCATGTCTGGTTCGAGGGCCGCGGGCCAAAATGCGCGCCGCTTTTTTTCGGCGATGCCGGCAGCTGCGCCCTTTACGCCAGATTTATAGCCGCAGAGGACACGGGAAGTCTGAGGTAGTGAACAAGTGTATAATACTGGCGTGCGCATATTTCGAGGATATGCTCTGAGGCGGCCATGAAAGAAGAAAATGTCTATATAGTCGGGGGCGGTATCGCTTCGCTCTCCTGTGCCGTTTTTCTTATCAGGGACGGCCGCGTCCCGGGAAGGAATATCCACCTGTACGAAGAGACCGGAACGCTGGGCGGCAGCCTGGACGGCCTCGGCTCGCCAGAGGACGGCTATGTCATCCGCGGCGGCAGGATGCTGAATTTTGAAACTTTTGAATGTACCTGGGACCACCTTAGGTCCATTCCTTCTCTGGGCACCCCTGGAAGAACGGTGCTGGACGAGATCGTGGAGTTCAATAAAAAGGGAAGAACCCATTCACGGGCGCGGCTGGTAGACGGGAATCGGCTAAAGGTGAACGTCGCCTCTCCCGGCTTAAGCTGGCGGGACCGCTTCGACCTCGTGAAGCTGTCGGCCCTGCCCGAGAAGTCTATCGGGAACCGCCGGATAGAGGATTGTTTCACCCCGGCGTTCTTCAAGACCACTTTCTGGCACCTGTGGGCCACAACCTTCGCGTTCCAGCCCTGGCACAGCGCTATTGAATTTCAGCGATACGCGAACAGGTTCTTGCATATCTTCCCGCGTTTTCACACGCTGGAAGACGTGTCCCGCACGCCGTACAACCAGTACGACGCGCTGGTCCTGCCGATCTCTAAATGGCTGGAAGGGCAGGGCGTCCGGTTCGACATGGACAGCCGGGTAACGGGGCTAGATTTCAGGGTGGGCGAGAGCGCGAAGACCGTAGAGCGGATCCACTATTTGCGGCGCGGCGAAAGCTTTAAAATAGCCGTGAATAAGGAAGACCTGGTGTTCGTCACCATAGGCTCCATGACCGCGGATTCCAGCCTCGGGTCCATGACGCGGGCCCCCCGGCTCGAAACCGGGAAGAAAGACGGCGCATGGACCCTGTGGGAAAGCATCGCAAAAAACAACCCGGACCTAGGCCGGCCCGAGGTGTTCTCCGGGCATCCGGGCGAATCCAAATGGGAATCATTCACGGCGACGCTGCGAGACCCGGCGTTCTTCAGGAAAATGGAGGAATTTACCGGGAACGTGGCAGGGACCGGCGGCCTGGTCACTTTCAAGGATTCCAACTGGTTGTTGTCGGTAGTCCTGTTCCGTCAGCCGCATTTTTTAAATCAGCCGCAAAACGTACAGGTCTTCTGGGGTTATGGCTTATTTCCCGACAAGACCGGGAACTATGTCCCTAAAAAAATGTCCGATTGCACCGGTGAAGAGATCCTAACCGAGCTCTGCGGCCACCTCGGGTTCGAAAGCGAACTGCCGCTGCTGCGCGCGACCGCCACGGTCATTCCCTGCATGATGCCTTATATTACCAGCCAGTTCCTGGCTAGAAAGCCCGGCGACCGCCCCCCGGTAGTTCAGGAAGGCTACCCCAACCTTGCTTTGCTCGGCCAGTTCTGCGAGGTCCCCGGCGACACTGTTTTTACCGTGGAATACTCGGTCCGCTCGGCGCAAATGGGGGTTTATTCACTGCTGAAACTGGATAAAAAGGTCAAACCCATCTACAAGGGGAAACGCCATATAGGCGTGCTGTGGAACGCCCTCAGGAGCGCGCTGAAATAGGTTTGCTTACAGGAATTTAAGGATACAGCCCAGTGCCACGCCGGCGGTGGCGTAAATAAACGGTGTGTCCCAGGTGTGCGGGGAAAAAGCCTCCGCGAGCGTGGCGGAGACGGGCAGGATAGCTACCGCGGCCGGGAATTGCGCGGGCGTAAAAGAGTGTCTGAACGCGATGACGCTCAAGATGCCGGCCAGAAGAACGCACAAGCTCCCCTCTATAGAACGCTCATAGCTCTTCTCAGAGAAAAGGGCGCGGGCACGATATTTCCTGCGGCCGAAACGCACCCCTACGGGCTCGGCCAGCCCGTCCCCAACCCCGTTGATAAGTAACGGGATCATCAAAAGTTCGGTTCTGTGAACAGAATTGAGGTAGATCAGTAAAGGGATCACGACACCGGCGGCCGCAAGATATTGCGTGGTAATCCAGAGCAGGGTGCGCGGGCGGTCCTCAGGCCGGTCAAAAGACAGGAACATGGCGCTGATAATACCGCTCCGGTCCCGTAGCGGCTTGATAAAGATGCCGAGCATGCCTATAGCAATGATCAAGCCTGCGATCCGCGTTGACATCGTTTTCTGATAGGTAAAGATCATGCCGAGCGCGGACGGCAGAAAGAAAAGCGCAAAATGGTTGATCTTGCGCGTGTAATTTACCTTGACCCCTTTATGGGATACAAGTTTTCCGGTAGCGTAGTAGATAGCCAAAAGCAGGGAAACGAGCACGCTTTGCTGAATTATAAATGGAGTGTTCACATGAGCCGCCCTGCCGTGCCGGGCTGCCCCGCAACGCAGGGCAGCCTTGTGCAAAGCTCTTTTTTATTTCCTCAATAAAAAGACCGTCTTAAACTCGCAATACGGCGCCGTTGTGATAAAGTTCTTGTGAAAAGCCTGCACGGCGGGCATGTTCTTTACTTTTTCCTGTTCGGACTTGTCCGGCAGCCTCTGCCAGAAAAAAACGTCAATTTTCTTGGCTTGCAGGGCGGCGAACCTTGACGAAGAATCGATGGACACGACCTCGATGTTCCTGCCTATTATTTTCGAGATACCGGCCAGCAGCGCGATGTTATAGCCGGCCGGCTTGCCGTCGGCAGCCACGTAATCCAGGGGAGGCATATCGCCCGAGACCCCCACGTAGACGGTTTCCTTGTATGCCGTCTTTTCCGTTTTCGGCATGGCTGGTTCCTGGCCCACGGGCAGATCTGTGATCCATTTTTTATACATTTCCGCGCTATCACCGGAAGATTTAAGCTTGCGGATGGCCGAATTCAGCGAATTCCGCAGTTTGACGTCCGCGCCGCGCAGCACCATCGCAACCCCGTTATTGCCGGAAAAAACAACGGACTTGAACTCGGGGTTTCTCTGTATGATATAATCCGCGGCGATATTCCCGGTCAGCAGGAAATCGGCCCTTTCGGATTTCAGCATGGCCAGACCGCTAGCCATGGAATCGGTATAAACGAAGTTCTTGATCTGGCTGCCAAGCTGCTTGTTCATTGCGGCCGTCAATTGCTCTTCGCTGAAGATGGAGGCGTTCGTGGTGCCCGTTTTGCCGTTGAGGAAAGAATAATCCGGCTTAGCCGCGGTTTTAACGGCGGCTGCCTGTTTCGGCGTTTTGGCCGCCTGCGTTTGAGCAGACAGCGCCGCTGGGGCCGCGAACATTCCTGCCGCTATTAAGGCCGACATCCATACATTTATTTTCATTTTAAAGAATCTCCCTATATTTTTATTCTGAACCTGCTGAGATCGTTCTCGTTCTTATAATATATATTCGCCGACATTTTCTTGACCATAAATATGCCCAGGTCATCGGGGTCCACGGCGCCGCCTTCCGCGGCGGCAGAGATCTTCTCGAAAGGATCCAAGTTCTTACCGTCGTGAACTATTTCAACAACTATCTTTTTATCTATATCACCGTACTCCACCACAATGTTAATATCGGGCTGCCGGGGTTTTTCATAGCAATGCTTTAAAATATAGGTAACAACCTCTTCAAGCGCAAGATTCGTGCTGTTGATCTTTTTCTTTTCTATAGCGTATTTGCCGCAGAACAATTCAAGCCGTGCGCACATCCCTATAAGATCGAAATTATAGGAATTCACATTGTAGTTAAAGGTCTTTAATTTCCTGATAAAAGCCACCGTTTTAACCTTTACAGGGCTTTCGAATATATTTTCCGGAGTGCCGCTTTCGTAAATTCCCTTTTCCTCCATGAACAACACTCTGTCGGCGACTTCCCTGGCGAAATTCATCTCGTGCGTAACGATGACCATCGTGAATCCCTGCTTGGCCAGGGCGCGGATGACCGCAAGGACCTCGCCCACCATAGTGGGGTCCAGAGCCGAGGTGGGCTCGTCGAAAAGCAGGATCTCCGGGTCCATCGCCAGGGCCCTGACGATGGCGATCCTTTGTTTCTGCCCTCCGGACAACTCGTCCGGATAGTTGTCTTTTTTATCCAGCAGGCTTACCGTCTCGAGCAATTTGCAGGCTCTTTCAATAGCCGCGGCGCGCGTGAGCTTCCTGACCTTGACCGGCGCCAGGATAATATTTTCAAGGACGGTAAGGTGCGAAAAAAGGTGAAAGTTCTGATAAACCATCCCCACCTTTTCCCTGACCTTGTTGATATCGGTCTTCTTATCGGTAATATCCACGCCGTTCAGGCAGACACTGCCGCTGTCCGGTTTTTCAAGCGCGTTGAGACAGTACAGGAATACGCTTTTGCCGGCGCCAGAAGGGCCTATTATAGCCACGCATTCGCCTTTATTTATCTCCAAGTTCACACCGGCCAGGACCTTCAGAGAGCCGAAGCTTTTTGACAGATTCTCGACTCTGATCATCTGATAACCTTCTTTTTTCTGTCGGCCAGAGTAAAGATCAGATAAGTCGCGTACGCCAACAACAGGTAAATGAGTATGCCCAGGAAAATAACGAAGAAAGGATCGGCCGTTCTGGCGCCGGTGGCGTTTATAACCCGCGTCAGGTCGGCTATGGTGATGTATCCCACTACCGACGTCCATTGAATGACATTAATGACGGCATTCTGATAAACCGGCCTGGCATACGCGCCCGCCTGGGGAAGGGTGACATGATAAAAAGCCCCAAATTTCGTGAACCCGAGGGTTCTTGCCGCCAATATCTGGCCCGGGTCCACGGAGCCCAGAGCCGCTTTCATTATCTCGGCGATGTGGGCCGCGCTGTTCAGCCCGAAAGCTATTACAGCGATGTAGATAGCGTCCAGCCTCGTCCTGGCAAAGACCACATAAAAAAGCAGCATCAAAAGGAGGAGGATGGGCGTACCCCTCATGACCACTATGTAGGTTTTAGCCGCGAACTTCAACGTTTTGCTGCCGGAGTAATTCATGGCGCAAAAGATGGCGCCGAGGAGAGTGCCGGAAAGCAGGCCGGCGAGCGTAATGAGCAGCGTGACCTTAAGCCCGGAAAGTATCTGCAGGTAGGAGTTGCCTGCTATTAAATTCGCGTGTATAGACTCGGCTAATCGGGTGAAAAGTTGCATAACCAGGGTTCTTGTCCGGTGGGGAGGGCCGCCGCGTCAATTACCCGTTGGCTCCCGCTGAATGCGCAGATGTTTTTATGCGCGCAGCTGTAACACTTAAACAGTATCACCACAGCTGCGTCGAAGCAATTGTATCAAATTATACCGGAGCGCATACCAGCCGCAGAAACTGGCCGTGTTGAAAAGCTAACGCGGGAAAATATCCCGGCTTTTTGTATGATAGATTAATTAAGAATTGATTTTATTCTGGTCCTTTAAGGAAACGCTATGTCGGCTAAAGACACAACCGGAGCCAATGAGTCCCTCTCCCGCCGGGGAGATCCAGGGGGATCTTTTGACATTCAAAGCGGTCTTTACAAGAAAATGAAGCAAGCCCTTAACGGAACAAAAATTTATCAGGACATGGGGTTGGATCAAGTTAATACTTACGAAGAATACGTCCGAACGGTTCCGGCCAGGGATTATAAATTTTACGAAAAGTACGTCAAGGAACTGGAAACCACCCCTAACCTTCTTTTTAAGGATGAATTAAGATATTACGCGCTCTCCACCGGGACAAGCGGTCATTTCAATAAAGAGATCCCTTACAATTCAGCCATGCTCGGACTCTTCTTAGGCTTCCAAAAAGAGATCGGCGAGATCGTGCACGCCCAGGCGACCGGAGTGAACCCGGCAACCAGCATGCAATTTACATATGGTTCCCAGCTTATTTCTAACGACACCGGGAGCATTCCCAGGGGATATATCTCAGGGTTAATGGCTGCTTTCGCCTCAAATAACTTCAAGTCCAATCTGTTGTTCCCGAGCATTGCCGCCCTGCGCATTCCCGCCTGGACCGAAAAAATGGCCGCAATCGTGGAAGAAGTGAAAGATAAGGACATCCGCGTTATTTCAGGAGTGCCCTCCTACCTGATAAACATTTTAGAAGAAATAACCGGCAGATTAAAAATAAAGAATTTGCGTGAGATCTGGCCCAATCTTGAGGTTTGCTGCTATTCCGGAACTCCGGTCCGGAACTGCCGTAAACGTATTGATGAACTGGCGGGACTTCCCCTTAAATACATCGGGATATATCTTGCGAGCGAGGCTCCCCTCGGACTAACGAGAACGGCCTCAAGCGATCTTTCCTTTAACACTGGTTCTATCCTCTATAGTTTTAATCGTTTCGATGAGCCGCACGGCAAAATGCTGGGGATTCAGGAACTTGAGCCGGGCGGGGAATACCTTGTCAACATCGGCACGCCGAACGGGTTTATTAAATACGCCTTGAACGATGTGATCCGGATCACTAAAATAACGCCTGAGACCGAATTCCAAGTCATAGGACGTAAAGGCATCGCTATCAGTGTTTCGTCAGAAAAAGTCACGTTCGTTGCGATCAACAGCGCCATTTCTGAAACAGAAAAGAAGCTTAACCTTCCCCTTCGCCATTACTTCATTTATCCTTCTCAAAATAATAATGCCCCCTGCTATGAATGGGTTCTTATTTGTGACAACTCCGGAAACATCCCCGTGGAGATCATTTCCAGAACCATTGATCAGCAACTAATGGCTCTTGCGCCGCCATATAAAGATCTCCGTGCTGTCGGAATGATAGGCGCTCCCGTTGTCGCAGTCATTCCGGCAGGACTTGAAAAGGATTATTTCGAAAAATTCAATCAAAAAGGTCAAATGAAAATGAAAAGCGTATTCGACAGTAAAAGTTCTTTTCTTGCTTTTATACAGCAGCTCGGTCCGGAAGCTGTTGAAAAAGCAGGTCTGGGAGAGCAGGGGCGCGTACCGGCGAGTGACAAATGAGGTTAGGGTCCGGGAACTGCCGGGCTTTTCCGGAGGCTTCGCATAACTTATTGCTGCCCTGCCGGAAAGCCTCACAGTACTAAAAGGCAAGTACTAAAAGACATTTGACAATGAACATCTGCCACTATATAATATGAAGGCGCCGGCGCTCCCTTCGGACCGGTCTTTTAGCGAGACTGCTGCAACTTGTGCAATGGAACACGATACCTCAAAAATAGGACGGCTGCTTTCGCCTCTGGCGCTGGCCTCCGTTTTCCTGATCACTCCGTCTGTTTTCGCCGGACGGCCTGAAGTGGCCCCGCTGAATCCAGCGTACGTGCTGTATACCTCGTCGCACGCTGCGCAGTCCGCGCGTGCGCAAGGCGCGCAGGCCGGCGGTCCCCATGGCCTGGGCTTTATACCTTCTAGCGTGAATTTATCCCAGCTTGCCGGGCGGGATGTCAGCGGCCTCATTCGTAAAAGCGGCAAGCTCATGCAGGCGGCCGCAAGTTATCCCGCCTCCTACGATCTGCGTTCGCTCGGCAAGGTTACACCGGTACGCGACCAGGGGGCTCACGGCACCTGCTGGGCCTTCGCCACGTACGGCTCTATGGAATCGGTCCTTATGCCTGGCGAGCCGCGGGATTTTTCAGAAAATAACCTGGCCAACAATGGCGGCTATCCAGCAAACCCCATGAATACCGGCGGTGACTCTTACATGGCCATGGCCTATCTTACCCGCTGGAACGGCCCCGTTAACGAGACCGACGACCCTTACGACGCGGTCCCGCGCACCGGCGTTCCGGTCCAGAAGCATATCCAGGAAGCGCTGCTCCTCCCGCCGCGAGTAAATCCCGGGTACGACCCGGTTTTTATCAACAACGCCAAATCAGCCATCCAGACCTACGGGGGTATGTACAGCGGCTTTACCTGGGATAACTACGCGCTGGCGGCCGATAGCGTAAGCTATAACAACACGAGCTGCACGGAGTCCTATAATTGCACCTGCATCTCCGGGCACTGCGGGGGACACGCCATAACGCTGGTAGGCTGGGATGACAATTATCCCAGAATAAATTTCGCCTCGCCGCCGCCGGGCAACGGCGCTCTTATCGCGCGCAACAGCTGGGGCGCCGACTGGGGCGATCACGGCTATTTTTATATTTCCTATTACGACACCTCGATAGGCCAGGAAAACTCGGTTTTTGAGGGTGTAGCCTCCACCACCAACTACACGCATATTTACCAGTACGATCAGTTCGGTTGGAGCCAGGCGTACGGCGACAGCAGCCTCTACTGGATGGCGAACATCTTCACCGCCTCTGCGGACGAAAACATACAGGCCGCCGGTTTCTATACCACCGATATAAATGTCGCATACACTCTTAACATCTATACCGGAGTGGGCGTGGACGCGCCCCAGAGCGGCACGCTGGCGTATTCAAAATCCGGCGTCATACCCATGAGCGGCTACCATACCCTTGTTTTTGACAGCCCTCTCCCTGTTCTGGCCGGGCAGCGTTTTGCGGCGGTCGTAAAAGTGAAACTCCCGGATTCTTCCATCCGGTTCCCGATAGCTGTAGAAGCGCCCACCGGGGCCGCCTCGTCAGCAACGGCTGTTTCGGGGCAGAGCTTCGTAAGCCCCGACGGCGGTTTCTGGACGGATCTCACCACCGTAATGCCCGACTCGAACGTGTGCCTTAAGGTTTTTGCCGGCGCCGGCGGCGCCACCAGGCTTAACCCGGAGTTCACCCAGGTGAATTCTTCAAGTGCCGCGGCGGCCTGGGCGGCCATTCCCGGCGCGGTGTATACGGCCGTGCTGGCCTCCGACAGCGATTATTTGAATATTGTTTCTTCCGTAACGCAGACTGTAAATTCCGCGGCGTACACCGGCCTTTCGGAAGGCACGCAGTATTTCTTCGAAGTGAAACTAGCCACGGAAGCCGACGCGATGTTCGAGCCCAACCGCGCTTCCACCACCACTTTGTTCGGTATCGCCTCCGCGGCCGATGCGCCGGGGCTTAACTGGACCACCGGCGGGGATGTTCCCTGGTTCGGGCAGTCCACCCTGTCTTATTTCGGCGGCAGCGCCCTGCAA
Source organism: uncultured Elusimicrobia bacterium (assembly GCA_903917735.1). GTDB lineage: Bacteria > Elusimicrobiota > Elusimicrobia > Elusimicrobiales > UBA9959 > UBA9959. Next base: position 26,203 of record CAIXBR010000097.1, on the reverse strand, counting down.
AGCGGGCATATAACAAGCAATCAGAGTTCTTATCTTCAAACCACGGTCACCGGCCCCGGGATCTTTCAGTACTATTGGAAAGTTTCTTCCGAAGTGTTCTGCGACCTCCTGAAATTTTATATCGATGGCATCCCGCAGCCCGGCAGCATAAGCGCCAGGATAGACTGGACGCAAAAGTCTTTCAACCTGTCCCCGGGAACCCATATCCTGAAGTGGGAGTATTCAAAAGACGCCTACACGACCATGGGGTTAGACGCCGGCTGGGTAGATAAAGTGGAGTGGTGGCCCGGCGTATTTACACAGTCGGCGCCCACTAATTACCCCAACCCGTTCGCGCCCAAGTTGGGAATATTTACGCACATTCATTATTCCCTGGCCGCGGCGGCAGAGACTAAAATACATATTTATGACGCTTTCGGCGGAAAAGTGTGGGATAAGACCTTCCCGGCCGGCAGCGACGGCGGCAATGCCGGGGTGAACGAAGTGATTTGGAACGGCAGAACGAACGACGGGCGGCTGGCAGCCGCCGGCGTTTACCTATGCGTGGTCGACCTTGCCGGGCAGCGCAGCGTTCTTAAGATAGGCGTTAAATGATGATCAGAAAAACCGGGATCCTTTTTGCGGCGGTCATGGCCGCGGCCTTTATACCGGCGGCTGCCGCCAATTACGGCGGCGGCCTGACTGGCGCATTTTTGGACAACGCGGCGGGCGCCCGCGCACTGGCTATGGGCGGGGCCTTAACCGCTACAGCTGAAGGCACGCCCGGGTTATTTTACAATCCTGCGGGGCTGGCGGAACGGCAGACGGCGGTAGTTTCAGTAAACCAGGTGAGCTTGTACGAAGGCGGCAGCCTGCAGGATTACGGCTATTCGCGCCCCTTCAAGACCTTTGGGGCGGGGCTGGATTATGTGCGCTTCAGCCTGCCCGATATTCAAGTGCGGGACGGCTCCAATGCGCTGCAGGGCGAAACGGAAGACGTACAGACAGCCTTGCTGTTCGGCCTCGCCTTTATGCCGGCTGAAGGCCTTGCCATAGGCATCAGCGGTAAACACATCGCCCATGATCTTGCCGACCCAGCCTCCATAGGCGGAACCGGCGGGATTTCGTCCTCTGCCAACGACATCGACGTGGGCGCTATACTGAAGATAGAACGGCTCAGCCTCGGAGCCGCGTTCCAGAACGTGCTTTCTTCGAGGCTTGGGCGGGCCGGAGGCTCCGACGTTCTGCCGCGCAGTGCTCGTTTTGGAGCCGGCGTGCATATCTCCGAATATTTTGTGGCCTCGGTTGATGCCGTTACCAGCGCCGGCGCGAGAACCGTAATACAGGGCGGGTTAGAATTTATGCCGGTCGGATTTGCCGCGCTGCGCGCCGGCTGGGACGGCAGTTATCCCACGGTAGGCGCGGGGTTAAACATAGGGCGCTTCCGTATTGATTACGCGATGCTGACCCACGAGGAACTGGGCCCCTCCCGCCGTTTCAGCGTAAGTTATGTTTTCAGCGGCAAATAGGCGCCGCTTACCTGCCCACGGCTAACCTTTGTTTATAAAGTTATCGTGTAACGTCACCTATGCCGCCGGTTTTTTCCTTCAAGAACGCCCGGTTTCACCGCTTATGCCGGCCCACTGTCCAGATCCCTCTAAGAAACAGATGGACAGTATCACCGGTTAAAGGCCCGGTAAGATAAAAATTGCATGGGAGCGCTCCGGCTTTGGTATCATAGATATGGCGTTTTCATATTCAAGCGGATTTAGAGCGTCCCGAACCTTCGGAGATGTTTCCCTTTGTCCGCAGATTTTTAAGGAGATGCGATGAAAAGCAAAAATATTCTCGCTATACTTGCGGTTGTTACCGTCCTGGCCGGCTGCGGCGGCTCGAAGACCGACACGGTGCGCATAGGCGTGATAGCTGAACTGACCGGAGCTATCCCCGCCGTGGGCGCTTCCTGCAGGAACGGCGCGGAAATGGCCGCCCAGGAAATAAACGATGCCGGCGGCATTGAGATAGGCGGGGTTAAAAAGAAGGTGGAGCTTTTTATCGAAGACAGCGCCTCCAAACCCGAACAGGCCGCCTCTGCCGCGCAGAAGCTTATAGCGCGCACGGAGGTTCTCGCCATCGTCGGACCGAATTCCAGCAGCAACGCCCTGCCCGCTTCCGAGATAGCGGAAAAATCCGGCACGGTGCTGATTACGCCCTGGTCTACGGACCCCAAAACCACTACCGACTCCAAAACCGGGCAGCCCAAGAAATTCGTTTTCAGAGCCTGCTTCACCGACACTTTCGAAGGAAAGGTCCTGGGCGGTTTCGCCCGCAAGGAGCTGAAAGCTAACAAAGCGGCCATCCTTTACGACGTGGCCTCCGATGTGCTCAAGACCCAGGCCGAGATATTCAAGAAAAGTTTCGAGGACAACGGCGGCAGGATTGTGGCTTTGGAAACCTACACTAAAGGCGACAAGGATTTTTCAGCCCAGTTCACCAAGATCAAGAACGCCAACCCCGACCTGATCTTCCTCCCCAGCTATTACACCGACGTCCCGCTGCAGGTGCAGCAGGCCCGCAGGCTAGGCATTAAAGTCCCGTTCCTTGGTTCTGACGCCTGGAGCAGCGAGGACCTGGTGAAGATGTGCGGCGCCGATTGCGAGGGTTCTTATCTTCTGAACCACTACTCCCCCGGTACCACCAACCCGGTCACACAGAAATTCATAGCGGATTACAAGACCCGTTACGGCGGCGCCACGCCCGACGATGTGGCCGCGCTTTCATACGATGCCTTCGGGGTGCTTGCCAAGGCCGTTGCCCTGGCCGGCAAGCTCGACCGGACGGCCGTGCGGGATGCGCTGTCCAAGATCCCCGCCCAGTCCGGCGTGACCGGCTTTATAAAATACAGCCCGGAAACCGGCGACCCGGTCAAAGGCGCAGTCATTCTGCGCATCAAGAATGGCAGCTTCGCCTGGTTCGCGGACGTGCAGCCCTGAGCCGCGGCTTAGGGCAATTCAATTCTTCCTGGAGATCAGCCGGTGATATACTTCTTTCAGCAGGCTCTGAACGCCTTGCAGCTGGGCAGCATGTACGCCCTGATCGCTTTGGGCTATACCATGGTCTACGGCGTGCTTTCTATGATAAATTTCGCCCATGGCGATTTTTTCATGGTGGGCGCCTTCCTTTGTTTTGTGGGCGCCTCCCGGTTGCATCTCTCTTTCGTGCCGGTGCTGCTGCTGTCCATGGGGGGAGTCACCTTGCTCGGCGTGGCAACGGAACGCATAGCCTACCGTCCGCTGCGCAACGCGCCCAAGGTGTCGGCCATCATAACCGCGCTCGGAGTGGGCATCTTCCTGGAAAACTTCACGCTTGGGCTGAACCCTTACCCGAAATACGTCCCTCCGCTTCTGCCTTCTTTCAGCTTCAACTTCGGCGGTGTTTCGGTCTCCAGTTTCCAACTGGCCACCATAGGCATTTCCATCGGCCTCATGCTGGCGCTGCATCTGATCGTGAATAAAACAAAGGCCGGGCTTGCGATGAGGGCCATCTCCGCCGACCGCACCATAGTTCCGCTGATGGGCGTGCCGGTGGATAAGATCATCGCGCTCACTTTCGCGCTCGGTTCGGGGCTGGGCGGAGCGGCCGGGGTGATGTACGCCATGGCCTATCCCGTGATAGACCCGTACATCGGCATCATCGTGGGGTGGAAGGCCTTCATTTCGGCGGTCATAGGCGGAATAGGGGACATCCGCGGCGCGGTGCTGGGCGCATACATTCTGGGCACCGTCGAGATAATGACGGCGGCTTTCCTGCCTTCGACCTACCGCGACCTGATAACCTTCTCCCTGCTGCTCGTGCTGCTTATTTTCCGCCCGCGCGGGCTGCTCGGGCGCGCCGAGATACAGAAAGTATGAAAAAGACCGCCGACTTCCTGCGGCGCGTCTGCGCACCGGGTAAATACTTTAATGCGAAAACCGTGGCCGCGGCCGGGTTCATTCTGGCGCTGGCCATTTCGCGCTTCGCTCTCCTGGACAATTATCTCCAGCTTCTCCTCATGCTGATAGGCATCAACGTCATCCTGACCTTGAGCCTGAACCTGATAAACGGCTACATGGGAGAATTCTCGGTGGGGCACGCCGGTTTCATGGCAGCCGGCGCTTACGTTTCCTCTCTTCTCACCGTAAAAACGTTCGCCTTGTATTCCCCTTTATGGGCTTTCCCCTGCGCGGTGCTGGCCGGCGGAGTAGTAGCCGGCTTTATCGGCCTGGTCGTAGCCGTGCCGTCCTTTAAGACGCGCGGGGATTACCTGGCTATAGTCACCCTGGCTTTCAGCATGATCGTGAAATCGGTGATAGAGAACATCGACTCGGTCGGCGGGCCCCGCGGCTTCCTGGGCATGGACAAGCTTACCACGCTGCCCTGGGTATTCTTCTGGACCGTCGTCACTATCTGGATAATCAGGAATTTCATCTATTCCCGTTTCGGGCGGGGGATACTTGCCGTGCGCGAGGACGAGATAGCGGCCGATCTTTCCGGAGTGAGCACCCGGAACGTGAAGATGCTGGCTTTCGTGGTTTCCTCTTTTTTCGCCGGAATAGCGGGCGGGCTTTACGCGCACCTCATCCAGTACATCAGCCCGGGTACGTTCGATATCATCAAATCCACGGAGATGCTGGTGATGGTCTATCTGGGCGGAGTGGGCTCCATAGCGGGCTCCATCCTCGGGGCGTCAGCCTACACCGTGCTGCTGGAGGCGCTGCGCCCGCTGGGCATCTGGCGCATGGCGGTCATGCCTTTGCTGCTAGTGCTGCTGATGATCTTCCGCCCGAGGGGGATCATGGGGCTTCGGGAAGCCAGGTGGCTGGTTCCCTCCTCCGAGCGGGATGCGGGGGTGTCTAAATGACGGGGCCGGAGATGAATAAGTTTTACAATGACGGCGCCGGCACCGCGGCCCTTGAATTAAAGGACGTTACGCAGCACTTCGGCGGCCTGCGCGCGCTTTGCGGCGTAAATTTTTCTATCGCCCCCGGTGAGCTGGCCGGCATCATCGGGCCCAATGGCGCCGGAAAGACCACGGTGTTCAATCTTATAACCGGGGTTTATAAGCCCTCCAGGGGCAAGATCCTTTTTAACGGCGGCGACATAACCGGCAAGCGTTCCTCAGTTATCACCTCTATCGGCATAGCCCGTACTTTTCAGAACATCCGTTTGTTCAAGGAACTAAGCGTGCTGGACAATGTAAGGGCCGCGCACTATGCCCGGATGAAGGTGAATCCTCTTGAAGCTTTGTTCCACGCCGGCAGGCACCGGGCCGAGGAGAAAAGGGTGACCGGGCAGAGCCGGGAACTTCTCGAGCGGTTCGGCCTGGGCGGCAGCGCCGGGGAGTACTCCAAGAACCTGCCTTACGGTCTGCAGCGGCGCCTCGAAATCCTGCGCGCCGCGGCTACGGGCCCGTCCCTGATCCTGCTCGACGAACCCGCCGCCGGGATGCATCCCGGCGAGGTGGAAGAACTTATGTCCTTCATCCTGCGGCTGAAGAAGGAGCTTTCCCTGACCGTGCTTCTTATCGAACATCAGATGCGGCTTGTGATGGGGATGTGCACGCACATCGTAGTGCTGGATTTCGGTATGGTTATTGCCGACGGCGCGCCGGAGCAGGTCAGGTCCAACCCGGGGGTTATGGAAGCCTATATGGGGAGAGCTAAATGACGCCTATCCTGGAAGTCAGCGGGCTGACCGTCAACTATGGGATGATAGCGGCCGTTCGTTCCGTTTCTTTCGAGGTCCGTGCCGGAGAGGTGGTGGTGCTGCTCGGCGCGAACGGGGCCGGGAAGTCCTCCATCCTCAAAGCGGTCTCGGGACTCATCCCTTCCGGCGGAGCGGTGCGCTTTGAAGGCGAGGACCTGGCCGCGGTCCCCGCGCAGGAAAGAGTAGCCAGGGGCGTGGCGCACGTGCCCGAGGGAAGAAGGATCTTCGGCAATCTGAGCGTGAAGGAAAACCTGCTCATAGGCGGGTGGGTCCGGACGGACCTAAAAAGCGATCTGGAGCGGGTGCTTACGCTTTTCCCGAGGCTGAAGGAAAGGCTGTCCCAGTCCGGCGGAACTCTTTCGGGAGGAGAACAGCAGATGCTGGCCGTAGGCCGCGCGCTGATGAGCCGGCCCAAACTGCTGCTGCTCGACGAGCCTTCCATGGGGCTCTCCCCAAAGTTGGTTGAGTACATATTTTCGATGCTCTCGGATTTCCACAAAAGCGGAATGACCCTGCTGGTGGTGGAACAAAACGCCGCGATGGCTTTGACGCTCGCCTCCCGCGCCTACGTCCTGGAAGCCGGGGAAATCAAGCTCAGCGGAGCCGCTTCGGAGTTGCACGACAACCCTCTGGTCCGCCGGGCATATCTCGGAGAGTGAGAGCGCCGATATCTGCAGGAAACATAGACAAATTGTTGTTAGTTAGTTCCTTATAATGACTACGTTCAGGCCGTTACACCGGTAAGCGGCGGCGTAATTTTAGCCGGTCTGGACGGGTGTGTATTATATGGACTGGGCAGGAATTACAAAAAATATACTGAATTCGCGGCGTCGCGGCTTTTTGTATTATTAGGTATGATAATAGATGGATATGTTCGAAATAATCGGTAAAATTATTCTGGGCCTGGGGTTGATGTTTACGGGCATTCAAATGCTCTCCTCCGGCCTCAAGCAAATAGGCAGCCGGCAGTTCCGGCTGCTCGCAACGCGACACGTGTCCTCGCGCTGGCGGGCCGTGCTGTTCGGCATGGGGTCCGGGGTGGTGATGCAGAGCACGTCGGCGGCGCTGATGATCCTGGCCAGCCTGATCAGCTCCGGGGCGCTTACTGTGGGGCAGGCGATCGCGGTACTGAACGGTTTCAGCGTCGGGAACTGTGTGCTTCTGTTCATCGTCTCCCTGGATATTTCTGTGGAGGTAATGTTCGTAGTCGGGCTATGCGGGATAGGGATGTATCTGGCGAAGAACGAGAAATACCGCACATATCTGCTCGTCGGGCTGGGACTAGGGCTGATCTTCTTCGGTATCGAAATGATGACCGCCGGCGTCAGGCCGCTGCGGCAGGAGGCGTGGTTTACCGGGGCGATGGCGTTCAGCCGGGATTATTCCCTGCTGTCTATCGCGGCCGGCATGGCGCTGGGGTTCATCGCCCAGTCCTCCACGGCCGTGGCGCTTGTGGCGATAGGGCTGGTCCGGGAAAATATCCTGACCGGCCAGCAAGCATTCCTGTTCATGTACGGCGCGGCGATCGGTTCCACCCTGTTCAAGGTAATGCTCGGGGCCGCGTTCCGCGGGACGTCGCGGCAGCTTGTGCGGTTTGTGAATGTCTTCAATATGTTCGGGGCCGGCGTTTTTATCCTGCTCTATTACGCGGAGGTTTATCTGCACGTCCCGCTGGTGATGGCGCTGCTGGCTGCGCTCAGGCTGGACCTGGTGCACCAGGTCGCCCTGGTGTTCCTTTTGTTCAACCTGACGTCGGCGGCATTTTTCATCGCTATCAACGGGCCGCTGACCAGGTGGCTGGCGGGTTCTTTCCCGCCGTCCGAGGAGGAGGGGCTGTCCCAGCCCAAGTACCTGGAGGATTTCCAGCCGCAGGATCCCGACACCGGCCTGGAACTGATCAGGCTGGAACAGGCGCGCGAACTGGACCAGATCGCTGCGTTCGTCTCTACGGCGGTCACGAACTACGCCGGCGCCGGCCTGGACTCGCGTTACGAGGCCTTCCGGTCCCTGGCGCGCGATGTTGCGGCGTCCACGGCTGCGGTGGCGGCTATGCCCATGGACCCCCGGACAGCCAAAGACCATGCCTATTTCCAGACGCGCCAGGCTTTGCTTGACCAGCTTGCGGACAGCACGGCCGCGGGCGTGAAGAGTATCAGGCGGGCCAGGGCATATCCGTCGATGGAGAAACTTTCAAGCGCCTGCCTGGAATCGCTGGACTTCCTGCTTCCGTTCGCCGCCGAAACCGACAGGACTAACGCCCCGGAGCAGGTCAGGATGTTCCTGGACCTGAGTTCCAGCAACGGCCCGTCGATGGATCAGGTCCGCAAAGCCTATATGGAGGGCGACATGCTCGCCTCGGCCAACGAGAAAGGATGTCTGCTCGACCTGACTATAATGATGGAAAAAATTATCTGGCTGCTGAATCGTTTTTATAATCTGACCGGCGCCCGGATAGCACACGGGGACGCCGCCGTTTAAGGTCTCGCTTGTCCGGCGCCCAAGCGTTTTCCCTTATATTCCAACAGCATCATGGTTATGTCGTCCGACTGGTTGCCTTCGCCAGGGACAGCATCCTTTTGTCCGTTTCCGTCATTTGAGCGCTGCTTAACGCGTTCTTAATGTTCGAAATGCAGCGAGACACGCTGCCTTTCTTTCTGGGTATCAAAAACAACCTTATCGGCGAACTGCTGGATGATAGAGCCCGACATCCGCATTATCGCGTTTTCGTCGGCCAGGAGCTCCTCCGGAGACGGGCTAGCTCCCGCAGCCGGAAACGGCAGGCCCGGATACAACGCGGTCACGTAGAGATGATACTCGTCGAAACGGGCCTGGACCTCAATAGTCCCTTTCGCTAATTTTGAGAGGATGACCGTCTCCAGTAATTCGTTGACGGCGGACTGCGCCAGCTGGATCACCTGGCGGCGGGCGCCCCAGGCGGCTCCCCTGCTTTCAAGAAAGCTTATTACCCCGGAGATGTTCGTGACGGCAGGTTCAATGCTCAAACGGGCGCTGCGCGCTGTTCCGAGGCGGAACAGGAGATTGAGCAGGATAGCGCACAGGCAAGACACGGCCAAAGGGGAACCGAGAATACTGTTAAGCCAGGGCGGAAGCTGCTTGATGATTTCCGTGAACTGTATTGCGGCCAGGCCCATTATTATGGAGCCGCCGACCATAAAGATGCGGCGGGTGTCCAGCATTCTGGAGACTATCAATTCCATTCCGGAGGTTATCAGAAAGGCGGCGGCATAGACCAGCACGGCGCCTATCACCGGCGCCGGCATGCGAGACAGCAGCTTGGCTATCGGGGGCACGAATGCCGTCGCCAGGAGAACGATGGCCGTGAAAGAGCCGATGCGGCGGGCCGTGGCGCCCGTAGTTGAGGAAAGGGCGATATGGGAGGAGGAAACCCCGGTTCCAAGGGTTCCCAAAGCTCCCGCCACCGCGGTGCCGATGCCGTCCGCGAGGACTCCGCGGCTTACATTGTTCATATCCGGGCGTATCCATTGCGACTGGTTGATCTTCTGGCAGGTAATGATCCCGGCTGCGGCGTCGAGCGAGGAAACCAACGCCGTCATTAAAAACGGGATAACCATGGCCCATTGGAACTGCCAGTGCGGCATCGGTATGGAGGGCAGCGCCAGGAAGCCTCTGTCCATAACACCCTGAAGGCTGGCGGGCGGGAGCACGCCCAGCCACAGAGCAACGCCATAACCGCCTGCAAGGCCGATAAGCACCGAATACAGCCGGATATGGCCTTTCGGCCATACGCTAAGAGCTACTATAAGGGCCAGGGTAATAAAAGCTACCTCAACGGCATGCGGGGCCACCGTAGTGCCGCCATTAAGGCCCAGGACCCGGGTGACGGCCGGGCCGACCATGGAGATCCCGAGCATCATGACGGCCACGCCGCAAACCTCGGCGGGGAACAGCTGGCGCAGATGCTTCAGGAAGCGGGAAAAAACAGCGATGAAAAGTCCGGCAACTACGGTCATGCCATAGGAAAGGCCCAGCCCGCCCATTTTTGCGGCCTGAATGGAAACCGGCAGATAAATAGGATTGTTGGTATGGACGGCCAGGTAACCGCTGCCGGTGCCGCGGCCCCGGCATTGCAGGAAGGTGCCGATGGCTATGGCCAGGATGGCGGCCGTAACCGCTCCTTCGGCGTCTTTTTGCGTGCCGCCCGCTTCCGAGACCAGCATAAGGGGATATATGACGAAAACCAGCGCGAGAGCAGCGTGCTGAACCGCTAATAATAAAGTCGTGTGAAAGGGCGGGAGCTCGTCAACTCCGTAGATGATGTTCGCGGGTTTTTGGTTCGGAGTGAGCATAAGAGGGACGGGTCCGATATCGAGCGGCTGTGTTCCTCCCTGAGCAGGAGTTCGCAGAAAAACGGAACCCTGCTTCTTGTGGCGGAGTTTTTCCGTAATTTAAAAAAACCCCGCGCCCGGTATTTCCGGGCGGCGGGAGTTAATCAGGCTGTTAGATCAGGCGTCAGCCTGGGCGGGTTCTATAACTTTAGAAGCAGTATCCCACTTTCAGCAGCGGAGCCAGTGTGTTCATGCCGTAGCCGCCGCCACCCCTTACCACATGGTAGCGCAGTTCGAAGCCGGCCAGCAGCTTAGGGGTCAGCTGCAGGTCTACGCCGCCGCCGAAGCTGAAACCGATGTCGTTTTCATTGAAACTGTATGTGGAACCGGCTGACATGTTGTGGTTGGCTACGCCGACTATCCCGTAGACATCACCTTTGCGGGAGCCGAAGTCCATCGGCTTCAAATATTTGCCGCGCAGGCCAATAGAGGTGTCAACAACATTGCTTCCCTTATAAATACCTTTGCCGGCGTACCCGAAAACGTTGCTGAACTCCAGGCCGGCCGTAAAACTATCGCCGAGCTTATAATCGCCGTATATGCCGGCGCCCAAAGAGCTCTTGTCGTCGTGTCTGAAATCCTTGCTCATTATTATAGAGTCGAAAATACCGGCGCCGACTTCGAGTTTATTGTTTATGTCCAGAGCGTTCACGCTCGCGCCAAGGCTTAGTACTACAATTGCCGCAGCTAAGATATTTTTCATAGATGTCCTCCCTAGTTATTTTGTGGCCTCCCTCCGTGTCGGAGAAACCGGGCCATTAAAGTATAATTGTAGCAAATCTGTCATTTAGGCTTCACGGAAGGCAGCGCAGCCACGTCCCTGTTACACCGGAGCCAGCGGCGTGTTTAGTATTGCAGAAAAACAATCCCGCCGGGAAAGAGGGTGCAAGGTTCGCCCTTTGCCCATTCTGCCGGGATGCGCGCGTCTTAGTCAATAGTCTCTATTTCCACAGCCGCTTCAGTCGTTACCGCCTTCTCCATTTCCTCAAGGTCCTTTACATGGTGGCTTCCCTTGAAAAAGATCACGAAAGGGGCCGATATCAGGGCCGCGTAAGCCAGCCACCTGAAGCAGTCCGTAAAAGACATAAGCGTAGACTGCATGATAACGGATTTATAGGCCAACCCGTAAGCGGCCGCGGGACTTACTGTTATCCCCCTCAGCCTGGCGGACCAATCAATGAACTGCTGCCCGTACTGCGAGATGTGCGGAACCAGCGCCGTCTGGTGCACCTGCGCCATGCGCGCCTGCATGGTGAACATCAGCGAGATGCCTACACTGGAACCGACGTTGCGAAGCAGGGTGAATATCCCGGCGGCCTGCTGTATGTCGGACTGGGGGAGGTTGGACATAGAGATCGTGGTCATAGGAACAAAGACCATGCTCATCATCAGCCCGTTGAAGAACAGCGGCCACATAACGTTGGAAAGGCCAATGTCCAGCGTCATGTGCGAAAACATTATAAGGGTGGCGGCCATGCCGAAGAAGGGCAGGCATATCGTAAGCCTGTTCCCGAGTTTTGAGATAATTTTAGCGACAATGAGCATCGCGAGCATGGACCCGATGCCGCGCGGCATCATGGCCATACCGCTCTGCAGGGCCGGGTAGCCGAGCAGCTGCTGCATGAAGATGGGCATTATCGCCGTGGAGCCCATCGTCATTGCGCCCACCACGGCATATAGCGCGGAACCTATGGCAAGGTTGCGGCTCCTCAGCAGGCGCAGGTTCATCAGCGGGTGCCGGTTCCTGACTTCCCACCAGGCGAAGGCAGGCAGCGCCAGGAGGAACACGACGGTCCCGATGCGTATCCACACGTCTGCGAACCAGTCCACCGTCTGCCCCTTGTCTATCACCAGCTGGAAAGCGCTGAGGCCCATAGCCATGAGGATCAGGCCGATATAGTCCACCGTCGCCGCCGAGTCCCGTTTCAGATAGGGCGGATCTTCCAGAACCATCTCCTGCATCAGCAGCCCTACTATACCTACAGGCACATTGATATAAAAGATCCAGCGCCACGAATAGTTGTCTGTTATCCAGCCGCCGATTATAGGACCGATGATAGGAGCCACGATCACGCCTACGCCGAACAGTGACATGGCGGCGGCACGTTTTTCCCGCGGGAAGCTCTCCAGCATTATGGCCTGGGCAAGAGGCATGAGACCCCCGCCGCTAAGGCCCTGCAGTATGCGACCTATTATAAGTTGCGGCAAACTCTGGGCCATGCCGCAAAGCGCCGAGGAAAGAATGAACATCGTAACCGAGATGGCCAGGAAACGTTTACGGCCTATAAAGGAACTCAGCCAGCCGGTGGCGGCCAGCGTTATGGACGCGGCAACCAGGTAACTGGTGAGCACCCAGGACACCTCGTGCGTGGAGACCGACAGCCCGCCGGCTATGTGCGGCAGAGCGATGTTGGCCACCGAACTGGTGAGGACCGTCATGAAAGTGGTCAGCATCACGGAAATGGCCACCAACCACGGAGAGTAGTTGGGCTTCCAGGATTCCTGTTGTGTTTGCGTACTAGGCACTGGTTAACTATATCAAAACAAAAGGCCAAGGCAAATGCGTCAGGGGACTATAAAACTAGGCTGCCCCTACTGAATTAGTTTCGCAACTGGTTGACAAGTCGTACCTGTGGTAACCATTTTGTGATGATTTATTATTCTAGTGGAAGCCAAAATTTAATCTGCATCTTACTGCGGAATCGGCCTGCACAATAGAGACTTTCGAGGTGAAATAACAGGCCCGGTCAAAAAAAAACCCCGCATCTGCAAAGACGCGGGGTTCTCTATATGCCGGGACTCCGGGGTTCTAGCGAAAGTAAATGTGAGCTCCCAGGCTGGCTAAACCGCCGCCCCAGACGGTATAGTTTTGGCCGTGCTCCCTGTTATCGATGTACTGTATGGGGATGACCTTAAAATCAAGGCCGAAGCGCCCTTTGTACACGAATTCACCTCCCAGGTATGGATTGTAGGCCCAGGATGTGAAACCAGTTCCGGAGTCCTTGCCGGTATCGCACGATAAAGTCAGTCCCGCCTGGAAGAGCAGCCCGTCGGTGATCTCCTTCGAATAAAAACCACCAAAATCAAACATGTATTCCGAGCTCCTCTTGCCGGAGGAGGGCTTCATAAATGTCATAGCCGTCCCAGCCTGGACGCCGATATTGTCGTTGATAAAATATCTGACGTCAAAAGTATTGTTTCGCACCCCTAAGCCTATCTTGCCCGCTATGCTTTCGGCAGAACTGATGCCCGAGCATACCAGAGAAAGCACCACCGCTACCATTAATTTTTTCATTTTTATCTCCTTTTTTCTGCTTGTCGCGTCCCGCCAATTCGGTCCCACCTTTTCAAACTGTTTTCTAGTCTAACTCTTTAACCTCCTGCCCGACAACTATTTTGAGCTTTTTTTGTTCTTATTCTTGTTATCCTTCCGATAAAAAAGCACCACCGCTTTTGAGGCTACTCAAGGCTTCTGGGAAACCCTACCGGTCTTCGCTTTAAAAAAGTCATTATGCGGGGAAAGATACTTTTGGAAAGAGTGACTATCTTCAGCTCACCCCGGGGGGGCATAACACCGAACAACCTATTAAGCGGTCCGCCAGGTTATCAGGGCTTTTCTTACCGAAGTGACCTGCCGGACCTTGCCTTTGCGGGCCATTTTTTTAAGCAGGCTTTCTACCCACGGCCGGTCCATCCGCGCCCCGTTAACCTTCAGTCCTACCTCTATGTCGCGCAGGGTATCGGCTATGGAGGCTTTCTTTTCCCAGCTGTCGGTTATCAGGCGCACTTTCGGAGCGCGGCTGAGCTCTTTTAGCGCTTTCAGCACCACTGCGGCGCCCTCGGGCGCCTGGTATTTAACGCCGTGTTTCGCGTACACATTCTCAAGTAGTGCGTTGCGGCGCACGCCTGCCCAGCCTATGTAGACGCAGCGCGGAGCGGCCTTTTCCATTTTTAAAATGTCGGCCTTGGTCTTTACGGCCATGGTCATGGACGCCAGGGCTATGTCGAAGCGGCCGGCCAAAAGCTCAGCCGGCATGGCTGACCAGACCGAAAGAGCGCATGCCGCGTTCTTTATGCCGCGGAGACGTTTTTCCCGCCGGAAGATCTTCAGCATCTCCGGGGCGGAGTCCACCCCCAGGGCGCTTGCGGCCGTTTTTGCCAGACGCAGGGAATAGACCCCGGTCCCGCAGCCGATGTCGAGCAGGCGGCGGCCCTTGAAACTGACCCCCATATCCTCCAGGAGACGCAGTATCCTGCCTGTTTTTGCGAATGTTTCCCTTTCGAAAGGGAGAGGGTAATTCCTGGCCCTGTTGTTCCAGAAGAGTTTCTCGTTGGCGCGGGTTCCTTTCATTATAAACCTATTATACCTAACTGGCCCGCCGCGCCGGTTTGACCCCGAACGGGAAAGTTGCTAATATGTAGTTATTGGCATATGCCAATAACTATGACCAGGCCCTTTAAATGCAGGAGAGTGACTTCGCAACCGCGCGCCTATTACTTCAAACCGCGCGCGGTGCCGCTTTGCGAGCTTGAGGAAACGGTCCTGCAGCTGGACGAGTTCCAGGCGCTGAAATACGCGGAGCTGGACCGCAAGGACCAGCAGACCGCCGCGGCGGTCATGAAGGTGTCCAGGCAGACTTTCGGGAACATACTCTCTTCCGCCAGGCGGAAGCTGGCCGACGCCGTGGTGAACGGCAAGGCCCTAAAGATAGAGGGAGGCCCCGTGGAACTGCGGCGTCCCCCTTGCGGAGAAAAACATAAATGAACATCTGCGTCCCTGTAGAGAACAACGACGGAATGAATTCAAAGGTTTACGGCCATTTCGGCAGCGCGCCGTTCTTCGCCATTTGCGACCTTGAAACCGGCAAAGCTGAATTCCTGGACAACGGCAATCAGCATCACGAGCACGGCCAGTGCAACCCTCTCGGCGCGATAGCCGGCATGGCCGTTACCGCCATACTGGTCGGTGGCATAGGCGCCCGCGCCCTTGAACACCTTAACGCGGGGGGTATAAAAGCCTACAGCGCCCCGCAAGGCCCGCTTTCAGCCGCTATTGAAATGTTCAAAAAACAGGAGCTTCCCGAGATCCTTCCTTCAGACTGCTGTCAGGGGCATGGCTGCCATTAGGCACGGGCTTTATGGCGGTTGTGCGGGGTGAGGGCCGGCCAGTCAGGCCGGCCTTCGTCTTAAATTGTCAGACCAGGCATTTAGGGGAAAGTAGCCACGATTAAACTATCGCTAAATACACATTCAATCCACTAAGCTCCATTCCAAGATTCCCTGCGAATTCAACGTTTTTGTTTCATTTGAAAATATGAATTTTCAAATGAAAATCTTCTATATTTCCCCTGAAGCTGCTTAAACCGATAAAAAATCTAAAATATCGGCGAGAACTCCGGAAAAGAAGCCGTTTTGTCCGTGCTGGCATTAAAATTGCTCTACCGTAGGTAACCGTTCGGTGCGGGGCCGCGGACGCAACCGATAATTAAATTCCGGCGTATTAGAGGAGACGAGAGAATTCAATGGGGTGTTTTAAATTATGATAAGAATCGCAGCCTGCTTGATACTATTTTTCGCTTCGGCCGCACAGGCGCAGACAGCCGGGCCATCCCTGGAGATACGCCGCCTTGCGGTTGCGCCCGTTATTGACGGGGTACTTGAAGACAACTGGAAAAACGCCGTCGTCGCTCCGGGCTTAACCCAGTTTCAGCCGCGCGAAGGCGCTCCTGTTACAGAGGAAGATGTTGTTTACCTGGGTTATGATAATGACAATCTTTACGCGGCTTTCGTAGCCAAGGATTCCCGCGTTGACCTGATCCGGGCGAACCTCGCGCGGCGCGAAGATATTTTTACGGACGATTTTATAGGACTGATCGTGGATACTTTCGGCGACCGCCGCCGCGCCTATGAATTCTTCGCGAATCCCCTGGGCGTGCAGGCCGACGCTATAAATAATAGCGGCTCGGAGGATTCAACACCGGATTTTGTATGGTATTCCAAAGGGAAACTTACCGCGGACGGCTATGTGGTCGAGATGAAAATTCCTTTTAAAAGCCTGCGTTTCTCCGCCGCGGCCAAGCAGCCCTGGCGGATCTACGTCTTCAGGAATATTCAGAGAAAGAATGAAAAAGACCTATGGCCGCCGTATTATTCTAACAGGGGCGACATGCTTTCTCAAAGCGCCGCTTTGACCGGCCTGAAGGACATAGGTTCAAGCTCTAAATTCGACATCATTCCGGAATTTACCGCGGCCAGGGTGGAGCCCCGCGCTCCGCTCACCGCCGCCGCGCACCTGGGGGAAGTTAATCTGCGGCTTGGCGCGAATCTGCGCTACGGCCTGACCCCGGCCTGGACATTAAGCGCCGCGCTCAACCCGGATTTCAGCCAGGTAGAAACCGACTCGCCCCAGATAACGGTTAACCAGCGCTATGCCATTTATACTCCGGAGAAACGGCCTTTTTTCATGGAAGACGCCGATATTTTTTTAACCCCGATAAACGTGAACAACACCCGCACCATAGCCGATCCGGGCTATGGGCTTAAGCTTACCGGGAAGCAGGGCTTATATACCGCCGGGGCCCTGATGGCCGAAGACCGCGCCAACGGAGGCGCTAAAGTGGAAATAGCCCGGTTTAAAACAGATATAGGGCAGGATTCTTCCCTGGGCTTTATCTACAGCGGCCGCGAAGCCTTCAGCGGGGATTATAACCGCGTGTCCGGCCTGGATGGTAATTTTAAGCTGGATGAAACCCATACTCTGCAATTCCAGAGCCTGGGCGGCTACACCGGCACCTCAGCAGGGCGCGATATAGGGCAGGCCTCCGATGTCAACCTCTCTAAATCCAGTCGGGAACTATCCTGGACCCTGGAGTATGACGACATAAGCCCCGATTTCCAGACCCAGAACGGTTATATAACGCGTTCTAACGTAAGGGAGGGCTCCGCCTTCGCCGGCTATAAATTCTGGCAGGAAAAAGGCGCGCTGCAGTACTGGTCGCTCTCGTCCTACTATTCGCGCAGCTATTCTCACGCCGGCCTTTTTACCGACGAGGACCTTTACGTGAAGGGCAGCCTGATGTTCCCGAAACAGACCAGCCTGAGCCTGACTTACCGGCCGAACACGCTGGAGCGATACTGTGCTGTAGCTTTCCGGAAACAATACGCCACGTTAAGTTTTTACAGCGAACTGTCCAAATTCCTGGCCATTTCCGCCGATCTGACGGCCGGGGATGGAATAAACTACAGTCCTTATCCTTTCCTGGGGGACAGGAAGGCCTGGAACCTTTCTTTCACGCTGAAACCGTTCGCCAGGCTGCAGCTTACCCAGACCCTGCTGAACAGCCGCCTGAACAAAAAGTCGGGGGAAAGGGTATTCAACGAGAACCTCTGGGAAACGAAGCTCTCCATGCAGTGGACGAAGGAAGCTTCGAGCCGGCTGGTCTACCACTACAGCACGCTGAGCCACTGCGGCTTTGCCGACGCGCTTGTAAGCTGGGTGCTTACGCCCGGCACGGCCGCATACCTTGGCTATGACGTGAACTTCGCCGCCGATGGTGGGCCTTTGGCCCGGACCACGGAAACGCTGTTCACTAAGGTCTCCTATTTATTCAGACTGTAAGGTCCGCTGAGTCTGCCGCCAGCCGGAGGAATATCCGGTCCTTCGCGGTGGCGGCCGCGCTTTTTACCTGCCCTAATCCTTCCGCTTAGGTCTTGACAAGTCAATATATTCGCTTATAATATTGATACGGCGCCGTCGATGACCCTGTTGAAAATTTATGTGGTATAGGACTTAAGGCCTATTGCCTTATAGGGCTAAGGACCTTTGATTAAAGTCAAGCCATGGGCAAGAATATCTTAGGAACTGTTATGAAAAAGATACTGACTGTGACCTTCGCGGCTTTAGCCGCCCTTACAATGGGCTTGATGGCCCAGGATGTTTCATTCGACAGCCTGTACAACAACCTTCCCGTTCCTTCGGCATCAGCCCCCGCCGCTTCGGCCCCGGCCCCTGTAGACGTACAGCCCAAGGCGGTGGCGTCCGGCGCCCAGCGCGAGTGGCTGGTGATGGTTTTCATAAACGGCGTCAACGACCTGGGCATACTCGGCTTCGCCAATAAGAGCATAAACGACATGGAAAAGGTTGGCTCCACCGACCAGGTAGCCGTTGTGGTGGAATACGGGATACTGGGCCAGGACGGTTCCGGATCGCGCAACCTGCAGTTCCAGCGCGGCTCCAAGACCATTTATGTCACCAAGGACAACGATCCCAGCCGCATAACCTCCGTTCCTTTCTATTCTTCCAACGACGCGGACATGGGCAGCACCTCCAATTTGGTGCGTTTCGTCAAGCGCGCCGTACGCAATTACCCGGCCAAGAAGACTGCGGTCATAATCTGGAACCACGGCGCGGGCCGCCTGGGCATAGCCTTTGACGACATCAGCCAGAACCATATGGAAGTGGACCAACTGGGGAAGGCTCTGGCGCAGGTGGACCAGGCCTTGGGCCGCAAAATAGACGTTTTCGCCACCGACGCCTGCCTTATGCAGATGGGCGAAGTGGCCTATGAGCTGAAAGATACCGCTAAGGTTATTGTAGGCTCGGAGGAAACCATTCCCGGAGACAGCTATCCTTACGACACCATCCTCGGCCCGCTCACGGCTTCCCCCGGCATGGAGGCCGAGGAGCTTGGCTCGGTTATGGTGCAGGCTTACGGGGACCATTACGGTGCCGATGTCACGCTTTCAGCCATACGCGCGGTCGCCCTGCCGGGCTTCCTCAGCAGGATCAACAACTGGGTAAACGCGGTACGGAATGATCCCAAAGCCTTCGCCGCCGCCGCTTCCGAGGATGTGGTGGACTCCACTTACCACTTCGCGATGGAGGACAATAAGGATCTTTACGATTATATCGGGAATGTGAACGCCAAGCTCACCGCCAGCCCCGCCGCGAAGAAAGCCGGCAGCGACTTAAGGACTTATATTGCCAAAGGCCTAGTAATAAAAGACACCGGGATTATTCCCAATGCGCACGGGCTTGCCATCTATATTCCCAAGCTCCGGTATAATTCGGCCAACTATGAAAAACTTGCTTTCGCGCGCGATTCTCTCTGGGACGATTTTCTCCGCGACATGATGGAGGAGCGGCTTAAGCCGTAAGCTATGAACTCCGGGACCGCCAAAAAACTGCGACTGGCCGCCATAGCGGCCGGCCTGCTGCTTTGCGGCCTGGGGGCTTACGCCGCGGCGCCGGTAAAGGAGCGCCTTGCCGTTTATGAGGCCGCCATTTCAAGCGGGGACCCTGTTGCCGCCGCCGCCTTCCTGGCGGACGGGGAGGCCAAAACCCTTTCCGCGGCCGACGAACAGAAAGGGGCGGCCCTTACGGCCAAAGCCACGGCTTTAAAAGACCTTAAAGACATGCTGGCCATGCCCTGGGACGCCGCCAAGTCCAACAAGCTCAATGAAGTTCTTTCCATAAGGATAGACGTAGACAAACCTCTGTGCAAGGTTGGGGTTGGTCCCGAGCCAGAAAAACTGCTGGCCTGGATAACGAAGTACCAGCCCGATTATCCCGCCGACAAAACTGCCGTAGTTAAAAAGTCCATAAGGCAGTGGGACGTGGTGTTCGGCACCGTGACCGTGGTAAAGGCCATAGACTGGGACCAGGCGGAAGTGCTCCATAAGCAGGGCGTCACCATTTCAAAAGCCTCTTGGGCCGGTATGGTCATCCGCGAGCGCAACGCTGTAATCGCCAAAATGATGGAAAGCGACCAAAATTTAATCATCTACAGCGACCAGGCCCTCTCTTCCGCCAAAGACCAGGTGGCGCTGATGAAGTCTATAAACAATGTCAAGAATTCCGGTGTGCTCACTCCGGCCCAGCTTTCCCAGCTCTCCGGCAAGTCTTTTAACGACCAGGCCTATCTGCTGGGCAGCTTCTTCGATAACAGCAAGACCAGCGGCGGCGCGGATATGGCGAAAGTGACCGCGGCCCGCAATTCCCTGCCGAAGGAAGTTCTGCCGTCCCAGCAGCGTGCCCTGCTGGGCAGCATGCTGAGCCCCGCCGTCTCAAAAGAGATGGCCGGCACCAAGGCCGGGCAGCAGGTGCTGGCTTTTTACAGCAAGGACGGGCCGCTTAAAATAGAGGTAAAGCCCTGCGACGGAAAATATTCCAGCTACGACCCGGCTACCAGGACCATAGCCCTGGATTCCGAGACCATACAGCAGTATATGCGCCTGAAGGGCTATACCGCGGATTCGCTGATGAAGAATAAGGACCAGGTGGCGGAGATAGCCAAATACATGTCGCCCGCGGTGGTATACGAATCCGTCCACCAGATGCAGGACACCTGGGGAAAAAAACAGGGCGTCTATAAACCGCACGTGCAGGAGGACGAGATAGAGGCCATGTCCCTGGAAGGACTTTACACCAGCGAAAAGCTGCTGAAGGACAAGGCTTTTAAGGCCACTATGGCCGGCGGCACTTCCTACGCCGACAAACGCGTGGAAGTGGCTACGGAATACAGGGGCAGCGGCTCCAAAAAATTCGCCACCACGGTGCGCCAGCGCTATTTCTCCGGGCTGCCTTCGCTCGACTCGGCGGCCTCGCAGGTGATGGGCGCGGTCTCGGACGAGCTTTCCCGCCGAGCGGCCCTGCCGGCGCAGCAGCGGGCTTCCCTGGACGCCACCTCTATGCCTCTTTCGGACGCCATGGACATGACCCCCGAGGAACTTTCCGGCTCGGTCGGAGAAATTCGCACCGACGCACTTGCTAAAATAGAGAAGGACCTTTCGGCGCTGGGCGTCTATAAGGGCCGCTACAGCGCTTCGGACAGGCAGGACCGCAAGGACCTTAAAACTTTGAAGACCGCTTCAACAGCCGCGGCTACGGTGCCGGCATTATGAAAAAAATAATTTTATCCGTTTCCGCCCTCTTCATCTTCTCCTGCGCGCTTTGCGCCGCCGGCGGAAAGGCCGCCAAGGCTTCGGGCCCGCAGTTCAAGGCGTATGTTATGGACCATAATTACTTTTCGTGCAGCGTGCCGGCCGGCTGGAGGCTGGAACGCGAGAAGGACAAGGACGAGGAGTACAAGATCTTCGAGATAGAGCTGATGGCCCCCAAGGCCGATAAGGCGCCCACCTCCGTGTTCGTGTCGTATTACGCCAAGGAGAACGAGGATTTCGACGGCTACCAGGATTTTATAGACCGCAATTCAAAGAACGCCATGGGGGAGACCAAGAGCGCGCGGGAGAACTACGAGCCGGTAAAAAAGACAACCCTGGGGGCCAGGAAGGCTTTCGAGCTGTCCCGCGAGAAAATGGCTTTCCTGCACCCGGAGAGCAAATCGGACGAGAGCGTGCAGCTGAAGGAAAAGATGTATATCCTGCCGGCGAAGGAAGGCTTCTACGTGCTGCACTTCAGCGCCCCCAAAACGGAGTTCATCGAGAACCTGCCCGTGTTCGAGAAGATAGCGAAGACCTTCAAAGGCAAATTCTAAACCCTTGCCCTGCAAATGAAGGAACCGCGCCATGTTTCACGCGCGGTTCCTTCATTTTTTGTACACCCTTAAAAGGAGCCAGCCTCCTTTTGGCCTTTTTAGACCCCTAAAACATCAAAAAGGTGCCAGGCTCCTTTTTTAGGCAGACCGCCACGCCCGCCTGGGCAACGCCGCCGACACCCCGCACCGCATAAGATACAAGAAGCTGACCAGGCCGTAAGCGCGGTATAAGCAGCCGCAAACAAAAAACCGTCCCCCTAAGCCCGGGGGGGCGGCTTTTTTGTTCACAACAACAACACAATGTTGTCGAAACGCAATGTGTCGTGCCTAAGGCAAATCCGCCCTACGCGGACAATCTCGCTGTTCTTGTAAACTACGGGATTGCCGCAGGCTTCGCCCTCGCAATGACAATCCTCTGGAGGTGCCGTTTCAAAGGCCAAAAAACGGCCATGTGGTTTCATATGTGTCAAATATAAAGGTATGCAAATCCCGTAGTTTTTGTATTATAGTACACAGATATTTCATTCATCCAACTTTTCTGATTGTTAAAGAAATAACTTTCAAAGGCGTGTTGGCTCAGTTGGATTTGTCCGTGAAACAGACTTTTTTACGGCGAAGGCGGTCAACATTTTTCCCCGCTTTTTTTCGCAAAGTCCGGATTGGGGCTTGGCGTGAAGAACTGACCGAAGATCAGGTGCAGCGGATAGTGCGGGATCACCGGGAAGTTATGCGCCGCTTCGGCTATCTGAATGAAAACAAAAAAATAGTTTATTGAATATAAATTTTCAGGCCGGCCCGGCCCGGAACCGCCAGTTTTTATGGCCAAATTGTTTATCAAGTCGCCATAATCGGCATTAGGGTATAAATAGTTTTACAAAGAGGTGTCAGTTGCTAAATAGATTTACCGCTACCGCGCCGATACTCTGTTTCGAAGTCACAGACAGGTGCAATATGTCCTGTCCGAAATGCATCACATCTTCTCACCGAAGCGAAAACAGGCAGCGGCTCACCCTTTACAGTATTAAATCATCCCTATTGTTGCCATACCGTTCCGCTGGCGGGAAGCAGTTGGTTATAAGCGGCGGCGAGCCGACACTCTCAGAAAAGCTGCTGCCTCTTATCGAGTGTGCGGTATCTTTGCGCCTAAAAGTATTTCTCGCAAGCAACCTGTATAGAACCGACAGCCGGCTGCTGCAGGAGCTTCTTAAGTTGATGAATGACAAAAAACATATGTTCATGTTTTCATATGATTCCATAATACCGGAAGAGATGAAGCGTATCAGGGGGGTGGATGCCCATAATGAGGTGACTGAAAATATCCATTCACTGCTCGAGAAAAAAGAACTGTTTGGGAGCAGAACCAAGATTGCGGCATGTTTTGTTCTGCAGAAAGAGAATGCCGGATCAGTAGCTGAAACGCTGAAATTTCTGGTCGGGCTCAAACTTCATAAAATAATCGTTCAACCTGTAAATCTATATGGGGTTATTGATATAAACAACTTCAGCGCTGTTTCACCTCCATACGAAAAAGAGCATCTTCCGAAAATATTTAAGGCTATTGACACACTTTTCTCCCTTGCAGAAACCTTTCCGGAGATAAGGATCGTCTATCCTGACCAAAAGAGATGGAGACAACACTTTACATCTCCAACTACACAGAAAACAGAATGCAAAAGCCGTAATTTCATTTTTATTGACTCGTTCGGCAATTTCCGCGGCTGCAACAACTCAAAAGTCTACGCTAACCTTGCTGATGTCGGAGTTGTCGACTTTCACTCTTCAGATTTCTATAAAAAACACGTATCACTGACAAATGTTTGCAATATCTGTCTTCACAGCTCAACCTGAGCAACTTGATTGTTAAATGAATCACGGCAGAATTAACCCCCGATTTTTCGGCGGAATTCTGTAATTATAAAGAATATTTAAATGGCCCGCGGTAATTCTCCTGGGCTTTAACCCCCGGGTATGAGTGGCGGTCCGCGGGATATTGCGGACTTACATTTGCCATGAAAAGCATGTCAGAAACAAATAATTGCTAAAATATCTGTGCATATTTTGTTTAGAAAGCGACATTTATAATCCATGTTGCCGGGATGTCTATGACAAAAAAAGAGAAACCAACAGGGCTTAAAAAAAAGTTTGTCCGCAATAAGGATGTTTTGGCATCGCCTATTCAGGAAGAGCTGGTAATGTTCGATGTGGAGGCCGGGAAATACTTCAGCCTAAATGGGATGGCCGCCGCTATCTGGCGGCATCTGGAGATCCCCGTAACAATTGATGCCCTGTGCGCCGAGTTGCAGAAAAACTTTGACGTCTCTCCCGAGCGGTGCAAAGAGGACGTTGCGGCCTTTATGTCGGAGCTGGAAGCCAAGGGCCTGATCCGGACGCTGGAGCCGGAAAAATGACAGGTGCGTAGACTCAAAGACGGAATTTGCACAGAGTTAAACCGTATCATCAGGAGAGAAATTACGCCGACATGAGCGCCATTTTTGGGTTGATCTATCTCGACGGAAGGCCCGTCCCGCCGGAGCGTCTGGAAATAATGCGCCGCGCCATGAAAGGCTGGGGGCCCGACGGCATTGTCAGCCGCATCAAGGGCAGTGCCGGGATGGGCTATGCCAACCTTCACACCACACCTGAAGCCAGGTATGAGCCGATGCCCTGGGAGGATCCGGATTCGGGGATTCTTATTACTGCCGCCGCCCGCCTGGACAACCGGGGCGAGCTCTGCGATCTTTTCCGCATTCCCGCACCCGAGCGGCCTGTAACACCGGACGGTCGCCTGGTAGCGCTGGCTTTCAGCCGCTGGGGGGACGACACACCTTCCCATCTGTTCGGCGACTGGTCTTTTGCCGCCTGGGACCAGGCGCGCCGCCGCCTCTTTATCGCCCGGGATCATCTGGGCAATACGGGACTCTTTTACTGTCACAAATATCCCTTCTTCGCTTTCGCCTCATCGCCCCAGGCGATTCTTGCCTTGCCCGAATTCCCCGTTAAACTTGATGAATGGATGCTTACCCGTTATCTCGTCGTCTTCCCCAGCGAGGAGAAGGGCTGGTCCAGCACCTTTTGGGAGGAGGTCCGCTCCCTCTTGCCCGCCCACAGCCTGGCCGTAACGCCCCAAACCCTGCAGCTCCGGAAATACTGGCGCATCAACGATGCCCCGGCCGTCCGCCTGGGTTCCGACAAAGACTATCTGGAAGGGTTCCTGGACCATTTTCGGCGGGCCGTAAGCGTGCGTTTACGCTCCGACAGGCCCATCGGGACCACCTTGAGCGCCGGTCTGGATTCAGGTGCGGTCACGGCACTTGCGGCGGAGGCCCTGCAGGGCGCAGGGCAAACGCTGGCGGCCTTCACTTCCGTTCCCCTTTATCCGGCGGAACATCTGGTTCCCGGCGCCCTGGCCGATGAGTGGCCCCGGGCCCGTACGGTGGCCGAAAAGTATAAAAATATCCGGCATATTCCTATCAATGCCTCCGGCGTCTCCCCCATCGGGGCCATACGCGACAGCCTTGAGATGTTCGGTTCCCCCCTGCATGCGGCAGGCAACCTGTACTGGCTTCAGGCAATAACCAGCGAAGCCAGGCGGCAGGGGATTGGTGTCCTGCTTACGGGACAAATGGGCAATGGTACTGTCTCCTGGAGCGGCGGGATGAACCGGATATTCTTTCTGCTTGCCGGCGGGCGCTGGAATGAGGGGTTTCGCGCCCTGCGGAGCTATCGGGAAAGAGAGGGCTGCTCCTGGTATCGGGCCATGCGCCGCCATTTGCTGAGCCCCCTCCTGGGGCCCCTGTGGCGCAAACGACGGCTGTTTGTTCACCCCTCAAAGCCGCCTTGGGGCGAATACAGCGCCATACTTCCGGCCTTTGCAAAGCGGATGGATCTGAAGGCGGCCATGCGCCGGGAGGATTACGACCCGTTCTTTGCGGTACCCATGTCCCCCGAACAGGAACGGCGTCTGACCATCGAACAAAATTCGCCCGGGCTGTATATACACCACGGGCTTGGCGCGGCGGCCGGGCTGGATGTCAGGGATCCCACTGCCGATGTCCGCTTGCTCACGTTCTGCCTTGGCGTACCCGAAGAAAAACACAGCAGCGGCGGCGGAGAGCGAATGTTGCTGCGTCAGGCCATAGGCGCACTGCCGGACGAGGTGCGCTGGAATACTGTGCGGGGGAAGCAGGCGGCCGATGTGGGACGGCGGCTACTGGATCACCGGGAAGAAATGGAGGAGGAACTGCAGGCCCTGGCGTCACACCGCTCAGTTCCGGCCTATGTGGACTGCGGTGCCCTGCAAAGCGCCTGGAAGGAGCTCCAGACGGAAGTTACCCCTCATACGAACCGACAGGCGGCATCGCTGCTCCTGCGTGGCGTTATGGCCGGGCGTTTTATAATGAGTTTGTTAAACTAATGCAGAGAATATGGAGAATGAAACATGAAAAATGATGACAAAAAAATGAAGCGGCTGGCAGATTCTGTAATGGTCGGGCAAAACTGGACCAGTTTTTAGGCTGACTTAAGGTGTATTTTGAAAAGGTAGAATACACTAAGGAGGCCAGTAAAATGCGTAAAAAGATTGAAGCCGGAATTAAATTGCGGGTGGCGTTGGAGGCT
>CAIXBR010000096.1 GCA_903917735.1 uncultured Elusimicrobia bacterium | reverse complement strand
GAACCTAGTCGCCATCATAACGCCGGTGGCTGACATGGAGGAAACGATCGCGCCGCTGGTGTTTCCCCAGACCTGGGCCATCTGGTTAGCCGCCGCCCCTGTCGATACCACGTTAAGCGCGCCCATGGGGGTAGTGGTCCGATGCCGACGTTGCCGGCGGAGTCAATCCTCATCCGTTCCAAGGCGGTGACGGATGAGGCGGGAGTCGTTTCAAATAATATCTGTCCCGGTGAACTGGTATCGGAAATTGCTCCTGCGGACTGTATCGTAATATACCCGGCCGTTTGGAAAGCCGTATCTCCATATCCAAGGCCCATCATATATAGAAGGTTGGAATTTGCTCCCGTTATCGCCGACGGCGCCGCTATTGTTCCCGCACTGCGCCGGCCTATTAAATAATTCCCATTGCCCACCGTGGTAATCATAAGTTGAGGGCCGCTGGCTTTGGAAAGTTCCAGCAGACCCGCCGGGCTCTTCGTCCCGATACCGACGTTGCCATTTGTTGAAACAAACACTGCGGTTACTCCACCCGCCGTATCCACCCGAAAAGCATTACTGTCTGTAATACTATTGCTCACAACATTTAATCTGCCTGTCGGGCCTATAGTACCGATACCGACATTGCCGGTGCTTCCATCAAAAAATGCCATTGCGGCGCCTTCTCCATCACCGATATATAAATCACGATATTGAGTATCGCCTCCGGCGTACCCGTTAAGGTTTATCCATCCTGCCGCATTAGAATTGAGATCATATCGGAAGTTAATCTGATTTCCGTTAATATATGTAAGCCCTTGCGTTGCACCAAAAAGTGATAAATCCGCTCTTACATCCAACTTCGCCCCCGGCCCTGTCGTACCGATGCCGACGTTGCCGCTCTTGAAATAAATACCGGCGGTCGAACTTGGCCCAATCCAGGATTCCGGGATGGTGGTTAGTGGGTTTATAAGCGTCAATGAATTCGCGGCATTGGTATAAACGCCGTTGGTGACGGTGCCCGCGTTGCCGGTGATGCTGCCCGTTATCGTGCTGTTGAAGGTTGTGGCGCCTGTGAATGTCTGGGTCTGCCCGAGCGTCGCCACGGTCTCTGAAGCATCCGGGAATGTGTACGTGCGCGCCGTTGTCGGGCCGGCCACGGTAAAATACGCGATTCCGGTTCCGCCGTTGGCCGATGGCAGAATGCCGCTTACCGCGGCGCTTTGATTCAGCGCGACGGCGCCCCAGCCCGGATCGGTCAAGCCGCCCTGCAGGGTCTGATATTGCGTGCCCTTAGCCAGGCGCGACCAGGCGGGAGTTGAATTGCCCACAATCAGATCGCCGCGTACGACCGTGGCCGCCAGCGTATCCGTATGCGCGGAACTCAATAAAGCCGACGTCTGCGTCGGGATAATTCCCCAGGCCGGGATCGCTCCCGAGCCGGCGGAAGTAAGCACCTGGCCCGATGTGCCCAGACTGCCTAACGCGTACGGCGCCGCGCCTGAGCCGCCGACCAGCAGCAGATTGTATTGGGTAAGCAGGGCCGAGGACGCCATCGTTCCAGTGCCGGAGAAATACGGCACCCCGCCGCTGGTTCCGGCGGTAAGTCCGGTCCCACCCCCTCCCACCGTGACGGCCCCGAAATCCAAAGTCGTTCCGTTCCTGCGCAGAACATAACCGTCGGTCCCCGCTGAAATATCGGCCGGCGATGCGGAAGCGCTCGTCGCGTTGCCTATCACGCTTAATGCTCCGCTATTCCTGAGTTTCACGTTACTGACGGCGGCATTGGCTATGGTCAACGCGCCGGCATTAGTAATTGTCGCGTCGCCGCCCACCGCAACCTCGGCAGCCATATTTGAACCATTGCCTACCCAGATCTTACCATTGGTTAAAGTCGAACCGGCTGGCGAAGTGCCCGATATCGTAACATTACCGGCGGCGGTCAATCTTCCCTGGGTGTCCACCGTAAACGTCCCTACCTGGCTTGCGGAACCGTAACTGGCGGCGGTGACAGCGGTGTTGGCTAGTGAAATTGTGCGGTCGGCCGTTAGATCTCCACCGCCCGACAACCCGGTGCCGGTACCCACCAATCTTCCCGCTGTGACTACTTCGCCCGCAGACGCGCCCTGGGTCTGGGCATAGATATTACCCTGCACATTAAGCTTATATGCGCCGGGGCTTGCGGTACCGATGCCGACGTTGCCGTTGTGCTGAACGACCATCAGTTCTGTCCCGTCATTGCTCGACACTTTTACCGCGTAAGTATTGCCCAACCCCGCTTTAACATCCAACTTCGCCCCCGGACTCGCCGTTCCGATGCCCACAAAACCGACAGTAGAAACGTAAAGATGCGGAATAGTGGCGGAAGTAGACACCCAGAGAGAGGACGCCATGGTGGTGGGCGCCAGCACGGTAAGGGAAGATACCCCTATGACCGGGTTATTGGCCAGGTTCAGGACCTGCGTGGCCGTGTGATTGCCAAGATTGTCTCCTATGACTCCGGCAGAGGTCCACTGCAGGGAACCATCGGACCTTTTGCTCAACAACTGTCCGGTTGAGCCATCATTAATAAATATTTTATTTGCAGCCGAAAAAGTGGAACTGTCCACAAAATAAGCACCCGAAGATACAGACAGCGCGCCGTTTATAACCACGTTGCCGCGGGCCACAACAGCGCCCGGATAGGCGGCCTGAGTGGACCCGAATACAGTGAATCCTTTTATTTCCACGTCGGGGTCCAGCGCCGTTCCACTAGTGCCAAGCACGGTGAGGTCGCCTTCCACTCCAAATTCCGCCTGGGAATAGAGCGCAGGAGAGAGCGGACAGAGAACGGAAATAATAGCGCCAATAATAAAAGCGAAGCGCGAGGCTAAGTTTGCGCTGCGAAAGAAGACACTATTTTTCCCCAAACTCATGTTTTCCTTTAGAACGAGACTATTAGTCCACCGGCAGGTGGACTAGTCATTCCGACCATGTTGTAATAGCTGCATGCTGCAACCTGCATCTTTACTTTACACAGTTGCAAAACTCTTCTATTTTCCCCAAAAAACCGTTAAATTTACATGGCTTTGGTTCAAGCGATATAAAATTTGCTTTAATTTTAAAATTATTAAGTCTGGCCCGGGTTTTAGACTATTTTTCCTGATCCTGTAAATTAATTACCGCGTCGGAATCTAAACGTTCCCCTTTGAGGCCGGTTACATTCAGATCACTTAATGGCTTTTCACACTCAGGGTGGATCCTGTCCCAGGCCTCAAACACTTTTTTGGAGTGGTTATAGATATACGAGACGTTCCAGTCATAGCAGACAAGCGCCCCGGGGAATACGCCGCTCTCCGCCGGCACGCCCTGCGGGACGTCGCTTATCTTGTACAGGCATGTCTTGAAACTAAGCGAAGTGTTTATGGCAGCCCCACGGCCGGTCAGACTTGCCGTGGCCGGAAAATCGGTAACATACAATTCGGGGATTACCGGTTTTTCGTTGAAATAGCGGACCATGGTGTCGTTATCCACCGAACCCTCAACCCGGTTCCACTTATAGCCTCCTGGGTGCGGAATGCCCGGAGAACTCGCATACACAGGGTCCCGGTCCACGCTGTCCAGGGCCAGGACAGGGTGCTGAAAAACCACCGCGGGATCCGCCGGGGTCTGCTGCCAGTATGGGCGCAAGATCGGGTGAGAATAATTAAGTTTCCCGTTTTTGACTTCCGACTCGAAAACACAGCCTTGTATCCACTGCACAAACCCGTACTTTTCCAAAGACGGGACGGCGTCGGTTTTATAGTGCGACGCTACTCCGACGCCAAAAGATAATTTTCCTTCGGCGGTGACCCGGTAGTCCCAGGCCGAAAACCTGACGGATTTAATTTCACAGGAGTTACCAGCCCCGCACTCCGGATTATCCCAGACAAGTCCGGTCCTCTGGGTTCTCTCAACTTTTCCTTCCGGGAGGGGACTGTTCGAGTATGTTTTAAAAACTTTGTGCTCCGCAACAGAATACCCCCTTTTTTCAGTCTGAATGGCCGGGCCTTCGGAGAGAAAGGGAATCCCCGCCGCCGGCATTGCTAACGCGCCAAAAGCCGTTTTGGCGCCGTCGGAAAGCCCGAGCTGCTCGGCCGCCGTGCCCGCGTAAACTCCGCCTGTCATTGTCAGCATTACTACTGCGGCGTATATTGAGTTTTTCATAATTTAATTACTCTCCCTGATTTCGTCCTGAATGCGGCTTGTCGTACAACCCTCTAAACCTTCCTGATACAAGTTTACCCGGCTTGCAGATGAATCCCCTGAGGCGAAAGAACCAGCAGGGCGCTGTTTTTTGACTCAGGAGCGGCGGCTAAAGAAAAAGACTCTTCGCTTAGCCTGTGGCTAAACTGTTTTTGTATAACAGCGGCATATAAACAAAAAAAAGAAGCGGTTCTCAGGGTGGCCAGCGGGGCGCCTTTGTCTTCGCCCTTATTGGCGAGGTTGTAGCAGAATGAGGGGCTCATAACCTTGTCGGGCGAGGAAGCCGGATCGGGCCTTTCCCAGCCGTGCTCCCTGGCTTCCTGGTAGGTCTTGTAGTAATAGCAGGCGGCCCAGGCCGTGCAGCTACCCAAAGCGCCCTGGTCCCCTACCCTGGGCAGGTAACGCAGGTTCTTCGCCGCGGAGGGCAGTCCGGGCGCCAGCGCGGCGTCGGGCGCTCGCGAGAAGCCTGACTCCAGCGCGGCGCGCCGGAACGCGTATGCGTTGGGGAGGAGGGAATCCACGCGCTGGATCCTGTCCCGCAGATACGCCTTTTCTTCCGGAGTAGGCGGCCTGAGGCCGTCGATGCGCCGGGAGGCGTTGTCGGGCCCCGCCGCCGCTAACGGGCCTGCGAACGCCGCCAGGAAGAATACTGCGAGAAAAAAGTTCTTCATTTTGTGGTTGACTCCTTTTCATTCGCAGGCCACACTGCCGTCTGCCTGCCGGTATACCGGCTTATCCACACACGCTTCCTTAATATAAGTTTACCCTGTTCGCGGGGGAACCACATGAGGCCGAAGAACCAGCAGGGCGCTGCTTTTCGACTCAGGAGCGGCGGCTAAACATAAAAGCCTTTCGCTTAGCCGGCGGCTAAATTTTTTAAACCTTAGGAAACATAAGAGCGACTAACGGCTGTTTTTACGGAGCGTCTCCACTTTGGCGCGTTTGCGGAGGTGGATTATTAAGGCGGGGTGAAAAACAGGCAGTTTGCTGTTCCGGCAACATATACCGCATATTGAAAAATAGCAGTCTATATGCTATATTTCATGGATGATACAAAGAGACGCGGCGGCGGTGCTGGAGCTGTATCTTAAGACCTTTCCGGTTACGCTCGTGGTGGGGCCCAGGCAGAGCGGAAAAACCACTCTTGTCAAAAGCCGGCTGCACGGTTGGAAATTCCTGGACCTCGAGAGAAGCGCCGACAACGCGGCGCTTTCTTTCGATCTAGACGGTTTTTTTGAGGCTAATCCAGCGCGCGTGGCCATAGACGAGGCCCAGCGCCTGCCCGGGTTGTTTCAGGCGCTCAGAGCCGCAGTGGATAATGACAGGCGGCCGGGGCGCTACGTGCTTACCGGTTCCGCCAGCCCTTCCCTTATTAAAGGCGCCAGCGAATCTTTGGCCGGCAGGATAGGGGTACTGGAGCTTGCCCCCTTCGGCGCGTCTGAATTGCGCGCGCTGCCGGCCCTGGAGGGCCGGTGGTTCTGGGGCGGATATCCGCCACTTTACCATCTTAAAAGCGCTAGACAGAAGGCCGAGTGGCTTGAGGCATATATCTCGACTTTTGTTGAAAGGGATATCCCCGGGCTGGGCCTGAGAATACCCGCCGCGCGCTTCCGCAAGTTCCTGTATATGCTCGCCAATGTGCACGGCGGAATATTGAATATAATGGACCTGGCGCGCTCCATGGAGCTGTCGCAGCACACCATAGAAAACTATCTCGACATCCTGGAAGGAGCCTTCATTATACGGCGGCTCCGGCCATATTTCGCCAATATTGGGAAACGGCTGGTTAAAAGCCCCAAGTTGTATATCCGCGACAGTGGCCTTTTTAATTATCTGGCGGGGCTCAGGCACCCGGGCGAACTGGATGTGTTCCCACGGCGCGGCTCATCCTGGGAGGGAATGGTCATTGAAGAAACGGCGCGGCTGGCTTCGCTTAAATACACAAAGCCGGGAATATTCTACTGGCGTACGCACTCCGGCGCGGAAGTGGATCTTATTATTGAGGCCGGCCTGCAAAAGATAGCGATAGAGGTTAAACTCGGCAAAAGCATTAAACATGAAAATCTTGCCGGTTTAAAGTCATGCATGGCCGATCTCAAAATTAAAAAAGCCTTCGTTATTTACGGCGGCGCGCAAGGGTTGGATATGGGCGGCGGCATCCGCCTTGTTCCCTGGCCCGAATTTATAAAAAATCACCAGTCATACCTTTGAGTGCCCTGTGCGGCATTTGAATCTGTTTCGTCCTGAATACGGCTTATAATGCAACACTCAAAACTTCCTGATATAGGTTTACCCCTTTCCCCGATAAATTCCATGAGGCTGAAGAGCCAAGGCGACCCGATTTTTTGACTCAGGAGCTGCGGCCAAACGATATGGGGCACCATGAGTAACGCCAGAACATTCCGCATCTTACTGGCCGGGATCATCAAGAGCAGTGCTTCTCCGGCGCGTATCAGTTCCTTGCCAGGAACTTTATGAAATTGGACTGGTTCACCGCGGGAAGCGGCTGCTGCGTGACGCCTTTCTTGAGCAGTACCGCTGCCGCCGTATCCGGGAACGTGACGCTGGCGCGGTAGACGATCTCCGGCAGCCAGCCCGCGGAAATCTTGCGGCTCTGCTCCAGGACGCTGTTTATCATGGAGATAGCGGCATTGGTGCAGCTGTTGTAGAGCAGGGAATACATTTCGCCCAGTTTGTTCTCCGTGGCTTTTCTCAGGGCGTTATCCAGCAGCTTGCGGCGCTGCTGCGCCGAAACGATCAGCGGATAAAAGTACAGAGCGTTGTTGCCGTCGCGGATCTTGAATTCCAGGTACCTTTCCATGGTGGAAACGCTGTAGTAAACCATGTATTTCCCGGCCAGGCCGTCAACCGGCGAATAGTTCATATTGGTCCTGTCCTTGTAATAGGCGTCCAGGGATACCGCCAAGCCGCGGGCCGGTTTGCCGTCGGCCGCAACCACCCCGCCGGGCTTGAAGGTAAAGATCAGCAGCCCGTGGCTGCCGTATCTGGGTTCGGTATCCGCCACCATCTTCACGAAGTAGGCGTTCTCAAGCAAGTCCGGCTTCACCGTCACGCCGTTGCGCCACTCCGTGGAAAAGTAGCCGTACTGGTCCCTGGCGAGGGCTCCGTTGGAGTTATGCTTAAGGTTCCAGGCCACATTGCCGAGTACGTATTTCCCGCCGGTACTCGAGATAATGTTAGCGGTCTTCTGAATCTCCAGCATCCCCTGGTTCGGGGTTACGGAAGCGAGTTGGGCTGACGGCAGCACTTTCGAGATAATGAGTTCGCTGGTGTCATCCTGCTGCCTGGCGAAGCCTTCCACGCACACCTTTTTATTCCCTATCTTCCTGAGCCAGTCGGGATATGAGTTGACAATGAATACTTTGCCCGTGTCGGCGGTGAACCTGGGCGGGTTAACCGCGAAATTCATGGTGCCATTCACTATATAGCGGGTATTGTAATCGGAGAACAGTTCCTTGGTTGTGCCGGAAATGCCTGAGTAGTTCGCGCGCCGTGCGAATATCTCATCCCATTCGCCGCCTGTGAAAGAGTTTAGGACCCTGGCGTCTTCAGAGGGCAGCGCACCGGTTTCCCCGGCTTCCATGCCGGCTACGGGCTGCGCGAGAACCGCGGGCGCCTCGCCCGTCTCCGCCGTCCCGAGGGAGGGCCCGCCCCACAGCGAAGTCCTCAGGTTCTCTATCGCTTCCGCGTGCGCCAAAGTAAGGGCCGAAGTAAGAAGCAAAGCCATGAGTGCCAGTGTCTTATTCATAAGTTCCCTTCCGTTTTAATGTGTCGTCCACAATGCAGCCTGTGGTAAGACCCTCGAAACTTCCTAATATAAGTTTACCTGCTTTAAGCATAAGCTGCATGAGGCCGAAGAACTACCGCGGCCCTGCTTTTAGACTCAGGAACGGAGGCTAAAGGAAAACACCTTTCGCTTAGCCGGCGGCTAAAGTGTTTTTGTATAATAGCGGCATGACCAATAACGCCAAGGCATTCGGCACCGCACTATCCAGGATCCGGAAAGAGCAGGGCTTCCCAAGCGCTTATAAATTTTTTAAGACCGCGGGAGGAAGCAAAAGCCTGGGGCTGGCTTTTGTCAGCTACTGGGACATGGAGCGCGGCAAGAAACTGCCCAAAAGCTGGCGCCTGAAAGAGATAATGGCCGCTTTGGGAGTTGAGCAGCATTCACCAAAGGCCAAAGAACTGGTCAGGGCATATTTCAAGGCGCTCTCGGGCTCCGATGAACTGCTCCACGTCCTCTCGGAGCAGGCCCCGGCTGCGGAGAACCTTCCCACCAGGGAGCCGGCTGAAGCGGCCGTCCAGAAGATCATCTCACTGCACGGCGTTAACCAGACCGTAGGCCAGTGGAAAGCCTGCGCCAAGGATATTGTGAGGTTCATGTGCGACTATTACCTGGACAACACCGCGGGCTGGGTTACTATGCGAGAGTTATGCGAAGCGACCAAATTCAAACCGGAAGCGGTAAAAAAAGCGCTTAAGCCGCTGGTTGCCGCGAAACTGGTGGAGCTTTCCGGGGACAAGGCCCGCAGCCTGTTCGAAGAGGAAATGGTAAAGGCGCTGCCACTGACACCGGAGACGGCGCCAGTGAAGGCGGCGGTGCGCGAACACATGAATACGTGGATAAAGGACGCCGGCCGCGTAGAGACAAAGAGGCTGACCGTCCGTATGACGAAGGCGAACCTGGACATCTACCGCGAGCACCTGGAAAAAGCCGTGAACCTGGCTTCCGCCTACAGCAATTCCAAGGAGAACAGGAAGGATTCGGCCATCTATCTTGTCGACGCGACCATATACAAGATACTCCCTAAAGACTGAACGGGCCGGCGAAGAAATCAGGTTTTTACTTTTGACTTATTAAAATAAGGAGAAGAACTCAGCGGACTCTGTCCCGCTCGGGTCCGCTTTTTCCGGGCGGAGGCGTACGGCGGCTTTTTAGAGCCAGGACAATGCGCAGGTTCGCCTGAGCCTTCGGATCTCCGGGCACGGCCTTGAGCGCCGCGCGAAAATGTTTTATAGCCTCGTCCAGGCTGCCTTCATTGACCAGCGCTATCCCCAGGCTGTTGTGGGCTTCAGGATAGTCCGGGTTAAGCCGCAGCGCGGCGTTGTACTGCGCGACTGCCTCCTTAAGCCGGCCCCGCTCGGCCAGGACGAGTCCCAGGTTCTGGTGCGCTTCGGCGTTCGCCGGATTGATCCGCAGCGCCTCCCGATAACGCGCCGCAGCCTCTTCCTCCCGGCCCTGCATGGCCAGAACTACGCCCCAGTTATTATAGTCTTCGTCGTCATCCGGGTTTATACGCGCCACAGCCTCGCGGAAATGCGCGGCGGCCTCTTCCTGCCGGCCCTGTCCGGCCAGGACCAGCCCCAACGCATAGTGCACTCCCCGGAGGTCCGGATCTATCCGCAGCGCCTCACGGAAATGCGCGGCGGCTTCCTCCGGCTTATTGCCAGCGGCCAGCGCGCGTCCCCAGTTATAATGCGCCTCCGCAAAATCCGGCCGGAGGCGCAGCGCCTGGCCGTAGCGCGCAATAGCCTCAGCGGCGCGGTTCTGCTTGGCCGCAAGTATGCCCCACCGGTTGTAGGTCTCGGCGCGCTTCGGGTCTAGCGCCAGCGCCTCCCGGTAGTGCTCGTCGGCCTCCTCGTCCCAGCCCTGCCCGGCCAGGAAAAATGCCCAGCTGTCGTGCGCTTCGCTGTATCCCGGATTGAGCCGCAAGGCCTTTTTAAAATAAGCCACGGCCTCGTTCATTCTGCCCTCGGAGGCCAGGGCGGCGGCTAAACCGTTTTGTGCCCTCTCCGAAGTCGGGGAATTAGCGGCCGTGTTCTGCCAGTAACTCAGGCGGTCTTTGAAGTTCCGGCCGTGCAGGACGGTGATAGCCGGTAAAATAGCCAGCGCCGCCGCTCCTAAAACTGCAGTTCCTGTCCCTTTAAAACTCTTAACCCTGTCGATTTCCAGAAGGACGAGTATCACTCCCAGGAATGGCAGGTACATCCTGTGCGCCATGAAATATGATTCAGCACTACTGCAGGACGGTAAAAGAAAAAGCAGGAACCAGGCGGAACCGAACGCGATCCTGTTCCAGCGTTTCTCTTTTGAAACAGCAAGCGCGACGGCGATAGCGCCGAGCGTAACCAGCCCGTAAATAACCGGCATATCCTGTTGTACGGCCATAACGACCAAATGGACCGGGAAGAGGATACTGCCGAGGTACGGCAGCACGATCAAGATGTTCGACGCTGCTCCCATACCAAGGAAGAAAATATCCGGCGTATTCGGCAGGAAAGAATGCCTGAGCAGAAAAAAGAGAACTGCGGCCGCTCCCCACCCTGACGCCGGCAGCAAGTCGGCGGATGTTAAGGGTTTTCCATCTATCCATAGCCGGTATAGCAGGCAGACCGGGATCAGCGCTACCGCCGTTTCCTTTGTGAATAAGGCGAGCGCGAAAAACAGGATGTGCCAGGCGGCATAACGCCTTCCGCCGTCTTCCCAGAAATTGAGCGCCGCAATAAACGCAGAAAAAGAAAAGACGGCCAGAAGAGAATCATTCCTGCCGGGTATCCAGTATACCGCCTGCGAGATCGCTGGGTGAAGCGTGAACAACAATGAAAAATAAAAAGCAGGCGTCCTGTTATACTTCATCTTTATCAGCAATCTGAACAACAGAAAGGAGGCCAGGAGATGCAGGAGCAGGTTCGTTAAATGGTAGACGAACGGGGCGGCGCCTCCGAGGCGCGCATCAAGCATGAATGAGAGGGTGAGCAGCGGCCGGTAATAGGCGCCTATTCCGCGAAGCTGAAAAAAGACATCGTGCCGGAACGCCGCAAGAATGTTGCCGGAGTTCCGCAGAAAGTTTAAACGCTCCAGGATCAGGACGTCGTCGTCCTGATAGGTAAAGCCAAAGCGCAGAGAGGCAGCATATAGCAGACAGCCCGCCAGCGCTATAACGGCCGGCAGCTTCCACGATAAATTCTTTTCCTCAAGCATGACAACCAATTATTCTATAAAACTAGGCCGCGTCACAGGGGACGCGGCTGACTTAATTACTTATTGGCAAACACGCTGGTCAAAAACAATTCGCATAAAATTCCGACACCCCCTTAAACAAGCAAGAAAGTTACAACGTCCCGTCTCCCCCGTCAAAAAGTACCGCAGCATAGTTATTCCTGGTC
Organism: uncultured Elusimicrobia bacterium; assembly: GCA_903917735.1. GTDB lineage: Bacteria > Elusimicrobiota > Elusimicrobia > Elusimicrobiales > UBA9959 > UBA9959. The sequence goes on along the minus strand of CAIXBR010000096.1, from coordinate 22,359 downwards.
AGCTCCTCAGTGTTATATGCGGATAGGTTCCGGCCACCGTAACAACCCGCGTTATTATAACTTACTGGGGTGAGCCGGCTCGTTCATTCACGTGCTTGAGACCGGCCGCGGACAGGCCGGCACGCGGCTCGTTCAGCCATCCGTCGAATGGCGTTCGTAGTACTCATAAAGCGCCTTTTCATAGTCTTCGCTGACCGGGCGGCCTTGGTTGAATTCCGGGCTGTTCCTTATAACTTCCCGCGGCAGCCCCACGAACACTTCGGAGGTTTCAGATTTCACGCGCTTGATCCAATGCGGCCAGATCAGCACCTTCCTGCCGGGCAGCCAGGTCCCGGTATCGGCTACCAGGAACCGGATCAGCCACCTCCTATCGTCGATGATGTAATCCCGCACGTGCCCGATAAGGCCGTCCGCCGCGTGAAGGCTGTATCCCGTGACGGCGCGCGTGCTCCGCAGGTTAACGTCTTCCCGGGCCTGTTTGGACGAGGCCTGGGATTTCGGTTTCCTTACCTCTTCCCACGCAGCGGGGAACGTTCCGTTCCCGGCGCAGGCCGGCCAGGCATAGTGTTTCTGAAGCGCCAGTTCATGCCGGCGCGAAACGGTCTTATGCGTGTCTATATCCGGGCTGGTGCGCACCTGCTCGTAAGTCAGCGCGACCGAGAAGATCTTTGAACCTCGGTCGGGGGTTTTCAGAGCCGAGGGCGAGATCAGGACTTTCCGGCCTGAAAGCCAGTTCCCGGTCTCTACGACCATGTAGCGGATAGCCCACGTTTTGTCGTCGAAGATGAACTCGTCCACTTTGCCCAGTTCCCCGTCAGTGGCATGGACACTGCGTCCGGCCAGGCTGCCTATCTTACGAAGCATTTATCCCCTCTGCCCGCCCGCCGCCGTTCGGCTGCGGGCGGCGCGCCGCGCGTACCCCTTAACGCATGTCAGGACAATTTCACCTGGAACTGGATAGCCGGGGACGTGGTTTTTTTACCGCCGTCCCGGGGCTGCATCCTTACGGCCGCCCTGTGTTTGCCCGGCAGGTAACCCGCCCAGTCGTACCACCAATAGCCTCCGGCCTTGCGGCAATGCTGCCACACGTTCTGGTCTATAGATATCTCCATAGCTACAGCCGTCGGCGCTTCCGCGCGGAACGTGTAGCCGGCGCTGGTAATGCATTCTCCTTCCTTAGGATAGCTTACAGAAACCGACGCTCACGCGGCCGGTTCTTTTACTTCTAGTATTTTTGCCATTGTGCCTCCTGTCAATATTAGTCGCTCTGCTGCGCGCCGGTTTCCGGCCGCTTTTTTAATATTAGCACCAGGCCGCCATTATGTAAATGAGGAGTTATACGCAGAAAGGAAGGTAAAAATCCGTATGCCGCAGGTTTGGGGCACTTTAGGGACGGCTGTTCGGGGTAAGTGCCCTGCAGCTTTAGTATCCGCCCCTGTTGACAACTGAATCGATCACCACTGTCCATCTATATTGTCCGCGCTCCGACCGAAAACTTAAGTAGGAGCGGAAGAAAGCCGCGCCCATGAAAAAAGGCGTGGTTCTGTGATGAGTTTTTGTGGTTTTAGCAGCGGCGCAGCGCCGCTTTTATAGTATTGGCGTGGATACGTACCGTGTCGGTGAATTTTTCAGCATAGCCACCGCTCAGGACCAGCGCTACCGGCACCTTGCGCCGGCGGCATTCGCCGAAGACAAAGGCGTCCCTTCTTTTTAGCCCGCCCATGGTAAGTTTCAGCCCGCCCAGCAGGTCGCCCCTGTAGACGTCGGCCCCCGCCACATAAACAGCTAGGTCCGGCCTAAACTTGTCCATAGCCCGGGGAAGTTCGGATTTGAGGGCGGCCAGGTAGGCGCCGTCACCGGTGCCGGGCCGCAATTCCATATCCATGGAACTTTTTACTTTTTTTTCGGGGTAGATCTCCCCCCCGTGCATAGAGAACGTAAATACTCGCCGGTCATCCCGGAAAATAGAGGCCGTGCCGTTGCCCTGGTGGGCGTCCAGGTCTATAACCATGGCGCGGTTTATAAGCCGGTCTTTAAGGAGTTTTTTCACGGCTACGGCGATATCGTTCAGAAGGCAGAAGCCCTCACCGTGATCCCTGAAAGCGTGATGTGAGCCGCCGCCGCAATTTATTCCTATGCCGCTCTCAAAGGCCAGGTAGGCGGCCTCTATGGTGCCACCGACGTTCATTAGGTGGGCGCGCGCCACGCCGCGGGTTATTTTAAGCTCCGCCTTCGCGCTGTCCTCACTTTTGAATTTGAAATCCAGGTTCTTGCTCACCCAAGCCGGACCGTGGGCCAGCAGCAGGTCGGCCCGGGAAGGCGGGGCCGGGGGCACAATGTCCTTTTTCAAGACAACGCCCTCTTTCAGAAGCAGCTTCAGCGCGGCCTCGAATTTATCGGCTCTGAAGATATGCCCCGGTGTCTTCACGGTGTATTCTTTGGAAAAAACTATTTTCATTTCAAAGGAAAAGTACCGCTATCAGGAAGGCCGATACTATAAGCGCCGCGCCCAAAGCGAACCATTGCCCGTAAACCGGGAAGAGGGCCTGCTCCCCGCAGACCGGCACCGCGGCCTTGAGCGCGGCGCGCTCGTTCAGTTTTGTCCGGGCAAGCACGCGGCCCCAGGGATCTATCACGGCGGAAATGCCGTTATTGGCGGCGCGGGCCACCGAACGCCGGTTCTCCACCGCCCTGAAAATATTGGCCGCAAAATGCTGGTAGGGCGCGGCGGTATCCAGGTACCAGCCGTCGTTGGTTATATTAATAAAAACGTCCGCCCCGGCATTTGTCTGGCCAGTGAACAGGTAAGGAAAGATGGATTCGTAGCAGATGGCTATCCCGAGCTTGAAACCGCGCAGCTGGACAAGTTTCTGGTCGGCGGCTCCGGGCAGGAATTCACCCAGTGCGGCCACCGGCTTTATATACCTGCCGAGGAAAGACCGCATAGGCACGTATTCCCCGAACGGCACCAACTGCCGCTTATTGTAAGAGGCGGAGATCTCCCCTTTCTCGTCCAGCAGGAAGGCGGCCACGTGCTTCCCGTCGCCCCTGGAAACGGAACCAACCAGGCTCCCCGTCTTCCCGCCCCCCACTACCGACCTCAGCCAGGCGTAGCAGTCGGGCGCGTCTATCCAGCAGGGCAGGGCGTTCTCCGGCCAGATGGCCAGGTCCGCGCCCGCAGCCTCGCCGTACAGGGCCGCCATCCGGTTTTTAATATCCGCGGCCTCGGCCGCATCCCACTTTGCGTACTGGTCGATGGAGGGCTGCAGCAGGGAGACGTTAAGGTACCTGACAGGCGCCGGCGCGTTCGCAAGTTTATGCCTGCCAAAAAGCCAGATGCCGGAGAAGAGCAGCAGCGCCGGGATAAAAAATAGCCCCCTTTTTACCGCGGACAACTCGCGGGCCAGCAGCGCCCCGGCGAGAGCGCCGGTAAAACAAACGGCAGCCCCCAGGCCATACACGCCGGTCACCGAAGCGAACTGTATCAGCGCGGTATGCTCCCACTGCGTGTACCCCAGCATGAACCACGGGAACCAGACAGCCTTGGAGCTCAAATAGACCTTGCCGTATTCCAGCAGGAACCAGCCCAGCGCGAACAGATAAGGCCAAAGCCTGAGGCCGGTTTTTTTCAGATAAAAACCGTAAACGGAGATCAGCAGGAATTCCGCCGAAAGGATCAGGCTAACCAGCACCAGGCCCAGCGCCGAGACAAGCGGCTCAACGCCGCCCACGCGCATGGTGGGATAGAGCCAGTAAAGGATCCCAAGGTAGAAGAGAAAACCGCAGGCCAGCCCGCCGAACGCCGCCGCCTTCAGCGAACGCGCCCTGACCAGGTAATAAGCTAGCGGCGCCAGCGCGAACCACGCCAGCCACCCCTGGTCGAATTTCGGATAACTGAGGATAAGCAGCAGGGCCGTAGAGACCGGCAAAATGGCGGGGAAAAGTTTCTTATGCATCCGTTAATACTTTATATTCCCGGCACACCGGAGGGGAAGGGTCAGCAAAACCCTCACGGGGTGGACTTCGCTTCCCGCGTTTCTGCCCGGACACTTCTGCGCCCGAGGCTTGCGAAGCGCCGAGGCCGGGTGGCCGAAGGCCACTGCAGCGTGGGGAGGGGCGCGCATGGTGTGCGCGACCCCGTGTTTTTACGGCTTGGTCTCCCGCCAGGCCCCTAGGCGTTCACCCCGTGGCATTTCTTGTACTTCTTGCCGGAGCCGCAGGGACAGAGATCGTTGCGGCCGATCTTTTCGTTCGCGAACTTGGAAGCCGGCTTGGCGGGGGCGGCCGGCGCTGCGGGCCTGGCCTCAGCCGGCGCGCCCTCGGCAGTCACAGGCCGCGCCACCGGGCGCGGCGGCAGCTGGATGCGGAAAACGTATTCCACCATCTGGTCGCGCACGCGGGCCAGCATGGTCTCGAACAGGGAGTAGGACTCCTTCTGGTACTCTATCAGCGGGTCCTTCTGGCCGTAGGCGCGCAGGCCCACGCCCTTCTTGAGGTGGTCCAGTTCGAACAGATGGTTCTTCCAGATATGGTCCATGATCTGCAGCAGAAGCACGCGCTGCAGCTCGGCGAAGTCCACGTTGCGCTCGGCGAAATCGCTGAAGCGGGCGGCAAAGGCGGCGTCCACGCGCTTCAGCACCTCGTCCTGCAGCACGGGCCTGGTAAGACCGTGCACCTGGTCGGGTGTGTAGACCAGCTCAAAACCCACGGTCTTCTTGAGGTAGATATTGAGCCCCTCAAGATTCCACAACTGGGCGGCCTGGGCCAGCGGGGCGTTCAGGTCCAGCTGCTCTTCAATAGCCTCGTGTATCATGCTCTTCACGCGGTCCGGCACGCCTACCCCATCGAGTATGGCGTTGCGCAGCTCGTAGACCGCCAGGCGCTGCTTGTTCATTACGTTGTCGTAGTCCAGCAGCTGTTTGCGGGCGTCGAAATTCATCCCTTCCACGCGCTTCTGCGCTCCTTCTATCTGCCGGCTGACCAGGGAGGATTCAATGACCTCCCCCTCTTCCATCCCGAGCTTCTCCATGATGGCCGATATCCGCTCGGAGCCGAAGAGCCTCATCAGCTCGTCTTCCAGCGAGACGTAGAAAACGGAGGAACCGGGGTCACCCTGACGCGCGCAGCGGCCGCGCAGCTGGTTGTCGATGCGGCGGCTCTCGTGGCGCTCGGTGCCCATCACGCACAGGCCGCCTATGGAGCCCACGTAATCGTGCTCTTCGGTTATCGGCGGGTTGCCGCCCAGGATAATGTCGGTGCCGCGGCCGGCCATGTTGGTGGCTATGGTCACCTGGCCCTTGCGGCCGGCCTGGGCTATGATCTGGGCTTCCATCTCGTGGTACTTGGCGTTCAAGACCTGGTGAGGGATACCCTTGGTGCGCAGCATCGTGGCGAGCTTCTCGGATTTCTCTATGGAGCGGGTGCCCACCAGCATCGGCTGGCCGCGCCGCCACCTTTCATCTATTTCCATTACGATGGCGTTGTTCTTCTCGCGCTCGGTGCGGTAGATGCGGTCGGGCGAGTCTTTGCGCACCAGCGGCTGGTTCGGCGGTACCTCCACCACTTCCAGCTTGTAGATCTCCCAGAATTCGTCCGCCTCGGTCATCGCGGTGCCGGTCATGCCGGAGAGCTTGTTGTAGAGCTTGAAGTAGTTCTGAAAGGTGATGGTGGCCAGCGTCTGGTTCTCTTCCTTGATGCGGAGGCTCTCTTTGGCCTCTATGGCCTGGTGCAGGCCGTCCGACCAGCGGCGCCCCGGCATCAGGCGGCCGGTGAACTCGTCCACAATCATGATCTCGCCGTCCTTCACCACATACTCCACATCCTTGCGGAACAGGTGGTGCGCGCGCAGGCCCTGCGTCAGGTGGTGGGCCCACTCGGAATTGACGTCGTCGTAAATGTTGCCCACTCCCAGGATCTTTTCGGCTTTGTGCACGCCTTCCTCGGTAAGGGTGGCGGTGTGGCTTTTTTCGTCTATCACGGCGTCGAAGCCCACCCCCAGGTCCACGCCGTCGCGCTTGGCCTCTATCTCTTCCTTCTCGGTGATGAAGCGGGGGGTCAAGAGCGGTATCACGCGGTTGACCAGGTAGTACTTGTCGGTGGACTCCTCGGCCGGGCCGGAGATGATGAGCGGGGTGCGGGCCTCGTCCACCAGGATGGAGTCCACTTCGTCCACCACGGCGTAGTTGCGCTCGCGCATCACGCGCTCTTCCTTGTCCATCACCATGTTGTCGCGCAGGTAGTCGAAACCCACCTCGTTGTTGGTGATGTAGGTGATGTCGCGGTTGTACATCTCGCGGCGGTCTTCGTTCTTCATGTCGTGCTGCACGGAGCCTACGGTGAGGCCGAGGAATTCGTGCACGGGGCCCATCCACTGACTGTCGCGCTTGGCCAGGTAGTCGTTGACGGTCACGACATGTACGCCTTTGCCGGTGAGCGCGTTCAGGTAGCAGGGCAGGGTGGCGACAAGGGTTTTGCCTTCGCCGGTGCGCATCTCGGCTATCTTGCCGCTATGCAGCACTATGCCGCCGATCATCTGCACGTCGTAGTGGCGCATCTTCAGGACGCGCTTTGAGGCTTCGCGCACGCAGGCGAAGGCTTCGGGCAGCAGGTCGTCGAGGGTCTCGCCCTTGGCCAGGCGTTCCCTGAATTCGGGGGTCTTGGCCTTGAGCTGTTCGTCGGAAAGCTTTGATATCTCTTCTTCGAGGGCGTTTATCCGGTCGACCACGGGCTGGATGGTCTTCATGGAGCGTTCGCTCTTGGAGCCTATGATGGATTCAACGAGTCTTTTAAGCATAGTACCTACATTAAACTATTTTTAAACGGGCTTATAAAGGAGCCGCCGGGGCCGCCCGCGCAGCTGCCTATCTTTTTATTGACATCCCGTACCCCATGCGATATCATTTGCTTGGCGTAAATATCTACAGCACGGAGGGAAACACCCGATGACACCACAGAAAATACTTTTACCGGTCCTGACGGCTTTATTCTGCTGCGCCCTGACGCTGCCGGCCGCGGCCCAGGAGCAGCAGAACGGCGCGAAAGCGGCCGTCCAGCCGTCCGCCGACCAGGTTGAACTTTTAAAACTCAGCACGGACAACCAGTTGGCCGACCAGAGAATAAAGAAGGAACTGCAGCAGCTGAACGCCAAAAAAGAGAAGCTGCGCGCGCAGTACGAATTTGACCAGCAAGTGCAGAAGTCCACAACCTCACAACTGGAGGCGGACCTGGCCCGCGCCACCTCCGAGAACAAGCTGGCCGACGAAAAACGCAAGACGGAGATAGCCGGGCTTGAGACCGAATACCAGAAGCTGGCCGAACAGAACAAGCTGGCAGCCGAACAGTCCAGGAACCTGATGCAGGCCCAGGGCGACGAACTGCAAAAACTCACCCTCGAGAACAGGCTGACCGAGGAAAAGAACAAGAAGCTGATGGCCGACCTGGCCATAAAGATAAGCAAACTCAAGGGGGAGAACGACCTGAAGACCGAACAGCAGCGCACGGACCTGCTGGCGGACAGCAAAGAAAAGAACGCCATAGACCTGGCGCTCAAGCGGCTCGACCTTGAGGAACGGCAGCTTAAGATAGAAAAAATGGAGCTGGACAACCGCATAAACAAGATCACCGCGGACTTGGACCTGCGCGCCAAGAAAGAAGAATGGAAGAAACAGAGCAACACCGATCCTGTCTATACGGACAGGCCTTTCAAAGGCGGGAAACTGGTGATAAGCGACCGCAGGATAGCGCTTAACGGTCCCATCTTTAGCGGAGTGGCCGACTACGTTACCGACCGTATCCACTATTACAACAATATCTCCACACAGCCTATCTTTATAGTGATAGACGCCAGCCCCGGCGGCTCAGTAATGGAAGGGTACCGCATAGTCAAGGATATGCAGGCCAGCAAAGCGCCGATAAGCGTGGTGGTGAAATCCTATGCCGCCAGCATGGCGGCTGTAATAACCACGCTGGCTGACAAGTCCTACGTCTACCCCAATGCCATTATACTGCACCACCAGATGTCCTCCTTCGTATGGGGCAACATGACCCAAATGAAGGAACAGTTGGAACTAAACAAGGAATGGGAACGCCGCCTGCATATCCCAGTCAGCAAGAAAATGGGCATCTCCATAGAGGAATTCCGCAAGAAGATGTACGAGAAGAATTCCGAAGGCAATTGGGAGGAATTCGGCGACAAGGCGGTGGAATACAAGTGGGCCACGGAAGTGGTGGATGAAATCGAGGAAACCGGCATGATCAAGAACCCCGACGAGAAGGCCCCCTCCCCGTCCGCCGGCCGCATGGGCTACACACAGCCGCTGGAAGAGAAGATCGACGAAAAGGGCCTGCGCTATGTCGCGCTGCCGCGCCTGGACCCGTTCGACTTCTACTTCATCTACAACCCCGACAGGTACTACAGATAAGCGGGGACAGCGCCAAAAAAAGGCCGGGGCTTAAAGCCCGGCCTTTTTTATTTATATAATCCTTACTTCAATGGAAAGCCTTTCGGACACCCCGGATAACGTCAAATGCCCGTACTGCGGTGCGGCGAACTCCCTGGACAGCGAATTCTGCGGTGCCTGCTTCAAAAAGCTCCACATCCCAGCCGAAGTCAGGGCCGGTGAAAAAGCGCGCAGGATAATGGAAAAGTATTCCGCGCCCGCTGCCGGTTCAGCGGAGGAGGCAGGCGAACGGCCCGCCAGCCGCGCCTGGGGCAGAGCGCTCGTTATCGCCGGCCTTTTCGCGTTCTATCTCCAATGGTTCAGGAACGTCAATTATTTTTCCCCGCTGGACTTCGTCAACCTGGCCTTCCATGAGGCTGGGCACATTTTCCTCGGCTTCTTCGGCCAGTTCATAATGGTGGCCGGCGGCACCATCTTCCAGTTGCTGCTCCCCTTGGTCTGCCTGGTACACCTGCTGAGGCGTGGCTCCAACCTGGGCTGGCAGCTGTGCCTTTTCTGGATAGGCGAGAACCTGCTGAACATCAGCGTCTACGCCGGGGACGCCATCCGGCAGGAGCTGCCGCTGGTGGGCGGCGGCTGCCACGACTGGACCTACCTGCTGACCGCCACCGGCCTGATAGCCCATACCGAAGGCGTGGCAAAAGTCATCTTCCTGTGCGGCTCGGCGGTCATCTTTTACAGCTTTTACCTGATAGCCCTGGACGCCAGGGCACGGGAACCCGTGGAGCTAGGCAACTTCGAGCTGCGCTGACCCTTCCCTGCGGCGCGCCCTCTCTCTGCTACAACAAAAAGTATGCCGAAAAGCGCGCTGGTCATAATGCTCGCCGCCGCCCCTGGAACGCGTACTAGAGCCGCAGCCCTTTTTCTTTCAGGAACTCTTCCACTTTCCCTATAAAATAATCCACGTGCTTCAGGCCCAGGTCCTGGTGCACGCCTATATGCAGGCCTTTGCACCCGATATACTCGGCGTTGGGGAAGTCCCCCGGCTTGTGGCCGAGGTAAGCGAAACCCGGGCACTGGGTGGGCATGGACGAGAACAGGTGCCGCGTCTCTATGCCGTTCTTCTCAAGGTAGATGCCAAGCTCGTTGCGCGAGAACGGGGCCTTTTCCCCCAGGATGATGGCGAAAGCGTGCGGGCCTATCCGCTCGTGCTTTTCCTCTTTTATGGTGGTGAGCCAGGGCTCGAACTTCTGGAATCCGGCTATCATCGCCAGCAGGTTCCTGCGGCGCTTGGCGATTATTTTTTTATAAGTGTCCAGGCTGCCCAGACCTACCGCGGCCTCCAGCTCGTTCATCTTGCAGGAATAACCAATGCGCTCGAACACAAACCTGATGTCCGAGCCCTCGCCGTACTTGAACCTCTTCTCGCAGAAAGCGTCGCAGGTGTTGACTATACAGACCTTGCATTTGCAGGCGCGCCCGTGGCTGCGGAGCGAGCGGAGCACCTCGGCGAAATCCGGCCGGTCGGTGGTGACTATGCCGCCCTCTATGGTGGTTATAATATGAGCGATGTAGAGACTGTAGGCGGCCATGTCCCCCAAAGTGCCGACATTCCTGCCCTTATAAACGGCTCCGTGCGCCTCCGCGGCATCCTCGACGACAAAAAGCTTGTGCTTTTTGGCTATCTTGTTTATGGCGTCCATGTCGGCCGGCTTGCCCATCAGGTGCACCGGCATGATGGCGCGGGTCTTCCTGGTGACGGCCCGCTCGATCTTTTGGGGGTCGATGTTCAGCGTGTGGCGTTCGACGTCCACGAAGACGGGCGTGAAGCCCGCATGCAGCACGGCGTTGCCGGTGGCCACGAAGGAAAGGGCGGGCACGATGACCTCGTCGCCGCGCTTCGCCCCGAAATCGTGCAGCACGGCCAGCGCCAGGATATCGGCGTCCGTACCGGTGCTTACGGCCACCGCCTCTTTTGAGCCGATATGCCCGGCAAAACCGGCCTCGAACTCCCTGACCAGCCTGCCGCTGGAAAGCTTGAGGGAATCCAGGGCTTCGTTTATAAGCCGGCGGGATTTTTTACTGACGGCGATGGTTCCAAAAGGGACTTTCATTTCAATTGTTCTCCCGCGTCCCTGTATCCTTCAGGGGTGCCTATATCAAAAAGTCTGCTGTCGGTTTCATAGCCGTAAACTTCTCCGCCGCTTATAAGACCGGGCAGCAAATCCCGCTCCATGGAATACCTGACTCCCGGCGGCACGGCGCCCAGCGCGATTTTATCCAGTATGTATATCCCGGCGTTTACATAACCGGCCCTGGCTGCGGCCTTCTCGCGGAAGGACAATATTCTGTCGCCAGCGCCCTTGGTCACCGAGCCGAAGCTCCCGGAGTCGGAGACCTTGGCCACCGCCACCGAAGCCCTGCCCCCTTTGGAAAAATGGAACTCCGCGAAGGCCCGCAGGTCTATCCTGCAGATGGAATCCCCGTTCAGGACAAGGAACTGCGGGGTCCTTATCAGGGCTGCCGCGTTCTTGACCGCCCCGGCGGTGTCCAGCGGCTCCGTCTCGCGCGACACCAGCACCTCGAGGCCAGGGAGAGGGACCGAAAAATGTTTTTCTATCACTTCGGCCATGTACCCGGCGCAGAGAATAAATCTTTTGAACCCAAAACCCGCCGAGTATTCCACCAGCATCTGCAGGAAAGGCTTGTCGTTGAGCGCGGCCATGGGCTTCGGCCTGTCGGAAACCACGCTTTTCAGCCTGGTCCCCTTCCCGCCGCACAGTATAACCACGTCCATGTTCATGGCCGGTAAAAAATTATGGAACTGCCGGAATGTTCGAATTTGAACGGCACGTGCAGCAGCTTTTTCAGCGCCGCCCGGATCTTAGGCTGGGCCTTGGGCTCGGCGAAGACCAGCATAAACCCGCCGCCGCCGGCGCCCAGGATCTTGCCGCCCAGCGCGCCGCTTTTCATGGCGGCCGCGTACATCTGGTCTATGACCGGACTGGTGATCTTGTCGGTAAGGCTTCTCTTGATCAGCCAGTTCTCGTGCAGCAGCCTGCCGAACTCGGAGATGTCGGCCTTGCCGTCCAGTATCTCCACCGCGCGGTCCACCATGTCGTACATCGCCGAAAGTTCTTTTTTGCGCATCGGCGTCTTTTTTATCTGCGCCCCGGCGATATCGGAGGCGGTGCGCACGATGCCGGTGTAGAACAGCATCAGGCAGCTCTGGAGCTCTTCCAACCGGGCCAACGACACGGTGAGCGGCCGGACCTGCAGGTGGTTCCTGTCACCGAAAGAGATGATATTGCAGCCGCCGTGCGCGGCGATGACCTGGTCCTGCGAGCCGACGTTCTCCCTGAGCATGTCCTGCTCGACGTGGATGGCGTCGGCGGTGAGCTGCTCGGGCGACACCACGTGCCCCTTAAGGGCGTGCAGGACATTAAGCAGGCCGACCGTGAACGCAGAACTGGAACCGAGCCCGGAACGCGCCGGCAGATCGCCGTCGTAATGGATCTCCAGCCCCTCCTTAATACCCATGAACTGCAGGCAGGCCCGGGCCGAGGGATGCTGTATTTCCGAGATCTTCCGCACGGTCTCGCTCTTGGAATACAGGACCCTGAACTTATGATCGAAGAACGGGGGCAGGGGACGGCAGCTGATGTAACAGTACTTGTTGATGGAGGTTGTCAGCACCTGCCCTCTGTTCTCTTTATACCAGCACGGGTAATCGGTCCCGCCGCCGAAGAAAGAGATCCTGTACGGAGTTTTGCTGATGATCATGCTTTTTTCCCAGCCGCTTCAGACATTGGAATACTGGTTGCGCTTGATGATGCGGAAGCCCTTTATCAATTCCGTTATCCCATTCTGCAGGGACACTTCCGGCTTGAAGCCGGTTTTCTCTATCTTGGAGTTGCTCACGATATAGTCCCGCTTGTCCGGGTCCTTCCCGATGGCGGATTCGGATATGTAGAACTCCGGGAGCTGTTTCTTGATCTCCAGGCAGAGCTCCATCTTGCTCAGGTTCGCGTCGCTCAGGCCCAGATTATAGGCCTCACCCTTCATCCGGTCGAAGTTTGCCATCGCGTGCATAAAGGCCCTGGAAACGTCCCTGACGTGTATAAAGTTCCGCTTGAAATGGGCCTCGAAGAGGACGATGAACCTGTCGGTAACCGCCCTGTAGGTGAAATCGTTCACCAGCAGGTCCAGCCGCATGCGGGGGCTTACCCCAAAGGCGGTGGCCAGGCGGAAGGAGACCGAGTTCCCGGCTGCGAGTATCTTTTCCTCGGCGGCGTTCTTTAGGCGGCCATAAAGCGAGACCGGACGCAGAGGTGTCTTTTCGGTGCAGTAGCGGCCCTTTTCGCCCAGACCGTAGCCGCTGTTGGTGGTCGGGTAGATCAGCCGCTGGTCCTTCGACCGGAATTTGAGGATCACATCCAGCGCGTCCAGGATCACGCCCTTGGCCTCGGCGGGGTTCCGGTCGCAGATGGGCGCGCCGGTGAGACAGGCGAGGGGGATGATGTAGTCTGCGTCCGCCACGCATTCCTTGACCAGCCGCTCGTCGCGGGCGTCCCCGCGCAGGATCTCGAAATCGGGGAAGGAGCAGCACTCCAGCAGGGAGGTCTGCCCGTACATGAAATTATCCAGCACCTGCACCCGGAAGCCTTCCCGGAGCAGGGTAGGCACGAGAATGGAGCCGATGTACCCGGCCCCGCCGGTCACCGTTACTTTCTTTTTTGGGGCTGTTTTTTTCATTTTTTCACCAGTTGGCGGCCTTGGAACACGGGCGTCCCCGGCGGGGAACTTCCGTTGCGGCGCGGGCCGCGGCTTTATGCCGCATTATTGTTTTTAATAGTATAATTTAACCGCGCGTACTTACAACACTGTTCCGAAACACCCCGCGCCCGGAGTTGTTCCGGGGCCGGACCGCAGAATATGACCGAACTCTACAAGAACAAGAACCTCCTGGCGCTCTATCCGGCCGATGACAGCGGCTTCCCCATGCGGTTCGACCCGTTCAAGCCGTATTTTGGATCGGTGCGCACGCTCAACTACGCGGATGCCTGCCACAGCGGGGGAATAAAGAATACCGAGCGGCACATCTTGGACCTGATAGACCGGAAAAAGATCGACATCGTCATCTGCTGTCCTTTCGCCAGCGACTACCAGCTCTCCGTGGCGTTCTACGCCTCGGTGCGCGAAAAAGCCAAACTGGTCTTCTGGTTCTCGGACGACGCGTCCTATTTCGAAAGCTACTCCCGTTATTACGCGCAGACGGCGGACGCCGTGATCACCACCGATTATTTTCTCGCGCTCTCCTACAAGAACAGACTGGAAATCCCCGCCTTCGTGTGCCAGGAGCTGACCGCCAGCAACAAGTTCTGTCCCGTCGACGTCAAAAAGGACATCGACGTCTGCTTCATCGGCGACATGCGCAAGCGCGGCAGGCGCGAATACATAGATTTCCTCAGGAAGTCCGGGATCACCGTGGAAGTTTACGGCCAGGGCTCCGAGAAAGGCTACCTCCCTCCGGAAAAGATCTCCGAGTATATCTGCCGGAGCAGGATCAACCTGAACTTCAGCCAGATCACCACTCCGGACTGGAAGAGCGCTGACGAGCAGCTGTTAAACAAGGCCAGGCAGAACACGGGCAGGCCGAGAGAGATCGCCATCACCGGCGCATTCTGCCTGTCGGAGTATTCCCCCTCCATGGACGGGATGTTCAAGCCGGGGGAGCAGGTGGATTTTTTTCGCGACAAAGAGGAACTGCTGGAAAAGATAAGGTACTACCTCGCCAACCCTGAAAAGCGGGAGATGATGGCGAGGGCCGCCCATGAATACGCGGTCCAGAATTACCTGGCGGACACCTACGTGCCGCGGCTGCTGGAAGAACTGGAGCCATACCTCGTCTCCCCTCGCAGGCGCGAGCCGCTCGTGGCCGAGATATACCTCAGCCGGGGTTTCAAGACCAGGGAGATTAACAGCCTTACGTTCTCCATGTTCGTGATGCTGAGAAGGCGCAACCTCCCGGCCGCCCTCGAAACCTTCTTCCTCCTGTTCAAGCACGGGCCGGTGGTCTTTCTGCAGGGCTTTTCCGGAGGACTTCGCAGGGCGATAGCCAATATTCGGGGGAAGCTGGCCGGCGCGTCCAGATGAGCACTAATCTAAAAATCGCCAGGGCGTATTCCATACTGGTCGCCGCCAGCATCGCCGGCCACGCCTTATCCATGGTCAAGGAAATGATCGGCGCCAGCTATTTCGGAGTCTCGAAGGCCATGGACTCCTTCTACGCGGCGCTTACCGTGCCGAACCTGATCAACAACATCTTCCTGTCCCTCTTCGCCATCATCTTCATCCCTATCCTCGCCAAATACCGGACTAAGGACATGGCCGAAGCGAACCGGATCGTCAGCACCATCTCGAACCTCATCTTCATCGCTCTCTTCGTTATCAGCCTCGCTATTTTCGCGTTCGCCGGCCGCGTCATCGCCCTTTCTTCCCCCGGGCTGGACGCGGGGACCGCCGCAGCTGCGGAAAAGATGCTCAGGGTCGTCAGCGCCGCCATGATCTTCACCGGCGCGGTCAACATGCTGTCCGGAGTGATCAACGCGTTCGAGCATTTCCTGTGGCCGGCGGTCTCGGGCATGTTTGTAACGCTGTGCACCATTTTCCTCCTGCTCTTCTTCACCGGCAGGCTGGGCGTGTTCGTACTGGGCTGGGGCCTGCTTGCCGGCACCATCCTCCAGTTCCTCTTCCTGGCGCCCCTGGCGGAGCGGTACGGCCTGCGCCATTCCGCGGTCATTGATCTGGAGCATCCGGAGATCAGGAGGACCCTGAACCTTATGTTCGTGTTCCTGGTCATCCCGCTGCTGGGCGGGCTCGGCACCGCGGTCAACAGGTTCATGGCCTCCTGGCTCCCGGGCGGGAGCATTTCGGCGCTGGCATACGCCGACAAGCTGGTGCAGGTCCCGCTGCTTATCTTCTCGGCGGCCATCGCCACTTCCATCTATCCTTTCCTGTCCGCGCAGGCCGCGGAGAACAGGACCGAGGAGATCAGGGAAACCGTTTCGCTCAGCATCAGGATGTCCGGGTTCATCTTCATCCCCATTGCCGTCACGATGATGATCCTGGCCAGGCCCGCCATCCGCCTCCTGTTCCAGCGGGGCGCCTTCGACGCGGCCGCCACGGCCCTCACCTCCAGGATCCTGGTGTTCTACTGCCTCATCCTCTTTTCCAACTACGCCGCCACCATCATGATGCGGCTCCTGTTCGCCTTCCAGGACCTGAAGAGCATCATCCTCGTGGTGGCCGCCACGCTGGCCGCCAACATCGTTCTGAACTTCGTTTTCATAAAAGTGATATACCCGCCGGCCTGCGGCATAGCGCTGGCGACCGCGGCAAGTTCCCTCATCGGAGCAGTGCTCTATTTCATCATCCTGAAGAGGCGCATAAGCAACCTGCACGGGCTGACGATCCTACGGGCCCTGCTCAAGATCACAGCCTTCTCCCTGGTATCGGGCCTGGCGGTATTCGGGACGCAGAAGGCCCTGGGCGGGCTCCTGAGCGACACTCTCGCCGCCCAGGCGGCCGTACTCGCGGCGTCCTCCCTGGCGGGGGTACTGGTTTTCGTTTCGATATCGGCTTTCTTCGGACTCGAGGAGTTCCGGAAGGTCTACAAACTGGCGATGACCCGATTCCGCACGAACCCGGGAATGCCGGCCTGAGCCGGCGTCCTCGCGCCGCAAGTCTTTTTTGGTAAGTTCTCCTCTCCGGCGGGCCCCGCTGCCTAATCCCCCAGCAATTTGCGCTTCAGTTTTATCTTCGTCATGGCTTCCACGTGCTCGCGAGCGCCGCGCCCGAATTTTTTCTCTATCGAGGCGAGGTAGCGTGGGTTCTGGAAGTACGCGTTGAAGGCGTAATCCCTGAACCGCAGGATATCCGCGGCCGACAGCGTGTCGGTGTGCAGGGGCAGAAATTCATACGACTGCTGGGCGTAGCCCAGCCAGTTGTCGGGCAGGGGCGTGCCGTTCTTGAGGGCGTCGTCGTAAAGCTCCGAGCCCGGGGGCGCCATCGTGCAGAAAAAACTGGGGAAAGCGCAGTTCAGTTCGAAAGCCAGGTTCAGGGTCTCCTGCATGGTCTCCCAGGTGTCGCCGGGAAGGCCGAACATGAAATTAGCGCACAGGTCGATGCCGGCCTCGTGGATCTTGCCCACCACCCGACGGATGCATTCCTTGTCGTACTTGCCCTTGTGGGCCTTGTTCAGCACATCCGTGCTGCCGGACTCGATGCCGAGCTTGAACCAGTTGAAGCCGGCGCGCTTCAGCAACTTTAGTTCCTCAATGTCCATAGCGTCCACCCGGTCCACCCTGGCGAACGCGCACAGGTTCAGCTTGTACTCCCGCTGCAGCAGCCCTTCGGCTATGGGCCGGTAGTGCTTCGGGTCGAAAACATAAAGCTCGTCGATCAGGTTAATATGCTTCACGCCGTAATCCCGGGCGAGGATATCGAACTGCTTCAGCGCCCACTCAGGGCTCCAGTTCCTTATCCGGTGCTCGCCGAAAGTGGCGTGGATGGCGCAGAAAGTGCATTTATAGGGGCAGCCCAGGCTGGTGAAGATGGATGCGTAGTGGTTCCTGGTCTCCAGGCTCTGCAGCGTCATCCAGTTGAAGGCCCGGTAGTTCCCGCCAGCCAGCGGCAGCAGGTCCCAGGCTACGTCGCTGAGCTCGCCGGTCAGGTTCTCTATATTCTTCGCGCGGTGGTTGTGGCGGACCTCTCCGCCTTCCTTCCACCACAGGCCGGGGATCTTGTCGTAGGGCTCTTTTTTCAGGATGCCGAGCAGCGGGTAAAAGCCTTCTCCCTGGATCACCAGGTCGCAGGCCTCTTCGCGGACGGTACGTTCGGGAAGGGCCGAAGGATGCCAGCCGGTGAGGATGATCTTGATGTCCTTGTTAAGGTGCTTGAGCCGGCGACAGAGCTGGCCTACCCCGGCCATCAGCGGCGCGCAGGTATTGGCCTGCTGGCCGTACACGATTATAGCCGTAAGTTCGGCGTTGCGGGCTATCACCTCGGCCGCGGTCTCATCTATGTCGAGGTTGCGAACGTTCGCATCGAGGAGGTCGACGGTGAAACCGTTCTTGCGCACGAACCCCGCCACCAGGGCCGCCCAGAAAGGTGGCTCTACCGCCGAAAAATCCTTGCTGAGTTCCTGGTACACTTTTTTTCTGGTGCCGCCGATATTCACCAGGAGGATATTTGGTCTGTCAGCCATAAATTTAATCCCGGACCGCGCGGCTAGGCCGCCCGCCAGGCCTTTCTGCAGGCGCCCATGATGCCGCGTTTGTCATAACCGTAGCGCGCCGCCACCTTTTCCCTTGAATAATTGCCGTACAGGAATTCGTCCGGAGGGCCCAGCCTGACGAACCCGCTCTTATGTTCCCCGCGGACCATCCAGTTGGCTATGGAGGACCCCAGACCGCCGGCGGGCGAGGACTCCTCCACTGCTATAAGAGTGCGCGCTTCGGCGGCTATCCGGCCGAGCGCCGCCGTGTCCAGCGGCTTTACGGTGTGAAAATGGTGGAGAGAGGGCGTAATGCCCTCCTTGCGGAGTTCATTCACGGCTTCCAGCGCCGCATAAGCCAGGTCGCCGGTAGTGACCAGCGCCACTTTTTCGCCCTTGGCAATAAGCCGGGCCTTCCCCAGCACTGGAGGCTCCTCGGCGCGGACTTCCGGCTCTCCAAACTTGCCTATGCGCATATAGGCGGGTCCCGGCAGCTTCAGGAGCTGCGGCACCAACAGCCCTATCTCCGCCGGATCGCAAGGGGCGGTGACCGTCATCCCGGGAAGGATGGACATCAATGCCAGGTCGTCTCCCGCGTGATGGGTAACTCCGCTTGAAGAATAGGCGTAGCCCCCGCCCGCGCCCACCAGCAGCACCGGCAGGTCAGGGTACGAGACGCAGATGCGGATCTGCTCGAAAGGGCGGGCCGTCATGAACGAAGCGATGGAATAAGCGACGGGGCGGAAGCCCTCCTTGGCCAGGCCTGCGGCCATCGCCACCATCTGCGCCTCAGCTATCCCGACGTTGACGTACCGGTCGCCGAATTTAGCGGTGAATTCGTCGAAGACCTGGAACCCGAGGTCCCCGGTCAGGAACAGCAGTTCCGGGTCGGCCTCGGCGGCGCGGCAAAGGGCTTTGGAGAAGGCGCTTCTCATTTGTCAGGTCCGTAGAGCGGCTTGGCTTTGAGTTCGGCGAGGGCCCTCACTCTTTCTTCCTCGGAGGGCTTCCTGTAATGCCATAGAACGTCCCCCTCCATGAAAGAAACGCCTATCTTAGTTTTCGCGATGATCGCGGAAGGCTTTCCTTTTTCGAACGGGAACCGGGTGAGCGCGGCGGTCACGGACTTCATGTCCGAACCGTCTATTGTCACCGCCGACCAGCCGAAACTCCTGAATTTTTCCTCCAGCGAGGTGTGCCCCATGATGTCGTCGCTTTTTCCCACCGCCTGGATGCCGTTATAGTCCACTATGGCAAGAAGGTTGTCCAGGTTGTGCGCGGCCGCGAACATGGCGGATTCCCACACGCTGCCCTCGTTGCACTCGCCGTCGCCGAGCAGGACTACCACCCGCGAAAGTGATTTGCGCCGGCGCAACCCGTAAAGAATGCCGGTGGCCACGCCCAGGCCGTGGCCCAGGCTGCCGGAAGACATTTCCACAAGAGGAAGCGCGTGCACGCAGGGATGGCAGGGCAGGCTGGAGCCTTCGCGGTTATATTCGGCCAGTTGTGCCGCCGGGAAATATCCCCGGTCGGCGAGCACCGCGTACAGGGCGCCGCAGCCGTGGCCTTTTGAAAGTATGAACCGGTCCCTGCCGGGGCTGGCGGGGTCGTCCGGGAAGATCTTCAGCCAGCCGTAATACAGGGCCACCAGGACGTCCACGTAGCTCAGCGTGGAGCTGAGATGCCCCACGTTCCCGTCGCAGGCCATCTGAATGCAGGTCGCCCTTATTTCGCGGGCTTTTCTCTCAAGAGCTTCAATGTCCATAGTTATGCGCCGGAGGCTCGTCTGCCTTTATAATACCAAAAAGCCGTAGTTCCTGTTAACAGCCCCCTGTTAACAGAGCCCCGCCCGCCGGCCAGGGCGATTTACTATAATAGTTTTGTAAATGATAATAAAAGAAAAAGCCCTCCCCTACCCGCCCGAGACCACGCCCCCGCTGCTGTGCCCGGAGCTGAAGCCGGTAGTGCTGGCGCACGAGAATCCCTGGTTCAAGGTGCGGTCCAGGGGCTCCTTTTACACCCTGGAATACGACCAGCCGCAGGTCGCCATCCTCCCCGTCCTGAACGGGAATTCGGTGCTGATGCTGCGCGTGAAGCGCCCTTTGATAGATGACTGCCCCCTGGACATCCCCGGCGGCGGGGCGCTGCCGGGCGAAACGCCGGTGAGGGCCGCTATGCGCGAGTTCGCGGAGGAAACGGGCATAGAGATCAAGGACCCCTCGCGCTTCGTGCCCGAGCTGCCTATCTCCGAAATGCCCGGGAGAATGCCGGTACTGCTGAGCGTCTTCCGGGTAGACCTGGACGCGGCCGAGTTCGAAGCGCGCAGGCCGCACGACTCCGAGATCGTCTCTATCGAGGCGGTCCCGTTCCCGGAACTCACGCGGCGGATCCTGGACGGCGAGATCTATTTAGGCCCGATCATAGCCATTATCGCGCGCCTGCTGCTGCGGACATTCGCGGCCGGACACGCGGCCGATAAATGCTAAAATCATTTTTATCACCGCGCGGCAGGGTTCCGCGCGGAGCTTAAAGCCGCGCGGCCGCGTAAACTATGTCCTATCAAGACCTTCTCGAGACCATTTCCCCCGACAAGCCGATCTTCGACATCAAATACGGCATCCTGAGCGCCCCGGTGAGACATTGCTTCATGGTCGGGACCATCTGGAAGCTGAAACAGCGGAGGCCGGCGCCGGCGGCGCTCAGCATCCTGGAGATCGGCTCCTGGCTGGGCGCCTCGGCCCTTTCGTTCGCCCAGGGCCTGGCCGAGCACAATGGCGCGCGCGGGACCATAACCTGCGTGGACGCCTGGACGGCGTTCTTCGACGAGGAAAAGAACTCCGACGCCGTCCACAAGAACATGCAGGCCATGCTGAGCTCCGACATCGCGTACGACATCTTCCTCCACAATATCAATACCATCCCGAAAACTATCACCTGCCAGCATTTAAAGGGGCAGAGCGGCGCCCTGCTGCCGATGCTCAGAGCCGGGCAGTTCGACGTCATCTTCATCGACGCCGACCACACCTACGCCCCGGTAAAGCGGGACATCCTGAATGCCATCCCTTTGCTGAAGGACGGCGGGATCATCTGCGGGGATGACCTGAACCTGCAGCTGTCCGAATGCGACCGCGGGCTGGCCAAAAAGTCCGGGGACAAGGATTTTATCAAAGACCCCCGGACCGGCAGGAAGTTCCACCCCGGCGTGACCCTGGCGGTTGACGAGGTCTTCGGGAAAGTAGCCGCTTTCGGGGGATTCTGGGCGGTCCAGAAGGCCGGCAAGGCCTGGAAGATCCCCTCTTACAAGGGAATGCCCGTCATTTATCCCCGCCACCTGCCGCAGAGCGCCCTGGAAGACGCCAGGAACCATCTGAAAGACATAGTGATAAAATAACGCCGGGACCGGAGAAGCGCCGCCCGCCGGGGACGCGCGTACAAGATGAAAACCTCAAACAAGATCAGGATCGGCTTTGTTCTTCCCCGCGACCTTCATAATTATAAGCCATTCCGCAACCAGCCCCTGAACGCCCTGTACCTGCTGACCCTCATCGAGCGGGAATTTGGGAAAAACGCCGAGATCTCGATCATAGATCTGCGCTGCGTGAGCAAGGAGAACATCGTTTATTACGTTCCGAAAAAGGACCTGTACCTTTATTCCGTAGCCACCATCGATTACCCGGAAACCGTCAGGACCGTCGGGGAGATACGGAAGGCCTACCCCCTGGCCAGGCACGTTGCCGGCGGAATACACATCAACATCTACCCGGAAAAGAGCGCGGAGGTTTTCGACGCGGTCGCTCTCGGGGACGGCGAATACATCGTCTCCGGCATAGTCCGCGACGCCATGGCGGGCGCGCTGAAGAAAGTCTACCTGGACGAGCGCCCGATAGACATCAACGCCTTCCCCTATCCCGACAGGAAGTTCCTGCCAAACACCGCCATCGCCGACACCGGGTTCCTGAACGCCCCGTACTCCGGGCTGCCGGGCACCGGCGTGCTCTTCTCGCGGGGCTGCCCCTATAAATGCGATTTTTGCGCGAACCTGGTGCAGGCTCCCGCCAGGTTCCGGAAGCCGGACCTGATCACGAAGGAGATCGAGTACCTGAAAAAAGACTACGGCGTCAAAGCCCTGGTGATCAAGGACGACAACATTTTCGCCCTGAACAGCGAAGTCGCCCGGCAGACCCTTGCGGCGATAGGAAAGACCGGCGTTAAATGGCGGGCGAACTCCCGGGCCAACGACGTTCCCCGCGCCCTGATAAAAATGGCGAAAGAAGCCGGGTGCGTCGACCTCGCGGTGGGTGTCGAGAGCGTTTCCCAGAAAGTCCTGGACCTCATCCATAAAAGGCTGGATTTCGGGAAGGCGAAGGACTTCCTGGGCCTGTTGAGGGAAGAGGGCATCGGCATCCGCCTGAACCTCATCATCGGGCTGCCTGGAGAACCGAAGGACATCGCGAAACGGACCATCGCGTTCATCAAGGCAGTTCGCCCCTCGTCGGTGCTCCTCTCTATCCTGACGCCGGTCCCCGGCTCGATGATCTTTAAGGACCTGTAATGGTCGGGCAAAACTGGACCAGTTTTTAGGCTGACTTAAGGTGTATTTTGAAAAGGTAGAATACACTAAGGAGGCCAGTAAAATGCGTAAAAAGATTGAAGCCGGAATTAAATTGCGGGTGGCGTTGGAGGCTT
>CAIXBR010000095.1 GCA_903917735.1 uncultured Elusimicrobia bacterium | reverse complement strand
GAAACTGGGATTCCCGAGCCTAAGCAAACGGCTTTCCTTGGCTGTGGAGCTTTGATGAACCGCCGTATACCGAACGGTACGTACGGTGGTGTGAGAGGACGGCGGGTGAAATAATCACCCGCCTCCTACTCGATTGCTATTGGGACGATGGGGGACGATAATAGGGGAGGAATTATGAAAAAAAGCATATTCGTGGGGTTTGTTTTGATGAGCTTTGTGGCCTTGGCGCAGGCACAGGTGGATTTCGACCGGGGGGTGAACGTGAGGGAAACTATTTCGCGGGCCCGGAATTCGGAGCTGGC
Organism: uncultured Elusimicrobia bacterium; assembly: GCA_903917735.1. Lineage (GTDB taxonomy): Bacteria > Elusimicrobiota > Elusimicrobia > Elusimicrobiales > UBA9959 > UBA9959. The sequence continues at coordinate 33,572 of CAIXBR010000095.1, read as the reverse complement.
GGTTCCGGAGGCCAGATTCGGCAGCCGCTATACGCGCGACTGCGCCCGGTTCTCTTTCGGCCCGGACGCCGGCGATATAACCAGCGACAGGGTTTGGCTGCACAGTATGGAGTACGTGCAGGAATGTAATACGGTGATGCAGCCGGGCCCGAATGGCACTCCGGTGCCGGTGCAGAATTGCTATGAGCGCCCGGGGATGAGTTGGAACCAGACGGCGCAGATAAAGCTGGCGGCTCGCAAGCTGTGGCCGTGGGAGCGCGAGAGTTTCGACGTGTGTCTTGAGGGCCCGTGGATGGACCTGTACGTGAACGAGGCCGCCTATAAGTACTCGGTTAATCGTGAGGGTGACTACGACACGCTGTTCGAACTTACGCCGCAGAGTAAGATGGCTATGGACCCGGACGCGAACGGGCTTAACCTGGGCGCGTTCTATTATGTTAAAGGGCTGTATACTTTCGGGGTGAACGATTCCTGGGCGAAGGAATACGCGGGGGAGAAGGTGTTTATCCACATCGAGCTGTTCAAAGACAATCATTTCTGGTTCGACAGCTCGCAGGGTTCGAAAGATTTCACTTTCGACACCCGTGAAGACTACACGATGTACTTCACCGCGAAGGACCTGGAGTCCAAAGGCCCGGCCGAGCCGGTGGACCCGCGCGGCCCCACGAAGTACTATCTAAAGTGGTCCTTCAAGCGCGTGGGCTCCATCTCTAACGACACAGTTGTAAAAAAAGACCAAACCCCCAGCATCGAAGCGCAATAAGATGAATGGGTGGGAGCCGCCAGGCCCCCTCCCATTATTGCCCCGGCAGTACGCTGTCGGGGTCGTCTGCTAAGCTATTTAGGTGTTTTCGGTATATAAAAGGAGGGGGTATGCCCAAAGACTTAATTCCGCAGGAAATTATTGAAAGCAAAATATTTGTATTGAGCGGCAGGAAAGTTATGATCGATCGTGATTTGGCCCGCCTATATGAGGTCGAGACAAAACGATTGAACGAGCAGGTTAAGCGCAATCAGAGACGGTTCCCCGTGGATTTCATGTTTCAGCTTGTGGAAGAGGAAAAAAGCGAACTGGTCGCAAAATGCGACCGGTTCAAGCCGCTTAGGCATTCTTCGTCCATGGCCGTTCGCATTTACGGAAAATGGGGTGGCCATGCTTTCCAGTATTCTCAATAGTGACCGCGCTATAGACGTAAACATACAGATAATGCGGACTTTTACGAAAATAAGGGAGTTTCTGGCTTCGCACTCCGACCTTCGGCGCAAACTAGCCGAAATGGAGAAAAAATATGATTCCCATTTTAAAAACGTCTTCGACGCGATAAAAATGCTGATGACCCCGCCGCCCGACACCGCTCCCGCCCCCAAGATCATCCCCGGCTTCAAACCGTAAGATGTGGAAAGGTCAAAAGTAAAGACTCGACCCTTTACTCCTGACTTCCGCAATGAGGCACCCTAACCTTTCATTACGGCATTGTGTACGGTTTGCTGTTCGGGGCACATTCTGAGAATTTTCTGCTTTCTCTCTCTGGAATTAGGCAAAGGCAAAACAGTTTCAGGCGATATTAAAATTTCCGGTGAGTAGCTCTAATGGGCAGAAAAAAGGCCGTATGAGCCTTTTTACTAAACGAGATTTTTAATGAGCTCATCTGACGCAACTATTAAGGAAAACTTAATAGTCGTAAATCAGGGGCCGAGGCAGGTCCAACGGCATGAGCATTAGATATTAAGGGAAGCCGGCGGTTTTGTTTTGTGGAGGACTCAAGAACTGTTACTTGCTAATGTTTTTGCGGAGGGGCGACAATCCCTCACCCTCGCCGCCCCGATTGGGCATCCTGTTAGATACAGTTGAATTGTGTCGCTTCGCTCCACCCGCGGCTCATTACCCAAAGCCATGCAGTATTCCGGTCTGTTCTAAGAAAAAGGACAGTCGGATTTTTTATTTGTATAATAAAAATAAGATTTTTGCAAAGATTATCGGGACATTTACCGGAGGAAACTTCAATGGCTAAGCTTAAGGTTAACGCGGCGATAGTTAAGAAGAACGCAGCCCTGTGCCGCAAGCGCAAGATCGTCATTCCCACTTTCGCGCAGATGAAGGACACCGCGCTCATCTCCGACAAGACCAAGAAAGCCCTTAAGCCCGTCGGGCTCTGGGATATCAACCCCATCAACCTTTTCCGCATCAACTGGCACAACGACCATAACACCGGCGGCTTTGGCCCCGTCAATATGCTCGAGATACCCAAAGAAATAACCGGCATAGATGCCCGCGTCATCGGCATCGTCGGTAAATACTTCCCCACCGGCGCCCATAAAGTCGGTGCCGCCTTCGGCTGCCTGGCCCCGCAGCTCGTCACCGGCCAGTTCGACGCCGAGGCCCAGAAAGCCGTCTGGCCCTCCACCGGCAACTACTGCCGCGGCGGCGCCTTCGATTCTAAGCTGCTCGGCACCACCCCCGTGGCCATCCTCCCTGAGGGCATGAGCAAAGAGCGCTTCGACTGGCTCAAAGAAATAGGTTCCGAAGTCATTGCCACCCCCGGCACCGAATCCAACGTAAAAGAGATCTACGACAAGTGCTGGGAAATAAAGAAGACCCGCAAAGACTGCGTCATCTTCAACCAGTTCGAAGAGATGGGCAACCCCACCTGGCATTACCACGTAACCGGCTCCGCCCTCGAAGAAGCCTTCAATGCCATAAAAGGCCCCAAGAGCCGCCTGGCCGCCTTCACCTCCGCCACCGGTTCCGCCGGCACCATCGGCGCTGGCGATTACTTGAAAAAGAAGTTCCCCGGCATGAAGATCACCGCTTCCGAGGCCCTGCAGTGCCCCACCATCCTTAATAACGGCTTCGGCGAACACCGCATAGAAGGCATAGGCGACAAGCACATCCCCTGGGTGCACAACGTCCGCAACACCGACGTGGTCACCGCCATCGACGACGAAGCCTGCGTGCGCATAGCCCGCCTCTTCAACGAACCCGAAGGCAAGAAAGTCCTGGCCCAGTACGGAGTGAAGAAAGAGGTCATCGCGCAGCTCGGCCTGCTTGGCTTCTCCGGCATCTCCAATATGCTCAGCGCCATCAAGACCGCCAAGTATTACGAGATGGGGAAAGACGACGTCATCGTCACCGTCTTCACCGACTCCATGGAGCTCTACGGATCGCGCCTTAAGGAAATGGAGAAAGAGATGGGCAAATACACCCGCGAGAACGCGCTGGTGGATTTCGAGCGCCGCCTGCTAGGCTGCACCGTTGACTACATGAAGGAGCTCACCTATACCGACCGCAAGGCCGTGCACAACCTGAAGTACTTCACCTGGGTGGAACAGCAGGGCCGCACTTCAACCGAGCTGCGCCAGCTGTGGGACCCGTCCTTCTGGGACGAGACCTTCGGCATGGTGACCGAGTACGACAGGCTGATAGAAGCTTTCAACAGGGAAGTGGGGCTGTAAAATGGCCACCAAGGGCGTATTCCGGATAGAGTGTCCCCACTGCGGCGAAAGTTTCGACGCCGACTTCTGGACCGTGGTCCGCGGCGACCGCGATCACGCCGTCAAGGAACTCATCCTCAGCGGCGAGTTCGACCTCCTGATCTGCCCCCACTGCGAAGATATGATCCAGCACGAGGAGCCTTTCCTGTACATCGACCCGCCCAAGGACCTGCTGGCTTTCGTGATGCCGGAATCCTACGAGCCCGAAAAAGACAAGTGGATAGCCCGCATGAACGCCGATTACGAGCCGGTGCGCGCCTCCCTTTTCGCGGGCCAGGGCATAACCAGCGCGCCGCGGTACCTGTTCGGGCTGGGCCAGCTGTCCGCAATTCTGGAGAGCGACCGTGACCGCGAAGAAGAGACGGATGTCATGGAATTCATGGCCCGCGAAGAGGGCCTGAAGCTGCTGCCTGTAAATCCCGTAGTAGCCCGGGAATTGGATCTCCCTTTTACTCTCCCGATGCCGGCCGGCCTCTTCAGCCGCGCTGCGGGCCTTAAGGCCGCCGAGGGTTTGTTCGCCAAGAACGACGCTCTGCCCCGGCTGAAGAATCTTATTGAAGCCCTTAAAACCGGAAAAGACGACACTATTCCCTTCGTAAAGATCTGATGCTCCTGCGCCCGCTCAACGACATCCCCCTGCTGGAAAAGGCCGCCGGGCTGGCCACGACGGCCGGCCTGGAGCTTTACGCCGTAGGCGGCTGCGCCCGCGACTGGTTCCTCGGCCGGGAAAGCGCGGATATAGATTTCCTGGTCGGGGGGGACGCCGCGCCCGTGGTGCAGGGGCTTGAAAAAGAATACGGCGGCCGGCACGAGAAGTTCGGACCTTTCCTGACCATTAGATATTTTTCCGGCGAAGGGCGGCGCCTGGATTTCGCCAGGTTCCGCAAAGAGACATATGCCAAGCCGGCCGCTCTGCCCACGGTGAGCGAAGCTTCTTCCGCGGCCGAGGACCTGAAGCGCCGTGATTTCGCCTGCAACGCTATGGCGGTACGCCTTAACGGCCCGGAGGCTTTCAGCCTGCTGGACCCGTATAAAGGCCTTGAGGATATAAAGGCCGGCCTAGTGCGTGTGCTGCATGAAAAAAGTTTCGAGGACGACCCCACCCGGCTCTACCGCGCAGCCCGTTTCGCCGGACGTTTCGGCTGGAAGCTGGAGGCCGACACCAAAGAACTGGCGCAGGCCGCCGTTAAGAACGGGCTGCCCGGCCTGCTTAGCCGGGAGCGCCTGCGCAACGAACTGGTAAAGATCCTGTCCGAGGCCGACCCGCTGCCCGCCCTGGAACTGTTGAAAGGGCTGGGAGCCCTTTCCGTGATCCATCCCGCTTTTGTTTTCGGCCCATCGCTGGCCGGCCTCCGGGACGCCCGCGAAAGGCTGGCCGGCATAGCCGCGCTTATGGGGCCTGCCGGGGACTACTTCCTGGCCGGCCTGAGATTTTCCAGGCGCCAGACCGCGGTCTTGGCCGAAATGGCGAAAAGACTGAACCCGCAGGGATAAAGGCCCCGGGGCCGAGAGTCTTTTTCTTCTTCTCCCATACTCTGGCCTATTCGAACTTGTCGTAGTTCGCCAGCAAGATCTTATTTCCCATCTGTCCCCGCCTCCGGTTCGTTTATCCTCGGGTTGCGCGCGAAGTCCTGGAACCGCGAAGTAAGCTCGGCGGCGCGCTGCACGGCTTTTATTATCTGCGCTATCTCCGTCTTTATCGGGCTCGACTCGGTAAGGCCGTCCTCTATCAGCGTGGCGTAGCCGTTTATGGCGGCCAGTGCATTGTTGAAATCGTGCGCCATGGGCCTGGCTACGTTGCTTACCGCCCTGGCCGCATTGGCCAGCGCCAGTTCCGCTTCCATGCGTTTTAGCTCGGTTATGTCCCTGGCTATGCCAAGCAGGCCTATGGTCTGTCCGTCGGAGTTCTTCAGCGGGGTTTTCACTATGTTGACATAGCGGCTGCCTGTCGGGAAAGGGTGCAGGTTGTTAAGGGAAAGCGTCTTGCCGGTGCGCACAACCTCGCTGTCGGTGACAAAGACCCCTTCCGCCGCCTCGCGGGCGAAATAGTCTGAATCCGAACGGCCCATCATTTCCTCGGTGGTGGTCCCCATCAGGTCCGCGCAGGCTTTGTTGACCTTGACGTACATCCCGTTCATGTCCTTTATGAAGATAGGGTCTTTGGCTGTGTCGAATACCATGCGCATCAGCGCTTCGCTCTCTTTTAGCCGTATTTCCGTTTTTTTCTGTTCGCTAACGTCGCGCACCACGCCGGTTACATAGACGGGCTTGCCCTTCAGTAACACTATGCTGCTTTTTTGTTCGGCGTAAAAATAAGTGCCGTCCTTCTTTTTTATGCGGTAAGGCAGTATAGGCAGGGTGCGGCCGGACTTTATGGCAAGAGCGAAGGCCTTGATGAGGAAATCCTTGTCCTCCGGGTGCGCCAGTTCCTCTATGGAGCGGCCCACCAGTTCGCCCGGGGCATAGCCGTACTCTTCCGCCCTGGGGCTTATGTAGGCTATCCTGCCGTCCAGACCCGCGGTGAAGATGACGTCCTTGGAGGACGAAACTATAGCTTTGAAGCGGCTGTCCTCTTCTTTCTGCTTGTCCTCCGCCAACTTGCGGTGCAGTATCATGGCGTAGACCCGTGCCAGTTTCTGCGCCGTCTCCAGCTCGGCCGGGCCGTAGGTTCCGGAGGGGTTGGCCAGTGCCAATATGCCCAGCAGCTTGCGGCCGGACATGGCCGGCGCGCCGAGGAATTTGTCTATCCTGATGTGGCCATGCGGTAGGTCTGACGCCCTGTAGTTGGCCTGGGCCGTGTTCGTCAGCAGCGGTTTTTTGCGTTTAAGCACCCAGCCCCACAGGCCGTTGAATTCCCTGAAGACCGCCGGCCTTTCCTTCATCCGGCACTGGTCCCAGGTTTCCGTGGTAAGCGAGGGCACGATCATGTGCCCGGTGGTCTGGTCTATGTAGCCGACAAAACCGAAGGCGCTGCGCGTCATGCGCCGCGCCTCGTCCAGCACGGCGCGGGAGATCTCTTCTATGGAAATGCTCGGGAACGAGAGGTACAGCTCTTCTATGTGCTTGACCGAGGAGGAGAGGTCCCTTTCGAAGTTCAGTTCGGCGTCGCGCTTTTCATTGGAGATCCTGGCGGCTATTATCTTGGCCGCCGTTTCTATAAGCCTGGCCGCGGCCTCGGGCTGCTGCGGGGCTTTATCCGCCCGGGCCGTTATAAAGCCGGAGAAAGACGCGCCGGGCCTTATGTCGGCGCGGAAAACGAGTTTTTTTCCGCCTGTGAAGGATCTTTTCGGGCCCGCGGCTATTTTGCGCTTTTCTTCGGCCGGGGTGTTGTGGAAAACGGTAATGATCCTGCCGCTCGGACCTTTCAGCCTGATAGCCAGCGCGGACTTGCGGCCCAGCCCGCCCGGCACGCAAAGAGTTTCGGCTATATTCTTAAGGAAAGGCTCAAAATTGGCAGGCACGAAGGCGGCCAGAAGGAGCGCCTGCATGGTTTTGCCGAAAACGGAAGTATCCTGACTTGTTATGCCGGAATTATTCATTAAAACGCCCAATCCTGCCCGGGAATAATTATATCAAACAGTTTAACGGGCCTATTCGAACTTGTACCCGTGGCCGGGGACGGCCTGTATGCGCTTGCCGAAAGCGCCTACTTTGCGCCGCAGGTTGGAGACGTGCACTTCCACGGTATGGGGGTCGTTATAATCCGCGGTGTTGTAGCCCCACACGGCCTCAAGCAGGCTGTTGAGGCTGAGCACCTTGCCCGGCTTCGAAGCCAGCGTGGACAGCAGGTCGAATTCTTTGGAGGTGAGTTTGACCGGCTTGCCTTTTATCTTTATGGTCCGGCCTTCCAGGTTCAGCTCCAGGTCGCCGGCCTTCAGCACGGCGTTCTTATTCTTGCCGCGCGCGGCGCGCTTCAGCATGGCCTTTATCTTGGACAGCAGCACGGGGTAGGAGAATGGTTTCACCACGTAATCGTCCGCCCCGTAGCCGTAGCCAGCCACGTGGTCGGCTTCGGAGATCTTCTTGCCGGTCATTATTATTACCGGGATGTCGGCTAGTACCTTGTTGTCCTTGATGCGGCGGCAAAGCGTGAAGCCGTCCATGCGCGGCATTTCCACGTCGGTTATGATTATATCGGGTTTCCCGGCGGGGGCGGCGGCCAGCGCTTCGGCGCCGTTGCCGGCGGTGATGGTCTCAAGACCGTGGTTCTCGAGATATTTTTTCAGGATGCCCAGAAGTTCTGGGTCGTCGTCTACAATAAGGGCGCGCTCTTTCATATCTTGATTATATACAAAAAAGCGCCCCGCCGGAACATGCGTGTTGAGTTACATTAGGACTTACTTGGGAGTCTGATTTGATGTCGCCCGGCGGGGCTTTTAAAAAGCCAGCGCTGCAAGTACATAGAGCACGGAGCCCGAAGGCCCCGAGTCTTGGGGGTTTGGGTTAGGGGGGCGTACCTACAACGCTGGAGATCTGTTTATAAAGAACGTTACTACAACTAAAGTATAACAAAGACCGTTCAAGAATCGCTCAAATATCGCTTAAGGCTTTCTTAAGACTTTTAAAAACCCCGCCGGCCGTTGAGGGAGACTGACAAAAGCCTTAAATAAGAGTCTTACTGTTGCCCGGCGGGGCCTTAATCTAAAAGTTCGCGCCATATACACCCTCTCATACCTGCGCGTATGGCGCTTGGTCCTTGACCCGCTTCGCGGGGAATCCTGCATACGCAGAATTCGGGATAAATTAAGCCAGTGCTGCAGATGCATAGAGCACGGAGCCCGAAGGCCCCGAGTCTTGGGGGTTTGGGTTAGGGGGGCGCACCGTACAGCACTGGGGATCTGTTTTTAAAGAGCTTCTTGCTACACTTAAAGTATAACAAAGCCCGTTCAGGAATCGCTCAAATGCGGCTCAAAAGCCGCTCAATAATAAAATTAGGTCTTTCCCCGACGGAAATATCTCCCGGCCCGGCCCGGAATTTTCTAAAATATAGGGTATAAACTGGGCCGGGGAGGCTTGCGGATATGGAATTTATAAAAAAATATTTCTGCTTCGAAGAACGCGGCACGGCTTTCAAAACGGAGTTCGGCGCGGGCCTCGCAACTTTCCTCACTATGTCTTATATCATCTTCGTCCAGCCGGCAGTGCTGGGCGCGGCGGGTATGGACAAGGGCGCCGTGTTCACCGCCACCTGCCTGGCCTCCGCGCTGGCCTGCTTTATTATGGGGCTTTACGCCAATTATCCCATAGCGCAGGCCCCGCTGATGGGGGAGAACTTCTTTTTTACCTACGCGGTGGTGTTGGGCATGGGGTATAGCTGGGAGAAGGCCCTGGGCCTGGTGTTCATCTCCGGCCTGGCTTTCCTGGCGCTGGCCCTGACCAAACTGCGCGAGCGCCTGGTGGATGCCGTTCCCGAGAGCCTGAAGTACGCCATTGCCTCCGGCATAGGTCTTTTTGTCGCGTTAATTGGCTTTAAGGAAGCCGGGCTGATAATCGCCTCGCCTTCCACATTAGTGAAATTGGGCGCCGTCACCTCCGCGCCCGTGGTCTGCGCGCTGCTCGGCCTTATAGTGATGGCCGTGCTTTTCTCCCGCAATGTTAAAGGCGCGGTGCTTATAGGCATTCTGGCTTCCGGTGCCGCCGCCTGGGCTGCTGGCCTGATACATTTTGCCGGCGTGCTCAGCGCCCCGCCCAGCTTGGCCCCTACCTTGTTTAAGCTGGACCTGAAAGGCCTTATAACCCCGGACGCCCTGGCCGTGGTGCTTATCTTCCTGTTTATGTCCCTGTTCGACACGCTCGGAACTTTGCTGGGCGTGGGTGTGCAGGCCGGTCTGCTGAAGGACGGCAAGTTGGAGCGCGTGTCCAGGGCGCTGGTGTCCGACGCCGTGGCCACCACGGCCGGGGCCCTGATGGGCACCTCCACCGTTTCCAGTTTTATAGAAAGCGCCACCGGCGTAGCCCAGGGCGGCCGCACCGGCCTTACCGCCGTGGTGGTGGGCGTTTTCTTCCTGCTCAGTCTCTTTTTCTCGCCCCTGGTAGGCGCCGTGAACGCCGCCCTCCCCCTGGCCGACGGCAGCTTCATACACCCCGTCACCGCCCCCGCGCTGATCCTGGTAGGCGCCCTGATGATGAGCTCCGTCTGCCGCATAGACTGGCGCGACATGAGCGCCGCCATCCCCGCCTTCATCACCATGGCCCTGATCCCCTTCACCTTCAACATAGCCGACGGTATAGCGTTCGGCTTCATCTCCTTCGTGCTGATAAAAACCTTCACCGGCAAGTATAAGGACGTCCCGCCGCTGCTGTGGCCCATCTCCGCTCTGCTGGCGATGCGCTACGCTTTTTTGAAGTAATATATTCAGTGTTGTTGGCGCTTTTGCGGAACCGCGGGATGTAAAGTCGGGGCGGCGAGGGGTTGCCCATTGCGCCGCGCAGGAACCGTTGCGCGGTTCCCCCCAGCCGGGAAAATTAGGCTGGGGCCCCCCTCCCCAAAGCGGCTCCAGGGCAACCCCTCGCTGCCCCTTCGGGCAAAAGCGCCGAGGAGTATCGGATAATCTCCGGCACCTGCCAGGCAATAGAGACGATTTTTATGACCTCAATTCAGTTTCTTAAGGGTGTGGGGCCCAAAAAGGCGGAACTCTTCGGGCATCTCGGCATCGAGAGCCTCGACGACCTGCTTTTTAATTTCCCGCGCGCCTGGGAAGACCGCCGCCTGCCCGCCAGGCGCGAACCGTCGCCCATCCTGATCCCGGCCCCCGTGATCCGCGGCAAAATAAAAGCTATCCGCGACCTCTACACCTCCAGCCGGCTGCGCATCTTCAAGGTCATTGTGGAAACCCCCACCGGCGAAGCCGAGGCTAGTTTCTTCAAACGTCACAACACCCGCTTCGACGTCTTCGCCCCGCTCAGGAAAGACCTGAAAGAAGGCCGCACCATCTGGATAACCGGTACCCCCGAAGACCCGCTCTTCCTCAGCCGCCTGCGCGCCGACGAATACTACCCCGACGACGACCTGCGCGCTCTCAAAATGCACATAGGCCGCATAGTTCCCGTCTATCCCCTTACCGAAGGCCTCACCGCAAAGTTCATGCGCGAAGCCGTCTACGAAGCCGTCCAGGCAGGCGCCGAAGACGTGGGGGACTATCTGCCGCCCTCCCTGGTCCTCAAGAGGGGCCTGGCCGCCCGGGACCTGGCCGCCCGCGCCATGCATTTCCCCGAGAACAATTTCGAGCTCAATGCAGCACGCCGCCGCTTCATCTACGAAGAGCTGCTCCTTATGGCGCTGGCTTGGGCCATAAAAAAACGCCAGACCCGCAGCGTGAAGAAGGGTTTTAACTACGAAATAAAGAAAACCCTGCTCACCCCGTTCCGCGAAAACCTGGGTTTTCATCTGACCGGCGCGCAGGCGCACGCTATAAATGAGATCTTCACCGACATGCAGGCGCCCACACCCATGGGCCGTCTGCTGGAGGGCGACGTGGGCTCCGGCAAAACGGTAGTGGCGCTTTCCGCCATGCTGCTGGCGGCCGAGAACGGCGGCCAGAGCGTGTTCGCCGCGCCCACCGAGATCCTGGCCGAGCAGCACCTGCTAACTTTTGAGAAGTTCCTGAAAGGCCTGGGCGTGCGCTTCGCCCTGCTGACGGGCCGGCTGAAGGCTTCCGAGAAGAAAAAGATAATTGCTGATCTCGCAGAGGGAAAGATAGACATTCTGATAGGCACCCACGCCGTTATAAGCGAAGGCGTCAAATTCAAGAACCTGCGGCTGGTGGTGGTGGACGAGCAGCACCGTTTCGGTGTTCGTCAGCGCGCTGCCCTACGGGCCAAGGGCGACAAGGCGGATATGCTTATAATGACCGCCACGCCCATACCGCGCACGCTTTTCCTGGCCCTTTACGGCGACCTGGACCTTTCGGTGATCAAGGAAATGCCGCCCGGCCGCAAGCCCGTTAAGACCACGGAGGCTACCGAGGACGTGGCTTTTATGGCGGCCAAGGACGAGGTGGTAAAGGGGAGGCAGGTCTATATCGTCTACCCGGTGATAGAAGAGACCTTGGCGGCGGATATGAAGTCGGTGAAGGCGGAATTCGAGCGCATCAAGGTGCTTTTCAGGGGCCGGCGGGTGGATATGATGCACGGCCGCATGCCGAGCGAGCTGAAGAAGCAGGTGATGGAGGATTTTGCGGCCGGCCGCACTGATGTTTTAGTGGCTACACAGGTTATTGAGGTGGGTATAGACGTGGCTAATGCCACGCTGATGGTTATTAACAACGCGGAGCGCTTTGGTCTGGCTAGTCTGCATCAGCTGCGTGGGCGGGTGGGGCGCGGAAAGTGGGATTCGCGCTGTATGCTGGTGGCGCACGCACGGGCGGGGGACTCGGCTGATCGCTTACGGGCCATGGTGCAGAGTTCCAACGGTTTTGAGCTTAGTGAAAGGGATATATATATAAGGGGCGCTGGCGAGATCCTGGGGGTGCGGCAGCACGGGGATATGGATTTCAAGCTGGCGGATATGTCGCGGGACGCGGATGTGTTGAACCAGGCTATAGAGGACCGGGAGGAACTGCTGGCGGCAGACCCGGAGCTGGGGAAGAAGGAGAATGCGGGCTTGCGGCGCAAGCTCCAGGACCTCTACGCCGCCCGCTGGAACCTGATAGATCTTTCGTAAGGCCGCGGTATACCCAGTAGGTGGAGGGCGCGGGGTTGCCCATTGCGCCGCGCAGGAACCGTTGCGCGGTTCCCCCCAGCCGGGAAAATAAGGCTGGGGCCCCCTTCCCCAAAGCGGCTCCAGGGCAACCCCTCACCCTCCGCCTCAGTTTCAGCGTTCGCAGAGTTGCTTTAAAGGTCCTTATGCTTAAAAGGCAAAAACATCCTATTATCGGGGTTCGACCCGGAGCGGAACGCGGTGATTAATCCGCATGGGATCTTTGAGAAGATCAAAGGTTTCCCGGAGTGCGGGGTTATTGCTTTTCTCGGGGAGGCTATCGAGAGGCTGAAGGCGGCGGGGCGGCTTAAGCAGATAGATACGATGCGCAGTATCTGTACCGACTATCCGGTTTACCAGGTTAATTTCAAGGGTAAAAAGGCGCTGCTGTTTAATCCTTATATTGGCGCGCCGGCTGCCGGGGGACTTATGGAGGAGCTGGCGGCGCGGGGTTGCACCAAGTGTGTGTCCTGCGGCTGCGCCGGGGTGTTGGACAAAGAGATCTCCGTCGGCCATCTGATAGTGCCCAAGTCGGCGGTGCGGGACGAGGGTTTTTCCTATCATTATTTTAAGCCTTCGCGCGAAGTGGGAGCCTCTCCGCGCGCCGTGAGCGCGATAAGGAGGACGCTGGAGAAGCACGGCGTGCCTTACCTGGTTTCGAAGACGTGGACTACGGACGCTTTTTTTCGTGAGACGCGGCAGAAGATAGCGCTGCGCAAAAAAGAGGGCTGCCTTGCGGTGGAGATGGAGACGGCGGCAATTCTAACCGTGGCTAAGTTCCGGGGCTACCACGCCGGCACCATCCTCTACGGGCTGGACGACGTGAGCGGCAAGGATTGGGACCAGCGCCTTGCCCACGACCACTCCTACATACAGGAAAAACTTATCTGGCTGGCCGTGGAAGCCTGCTTGTCTATATAAAAACTCCAGCTATTGGCTGCATTGGTCTTGCCGCCTCGGCGGCGCAAGAGGCCGACCCGGAGTAAATAAAAAACCCCGCGCTTTCGGCGCGGGGTTTTTGTTCGCTTTCCCTTCTATTAGAAGGACGTCCAAGGTTCAACAAAAGCACTGTTGTTCTGTCCTTTTATGTCCTGGTGGGTGCAGCCAGCCACAAAGGTTCCCCACACTGCGCTGTTGGACTGGACATTGAAGTAAGCCCAGCCGCCGGCATCGCCGGCATACGCCGTGCCGCCCTGAGCGGCAACGTCTCTTTTATCGGCATGGCCGGTGGCCGGCAGCTTGGCTACCGGGATTTCGTTGATATACTTGCCGTTGGTGGTAAGTATCGCCAAGGTGTCCGTCGGGAACATGCCTTCGTTGTCTCCGTAGTACACCTGCAGCGCGCTTCTGACCGAGGAGAGGGCTCCCTTGGTTGCGCCTTCCTTTGACTTATTGATGAGGTCGGAGAACTTCGGTATGGCTATTGCGGCCAGAATACCGATGATGGCGACCACTATCATCAGCTCGATCAGGGTGAAGCCCTGTTTAACAGTTTTCATTTTACTGCCTCCTGGTATTTTGGTGTCTGATAGCACACGCCCGGTATAATATGTAAATAATAGTCCGGACTACCGCTACCACTGCAAGTATTATACAACGCACCTCCGTGCTTGTCAAGCACGGCGCGGTCACACTTGCCTGAGGTTACATTCGGAACCGCGCAAAGGTTCCTGCTCCGCGCAATGGGCAACCCCTCGTAACCCCGACCGGTAATCCCGCGACCCTTAACCCAAAGCCAATTCGTGCCTAAAAAACTGTGTTTGATAGGTGTGCGTTTGTGCGGATTATTTGTCTGAAATTTAGGCCTTATTAACAAAAACGAGTATTTTGAATACCGTGTCAATATTTATTTTCCCCAATGAATGAACAGAAAAGAATTGCGCTCAAAAAGAGATATGGTGTAAAATATCCAGGATACTACTAATAGTGGTGGGGCGAGTTTTAGACACAACTTATAGTGGTTTGCCGGCTGCCTCGGATAGTATAGTAAGGGCGCCGTCCTGGGGGGCCTTTCGGCCCAAAAGATTTAAAAAATGCCGGTCGAGCAACGCTCCCGGCGCACTAAAAAGCGAATTTTGGAGACAGTAGATGAAATGTCCGTTCTGCGGCGCCGAAGACACAAAAGTCACCGACAGCCGTGACTCGTCTGAAGCCTTTGAAATAAGGCGCCGGCGCGAATGCGAGAAGTGCTCCAAGCGGTTCACCACTTACGAGCGCATCGAGGCCCATCCGCTGGTCGTCATCAAGAAAGACGGCCGGCGCGAAAGCTTTTTATACGAAAAACTGATGGGCGGCATCTCTAAATCGTGCCAGAAGCGGGATGTCAGCGTGGAAAAAATGGAGGAGGCAGGCAGGGAGATCGAGAATTCATTGAGGAACGAGGACAAGAGCGAGATCCCCAGCAGCGTTATAGGGGAACTGGTGGCCAAAAAACTCAGGAAGCTCGACAAGGTCGCTTATATAAGGTTCGCATCCATATATAAAGATTTCGGAGATGTCACCGATTTCGAAAAAGAGATCAAATCGATAAAAAAATAGAAAATAAGAGGGGACAAGACAGAAAATGAATGAATTTTTTCCTAAAGTGATCAAGAAGCGTGACGGCAAAGTAGCGACTTTCAATATCGAAAAGATAAAGAACGCCATCTACAAAGCCGCCTATACTCTGGGCGGCCGCGACGAAGAGAAGGCTGTTGAAGTTGCCAATGAAGTGGCCCGCAGGCTCAATAACAATTTTACCCTCCATAACCGCATCCCCAACGTGGACGATTCTAACGCCGTGTGCGTTGAAGTGCTCCGCGAAAAAGGCTTCGACCGCACCGCCGACAAGTTCGAGAGCTACTCCCTGGACCGCTCCCGCGTGCGCCGCAGCGGCCTGACCGTTAAGAAGAAGACCGGCCGCGCCGACATCACCGACCAGATGCTGCTGGTGCAGTCCATCACCAACGAGACAATCGAACCCTTCGACCGCGCCAAGCTGGCGGTGGCCCTGGAGAAGGAATACGCGCTTACCCCGGAACTCTCGGCGATGATAGCCAAAGAGACCGAGAACGACGCCTACGAGCTGTCCGAGAAGTACGGCACCAAGAACTTCGACACCCAGTTCCTGCGCCGCATCTCTGAGTCCCACCTCTCCATGATGGGTATACCGCTCAAGAATTCCGCCCTGGCCATGCCGCTGTCCACCATAGAATCCCTGGTGTTCGGCAGCAGCAAGGAAAATTCCAATATCACCTCCAACAATCCCGAAGCCGTCAACCTCGGCATAGCCGAATACGTGCTGAAGCAGTACAACCTGCGCAAGGTGTTCTCCGAGGAGATAGCCGAGGCCCACAACAACGGCACCGTGCACATCCACGACCTGGGCTACCCCCAGCGCGTGTACTGCAGCAGCCATTCCATCGAGTACATCAAGAAATACGGCCTGGACCGTATAGTCTCCAACCTGCAGAACAAATCCCAGCCCGCCAAGTCCGCCATGGTCTTGAACGGCCATATACAGACTTTCCTGGCCTCCATGCAGAGCCGCTACGCCGGCGCGCTCGGCTTCGGCTTCCTTAATATACTGTACGCCCCCATGCTCAACTGCCCCGAAGTACTGCTGGAAGGCGAACTGGAAGGCAAGACCATCCGCATAAAGAAGGACGTGCTTGAAGCCATGGCAGAGGCCGGCACCGTCACCTACACCGACGGCACCGCCATCCCCTACTTCAAGAAGACCGGCGAAGTGCGCATGCTCAACAAGCAGTCCAAGAAAGAAATGCGCCAGATAGCGCAGAACCTGATCTTCTCCGCCAGCCAGAATGCGTTCAGCCGCGGCGGGCAGACCCTGTTCATAGACTTCAACATGCACACCGGCGTGCCGCAGTACATGCACAACGTGCCCGCCATGGGCCCCGGCGGCAAGTACATGATAGAGGACGCCAACGGCAATATCGAACTGGTGGACGACGCGCCCCGCTTCAAAGGCGTGGAAGGAGATTCCCGGAACGGCGACGTGGTCCATCCTTCGGATGGACGCCGCTTCATTACCTACGGCGACGCCCGCATGGTGAAGACCGCGCAGGAATTCGCCATAGAACTGATGAAAGTTTGGGAGGATGGCGATAAGTACGGCATACAGTTCGCCTTCCCCAAGTGCGACCTGCACGTGAGCCGCGAAGCGCTTGAGAACCCCGACGAGCGCGAGGTTTACGACTACGGCTGCAAGCTGGCCACCAAGAACGGCTCTACCTACTTTATGTTCGACCGCGACGGCGCCGGCGCGACTCTCGCCCAGTGCTGCCGCCTGAAGGAAAAGGTCACCGACCCTTTCCTGCTCAAGCACCCGGAGAACATCCGCTTCACGGGCTTCCAGAACGTCACCATCAACCTGCCGCAGGCCGCCTTCAAGGGCAAAACTCTGAAAGGCACGTTGTCCAACATCGACAAGGCTATCGGCATAGCCGTACAGGCGCACCTGCAGAAGAAAGCCTACACGCAGACCCTGCTGGACACCGACGGCAGCCCGCTTCGGTCTCTGGGGCTGCCCTCCGACGACGGTACGCCCTACGTGAACCTTGAGAAGGCCACCTACATCATGGGCCTTATCGGCCTGAACGAAGTGGTGCAGTACCTCACCGGCAAAGAGCTGCATGAAAGCAAGGACGCCTACGAGACCGGCTTACAGATCATCGACCACATGCACCAGACCATAAACGCCATGCGCGCCAAGCACGGCCTGAAGATAACCCTGGAGGAAACCCCCGCGGAATCGGCCACGCAGAAACTGGCCAAGGGCGACATGGCCCGTTTCCCCGAGGCCAAGAAGGTTATTAAAGGCGACCTGAAGAAGGCCCCTTACTATACCAACTCCGTGCACCTGAACCCCGGCGCCGACGTCTCGATCATAGACCGCATCGAACTGCAGAGCAAGTTCCACGACATGATAGAGTCCGGCGCCATAATCCATGTGTACTGCGGCGAATCCCAGATACCCCCGGAGTCCATAGCCGAGCTGGTGGAGAAGACCTACCGCAACACTAGAGCCTCGCAGATTACCGTGTCGCCCGAGTTCACGCACTGCAATAACTGCCACACCAACTACTTCGGCTTCAAGGACAAGTGCGGCAAATGCGGCAGTGAGGACGTGACCAAGCGCACGAAGATCGTGGGCTACTTCTCCAACCTCTCCGGCTGGAACGACTCCCAGCTTGAAATAAGCAAGGCGCGCGAAGCCGTGGCGCACCACTACGCCGACTACACCCCCAACGTCACCTGGCTGCACGAAAAAGACAGCTCCAAAAAAGTGATGGTGTTCGGCAAAGCCGGCTGCAGCATGTGCGAAGAAGCCAAAGACAGCCTCACCAAAGCCCTTAAGGAAAAGGGAATGGAGATCCCCGTAGAGTTCCACGACCTCACCAAGCAGGAAGCCCGCATGGTAGCCGCCCGCTGGAACGTCCCCCTGGACCCAATCCCCACCATACTGGTAAAGAACAACGGCACCATGGGCCGCTACGAACTGGAATACAAACGCGGCAAACCCGTGCACCGCAAAGAAGTGGAGTACATCAAGATGGTGGAAGGCGCCTACGTAGCAAAGTAGGGCGTTCAGTACCCCCCAGGAAGCGCCGGCCTCGCAGGAGGGCCGGCGTGTTCTTGGAAGAGCAGGAATGTTCCTGCACAAGAACGCGGGATGTGAAGTCGGGGCGGCAAGGGTATGGGCCCGTCGGGACCGGCGTCGCGCACACCGTGCGCGCGCCTCATACTCTCGGCCTCCGCGCTTACGCAAGCGTCGGGCAAAGATGTGTCGCTTCGCTCCACGCCGAGAAGTCCCGCCGAACCCATACCCTTGCCGCCCCTCCAGACAGGAACATTCCTGCGGGGAGGGCTGACACGGGGACCGGGTTAGCAAAACCTTCCGAAGGCCGAGGCTTGCATCGCGCCGAGGCCTGAGGATGAGTGAGGCCACGGTGTGGCCGAACGCGTTTTGCGTTCCGGTCCCCGTGGCGGCCCGGACCCCAGACTTGGACTTTAGATAAATATGAAAATTGGCGCGGCACTTGGCTTTAATCTTATAGACTACCCCGGCAAAATAGCCGCCGTGGCCTTCACGCCCGGCTGCAACTACCTCTGCCCCCATTGCCACGCCGCCCCGCTGCTGGCCAACACCAAAGACATAGGCGACCAGGGCTTCCTCCAATACCTCGACACCGTAAAAGAATGGGTAACCGGCGTAGTCATCTGCGGCGGCGAACCCACTCTGCAGCCCGACCTCATCCCCTTCATAGAACAAGTCCGCAACCGCAACCTGGCCGTAAAAATAGACACCAACGGCAGCAACCCAAAAGTCATGGCCCAGCTCCTGGCGCGGGACCTGGTAGACTACGTAGCCATGGACGTAAAAGGCCCCGAGTTCCTCTGGCCCGCCACCGCCGGCGTCCCCGGCTACCAGCCAGAAATGCTCGAAAGCATGAAACTCGTCGCCCAATTCCCCATCTACGAATACCGCACAACAGTAGTCCCCGTCATTCGTGAGGGGGAAAACATCTCTTTCCTCACCGTCCCCGAAATGGCCGCCGCCGCCCAGCTAATAATAACCGCCACCGGCAGCAGCGCCCACAAATACTACGTCCAGAAATTCATCCCCCGCAAAAACGGCCTCTTGGACAAACGTCTGGAGTCATTCCCCGAAACCCCGCCGCAACTTTTGCAGGACATACACAAAGAAGTCTTGAAGCATTTGCCGAATACACAGGTGAGGGGATAAGTTAGCAGTAAAAAAATGCAGTTCCCTCAATAATGGAGGGGTGGCGAGGGGTTGCCCTGACGCCGCTTTGGGGAAGGGGGCCCCAGCCTCATTTCCCCGGCTGGGGGGAACCGCGCAACGGTTCCTGCACGGCGGCAGGACAACCCCTCGCCAGGCCCCCGACTGTGCTTCTTGCGTTCTAAATTCGCAGTAACTCTTCGTAAAGGACAAACGAAATGCCCAAACTCGAGATCTCCGTACAGAAACTCCACTCCAACGTCAAAATGCCCGCCTACGCCCACGAAGGCGACGCCGGCCTCGACCTCTACTCCACCATCAACCACACCCTCCAGCCCGGAGACCGCGTCCTCATCCCCACCGGCCTCAAAATGGCCATCCCCCACGGCTACGAAGGCCAGGTTCGCCCCAAGTCAGGACTCGCCCTCAAACACGGCCTCACCGTCCTCAACACTCCCGGCACCGTAGACGCCCCCTACCGCGGCGAAGTCGGCGTCATCCTGATAAACCTCGATCCTAAAACCCCCTACGAAGTAAAAAAAGGCGAAAAAGTAGCCCAGATGGTCTTCGCAAAAGTAGAATACGCCGCGTTCAGCGAAGCCAGCGACCTCACCGCCACCACCCGCGGCGAAGGCGGCTTTGGCAGCACCGGAAAACACTAAACGGCAGGAGGAAATCATGAAATGGATCACCAGAGCGCATGTACACGTGGACAGGGTAGCCTGCCCTTGGCTGATAGAAAGGTTCGTGGACTCGCAGGCGGAGATAATCTTCGCCGCTGAAAGCCTGGTGGATAAGATCGCACGCGAGGAGAACGCCATCCCTTTCGACGTGGAGGAGGCCGAACTCGGCCACCAAGGCGGTGACTGCACCTTCAGGGCCATCCTTAAGAAATATGATCTTACCGACCCCGTCCTCCATAAGATGGCCGACATAGTGAACGCGGCTGACACCGGCGATATTAAAGCCCACCCTTATGCCGCCGGCCTGGAGGCAATAGCCCGCGGCTATTCGCTGATGTTCCCCAACGACGACGAGAACCTGGAGCACCAGTTCTTCGTCTACGACGCGCTCTACGCGGCCCTGAAAGGGGAAAGAACTACAACCTCATCCGCACATGCCCGGCAGCATCAGGGGATTTGACCAGAGCCTTATCTGATCCGGAGAAATTAAAAAGAAACCCCGGCCTCACCGCCGGGTTTTCTTTCCCCGATTTGTGCCCCAGCCCCGGCTTTGCCTACAATATACATATCGACCATGAAAAAAACAATTCTCGCGCTCACCCTGCTCTTGGCCTCGGCCGGCCTTAACGCCGCCGCAAGCACCATAGCTATTTACCACACCTCGGACGCCCACGGCTGGTATTCCGCGCGCCCCGCCCGCTGGGACAACGCCAACTCCACCCGCCTCATAGGCGGCTTTGCGGCCCTGTCCGCCCTGCTGCAGAAAGAAACCACCCCTTACCTCCTCTTAGATTCCGGTGACATGTTCCAGGGCACGCCCGAAGGCATTCTTACTAAAGGCATGGCCAGCATCACCCTTATGAACCAACTGGGCTACGCCGCCGCCGTCCCCGGCAACCACGACTACGACTACACCGAACCCAACCTGAAAGTGCTGGTCTCCAGCGCCTCTTTCCCCTTCCTGGGCGCCAACCTGTATTACAAAGCCGACGGTGCCCACGCCGACTACCTCAAGCCGTACACCATTATCCAAAAAGACGGCCATCGCATAGCCGTAATGGGCCTGCTGGGCAAACATACCGCCATCACCACCCTGCCGGCCAATGTAAAGCACCTGGACTTCCGCGACGAAGCCTCCGAAGCCGCAAAATGGCTGCCCGAGTTAGAAAAACAGCGCCCGGACGCAGTAATAGTGCTGGCCCATATAGGCCTCAGCGAAGACCTGGGCCTTAAACGGGTGGACGTCTCAACCTGGACCTTCAACCCCGCCCCTCCCGGCACCCTGCAGGTAGCCCGCGCCGCTAAAGGCATAGACCTCATCTTGGGCGGCCATAACCATGTAGCCCTCCTGAACGGCTATCACGACCCCGTCTCCGGCACCTGGCTGGGGGAAAGCAGCTATGGCCTTTCCTACGTCACCCGGGCAGAAATGAATTTCGACGACGCCACCGGCAAGCTGACCAGTATTAAAGTGGCCCTTGTCCCGCTTTGGATAGACAAGACGGGCGAAGATGCCGCGGTGCTTAAGATCATAGCCGGCTTCAGCGCGGACGTCGAACGCGAAATGGGCAACGTTGTCGGACAGGCCGCCACGGACCTGAACTTCTCCCCCGACGGGTTGGATTCCGACATAGGCAACTGGCTGTGCGACGTAACCCTCAAGGCCGCCGGCGCCGACATAGCCTTCCAGAACACCGAGGCTCTCAGGTCGGAAATAAGGAAGGGCGAAGTTAAACTGCGCGACCTTTACCAAGCCATGCCTTTCGACAATACCATAGTTACCATGCGCCTCAGCGGCGCCCAGCTTAAAACCCTTATGACCGGCTACATCCGCAACGGCAGAACCACCATGCAGGTCTCCGGCCTGGCGGTGGGGTTCAGGCGGGGCCCGGACGGCGGCGCCGCCGAAATGACCCTGAAGCACAACGGCAAAGAAATAGCCCCGGGTGACGAATTCCTTATAGCCACCAACAACTACCTGGCCTTCGGCGGCGGCGGCCCGGTCTTTCTGGCGGGCAAGGATATAAAAGATACCCTCCTGCCGGTGCGCGACCAGATGATAAAAGCTTTCGCCGACGGTCCCGTGACCGCTCCGGAAAGGGGAAGGATAACAATAGCGAAGTGAACTCCGCGGACGCGGAAAAGAACCCGGCCTGACCAGCCGGGTTTTTCTTTAACGGTGGTCAGCCCCCCGGCTGCCTTTCGAGGAAACTTCCATGGCGGCTACTTTCATGCCCCGCAGGATGAAACTTATCACGGTCTCTTTCGGCTTTCTTTGCAGGTCCGCCGCGCCAAAGCGGTCGTAATGCCCGCCATCCGAGTTCTGTTTGACCATCGTGACGGACGCCAGCAGGCTCTGGAAGAACGCCGATAGGCCGCTGCGTCTCTTGTTCTGTTCTATCTTAACGCTGAGCCCCCGGTAGCGCACATAGGCCGAAGCGCTCAGGCCCGCGCCGCGCACCTTCACCGTGCTGCGGCCCTCCAGAATGGTACCGTGTAGCTGTATGCCGTCTTCGGGCTTGAAGAACGGGTCCAGCTCCGCCAGGTTCTGCCCGTTGATCTGCAGTTTCACGTCCGTGTCCGGCGCCTTCGCCAAGAATTTGGCCCGAACCTGCAGACGGAACTGCCCGGACTTCTCCAGCAGGCCGTCCGCGCTGGCCTCCACGTCCGCGTCCTTAAGCCGGTCCGAACTGCCCGCGGGCCCCATGGCCGCGTTTATCCGCGTTACGCCGATCCTGCCCGTCCGGCCGGGGCGTTCCCGGACATAAACGAACGAACCGTTCTTCACCGCCGCGCCCTCTATCTCAAGGTCGGGCGGCGCACCGCCGGCCGAAGTGGGGCCGTACAGGTCGCCCTCCGTTACCGTCACCGCCGGCTGGTCTATTTCTATCCTGCCGGCGCGCAGCCGTCCCCTTAAAAGCGGGAAAAGCGCGAACGGGATATAAACCCGCCGCGCTTCGCAACTGACTACGGTGGCGTTCGGCGTGCCGCCGGTGAACCGCACGCCGAACCCGCTGACCGCCAAAGGCAGCAGCGAAACCCGCACCCGCCCCAGCGAAAGTGTGCAGGTGGCGCAGCCACCCTGTACCGCCGCAACAAGTTTGCGCCGCAGCAGCCGCGGGGCCACAGCTTCCTTCAGAACTGCCCCTAAGGCCAGTACGGATAAAAGCAGCAGGGAAAGCCGCAGCACGCGGCTTTTTCCTATGGTCATAGTTCCAGGGCTAACCTAAACTACTTTGCGCCCTTTTATCACCCTGACCAGCACAACAACTATCGCCACTACCAGCAGTACATGGATTAACCCGCCCATGGTGTAGCTGGTCACCAGCCCCAGCAGCCACAGGACCAGCAGTATTCCGACAATTGTCTCAAGCATAAGATTCTCCTTTTCAAAATACCGCCACCGCCGGTTACAGCCTGAACTGGCGGCCGGCAGCGGCGATAAAACCGCTTTCAACCCCGGTTCAGTCGGCGGTCATCAGGTTCTTTACGTCTTTCACGCCGTTGATGTCCTGCACAAGCTTGGTTACCAGATCTTTTTCCGCGGTGTTCTTGGCCTTGCCGCCCAGCGTCACTACGCCGTTCTTGGTGGTTACGGTGGTTTTAAGGAAGCTGGTGGAGTGGTGGAAGATCAGCGCCATCTTAACCTGGGCGGTAATGGAGGCGTCGTCTATCCGTTCGCCCGTGGTGCGCTTGGCGGCTTTCGGGTCTTCCTTTACGGCCATTTCGTTCTTCACGTCCGTGATCCCGTCCACGTCCTTGGCGTACTGGGTGGTAAGTTCCTTCTGCGCCTGGCTGACGGCCACGCCGTGCAGGGTCGCTGCGCCGTTCTTCACTTCCACGTCGGTCTTGCCGGCGCTTACGCTGCGGTGGAACAGCAGCGTGATTCTGAGCTTGTCGGCCAGCCACGCGTCCGAGTTCTCGGGGGCCGCGTTCTTGACCGTCAACTTGTTGTCCACGCTCTTCACGCCGGGCAGGTCCGCCACGGTCTCCTGGGCCAGCGATCTGTGGGAATTCTCGGCCACGCTGCCGGTCAAAGTGACAGCCCCGTCCTTGGAGGCGACTTTTATGTCGTCGCCTTTAAGATAGGTCTTGAATACGTGCGACTTCTGCGCGGCCTATTTTATGTGGCTGTCCATTTTGGACGCTTGCGCGGGCACGCTCATACCCAGCATGGCCGCCGAGGCGGCCATCAGCGCAATGGTGACTAATTTCATGTTATTCTCCTTTTAGTGCTGCTTCTTTTTACACAATACCCTTTGCCGGCGTTCTCCCGCTATACGGAATAATACTCAAGGCCGTAAGTAAAATACGCGCCGCGCAAAAACATATAATTACTATAACAGCGCAAACCATATGAAGATCATCGTACACCGCGGCGCCGAAGAGATAGGCGGCAACTGTGTGGAGATACGTTCCGGCAAATCCAGGATCTTGTTGGATTACGGCTCCCCTCTGCCCAAAACCGGCCCCGAAACCGGCAAAAACATAGAGACCGACCCGGAAGAGGCCATCCTGAACATCCCCGGCCTGTACGACACCTCTCCCAATCCCATCCTGGCGCTGCTCATCTCCCACACGCACCTGGACCATTACGGCGCGCTGCTGGCCCGCCCCATAAACCCCGGCATAAAAGTCTTCATGTCCGAGATAATGGAAGACGTAGCGCGCATAACCACCAAAATGCCGCGCGACGGCAAGAAACTCCCGGTCGGCATAAACTATTTCCGCAGGGGCCACAAATTCATAATCGGCCGTTTCGTCATAACCCCGTACCTGATGGACCATACCGCGGCCGAGTCCTTCGCTTTCCTGATAGAGTCGGAAGGCAAAAGGGTTATTTATACCGGCGACTTCCGCGAGCACGGCAATAAAGCCAACGCTTTTAAGCAGTTCCTGGCGGCCAACATGGGTCCCATAGACGCCATCATAACCGAAGGCACCCAGGCCGAAGTTGAGAAAGGCCCCACCGAGGCTGACGTTATGGGCGAGATAGAAACCCGCGTGAAGGGCCATAACGGCGCGCTTTATTTCATGTGCGCGGGGCAGGATATAGGCCTGCTTACCAGCCTGGCCTACTTAGCCAAGAATACACGGCGCTACTTGGTGGTAGACGGTTACACGGCGCTGCTGCTGGAAAGGGTGAAAGGCCTGGCGCTGAAACAGGGCGTGGACCTGAAGATCCCCGGCCTGGAGACCGAGTTCCTGCGCATAATCAGGACCACCGCCACGCAGCGCATCTACCAGCTGACCGAATACACCGAGACTTTCAGCCGCATGCGCCCCAAACTGTTCGGCTGGGACTGGGTGCGCGACAATCTGGACCGCCTTATAATCCCCGTGCGCGCCAATTCGCAGCTCTGGGTGGACGAACAGATAAAAGATCTCGGTGGCGGCACCTTCCTGTATTCCGACTGGGAAACCTACACCGAAGAAGCCGGCATGAGCGATACGCTGGAGTGGTTCAAGGCCCGGGGCCTGACCGATATCCCCATGCCAACCACCAGCCACGCGTATTTCAGCACCATCCGCAAAATGGTGGAAAATAAAAAACCGCGCTACATAGTCCCCATAAACACCGGCCACGCCGAAAAATTCACCGAAACCTTCGGCAAACGCGCCCGCTTGCTGAAGAACGGCGAAGAGTTCTTCCTGGATTAGTCCCCCTAGGATTAACCGCGATAGAAGGTTGAACCTCCCTTCTACCCACGGGTAAACTTACTACATCCGCAATTTGCCGTTAAAAATGCTCCGCCTCAGAAGTTCCTGAGTTTCTCCGGGTCGCAGGCCCGCTCCTGCCGCATGGCCGGGGGACAATCCTGGAAAGACGGAGGGCTTTCTTTCCAGGATCTCTCGCTTAGCTTGGCTAGAAACGCCGTGTAGTCTTCCAGGGTAGCTATCCAGCAATGAGCCGACTGGTCCGTGTTGAAAAGATACAGGTTGCCGGAAAAGTTCTTGCAGCCGAAGATCTCTATGTCCTCAAAACCGACGCCCGTGCCGTCAGCGCGGGCGGCAGCGGTATGTTTAAGACTCACGCCGGCAGCCTGGGAGCTTTGGCCAAGGCCGGCGGCTGAAATTTTATTCAGAAAATCGTTCTCCCAGCCGCTCGCCGCAGGTTCGGAGGGTTCCAGGCTGGCAAGGAGCTGCATGGCTTCTTTCCATTCTTTGTCTCCGGGGTAACCCGCGGCCGAACTAAAAGTGAGGTAATAGCGCTGCACGTATTTATGCAGCACGCCTTGTACGCGCCAGCCCGCGCGCCCGGCAGCATAGGTAGACTTGAAATATTCGAACAGGGAGTAGTCCGGCAGCTGCGCCCGCTGCGCCGGCGGATTCCCGGCTAGTTTGCGCGCCCTGGCGAAAAGGTCCTCCGTTAACACGGCTTTAGAGTCCTGCGCGTTCTCGGCGGCGATATCAAGCACGAACGCGCGCGACCTGGGCTCCAGCGAGAACACGTGAAAAATCCCCTTAGGCGTAAGCCCCGGCATGGCAGCCGCGGTAGTCCAATTCGCGGGAACCTGTATAACATGCCTGCGGTCCGCGGTGCTGCGCCACGCCCCCTCTCCCGCGCGCAGGGGCGCGGCCAGAGCCAGCAGCGCCGAGCAAAGGAACATCCGCATCATAATGCATCCCTGGTCCATACTCTGATTGTAGCCGTTAAAATAACGGCGTTCAACCCAAGCCTTCCAGGGCAGTCAGCCGGTCGGTAGGCCGGCATTGTGGGCGGGCGCTAAAATGGAATACAATCTCGGTATGTCAAGAACCATACTATTCCTGCTGGCGGCCGCCGCTCTGGTGCTGCCCTGCCGCCCGGCCCGCGCCGGCCAATACCCGGCCTCAGGCGCCGGCACGCTGGAGTTCACCGTTACCCCGCTGGCCGACAAATACCCGGCCGGGCGCGACATAGTGCTGCTGCGCGCCGCCTCGGAAGACTCCAAAGAGAATTACGAGGTGCACCTGGCCGCCGAGGACCTGCTGGTGCTGCGCGAGTTCGGCCCGTGCATACGCACCGCCGCCCGCGTGCCGCACAACTTCAAAAAAGGCGTGCCGGTGCAGATAAAAATAGCCTGGAACGGGCCTACCGGCAAGCTTTACCTGGACGGCAAGGAAGCCGACATCCTGGAGCCCATGATCACCGACGACTACCGCATGGTAAAACCGTTCCTGGCCACCGGCGGCGGCAAGCAGGCCGCAGTGAGCAACGTGCAGGCCGCCAAAGGCAGTGCTGTGGACGTGGAAGAAGCCGACCTTAAATTCATTGGTTCGCACACCTGCCCCAAAATACAGGACCTCACCTCCAAAAAGCCGCAGGAGACCTACTGCGGCGTTGCGCTGGTGAACTTCCCGGACAATGCCTCCCGCGCCAAAATTAAAAGCTTCCTGGACCTGCTGCCGCCCGCCGCGCGAGCCCAGGTAAAGCGCGTGGACTACATGGAGCCTGCGCGCTATGCTGCCGCCCCCTGGCGCGGCGAGGCCAACGTGGTGACCGGCGAGATCTTCCTTATGGGCGACTCCGCCGACAGCGCGCGCCTGTTCTTCCATGAGGCCGCGCATATTTACGATTACACCCACTACAAGGCCTCCGGCCAGCTGTGGAGCAAAGAGTTCGGCCGCCGCTTCATTAACGGCCATCGCGGCGCCGTGGGTGACCTGCGCGACGCCAGCGTGCTGAACCGCCTGGACGGCTCTTCTGCCATGGAAGAGTTCGCCGACCGCGCCGGCATAACTTACGAGTCCTATATAGACGGCACGCCCGAGCGGTTGGACGCGTTCCAGCGCATGGAGAACACCAAAGAGTTGGTGGCTTTCCTGCTGGAGACCGGCTACATAACCCGCCCCATGTCGGACAAGCTTAACGGAGGTGGAAAATGAAGAAGCTATTACTGCTGGCGGCGGCGCTGCTGTGCGCGCGCGCGGCCCTGGCCGCGCAAACCGTGGACGTGGCGCTAGACAATAAGAACTTCATCCCCATACGTCTGGGCAACCCATACTGCGTGGATATCACCTGGCGCGGCTGCAAGGCCAGCGACATCATGGACAAGCTTAAAAGCCATAAGCCGGCAGCCATAACCAAAACGCCGGCCTACAAGGGCGCCGAGCAGTTTTACGGCTACCTTACGCTGGGCGCGCGCGCCAATAATAAATTCAACTTTATGCTGGACGTTGTTTCGCCTACGGACATCACCATGTACTTAGACGCCGACCAGGACGGGGACCTTACCAACGACCCGCCGCTGAAAAAAGTCGGCAAGTTCGACATGGGCGGCCAGGGCTACGCCACCCAGATAGCCCTGCCCTGGCGCATGCTCGCCGACAACGCCCCCTACACGGACCCGTTCTACGTGTGGTTCTTCGTTAACGCCAACATGTGGGCCCAGCGCGGATTCTCGCACAGCAGCCACACCCAGCTTATGGGCCGGGTGGACCTGGGCGGCAAGCCCTACACCGCCATAATAGCCGACCGCGCCGAAACCGACAACAACGCTGACCTGGAGCACGACGGCCTGTGGCTTAGCCCAGGCGCCCCCGTCCGCTACAAGACCGCCGAAGAGGCCAAAGCCGCTGCCCGCCAGCGCGACCGCACCCGCCGCTACATCAGCGCCGAACAGGCCGCCGCCGGTCTAGAAATAGACGGCGCAACCTACAAGTTCAACATCCACTACCCGCGCCCGCAGAAGTAAGCAATACCCCTCAGCTTAACCCCGGCCGGCACCGCAAAAACGCGCGTCCCGGCCGGGTTTTCTTTTTGCCCCGACAATACGCTGTCGGGGTCCTCTGCTATGCTATTTATACCGTTATGAGAAGAACTGCCGCTTTAAATAAATCCTGTTCAAAAGGAACCGCCCTGATAGCGGTGCTAAGGGCACCGCGCGACCTGGGCATTGCGGCGCAGGACCACTGGTACAGGATACCGCTTAAGAAAGCGCCTAAACACAAGTTCACGCACATAGCCTTCTACCAGCCGGCCTGCTTCAAGCCCTGCGGCAAACGTATAGAATATTACGCCGAAGTGGCTGGCTGCTGCGTCGCGCGCAGGCTAGACATCCTCCCCGGAGAGCTCGGGCATCCGGCGGCAAAGCAGCCTTACCTGCTATATAACCTGGGCCCGCTGATCAAACTTCCCAGGGCTATCCTTAATACCAGCGGCAGCAGGGTGGTCTTCGGCTACGCGCCGTTGAGCCGCCTTGCAGAAGCGGGGGATATCCTGGGGATCTTCGGTGTGGTAGCGGTTGAAAACCTGATGTGCGCCGTGCTGAGGGCCGCCGGGTTCACTTTCCGCCGGGAGCATGTGGTCCTGCGCGGCGGCAGGGTGAAATACCGGCTGGATTTCGCGCTGTTCTGCAAAAGTGGGAAACTCGATATCGAATGCGACGGGCATCGCTTTCATTCCCAGCCCGGGCAGCGCGCCAAAGACGCTTACAGGGACAAATGGCTGAAGCACCACGGCTGGACCACCCTCCGGTTCGGCGAGCACGAGGTGTTCAATAACGCGGAAGTATGTATCGGCGAAATAAATACCGCCATCGCATTTTACGGCGGGCTGAAAGGCTAGGTGAGGGGGGGCTTATGCTTTATCTCTACCTGGACGAAAGCGGCGATTTGGGTTTTAATTTCGTAAACAGGAAGCCAAGCCGGGATTTCACAGCCACTGTTTTGGCCGTAAAGGGGAATGAATAGAACCATGCCGTTTCAACCGCAGTAAAACTTACGCTGCGAAGGAAATTAATGGCCCTGCGCGGTACGGAGTCTGACGAATTAAAGGGTAGCGGAGTCGAAATAGGCGTAAAAAAGTGCTTTTACAGAAAAACAGAAAAAACAGATTTTAAGATATACGCCATGACGCTCAATAAACAGCGCGTTTTTTCGTCCTTTGTGCAGGACAGGGACAGGATATACAACTATATCTCTAGGCTGGTGTTGGATAGGGTGAGTTTTGAAGATAGCTGCTTAAGGGTGATCTTGACCGGGGATAAAAGCAAAACCAGACCAGGAATACGGGAAATAGCCCGCGCGCTGCGCTTAACCGTGCCGGGGGCGCACTATGCCCTGAAACCGCTTGTAAAGGCGGGGATAGTGCTGGTTGAAGGCGCGCATAGGAACACCAAGTATCAGTTGAAATAACCAGCTGGGTTGCCAATTTAGAATTATAGACGGACCTTCTGGAGCAAAAAGAAACTAAGTGCTTGCCGAAATAGATTACGACTTGGACAGTGAGGATTTGCTCTAGGTTGCGGTAAGCCTTCCCGTTTTTCTTCAACAGCTTGGCTGCGGTTCGAGGTCAGCTACACCGGAGAACGCCCCATCTCCATAGTCTGGTAGTTGTACCACTCTATGCCCGCCGAATTGCTAGAAGCCAACTGCGTCGGCGGCTAACAAAGGGGCCGAATTCGACCCCTTTGAATCGAACCACACAAATAAATCCCTAAATCACCCCGATAATCATATCGGGTTCGCCTGCTAGGCTATTTATGGGTAAGGGGGGGGTATAAAAATCAATAAAACCAATCCGGGGAAAACCAGCAAAGTAATACTTTATAGCGAAAAAGGGAGCAAAGTTAGGCTCGAAGTGCAGTTTGAAAAAGAAACTGTTTGGCTGACTCAAAAGCAGATAGCGGAACTCTTTAAAACAGAAAGAAGTGTGATAAGCAAGCACATAAACAACGTCTTCGCAGAAGGGAAACTAAAGGAAACTAATTGCGGCGGACTCGCCAGAATTAAGAAAACGGGGTGAAATAAGCAAGCCTATCAAATTCGATAGAGTTAAATCGGATTCCGATTATATTAGAATGGAGGTGAGGTGATAATTTATGTTCCGTAGTTTAGCTATAGGCGCTTTGTCTTTCCTTTTTACGCTGCTGGCCTTTATTATTGGCTGGGCGGCCAAGGACCTGCGGGCCGGGCTGCTGGCCGGGGCTGTTATCTTCAGCGGGTTCTTCCTGGCGGCGGTGGTGAGCCTGTTCTATATTAAAGCCTACAGCTACCTGGACGCGGCGCTGCCGGCGGTGTTCGCGGTGCTGTGGAGCCTGGCGCTGGCGCCGTTCAGCTTTGGGGCCAGCCTGTTCTCCGCGCCGGCCTTTATAGGCGCCGCGCTGCTGTTGGGCATCTGCATGGCGGTGTCCAAGCGCTGGCAACTGGGCAAGGGCTGGCTGGTGTACCCGGCGATGGTTTTCCTTTACGAAATGCTGCCCATAAATATCCCCGGCCCGGTGGACGACGCCTTCGCCCTTAGCGGTTCAGCGGGCGTGATAGTAACACAGTTCCTGCGCCGCAACCTGAAGAAAGCCGTAGTGGACGGCCTCCGCAATAGTTTTAAAAATCCCTGAGAAAGCCTTAACCAGGGGCCCAGCCTTGGGCCGCAGCTGCAAAAAAAAGAGCGGCCTTCTTGGCCGCCATTTTCTTTTCTTCAGTTTACTTCCCGGGTGCCGAGGTGGGCAGCGGGGGTACGGATTCCGGCGCCGGAGGCTGGGCGGCCTGGGGCGGCTTGGAGTCGGGGGTGTCCTTGGGTTTGCCGTCCATGTCGTAAAGCGCGAAGGCGCCGTCCTTGAAGTCCGCAAGGATCTGGGCCGGTTTGTCCTGCGAGAACCGGATGTTGACTATGTCTTTCCCCAGGTACGCCAGGTAAACCGGCTTGCCCCCGGAGTTGTCGTAGAGGTAAGCCTGGGAGTCGTTGCCGTGGATGACTACCATGCGGCTCTTGTCCGGGCTCGCCCAGCTCTTGCCTTCGCCAGGCGGAGGGGGGGATTTAGGCGGGTTCTCGGTTTCGGCCTTCTGCACCACCACGCCGCCCGAAGTCATGTTGTAGGGGTAGTAGTTGTTGTCCACGTAGACGAAGGCCGCGCCGCCCGGGCCCTGCCACCACCAGTAGCCGTCCCACCAGAACACCCAGCGGGAGTAAGCGCCGTCGTACCACCACCAGTTGTTGGCGTAATAGCGGCTCCAGTAGAACGTGGGGCCGCTGTAGAAGCCGTACCAATGGATGTTGTTCGCGTCGTAATAATGGGCGTAGCGCAAGCCGGCGGCATTGTGCCAGTAGTAGTGGCTGCGCAGCGTTTCTGTGCGCTGTTCGCTCTGTATGCCGCGCACCAGGCCGACGTCGCGCGCTATGGCGGTGTGCCCGCGGGGCGGCTTAGCTTCGCGCCGCTGTTTTATGGCCTCGCCTGTGTCAAAACGTTTCGGTTCCTCCGGGCGCAGCTTGTCGTTTACCACTTTGTCCGGGCTGTCGAACTTGTACGGCCTGGGCACCGCCACGTTGCGCTGCTTGTAGATGCGTCCGCCCGTCCATGACGAAGCGTTCTTTTTTCGCGTCTTCCCCTCGCGCTTGTCGTCGTTGCCGCCCCTGTCGGCGGCACAAAGCAGGAAGGCGGCGCTGAATGCCGTTGCTATCAGTATTATTTTTTTCATATTTTACCCCTGCGGATATTTTACAACTTGGCGCGGCAGCGGCGCAGCCGTAATACTACCTAGGGGTACAGGGGCCGCCGGAATTGCTAGTATAAGGCATATGAATCTTAAAATAATACCCGCGCGGGAAGCCCTGGATTGCGAAAAGGATCACGACGCGGACCGCTGGCGGAAGTTCGCGCGCCGCATTACCAAGAACCCTTACGTGCGGAATTTCCTGGCGCAAAGGGACCAGGACGAGTGCGCCTGGTGCGGCAAGAAGATAACCGATGGCGGGGATATTCATCATACCACCTACGACCACGACTGCTCCTTCGCCGGAACTGTAGTGGTGAGGCAGCAGACGGCGCAGCGCCACGCCAGGAAACGCGAGGTGCCGGACTGCGAGCGCTGCCGGGCCGGCGACGAGGTGCGGTTCGACGCCTGCATGAAAAAGCTTGTGCTGGCGCATAAGCTCTGCAATATAGAAATATCCGCTTCCCGGCCCGGCGGCGGCGCAGAAGCTGCCGCCGAATAGGTACTGTATGAAAAAATATATTTACTCTTTGCTGGCGGTGCTGCTTGGCGGCTGCGCTACTGCGCCTAAAGGCCTGGTGGCGGTTACCGGCTTCGAGTTGCCGCGCTACCTGGGCACCTGGCACGAAATTGCCAGGCTGGACCATTCTTTTGAACGCGGGCTTACTAACGTTACGGCTGAATACTCTATGCGTGAAGACGGCGGCGTTAAGGTGGTTAACCGCGGCTATAAAACCGCAACCGGCGAATGGAAGGAAGCCGTGGGCCGGGCTTACTTTACCGGCGCGCAGTCCGTGGGGCAGCTGAAGGTGTCCTTCTTCGGGCCTTTCTACGGGGGCTACAATATAGTGGAGCTGGACCGTGAAGGTTATAATTACGCGCTTGTGGCGGGCCCGTCCACAAAATACCTTTGGATACTGGCCCGTACGCCTGAACTGGCTCCGGATATAGTCAAGCGCCTGTCGGCCAGGGCCAGGGAGCTCGGTTTTAACACCGATGCCCTTATTTTCCCCGGTGCGGCTATTCCGGGAAGGTAACGCGGCCGGACCGAAGGCCGCTGGATTTAATATGAGGATATGGGATATAGAGCCGTGCAGGCTGTGCCGGAACCATTTACTTGGCGAGCACCGGGAGCTGCATTGTATCTGGGTAGTCTTGACGCAGGGTAAAAAAGGCTATTCCCGGCATCCGGAAACGCTGCGCTGGCGCGGCCGCCTTAAGGCGCTTTATCTGCGTCACGGGCTACTGGTGGCCGAGATGGAGCGCCGCGGTTACCGCCACAAAAGCCCGCTGGACAGGCGGCTGGCCACCGGCCTGGCGATGCAGGACAAGTTCATAGATACTCCGCGCCGGCAGATAGAACTGCTGCTGGCCAAGAAATGCGGCTGCCCGCTGGAATAATGTAATGGTCGGGCAAAACTGGACCAGTTTTTAGGCTGACTTAAGGTGTATTTTGAAAAGGTAGAATACACTAAGGAGGCCAGTAAAATGCGTAAAAAGATTGAAGCCGGAATTAAATTGCGGGTGGCGTTGGAGGCTT
>CAIXBR010000094.1 GCA_903917735.1 uncultured Elusimicrobia bacterium | reverse complement strand
CGTGATGCGCGGGGCGGAGGGCAGCTTTTCGTGGAGTTCCGAGAGTATGGCCACGCGCTTGATGGAATCTATGCCCAGGTCGGATTCCATGTCCATGTCCTGGTTCAAGGATTCGGCGGGGTAGCCGGTCTGGGAGGAAACTATTCCAAGAAGTACCTGCCCGATGTCTATGCCTGCGGCTGCGGCCGGCCTGGCGGGCTGCGCCTGGGGCTGTGTTGCGGCAGAGATGGCCGAAGGGGCCGCTTTCTGTGCAGGGGCCGCGGGCTGAAAAACCGGCAGGCCGGTCTGCGCGCCGCTGAAAAGCTGCTGCTGCTGGTCTACCAGCGCCTGGAAAGAGCGCTGGGCCGCTTCCTGGCCCTCAAGGAACCGGGCGTGCAGTAAAGCCGTCTGCTCCTGCATTTTCTGAAGGGCGGCCATGCTTTCCTGCGCTATGCGCAGCGCGTCGCAAGCGTAGGCCTGCGCCGCCGGGCTCGCGGCCGCGGCAGGCGTGTGCTGCGCCTGCGCCGACACAGGCTGTATGGTTTTTTTAGGGCCTGTCGCCGGACGGGGGGAACGGTAATTCGCCCCGGTCAGTTTTACGGCCAGCTTCGAGACCTTCTTCTCAAGAGCGTCTTTAACGCCGGCCTCGCCATTTTCCCAGGAGGTAAGGTCAAGGCGGCAGCCGAGCGCGGCCAGGCGGGCCAGCGCGCGGGCGGCATCGGCTATGCCGGAGCGCTTACCTGAGGAGGCGTCAAGGGCGAAGGCGGTATGTTCCCGCCCTGCAAGTATGGAAGCCACCAGGCCGGTAAGGCGCGGGCCGGGGCCGACCTCCAGGAATATCCTTGAACCGGAGGTGTACATCTTCTCTATCATCGCCGTGAATTCCACCGGCGAAGCCAGTTGGGAAGAAAGTATCTCCCGGGCTTTGTCGGGGGAATCCGGGTAGGCGTCGGCGGTTTTGTTGGCGTAAACCCGGGCCTGCGGCTTGTTGAACTTTATCTTCCCGAGCCCGGCCGCGAAGTCTTTCTGTGCCCCGGCCACAAGGGGGCTGTGGAAAGCGGCTGAAACCTGTAGGGGCGTGTTTTTCACGGAGCGTCCGGTAAAGCACTCCGCGGCCCTCTTTATCTCCTCGGTGCGGCCGGACAGTACGAACTGCGCCGGAGCGTTCTTGTTGGCGATGATCAGGTCGAGTTTCTCTTCTTTGATGACCTTTTCTATGTCGGCCAGGGGCGCCTGCACCGCAAGCATGCTGCCGCGGTCCCCGCCGCCGCGCGCCATCAGGCTGCCGCGCAGCTTTGAAAGCGAGAACAGGGACTGGGCGTCGAAAACCCCGGCCGCGCAAAGCGCAGTCAGTTCGCCGTAGCTGTGTCCCGCGAAAGCTTCTGGAGCCAGGCCGAAGCCGGACAATACGCGGTAGGCGGCCAGCGAGGTCGCGCCCAGCGCGGGCTGCGCTATCGCGGTGCCGCGCAGTTCGTCGGCCTGCGCCTGCCTGGCGGCCGGGGTGAAAGCGGACCTGGGATAAATGAAGTCTGACAGGGGCTTATCGCCGCCGAATGCCTTGTCGGAGGCGGACATCGTGTCCAGCGCCGCCGGAAAGCGGCAGACTAAGTCGCGCTGCATGCCGGGGTACTGGGCCCCCTGCCCGGGGAATAATACTGCCAGCTTCTCCGGAGCGCCGGAAGCGAAGAAAATACCGTCCGGGGTAGTCCAGGTCCCGGAAGCTTTCTGGGAATCCAGGTTCGAAAGGGCGGAATCGATAATGTTGGCGGCGTCCTGCCTGCCGCGTTCCAGCACGAAGGTAAGCCGCGCCGCGTCCGAGGCTTTGAAAGCCGCGCGCGAACGCATGGCTTTTACGCGCAGCCCGTCCCAGTCGAGGCCTTTCCAGGAGGTCAACTCCCGCTTAAGGGTTTCGGCGCCGGCGCCGGATAAAGCGGCTATCTGCACGTCGCCGTCCCAGTCCGGCTGCTGTTTTTCGGAGGTGTATTCTTCCAGCACCGCGTGGAAATTGGCGCCGCCGAAGCCCAGCGCGCTTACCCCGGCCCGGCGGGGATGGTCCTTTTTGATCCACGGGCGGAGTTCCGTGTTCAGATAAAAAGGCGTGGCTCCACCGGCCAGCTGCTTCAGGGGGGTGTTCACTTTTATGGTGGGGGGCAGGGTTTTGTTGTAAAGCGAGAGGGCGGCCTTGATGATGCCCGCGGAGCCCGCCGAGGCTTTGGTGTGGCCTATCATGGACTTGACCGAGCCGAGGGCGCACCACTCGCCCTCTTTTTTAGCGTCCCGGTAAACCTCGGCCAGCGCGCCCAGTTCCACGCCGTCGCCTACGGTCGTGCCGGTGCCGTGCGCTTCAACGAGCTCTACCGTGGCAGGCGAGATGCCGGTCACGTCATAGGCGTTCCTGAGCGCCCGGGCCTGGCCTTCGGCGCTGGGCGCGTAGATGGCTTTGCCCTTGCCGTCGGAGGAAGAGCCCACGCCCTTGAGCAGCGCGTAGATCCTGTCGCCGTCCTTCACCGCGTCTTCCAGGCGTTTCAGCACTATCATGCCCAGGCCTTCTCCCAGAGCCGTGCCGTCAGCGGAGGCGTCGAAAGGCTTGGCGTCGCCGGAGGCGGAAAGGGCGGGCGTTTTGCTGAAGCACATGTACATAAAGATGTCGTTGAAGCAGTCCACCCCGCCGGTGACCACCATGGAAGAGCGCCTGGTGGCCAGTTCCAGCGAAGCCATATGCACGGCCGAAAGAGAACTGCCGCAGGCGGCGTCCACCACGCTGTTGGTGCCGCCCAGGTTGAACCGGTTGGCTATGCGGCCGGCCACTACGTTGCCGAGCAGGCCGGGGAAGGAGCTCTCCTGCCAGGGGACATAGTCCTCCTGCATGCGGGAGATGATGGCTTCGGCGTCGGCGCCGGTGATGCCGAATTCCGAAAGGGCTTTGCGCCATTTGGGATGGCCCAGCCGCGCGCCCAGCGGGATGACGAGTTCCAGCGCGCCGGTTACCCCGAGGATAACGCTGACGCGGCTGCGGTCGAACTCCCGGGCGGGGCCGTAGCCCGCGTCCTCAAGGGCCATCTTAGCCGTCAGCAGTCCCAGCAGCTGGGCGCTGTCGGTGGCTTCCAGGGCATTGGGGGCCAGGCCGAATTCCGATGGGTCGAAGTCCACCGGCAGGATGAAGCCGCCGCGCCGGGCGTAGGTGCGGTCCGGGCTTTTCGGGTTCTTGTCGAAATAATCTTCGGGCAGCCAGTGAGACGCCGGGATCTCCGTGATGGCGTCCACGCCGTTCTTTATGTTGGCCCAGAACCCGCGCGCGTTCTCCGCTTTAGGAAAAAGGCAGCCGATGCCCACTATGGCTATAGGGGAGGGAATGTTGTTGTCTTTGGCGCTCATGGTTTTTACCTTTATTCGAAGAGTGGGAACAACTGCTCCCGCGTTTGCGGCTCCTGCCGCGCCAGCCTGGCATCTACGGCTATTCCCTGGCAGCGCAGCGCGTGCAGGCGGGTAAGCGCCGCGGCGCCGGCCAATAAATTCCGGGCTATGGTGACGGCGTCACGGGCTTCCGGGTTCTCCAGAAAAGAGCCTTTTGCCCATTCGTTGAAAGCTCCCATCGCGGGGCCGCACCAGATCTGATAATCCAGTTTGCGGGAAACGTCTCCGGCCAGAGGCCAGCGGGAGGACTGGCTGAGGTACCAGCGGAACACCAGCGCCAGCTTGAATTTAGACTCCCTTTCGGCGCGCTCCGCCTTCGCGGGGTCCCTGCGCATAAAATACTCGCTGGTGCTGCGCCAGATCTCCGCGAAGGGGGCGCGGAAATAATCCCGTTCCAGAATGTCGCGGGTTACGGCGGGGATCTCTTCAAAACTGTTGTAGGCGCGGTAGAGGTCGTAAAGTTTATTGGCGCGCATGGCGAACATTGTGCCGCGCTTCAGTATCTGCACTTTTACACCCATCTCGAACATGTCGGCGGCCGCGGCCATAGCCACGTCGGCCTGCCCGGCCTCCGCAAGGAGTTCTTTGACCAGAACGGAGGTGCCCGACTCCGCGCAGGCCTGGTTGATTGAGCCTGTTACAACATAGGCCGCCCCCATCATGAAAGCCGCCGCTGCAGCCTCCGGGGTGGCTATTCCGCCGCCGGCGCCCACGCGCAGGCCCTGGGCGTAAGCGCGGCGCTCCTGTATCCTGTCCCGCAGGGCTATTATCGTGGGGAGCAGGTTTACCAGGGGCCGGTTGTCGGTATGCCCGCCGGAATCTCCCTCGGCCGTAACGTCTTCGGCCACCGGTATCAGGGAAGCGAGACCGGCCTGCTCAGGGGTAAGCTCGCCGCGCGCCACCAGCTCCCTTAAAAACTTATCCTCCGGGGGGGAGAAGAAACGCTCCGCCACTTCTACGCGGGAGATCTTGCCGATCACGCGTTTAGGCGTCTCTATTGCACCGGCGGAGTTCCGGCGGATGCCGGCTGTCCGGAAGCGGATGAGGGGCAGGGTAAGGCCTATAAAAGCGGAGGCTTCTATGAGCCGCACGCCGCGCTTCAGATAGAGGTCCACAAGCGCCGTCTCCAGCGCCGGGTCGGACGGGCTGTGTAACAGGTTGAAACCGTAGCTGAAGGGAGCGCCGGACTGAACGCGGTCTATGGCTTTTTCCACTTCCTCAAGCGGCTGGCCGGCCGCGCCGTAGAAACCCAGCATGCCGGCCCGGCCCAAAGTCTCCGCCAGCCGCGTGGAGCTGATGCCGTTAGCCATCGAGCCGCCCACATAGGCGTATTTCAGGCTATGGGCTTTGAGAAAAGCGGGATCGCCGAAGTTTTCCGGGCGGCAGGCCGGGAGTACCGCGGCCGGGGAAGAAAGGCCGGGAGTGAAAAACAGGACGCCGTTGCGGCTGGACAGTGAGAACGGCCTGGCGATGTCGCGCAGGCATGACAGCGCTTCAGGCGAATATGGCAGAAAGAACTGGGTTTCCGTGCGTGGCGCAAGTGAGGTCAAGTTATTCTCCGTATGCGGCTTATTTTTTCGGAAAGAAAACCGAACCTAAATTATATATGTTTTCCTTATACGGGGTCTAGTAACTTGGAGCGAAGCTTGGAGGAAGCCACGCGGCAGGTGGCGTATGATCTATCTCAACCGGGGGACAAAGCCCGGCACCCAGCAGGGAGATTGGCAGGAGGCCGAGAGGATAACGCGGGAATGGCCGCATAGCATTACCGACGCCTCCCAGGCGCACCTATTCGACAAGGCGCTGGCCAAGACCAGGCATTGCTTAAAGAAATAGAGCTGGGGCTCGGGTTCAACAATCTTCACAACGCCTGCCGCGCTCTTCGCAGGGGCTCTTTATGGGGGAGCCCTTTAAAATTTTTTGTACTATATCCATAATATGAAGACACGACTGGACGTAGCCTGCGTGGAACAGGGGCTTTTTGGTAGCCGTGAGAGAGCTCTGCGGGCCATCATGGCCGGGCAGGTCACTCTCAACGGCCGGCCGGCGGACAAAGCCGGCCAGCCCGTGCGCGACGGCGACATGATCGAGCTGCTCAAGAGCGACTGCCCCTACGTCTCGCGCGGCGGGTTCAAGCTGAAAGGGGCCCTGGATAATTTCAAGATAAGCGTGAAAGGCCGGGTCTGCCTGGACATAGGCGCGGCCACCGGCGGTTTCACGGACTGCTTCCTGCAGGAAGGCGCTGCCAGGGTTTACGCTGTGGACGTCGGAGATGGCCAGCTGCACGAAAAAATGAAGGCCCACCCCGGGGTGGTTTTTATACCGCAGACCAACGCCCGCTTCCTTAAGCCCGAAATGCTGCCAGAGAAGCCGGAACTCTGCGCCATAGACGTCTCTTTTATTTCGCTGAAACTTATCCTTGGCCCTGTGTTCGGAGTGATGAAGGAAGGCGGCGAAGTTGTGGCCCTGGTTAAGCCTCAGTTCGAGCTGGCCCCGGGCGACCTGAAGCGCGGCATAGTCAAGACCGAAGAGCTGCGGCTGAAAGCCGTGGAGGACCTGCGGGCCTTCATTAAAAAGGTCCTGCCCGGAGTTGAAGAATCAGGCCTCATAGACTCGTCGATAAGAGGAGCTAAGGGAAACCTTGAGTTTCTGTGGTATCTTAAAAAGCGGTCGTAGGGGCTAAAAGTCCTGGAGTTAAAAGGTTAAGAAATATCTTACTCCGGCTCGCAACTCAAGCCCCCAAAACTTTAACATGCCCCCTGCCTACAAACTCGCCTGCGTCGTCTGGGAACTTACGCTGGGCTGCAACCTGAAATGCCTGCACTGCGGCTCTACGGCCGGCGGCCGGCGGGCCCGCGAATTTTCTACGGCCGAGGCGCTTAAAATCTGCGGCGACCTGAAAAAGGCCGGCTGCCAGGGCGTGGCCCTGATGGGCGGCGAGCCGCTGCTGAGAAAAGATTTTTTCAAGATAGCTTCGCGCGTGCGCGAACTGGGCATGGAACTGTCCGTCATCACTAACGGCACCATACACAGCGAAGAGATCTTCGAAAGCCTTAAAGAACTGAAGCCGCGCGCCGTGGCTGTCAGCCTGGACGCAGCGGACCCCGCCCTGCACGACAGGATACGCGGCATGGAAGGGGCCTACGAGAAGTCCTCCGCCTTTATAGCCCGCTGCCTTAAGGACGGCCTGCCGGTCAGCGTTATCACCACCGTGCACAAGCTCAACATCAAAGAACTGGCGGCTATGCGCGACCTGCTGAAGGGCCGGGGCCTGGCCTGGCAGGTGCAGACGGCGGGCGGCGAGGGGGGCCGGTTCTCGAAGGAATTCCTGCTGGACCCGGAGGAGTTTTACGCCGTGGGACTTTTTGTGGAAGCCTGCCGCAGAGAATACACGGCGGAAGAACTGCCGGTTATAGGCGCGCACGACCTGGGCTACAATTCGCTGCTGCTGAACCATGTCTCTCTTTACGAGAACTGGGAAGGCTGTCAGGCGGGCATCTCCGTGGCCGGGCTCAGGAGCGACGGAGAAGTGCTCGGCTGCCTCGCCATGAACGACGTGAAATTCTCCGAGGGCAACGCGCTGAAGACGCCTTTTTATGAGATCTGGAACAACCCGGACGCATTCCGCTATACGCGGGGCTTTAAAAAGGAGCAGGCGGGGGCCAACTGCGCCGGTTGCCGGCACCTGGACAACTGCAAGGGCGGCTGCAATGAGATGTCGCTGATGAAGACCGGTTCGCTCAATAACGACCCGTACTGTTTCTGCAGCCTGGAAAAGAAACTGTTCTCCGACGAGCTAGACAACCCCGTGAAAAAGATAAAGCTTATGCTGCAGGGCCTGGCCGACAGGAACGGCTACCACGCCCTGGGCCGCATCTTCTCCGGGAAAAGGCGCAAGCGCGATGAAAGTTAACGTCGGCTGCGGCTATAATTACCTGCCCGGCTGGGTAAACCTGGACTCGGATCCCGGCTGCCGCCCGGACCGGATAATGGAGGCGTATGATCTGTCTTTGCCGGGCGGCGGCGCCGAAGAAATAAAGGCCCTGCAGCTGGTGGAGCACCTGGGTTTTTTTAAGGCTAAATATTTTCTGTCCGAGTGCTGGAGGGTGCTGGCCCCCGGCGGCCTGTTGACGCTGGAAACGCCGCATATCGAAAAAACATTCGAGATCTTTCTCTCCGGGGACGCCGGGGTCAGGGAGGCGGCCCTGGGCTGGGTTTATGGTTCCGAGACCCGCGGCATGAACCACCTGTATTGTTTCCCTGAAGATCTGTTGGCCGGGCTGCTGGCCGAAGCCGGATTTGAAGTGAAAGAAACTTCCGAATTCCTGTATCAGCCGGCCCGCCCCGCGCTGCGGTTCAGGGCGGTGAAAGCCGGGGGTGAAAAAGCCGCGCTTGGGGCTGCCCTGCGCAGGCGCCTGCTCGACGGAAAACTGGCGGACTTCGGCTGGGAGCCGGCCTGCGCCGGGCAGGAACAGGTGATCAGGGGCATACTTGAAGCCCACGGCAGTCCGGAGAAGGTTTTTGAACAGGCTCTTTACAGCGCGCTTTTTGCGCTGGAATATTTTTCGCTGGCCGGCAAGAACGAGAAGCGGGAACCGGCGCTGGCCCTGGCCTGCGAACGGCTGCTGGAATGGAAGATCCAGGGACGGATGGCAGCCGTCTTCGCCGCGCGATCCCGGGAAGGCCGTTCCTCCGGAGAGGCTTACGGCGCGGCGCTGGTGTTCGGCCGTTCACTGCTTGAGGCGGCCGCCGCCGGCCGCCCTGCGCCGGAGCAGCCGGCTCCGGAAGCCGAAGCCCCCGCGGTCTTTAGCCGTGGCGCTGCCGAGGGCTGGTTCCTTAAAAGAAAGGCGCTGGAAGAGCGGATGGATTTGCTTGAGGGCCGGTAAATATTATAACCTTATAAATAAGGGCGGACCAAAGGGGTTCGCTTTTTTGACTTCGTTTTCGTAAATTATACCCGCGGGAAAAATCCAGCGGGATTTTAACAGGAGAAATAACAAATGAAAAAGACAGTACTGTTCGCGCTGCCGCTGGTGGCGCTGATGCTTGCCGTGGCCTGCAAGAAGCAGGAAGCCGCCCAGACCGAGCAGCCCGCCGCTGCCCAGGTTGCCGGCACCGCCGTTGAGGCGACCCCCGTTGCCGCCCCTGCCGTTACCCCGGCCCCGGTTGCCACACCCGCCCCGGCGAAGGCCCCCGTGAAGAAAGTCAAATAAGACGTTATCTTCAAAAAAAACTGCCGGCGCTTGTTTTACAGGCGCCGGCTTTTTTTTATACTCAAAATTGATTAGAATCTAATGTAGCTGCAAGCGGACCAGATAAGGGATATGAATATGAAAAAAATTTATGAACTGGGAGCCAGAACAGGTCTTAAAACCTGTGAGGTCAACCGCATAGCCAAATGCGGCCTGCTCGGCCTGCTGGCCCTGGGGCTTGCGGCGCTGGTCGGCTGTTTCAGGGCCCAGAAGGTTCAGCCGCCGAAGCAGACCGCAAAACCTGAAACCCTGCAGGACCTGGCCAATTCAGTGAACGGCAGCACCGCTCCCGCTGCGGGCGTAGACCAGAATTGCGGGCCTTACCCGGGCTATCCCTGTGGTACAAGGTATTACACCGTAAGTCCGGCTGATTTTAGACGGGCAGCATGAAGTTCTTAGATCTTCTTTTATTGCTTGGCCTGCTGCCCGGAATTTCCGGCGCGTTCGAGTGCCCGCTGAAAGCGGTTCCGGGCGGCCCCGAGGAAAAGGCCGAGGACTGTCCCTGGGCTGGCGCCGCCAGGCTTATGAACGCAAAGGCGGAGAAAAGGGAGGAACTCGGGCCCGTTTTCTCGGCCTACGCGCCTGGAATATTAAAGCAGCTGGACGCCGACCGTTACAACAAGGCCACGCTGAAGCTGTGGGGGCGCAGCATAAATTACGACGAGCTTGCCAACGGGGAAATAGTGGACCCTTCCATACTGCGCTTTATAGCGGCGCGGGCGGGAGTTCCGGGGCCTAAGGGCAGGATAATGCACGCCGGGGTAGAGCATACCTACGGCTATCTGTTCAGCCTGCTGCCCACCAAGTTCGGTTTTAAGCGCGCCCGCTGGGTGCGCCCGGACATTGAGGATGGGCTCGGCCTGCCGCGCGGTTCCGCCGGGCCGGAGCCTGCCGCAGGCACGCTGCTGGCCAACATAACCTGCCTGGCCGGCGGTATAGCCCTTAAGGACGACTCAACGGCCATGGCCCTGCTCAAGCGCGCTTCCGCCGGCTGCGGGGAGGCTGAAAAGGCCTATATCTCAAGCGGCACCGCCAGGATGCGCCTTATGGAAACCGTAACGCTCCCTAAAGGACGCAAGGTGGCGCTGCGCACGGATTTCGTTCCCTTTGCCAAAGACTCCGGCGGCAATACCCACCTGCTCATCTACTCTGTTTATGATTCCGCGCTCAAACAGGCTTACCTCGTAAGCGCTTTCCCGGTTAACGCCGCATTCGTTAAGAGCGTGCTGGATGCCAGCGGTCTCGGTCCTGAAAAACCGGTGCAGACGCGCTATAACGCCTTTGTGGAAGGGCTTACCGGACCGGGTAAATTTACCGGGAGCAGGGAAGTCTTGCGGCTGGAGAAATAGAGAGTAAATTTATTATTCTTGATTTAATTTCCCAAAGTTATATAAATCACATTCCTAAAACACTCCCCCGTGTTATATAATATATTGATATTTATCAGTGGGGTAAGCCGCCCGGTTTATTTATAATGAAGCGAAAAAATATTCTGCTTTCCATTGCTTTGGCTGC
Source organism: uncultured Elusimicrobia bacterium (assembly GCA_903917735.1). Taxonomy (GTDB): domain Bacteria; phylum Elusimicrobiota; class Elusimicrobia; order Elusimicrobiales; family UBA9959; genus UBA9959. The sequence goes on along the minus strand of CAIXBR010000094.1, from coordinate 51,034 downwards.
CGGCCTTTTTCTGCCGGGAAGCGGCCGCTGCGACTGGGAAAGCCTGCGCACTTCGCAGGCACCGGTGGCTGTGGTCTACGCCTCCACCGGCGCTTACCAGGTGGCCTACACTATCGGGGAGGACTGCGCCAGCCCCTACAACATGGTCTATTCCTCTTACTCGGCCTTGTCCGGCTACCTGTCCTTTATTCCCTCCAGCATAGAGAACCAGGGTTTTTACGGTTTTGATTCCGGCACCGGCGTCATCCTGGAAGGGAATCTCTGGGGCCAGCCGCCAGACCAAAGTGTGAAGCTTCTTTTCTCCACCGACCTGTCTCCCACCCTTTCAACTCCCAGTGTAAACGTTACACAAGTGTTGGATAATTATGCTAACGAGATAAGTTCAAACTGGTTCGTGACAACGTCTTATTCCGGCCAGAAGCTGGTTATTGTCCCGTCGGCCGCCTGGCCCAAAGGAAGTCTTTTCGCCGTTTATTACTCCTCGGCCATCGTGGACATAAACGGTTCCCCGGTTTCCGGCGCTACCACCGTTTATTTCTCAGTCATGATGGACTACACGAAGGCTAATACCGCCACGGCCATCTCCGACCACAAGGTGAGGGTGGTTATACCATCCAACGCCTATTCTGAAGATTTCTTCCTGACGCTGTCCACCAACGCGGCCCGGCCGGAGATAGTAACCGCCAACGCCAAGCTGGCGGCCCAGCCCGGCTCTCCGGAGTTCTTGAACCTGGTGCACGTGAATCCGTATGACGCCGCAGGCAACCCGGTGCAGCCCAATGCCGCCTGCGTGGTCACGCTCCCTTACAGTCTGGGCAGCGACGGCTTTGTGGCCGGTACTGAGGGACGGGTTAAAACTTCCAACCTGGCGATATGGCTTATGGATGAAACCAGGCATCTCTGGGTGAAGCAGACCGGGGCTTCTCTTGACGCGTCGGGGAAGAACTTGTCCATGCCGGTCTCTCATTTCTCCAGTTACGGGTTGCTCGGCCTGCCTGATACGGACCTGACCCCGGTGTTCGCCTACCCTGTTCCCTTCAGGCCCAACGCCGGGAACCCGGCCAGATACGGCACCTGGGCCCAGGGCATAACTTTCACCAACCTGCCCTCCTCCGGGAAGATAAGCATCTACACGGTAAGCGGTCTGCTGGTGCGCGACCTGCCGGTTATGGGCGCGACGCAACCATGGGATGTTAAGAATTCCGATGGGGAAGTGGTAGCCAGCGGGGTATACCTGTGGGAAGTCACCACCGGCGGCAACCGCAAGACCGGCAAACTGGTGGTTATAAAATAGCGCAGCTTTAAAGCGATGAAAAACAGAACGGCCATATTTATCCTTTTCACGGCGCTCTCCTGCGCGGCCGCGGCTCCCGTTTTTGCCGGGGCGGGCAAGGACGGCGGGGAGTTCCTGCGCGTACTGCAAAGCCCGCGCGCGGTAGGTATGGGAGAGACCGGCGCCGGCCTTTACGGCGATCTCCTGGGTGCGGTAGCCCTTAATCCCGCTGCCCTGGCCCGAACCGGCTACAGCGAGGCAGCTTTCTCCTATGATTCCTGGCTTGAGGGAGTAACCTCGCAGCAGGCCGCGTTCGCCTACCCTCTGGGCGGGCAGAAAGGCGTGGTGGCCGCCTCCGTTTCAATGCTCAGTATCCCTTCCATAGACGGCTATACCAATAACGGCACTTCCGCCGGTAAAGTGGACGCCGGGGACCTGGCCGTGGGCGCCCATTACGCGGTCAGGCTCAGCGGCCCCTGGAATGACAGGCGCGTGGGGGTTTTCGCCGGCGCCGCGTTAAAATACGCCAGGGAAAGCCTGGACACGGTCTCCGCCGGCACCGCGCTTTTCGACGCCGGGATGCTCTGGATATCCGACCTTCCCGCAGGCACGCTCTGCCTCGGGCTTTCGGCGCAATCGCTAGGCGGCGGCTTCAAATTCGATTCCGTAACGGATCCCTCTCCTTCCGTGGTCCGCGCGGGGGCCTCTTATATAGTTCTGGAAGCCGGGGACCCGCTTACCCTGGCGGTGGACCTGAAAAAGCCTTCCGATTCCGGCACTGTCTTTTCAGGCGGCGCGGAATATCTGTTGCGCCGCGCTATAGCCGTACGGGCCGGCTACGTTTCCGGGGCGGATCTCGGGACCGGGCTTCGTTTCGGCTGCGGCGTCACTATAAAGATGCTCCAGTTCGATTACGCTATTTCAGGCTACGGCAAATTCGGCGTAGAGCACCGGTTCAGCCTGGCATACAAGTTCGGCAAGCCGTTGGACGTTACGCCGCACCTGAGCCTCGCCCAGGAAAAGGCGCGCTGGAAAGTAGAACGCGCCCGCCTGCTGATGAAAGAAAACCGGTATTACGAGGCGGTGGTGGAACTGGACGACGCGGTGTCGCTTGACCCGGGCTACACTGAGGCCCTTGACCTGATGCGCAGGGTGCGCGGCCTTGTGGAGGTTTCCAAGTAATGCCGCTGCTGCGGCTGCTTACCCTGTGCGCGGCCGTCCTGGCGGCCCAGCAGCCCGCGGCGCAGCCGGCACGCGCCCCGGGCCTGGCCGGCCTTATAGACAAGGTGCTGGCCGACCCTGCCAACGCGCAGGCCAGGGCCCGTCTGCGCGAAGCCGCGGCCTCCGCGGCGGCGCGGGAGCAGGCGGCGGCGGCTTCCGAAAGAGCGGCGCTGATGACCGGCGCCGGCCGCGACAGAAGAAAGGTGCTGGAACTGCGCGAGGTAAAGAGCGGACGTATGGAGGCCTGGGAAAAGAAATTCTCCAGGGTGTGTTCAATGGCCGGCAACGCGGACACGGCTGGCGACGCGGTGACGGCCTACGAAAGCCTGCTGGAGAACGCCCCGGTGTATTCGGACAACAGGGAAGCGCTGGCGGCCGACGGAGTGCGGATCAAGAAGATATTTTACGAGACTATAAGAAAAGCGTTCCCGTACCTGGTGCAGGACCGGACCAGCGCGAACGAGAGGGATATAGCCGCGCTGATGTTTGCCAGGGCCTCCGAGACCGACGAATCCAACCGGTACATAGACACAGGCGGTGCGCAGAAGACACTGGATATGGCCGAGAGGCTTACCAGTCTTGAGCGGGAGCTGGGCCTCCAGAACGCCAACCTTAGCAGCGGCCTGGAACTTTACGCCAAGAAGCGCTATCCCGAAGCCGTTGAATTGTTCGAGGACGTCCTGGCTTTTGACAGTGAGAATGAGGAGGCCCTGTTCTACCGGGCCCGTGCCGACGAGGAAGCCGGCGCAGCCGAGAAGAAAGACAAGAGGTGAGTTTGTGAAGATAAAATCCGGAATTGCGGCCTTTAGCGCCGCGCTCGTTTTGTTCTTCGGCCTCTCCGCGGGGGGCTTCGCGGCGGTGCCTGGCCTGTTGAGCTACCAGGGAACGCTCAGAAAAAGCGGCGTCCTCTACAACGGCACCGTCACCATGCAGTTCCTCATAACCAGCGCGGACGGCTCTTCGGTGTACTGGACTTCCGGCTCCACGGACGTGGCCGTTACCGGCGGTCTTTTCCGCTACGCCCTCGGCTCTTCCAACCAAGTTCAGTTCGCCGCTATTCCCTGGAAAGATATAACGCCTTATGTGCAGATGGCGGTGGACGGCGGGTGGATGCCCAAAGAGCCGCTTTACGCTTCCGCCTATGCCATGCACGCCTACACGGCGGAAGCCTCTTCCGGCACTTTCACCGCCGTAGACGGGGACATACGCATTTCCACCTCTTCCGGCAGCAAAGGGCTGGTTTTCCAGGACGGCACCGCGCAGTACAGTGCCGCCGGCTGGGCCGTTTCCGGCCAGAACGTGGTAACGGCTGTTTCCGGCAACGCGGGCGTGGGCGTTGCGGCGCCGCAGGCAAGGCTGGACGTGCAGGCGGTTTCTCCCTCCGGCTACACGCAGATCTGGCGCAATTCCTCAGGGGTCGTGAAAGCTTCCATGACCGCCTCGGGCCTGTTTTATTCGACAAAGCTGGAGATAAATGACGGGGACGGCAACATCACCACCAGTGGTATTAAATTCGATAATTTTTCCTGTACCAGCGCCCAAAAGCTGACGGCGGACTCCAGCGGCAACCTGATCTGCGCTATCGACCAGACCGGCGGCGGAGGCAGCGGCGGCAATGTAATCGATAATTTATTCGATACGCTTAGCGCCGGCAACGACGCCCAGAAGCAGTTAATATCTAATCTCGGCAGCCTCTCTATAGGGTTGGGAACCGCCGGGACCAGCCTGGACGTGCAGGGCGACGGTTTCGGGAACGCGCAGTTCTGGCGCGATAATAGCGGAGTAATACAGGCTTCCATGACGGCCACCGGGGCGCTTTACGCGACCGCCGTAACCGCCGAACAGGTTACCTCTTCAAGCGTCACAGTACCAGGAGCGCTGGGAATGAGCGCGTCGAAGATCCGGCTGACGCCAGGGATAGAGATCTCCTCAGCATCCCCTTCCCAGCAGGGCGGCGTTTCTATTTCCAGCCACGTCTATCTTGCCCCCGGCGCAAAATATTATGGCGACGGATCCGGCCTTACGGCCATCAACGCAGCCAATGTCTCTGCCGGCAAACTGGCGGACGCGCAGCTTTCCGCCAACGTGCCGCTGCTGAACGGCAGCCAGGTTTTTTCGGGCGTGAACACTTTCGCCAGCAGTTTTACCGTTACCAGCGCCACAGGCGCGGCCATAAGCCGTGTGCAGTTCGCCTCAGGCGTTTCCATTTCCTCCTCGCCCGCTTACCAACAGGGCGGTTTATATATTTCCAGTCACGTCTATCTTGCGCCCGGCGCCAAGTATTATGGCGACGGCTCGGGCATTACGGCGGTCAATGCCTCTAATGTTTCGGCCGGTACGCTGGCAGACGCGCAGCTTTCCGCCAACGTGCCGCTGCTGAACGGCAGCCAGGTTTTTTCGGGCGTGAACACTTTCGCCAGCAGTTTTACCGTTACCAGCGCCACCGGCGCGGCCATAAGCCGTGTGCAGTTCGCTCCCGGCGTAGCCATCTCTTCCTCGTCGCCGGCCTTTAACGGCGGCGTTTACATCAGCAGCAATGTCTACATAGTGGGTATAGCCTCCGCCACCCAATACTTCGGCGATGGTTCCAAACTTACCGGCATAATCAGCGGCGGCGGGAACAACCTGGCCGCCACGCTCGCCGCCGGCTCCGACGCGGGCAATGGCTACATCGTCAATCTCAGCAGCCTGGCCGTGGGCCGGGCTACGGCTGGCGCGCAGTTGGACGTGCAGGCGTCCGCTCCTTTAACCTACTCTCAGATCTGGCGCAATTCCGGAGGGGTGGCTGTCGCCTCGGTTACCGCCGCCGGCGTAATTTACGGCGACGGTTCCGGTCTGAAGAATCTTCTTACGGCCGAAACTGACCCTGTTTTCGGCGCGGCTCCCGCCCACGCGATAACCGGCACGGAGATAACCAACTGGGATACGGCTTTCGGCTGGGGCAACCACCAGACGGCCGGTTACTCCAAACTGGCGTCCGATCAGACGTTCGCCGGGATAAACACTTTTTCCTCTTCCGCAACTTTTTCCGCGCAGGATCCCTCTTTCCCGGGCGTATATATTTCCTCCGGCCTTGTGGTTAATCTGGGGAATGTTGGTATTGGCAGCCCCTCCCCGCAGGCTAAGCTGGACGTTAACGGCGGTATTAAATTAAGCAATACAGCTGATTCTATCCTCGGCACCATCAGGTATACCGGGACCGCTTTCGAAGGCTACAACAACAACACGTGGCAGACCTTAAACGGGTCATACTCTCTTGCTACCTCGACCGCACTGTGGGGTGTGACCACTGACACGGTTTATACCGTCGGCTTGTCTTCCAAAGTAGCTATAGGCATAGCGACTGCCGGAGTAAGCAAATTGCGCGTGGTTGGGGCGGATACCAGTTCGGTGGCGAACGCTTTTATTGCTCAAGATTCCGGTTTTAATACTATTTTTACAGTGCGTAACGACGGAAATGTGGGGATAGGCCCGGTAAATCCCGCTACCCGGCTGGACGTGCAGGCGGCCGGCAGCGGCGGCGGCTACGCGCAGATCTGGCGCAACTCCGGCGGCAGTGTGGTTTCTAATATGACGGACGCCGGCGGACTTTCCGCCAACGGGCAGATAACGGCCTATTCCAGCATGACCGTAGCCGGCGCGCAGGGCATAGGGGCGTATCAGCTCAATTTAAATCCCGGCGTAAGTGTTTCCTCCTCGGCAGCTAAAGGCGGCGTTTATGTCAGCAGCAATGTCTACATAGTAGGCATAGCCTCCGCCACCAGGTATTACGGCGACGGCTCCCAGCTTACCGGCATAGTCGGCGGCGGCGGCGGGGGAAACACCATCGATACCCTGGCGGCTACTCTGGTCGCCGGCTCCGATGCGGGTAACGGCTATATAGTAAATCTTGCCAGTATGGCGGTGGGTCGGGCCACAGCCGGAGCGCCGCTGGACGCGCAGGCGGGCGCCGGCGACTCTTATGTCCAGTTCTGGCGTAATTCCGCCGGCATTGCTGTTGCGACAGTTACTACCGGCGGTGTGTTCTACGGCGACGGTTCCGGCCTGAAGAACCTTCTTGCAGTCGAGACGGACCCTGTTTTCGCCGCGGCTCCCGCGCACGCGGTAACCGACCCGGAGATAACCAACTGGAATACGGCTTATGGCTGGGGCAGCCACCAGACGGCCGGCTACTCCAAACTGGCCGCCACTCAGACGTTCACCGGCAGCAATACTTTTACTTCTACCTCCGCTTTTACGGCGATAAGTAACTCTTTGCCCGGCGTGTATGTTTCCTCCGGGCTTGTGGTCAACTCGGGAAATCTCGTAGTCAATTCCGGCAATGTGGGTATAGGTAATTCCGCCCCACGGGCCAGACTGGATGTTAACGGCGGTATAAAGATCGGCGATACTTCGGACACCGCCGCCGGCACTCTGAAGTTCACCGGCGCAGTTTTTATTGGGTGTAATGGCTCCATCTGCAGTGAGCTGACCGGCTCAATAGTTACCGACAGTACGGCCCTTTGGGGAGTGGGCCCCACCACCGTGTATACGATGGGGGCTTCCTCTAACGTGGCTATAGGCACTAGCAACTCCGTTTCAAGCAAACTGTTGGTTCTTGGCGCGGACAATACCTCTGCCACCAACGCTTTCCTGGCCGAAAGCAATGATACCACGCAGCTGTTCCGGGTTCGCAATGACGGCAACGTAGGGATAGGCCCGGTAGACCCCGCTACCCGGCTGGACGTGCAGGCGGTCGGCAGCGACGGCGGCTACGCGCAGATCTGGCGCAACTCCGGCGGCAGTGTGGTTTCTAATATGACGGATACAGGCGGGCTTACCGCGAACGGGCAGATAACTTCCTATTCCAGTATGACCGTAGCGGGCGTTTTGGGGATAGGCGTTCCGCAAGTCATGCTGACCCCTGGAGTGTGGATATCCTCCTCCGTCCCTGTCTATAACGGCGGTGTCTACGTGAGCAGCAACGTCTATATAGTAGGCATAGCCTCAGCCACCCAATACTACGGCGACGGCTCCCAGCTTACCGGGGTTCACGGCTCTGATAACCTTGGCAACCATAAGGCCACGCAGGACCTGAACCTAAACACCTTTAACCTGATCAATGTGGCCTCCATAACGGCCAACGCGGCCATTACAACCTACTCCAGCATGACGGTAGCCGGCGAACTTGGCGTAAACAGAATCAGTCTGAATCCGCTCGTGGGCATCTCATCTTCGCCTACCGGCCTTTATATTTCCAGCAGCGTGTACATCGCCGCCAGCGCAAGGTACTACGGCGACGGCTCCGGCCTGAACGGCTGGATCGGCACCCCGATGACGCGCAATCTGGCTACCGGGGGTAACTGGCTGTCCGGGGACGGCGATAATGAAGGTCTTTCTATAGACAATAGCGGCAAGGTCGGTGTCGGAATAGCTCCCACGGTGAGTCTGGATGTAAAGGGCGTGCTGGGCGACGGCTATGTGCAGATCTGGCGCGACTCCGGGGGGGCCATAGTCTCCTCGATGTCGGCCACCGGCGTTCTTTACGCCAGCGGACTGGGGCTGGCCCCCGCGGTGACCATCTCCTCTTCCAATCCGGTCTACCACGGCGGCGTGTACGTGAGCAGCAATATCTTTATAGCGGGTATTTCCTCAGCCACCGCGTACTACGGCGACGGCTCGCACCTTACCGGGATAACCGGAGGATCCGGAGGCTGGGTGGACACGGCGACGAGCGACCTGAACATGAACGGAAACAGCGTGAATAACGCGAGCAATATAGGCGCGACCATGATCGGAGCTTCGACCCTCGGCGTCGGGACTATAGCTACTGCGATCCCGACCCAGCCTTATATTACCGTCAGTACCCATGTGTATATAGCCGGCCATTCTGCGGTCGGCAACGGCATTACGGCCCTCAGCACGTTCTCGGCGGTTACCATTTTAGAGCACTATACCGGAGACGTTACCGGCCCGTACGGGAATAATATAGGCCTGGACGTGGTTTCGGAGTTGGCGCCCCTCGCCAACGACATGTATAACTTCACTACGGGCGGGCGTTTCATCGCCTCCATGCCGGACGGCGACAGCCACAATTCCGCCATGCTGCGCGGCATCCATTCGCTCGCCAGAGCGCGGAACAGCGGTAACCTTATGTATGCCGCCGGCGTGATCGGGGGGGTAAATAAGACCAATACCGGCACGGTCGACAAGGCTTTCGGCGGGTACTTCTCCGTAAGCCAGGACCAGCCTATGATCAATTCGGTCATAACGAACGCGTACGGCGTTTATGGTATGAACTATAGTTATACCGGCAATACTATGACGAATTCATACGCCATATACGCTGACTCCGCTCCCGCCGGGACGACCGGGATAACCAATAATTACGGCGTATATATAAACGACCAGTCCGGAGTAACCGCCACAAAGAGCTATAACTTGTACTCAAAAGGTGCGACCTCAAAGAATCATTTCGAGGGAGCGGCAAGCGTGGGTACTACGCTGAGCGTAGGTACCACGGCTACGGCCGCTCCAGTGGACATCCAGGCTAGTGGTGGCGACCTGGCGATACGAATAGAGAGCCAGAATGGCGCAGGCCACGGGTGCATTATCAAACTGGAGAACGCAGCGACTTGTACTGAGGGTACAGCAGCACAGCTTGCCACCCACAATTCTTATTCGTTGTGTTTGTCGTGTAATTGATACTTTAATCAGCCAAATAAAAACGCCCCGGTGTTCAAGCCAGGGCGCTTTTTTTGTCTATGCAGCCTATTCCCTTTCGAAGACCAGCAGAGTTTCGGCGTGGGGGGTGTTGGGGTAGAAGTCGAAGCCGGCGGAGCGGATGATCTTGTACTTCTCCAGGAAGAAAGCCGCGTCGCGGCCCTGCGTGATGGGGTTGCAGGATAGGTAGATTATCCGTTTGGGCAGGATTTCCATTATCCGCTTTATCACCTTGTTGTGCAGGCCCGCGCGGGGCGGGTCCAGCACCAGGATGTCCGTGCCGTCGAACAGACCGCCGTCCGCCTTCTCCGACATCGAACAGACCATCTCGAAATTAGTGGCGTTGTTGGCCTGCGCGTTCAGCGCGGCGTACTTGGCCGAGTTGGGGGAGGCCTCCACGGCCAGCACCTTGTCCGCCAGGTCCCGCAGGGTCAGGCCTATCACGCCCACGCCGGAGTAAAGGTCCACGAGTTTCCCGCATTTAAACGAGGCCGCGCGTATTTCCTTCAGCGCCTCTTCGAAGAGCGCCATGTTGTTCTGGAAGAAACAGTCGAAGCCGTAGGAGAACTTGCTGCCGAGCAGCTCCTCGGTGACGAAGTCGTTGCCCCAGGCTTTTACAATGCCGTCCACCTGGCTGACCGAGCTGATGGGGTTGGAGTAGATGGCCAGGAAGCCGTCCATGCCCTCGAAGTTCATGTCCGGCAGCTCTATGTCCTGGCGCTTCATGTACAGCGCGGCCACGCGCGAGCCGGGGTTCTTGGCCTCGCGTATGATCAGCGTTTTAAGGTCCGCTGTGGAAAGTTTCAGGCCGTTTATCACGCCCAGTATCTTCAGCGCCAGGGCGTTCGCCGCCGGGCTAATCAGCGCGCAGCCCTGCGGCAGCAGGTATTTTTCGCGGTAATTGCCGCGCTTGTGGAAGGCGAAGGACAGCGCGCCCGGCTCGCCGGTGAAGCTGTACTCTATCTTGGTCCGGTAGCCGAAGGCTTCGGCCGCGCCGTAGAACTTATCCAGGCGGATGGTTTCCTTGGTGGTCTGGTAAAGCAGGTCTTCAATGATCCCTTTCTTGGTTTCGCACTGGAAGCCGTACTCCATAACCTGCCAGGGTGAGCAACTCAGGTAATGGTCCTCTTTCGGGGCCACGCGCTTGGGGGAGGGGGTGATTATTTCCAGCAGCTCGGCCTCGGCGAAGTTCTTCTTTTCGAAAGTGACGCGCACGCGGGCGGTTTCGTCAGGCAGGACGCCGTAGCAGAACACCACCTTGCCCTCGCTTCTGCCCAGGGCCTTGCCTTCGCCGACTATTTTTTTAAATTCAAGTGTTATTTCGCGCATAGGAACCTCAAAAAAGCCTTATATTTTACCGTCTTTGTTTTATATACTACATAATACGAAGGGGAATCCCAAAAAAATGGCGGATCTGACGGACATACTTTCCAGAACTGATATACCGCGCGTCTTCCGCAATGTAATATTCGCCCTGGCGGGGGTGGCCCTTTCTTACAATATCACGGTGTGCTGGCAGGTGTACCGGCATGAGCCCCTGCGCGAGGCCGCCTCCCGCTCGCTGATGGCGGAAAGGTCCTCTTTTTTTTATAATTCCTCCCTAGCCGAACCCGTGCCTGTTTTCGCGCTGAAACTGGCCATGGCGGCCGGTGCCGACCCGGACGCGGCCGTACGTGCGGAGGGGCTGGCCGTTTACACTCTTATGTTCTTTGTCACTTTATTCGTTCTGCGCGCGCGCTTTGGGGCCGTCTGCGCCGGTATGGCGTGTTTTTTTCTGGGCGCGAACCCGTTCATGGGCTACTACGCCATGCAGGGCAGCTCGCACCTGTACGCACTTTTGTTCCTGCTGCTGTTCTGGCATTACGCCGGTGCGCCGGTTCCTTCCAGGCGTTCCGCGCTGCTGGCGGGGCTTTTTGGCGGCATGGCCTGCCTGAGCCGGATAGACGCGGCCTGGACTATGTTCCTTATCGCGGGGCTTGGCTGGGCGGCCAAGCGGCAGGCCGCGCAGCTGAAGGCCGCCGGCCTGGCGCTGGTGGTGGCTTTAGCGCTGGCGCTGCCCTACGCCGTTTACCAGAAGGCGCATTACGGTAATTTTTTCTATTCGCAGGGGCTGGGCCTGCGGAGCCTGGCGAACATAGACCGATACGGCTATAATCCGGCCGTTGCCAAGCCGCAGGGGCCGCTGGGCGCGGCCGCCTTCGTATTCAGGGACGGGCCGGCCGGGGCTTTCAGCGGGATCTTCAGCGGGCTTGGCAGGGCTTTGGCCTACGAACTGCCGCGCGTTTTCTACTATAAATTCCTTGTCGTTCTTGTTTTTCTCGGCTTTTACGCGGCTTTCGCCCTGAAGAAAGACCCGCTGCTTTTATTTATGACGGCGGCTGTACTGCCTGTGCTGCCTATGGCGGCTATAAAACAGGTGCTGCCGGTAGGCGGGGTGGAGCTGCGCTATTATCTTTTGTCTTTGTGGGGGCTCTGCGCCCTGGCCGGGTTCGGTTTGCAGGAGACGCTGGCCTGGCTGGAAGCGGAGATAGACAAGTGGGCCGCCAGGAAAGTCGCGGGTTCCAGTAAGACCGCAGGGACGCCGGGGAATAAAAGGAAGGGCTAAAACATGAACGGTAATAATAAATATAAATTCGTCACCGCCGTGGTGGCGCTGTTTCTGGTGCCTTTCATGATATTAAGCAGGCACTTTATCTACGGCGCGGGGGAGCTGCAGAAGAATGACACCCTCCGCTACCTGGAGCTGCGCACCGTGACCGGGGCGGGCATAATTTCCGACGTGCTTAACCTGAATTACAGCCTGGCGCGCATAACGGCCAGCCGCGCTGGCAGCGCAGCCGGGCTTAAAGCGGAGTTGGAGCGGCATGTAAAGGAAAATCCATTTATCTATTCGGAGCTGGCCCTGCTCGGCCCGACAGGCTCCGAACTGGCGCGCTTTTCGGCCGACAAAAGTGTGAAGGCCCCCGTTGAGTATTCCAAAAGCCCGGCGCTGGCCGAGGCTAAACAGACCCTTGCCCCGGCCGGCGCGGTGGAATACGGCGAATATACGCCTCCGGCGCTGGTGCTCTCCGAGCCTTTGCTGAAGGGCGGCAAGGCGGAATATTTCCTGGCCGGGCGGCTCAGCCTTGCCTACATCGGAGAGGTGGTGCGGCTTATGGGGCGCAACTCGCGCGGGAATTTCGGACTTGTGGACGTGGGCGGCCAGATAATAGCGGATTCCATGAGCATGTCCATTGTAAAGCCCGGCCTGAAAGCGCCGGCTGAAGTTATAAAGATGCTTTCCGTGGCAACGGAACGCGACACGCCCACTTTTACCAGCGAAGTGAATTTCAAGGGGCGCACTTACCTAGCTTCCATTTCTAACGTCGGCGGCTCCAAATGGTGGATATATGAGATCATGGATGCGGCCGACATGCCCGCGAGGAATATTCCTCCCTGGGCGCTGCGGGTCGTAGTCTCCGGCATGCTCCTGATATTTATTTTCGGCATTATAAGCTACCGCCTGGCCGTATATTGGCTTAAAGATAAGGAAACAGAGCAGGACGCGGCTCAGTAGACGGCAAAAGAAAGAGAGCAGCGCAAGGCAACCGAAGGTAAGAAGGGAGGAAGTTTTTCCGCTTTCTTGCGTTCCGTTGCCTTCCGCTGCTTTCCGGCTTTCAGCTGCGATTTGTTCCCTTAGGCCTTTAGGGCAATAAACACGGTCCTTTCAGCCCTTGCCACTCGCCATTTCCAGCAGTAAACTCTAAAGAATGAGGTTGTACCGTCATTTTATCTATCTGCTGCTGCTGGCTCTGCCATGCGGCCTTTTCGCGTCCGGAGAAGCCGAGCGGGAAAACGCGTCGGCGCTTTTTGACGGCGGCCTGCCGGCGGCGCAGGCCGGAGACTTTGCCCGCGCCGCTCCGCGCGATGCCTCGGTCGATTTCCTGCGCCAGATGAAGGAAGTGCTTTCTTCCGGTGAGTGGAACGGTTCCACCCCGCAGCTGCGTCAGTTTATGTTCAAGAACGCCAAGGAAGGCTGGACCGCGCAGGCGCAGAGCGTGGGGCTTGAAGGCTTTCTCTGGACCAAAAAAGAGCTGGAGGGGAAATACGGCGCGGAGGCCTTCTCAGGCCAGCAGGACGATTACTTCAACTACCTGGACGCGCTGCTCAAGCCCGTGGCCTGGACCTCGGACCTGCGCCGCTCGCTTGCGGACCTCAGGGCTTCCTCCCTGCCCGGCCTGGAGAAGAACGACCGCCTTAACGCTATACTCGAAAATTATGTTTCAGGCCTGCAGGTCAACATGGAGAAATACGATCTGGCGGCCTGGGCCAAGAAGGCCCGCATCTACGAACTTTTCCCGCGCGCTTACAACCTGGAAGGCAGACATTCCGCCTCAGGCTTCAAGTCGCCCTCCGACACCGGCCAGGCCCTGTTCTTCCGCGACTTCCAGGCCTCGGATTTCGAAGTCATAAAGCGCATGGGGTTCGACGCGGTGTGGCCCATGGGTATCCTTCCCATAGGCGTGCGCGGCCAGACCGGCACCGGCGGTGGCTCTCCGTATTCGATAAGCGACCACTCCACCGTAAACCCCGATCTGGGAACGGAAGAGGATTTTAGGAATTTTGTCGGTAAGGCGCACCAGGCGGGGCTGAAGGTGATAGTGGATTTTGTGGTTAACCATACCTCGCTGGATTCGAAGCTGCTGGCCGAGAACCCGGACTATTTCGTCAGCTTCCGCTACGACGGGGCCTGCCCGAAGGACGGCTATTTCGAAAGTTACTGGAACGGCTCCAAGTACTGCGTGCACCACGGCGGTTTCGAGTACGGCGGCGGCGTGGCTAGTTGGATAGACACCGCGCAGATAAACTACTCCAACCAGAATCTGCGCGACAGGATGACCGCCATAATCAAGGGCTGGGTCACCAAGTTCGACGTGGACGGCTTCCGCGTGGACATGGCCTACCTGGCGCTGAACAACGTTTTCGCCCGCACCTGGGCTAAAAGCATGCCGTCCGGGGAGTTCTACCGCCAGCTTATCTGGACCGTGAAGGCGGCCAAGCCCTCCGCGGCTTTCATGGCGGAGGCCTACGCCTACCAGGAGGACCTGGGCGCCTGCGGCTTCGACACCATCTACAGCAAGAGCGAGGACGCGCGGCCCGAGGGGCAGACCGGCTGGTACAACGCCACGGAATCCGGCAACGACTCCACGGTGCAGAGCGCCGTGAACAGGGCGGCGTTCCTGGCCTGGCAGAGCGGCGGCGCGGGGGCGGTACTGTTCGCCGGCAACCACGATGAGGGAGCGCCGGAGAAGGTTTACGGCAAACGCCTGCCGGCGGAGCTGGCCCTTACGATGCTTTACCCCGGCGCCGTCATGATGTATTCCGGCGCGGAGATAGGTTATGACGCCGAGATCCCCACGGAGAATAAGCCGCTGCCTTTCAGCGCTCCTTGCTCCATAAATTGGTATGGCGGGGACCCGCAGGTTAAAAAGACTTACCAGGAAGTATTGGCCCTGGCGGCGAAGGTGCGCGCCGAGCTGGGGGATTACGATATTCAGCCGCTGTGGCCGGGCCCCGGCCAGAATTGGGCCGGCTATACCCTGACCTCCAAGGACAAGCCGGGCTTGCGCAAGGCGATAGTAGGGAATGTGACCTGGAATTCCACCCGAGTTGAGCTGCCGCAGGCGGGCTTCAGCGGCGCCCTGGAACCGGGTGAGTACCGCGTTTTAGACCTGCCCTGACCGGAAGTTTGCTATAATGGATGTGGGGAGTTCCAATTTTTCGGTCTACATACCAGAGAGGACTTGTGCTTCGCTCAAACCCGCATTTGATAGAAATCAATACCAGACTGTGGATTAAACAGCTCAGGGTTAAATATTCACTGCCCGAGATGACACTTTCCTCCGTGCCTGACGAAGAGTGGCTGGAGATGCGGCACCTCGGTTTCGACATAGTCTGGCTGGTGGGCGTCTGGGAGCCCAGCCCGGAATCCGAGCGTATAGCCAGGGAAGACCCCGCGCTGCTTGAGGACCTCAAGAAGCTTCCGCCAGGCTTCGGCCCCGGGGCCGTCGGTTCTTCGCCCTACTCGGTGCATTGGTACCGGCTTAACGAGGCGCTGGGGTTCGAATGGGAGCTGAGGGCCCTTAAAGAAAAGCTTAACTCCATGGGCATGAAACTGATGGTGGACCTGGTCTCCAACCATACGGCCAAGGACAATCCCTACGTCAAAGAATGTCCCGATTGTTTTATAAACGGCTCCGAAGAGGATTTCAAGGCGCATCCGGACTGGTTCTTCGAGACCGCGGACGGAGAGAAGAAACATTATATCGCCTACGGGCGGGACCCGAACTTCCCCGCATGGACGGACAGCGCCCAGCTGAACTATTTCAACCCCGCAACCCGCGACCGTATGCTTTCCGTTCTGATGCGCCTGGCCGACATGGCCGACGGAGTGCGTTGCGACATGGTGATGCTGACCCTGAACGAGATACATGAGGGCACCTGGGGCTGGTTGCTTAACAAGGGCGGCTATAAGCGCCCGCAGGAGGAGTTCTGGGAGAGCGCGATACGCGCCGTGAAGGAAAAACACCCGGAGTTCGTGTTCCTGGCCGAGGTGTACTGGGGCCTGGAATGGCGCGTGCAGCAGATAGGCTTCGATTATACCTACGACAAGGGCACGTACGACAGGCTGCGCTTCCAGGGGGCGCAGGAAGTGCGCGGCCACCTGCGCGCCGAGAAACTTTACCAGAAGCGTTCCGCCCGCTTTATAGACAACCACGACGAGCAGCCCTCCCTTATGGCTTTCGGCCGCCAGAAGGCCATGGCCGCCGGCGTGGTGGTGGCAACCATAAAAGGCCTGCGCTTTTACAATGACAACCAACTGGACGGGATAAAGGTGCGGGTGCCGCTGCAGCTTAAGGAAGTGTACGAGCGCGTGACCGAACTGGAAGTTAAGAAGTTTTACGCCAAGCTCCTGAAGATCACCGACCACCCCGCCTTCCACGGCGGCGAGTGGGCCCTGCTGGACGTGAAGCAGTGCGACCCGGAGAACAAGACCAATGCCAACATCCTGGCTTGGTCGTGGGCGCAGCGCCGCACGCTCAAGGTGGTGGCCGTGAATTATTCCGGGGAGGCTTCCTGCGGAGTGGTGAACGTCTCCATCAAGGGTGAAGGCGAGACTACCGCTATTTTCGAGGAATTGTCCGACCGCTTTTTCTCTTTCAAGTCCGCCGAGTTGTCCGGAGGCCTGAAACTCCAGGAGATGCCGCCGTACTCCGCCTACATCTTCGACGTGGAATTCTAAAACCAGCCTTACACGAAAAAGCCGGCTCAGAGAGCCGGCTTTTTTGTTTGGATAGACTGCCTGTGGCTGACAGGGGGGGCGGAACGCAAAACGCGTTCGGCCACACCGTGGCCTCACTCATCAATCGGCCTCTGCGTTGCGCAAGCCTCGCGCGGGGAAGTGTCGCTTCGCTCCACGCATGAAGGTTTTGCTAACCCGGCCCCCTGTCAGCCCCTACGGTTCTCTTGCCAGCGTGAACGCCGCCACGGAGCGGGCGCCGGCTTTGCGGAATTCCGCCGCCAGCGCCTCCAGCGTGGCCAGCGTGGTAGCCACGTCGTCCACCAGCAGCACTGACCGTCCCTTTACCAGTTCCGCCTTTTCTATCCTGAACACCCCGGCCATATTAGCCTTCCTTTCCTGCTTGGCAAGTGAAGTCTGGCTGGGCGTGTTCTTTATCCTTGTCGCCGCGCCCTCTATATGAAAAAGATTTTTCAGGGAAGCCATTCTCTTTGCCAGCAGTTCGGCCTGGTTGAAGCCGCGCTCCCTGGCCTTTGCCGGGTGCAGCGGCACGGCGGCCGTGAAGTTGTAAGGCGCCAGCTCCGGGAACCGCGCCAGAGCCGCCGCCATTTCCCCGGCCAGGAACCCGGCCAGGTCGTCCCGGCCTTTATACTTGAAGGCGTGCACCAGCGAACGCAGTTGCGGGTTGAAGACGAAAGCCGAGCGGGCGGTAAGCGGCTCCGCCCTGCCCCGGCAGTCGTAGCAGGACTGCCCGCCGGCGCTGAGTGGCAGCCCGCAGATCTTGCAGTGAAGCTCGGGCAACGGCGCCAGCTCCGACAGGCAGAGGGGACAGAGCGGGACCTTGCCGTCGAAGCGCAGGTCCAGCCCGCAATGCGCGCAGGTGCGCGGCAACAGCGCGTTAAGCAGCCAATGGCCGGCCTTTATAAATACAGGTTTCATAATCCCACCCCCCGAAATATCAAAACCTTAGAACTGGAACGTCAGCGTGCCGCCGAACTGGTAGGAGAGGTACTCCTCCTCCTTCAGATACTTGTGCCACATCCGCTGCAGGCCGGCGTTGAAAGTAAGGCGCAGGTTCTTGGCGGCCTCGTAGTCCGCGCTGGAATTCAGCGAGAAAAGACGGTTGTTATCCGCTATGGTGATAGGCGAGGATTTTATAGCGTAGCTGAGAGTCGTCGTCCAGACTATGCGGTTGGTGAACAGTAATATCTGGTTCATGAAGGGCAGTTTGAGTCCTTTAGGCAGCGTGAAGTCCGACTTCATAAGCAGGCTGGGCGTTATCGTGCGGGTGTTCTGCGTAACTACACCCAGCGCGCTTAACGTTTTGTCGGAAACATAATCCGCTTTCGGCGTGAAGCGGAACTTCCGGTAGTCAAAAGTCCCCTGGAGCGTAATGTCGTCGTGCCTTACGTCCTGCGTCAGCTGGTGCGTGGAAAGGTCCCTGGTATTCGAAAGCCGCAGGTTGTAGCTGGCCGCCGTATCCATCCAGTTCAGCAGTTTAAAGCGCAGGTCCATGCCGTAGGTGTTGGCCGCTACCAGCGAAATAGCCACCGACTCGGTGGTGTTGTGTGAATATTTCAGGTTGACGTTGGCGTTCTGGGCCCAGCGGCTGGTCCGGGTGATGCTCTCCAGCTGCGAAATGGAGACTATCATGTCCGGGAAGGTGCGGTTTATGCTCTTCGACACCGTGCCGGTAACCTCGGAGCGCTGTACGGAATTGGTGAAATTATTGGTGACGGAGAGGGTGTTGAGCGAGGAGGCCGCGCCCTTGAAGCCGTAGCCTTCGAACGGCTGCCAGCGCTGTGTGGAATTTACCGTGTCGCGCATGGTCAGGGAGTTGCGCAGGGCCAGCGGGTTCAAGGGTTTAAGCGGGTCACGCAGCCACAGGCGGTTTCGGGTGTCGTAGCTTTTCTCCAGGTTGGACCAGGAGTCTCCGTCCTGTATCTGGTAGTTGGAGGAAAGCACCAGTGAGCGGAGCAGGCGGTTCTTCGGCGCAAGGTCGTTCATGTTCAGGGTAAGGCTCACGCCTCCCTGCGCGGTGCGGGTCACGGATTTTATCTGGCCGGGCTGGTACGTCGCGGAACTTTGCGCGACGGTTACGGTGGTGATGCCGAGGTTGTTGTTCTCTATGGTGGTCTCGGTGTAGTTCACGGAAGGATTGAACCAGCGCGTCAGCGGCAAGTTGGAATTGACGTCAACTGTCTGCTGCATGGACTCGGGGAAGCGCTGCAGCATGATGGGGGAGGAAAGCGGGTAGCTCTTTTCCTGGACCGTCTGCAGCGAATAGCTCGAGTTCAGCGACGCCCCATTCCACGGGACGAAGGCCAGCTTGCCGCCGTAAATATCGGTGCGCTCGTCGGTATTGTAAAGACCGGTCTGCGCCAGCGGAGTCATGTTGCCGGTGTCATAGTTGACCAGGCTCCGCCCGAGCGAGTAATTGGCGCTTATCGTCCTCGGCAGCAGAAAGACGGACCAGGGGACTGCATAGGAGAAATTGGCGGCGTAAGTGTCCTTGTCGTCTTTGCGGCTGAGCAGATCGTAGGCGGTGACTCCCTTTACGTAGTTGAGGCCTATCTTGGGAAGCGAGCCGATGCCGATAGTCCCGGAAGCGGTGCCGTTGAACGTCTGGACCCGGCCTTCCTGCAGCGTAGTTACTAGGTTGTTGGAGCCGGTAGTCGCCGCGTTCGGGGTAACGGTGGTCTGCTTTGAGGCGGTCACATTGACAGGGAAGAAGGACAGGCGCGTCAGGTTAAGGTAGGCGCTGGATTGCTCGTTGTCCTGGTTCGCGATGGCCGTAACTGGGGTCTGAAAGCCCCTGTCCACATATCTGTATTTTCCGCCGGCTGAGAACCAGCCGGGGATCTCTATGGAGCCCTCTACCTTGCGGGCGTTGCCGGTGCGCGAAATGGGGGCTTTCAGGTGCAGTTCGTCAAAGTAGACGGTGCCGGAATGAGCAACGCCGTCCGTCGCCTCTATGCCGGCCCGGAACTGGGTGACCTGCTGCAGCGCCGGCGTGCCTACGGAGGAGATGATCAGGCTGTAGTTGGAGCCGTTGGTCCAGATATCCGGGATGGAATCCCCGGTCAGATCCACCTGGTTTATCGTTATCAGTTGCCAGCCCGTAAAATTAAGCGGTACGGCCACCTTGAAGTAGCTGCTGTCGCCTCCGGCCCGCAAGAAGAAGTTCGGCACGGACTTCCCGGTCTCTACGGCGGCGTTGTAGAGCAGGAAGCGCAACTGTTTATGCTGCGAGATGTCCAGCGGCTGCGAATACGTGCGGTAGGTGTAGCCGGAAGACGTGGAGGTGATCTCGGAATATTGGATGGAAAGCGTCTGTTCGCTTATCGTGCTGGTGTTGTTCTGCTGTTTAAGCGTTGAGATGGAGCCGTACAAGTCGTTGAATACCTGAGAGGGCTCGCCGGGAACGTTATAAATGGGCGTATAGTCCGTGTTGTCCACGTTGTTCAGGGCCGTGAGCTGCAGATTCCCGCCCGTAGTACTGTCCTGAATCGCCCAGGTGTTCCCCACGGCTGATACGCGCGCGAATCTGATAACGCCGGAGACGGCGCAGGAATTGTCGGTGGCAATATCGCAGGACGGCCTAAGGGAGATCCTCACCTGCTTTATCGCGTTCCACTTGTAGCTGTCGGTGGAGGTTATGGGCATCGGCGTGGAAATAGTGCGCCAGCCGGCGAAGTCCACATAGGATTTATTAGCGCTTCCCGGGTAGCTGAACATGAAATTGGGGTTCTTGACATAGCCGAAGTCGCCGCCGGTGAAGTCCTGGGCGTCAAGCCGGCCGTTGTGGTTTAGGTCTTCCGAGTCCAGACGCCCGTTGGAGGCGCCGTAGCGCATGAAAGCTTTCCCTTCGGGCGCATACAGCCAACCGATGTCCTCGCTCTGGGAAACCTGGCTGTCGCAGTTCGTATCCTCGCTTTTCGGGTAATTGTACAGTGTCAGTCCGCTTGAACACGTAAAAGTCTGGCCTCCGTTGCCGTCGGCGTCTTCGTTTATCTGGCCGTAGTGGATGTTTATCTGCGGGCCCTTTATCGCCGAGTTCTCGCCGTAGACTATCATCTCCAGCACTTTCTTCTGGGAGAAATCCAGCCCGGTAGTGGACAGGGGATACACTATGGAAACCTCGGAGGAGATGCTGAAATCGTAGTTGACCGTAAGCACCTGCTGCGAGCCGTCGGAAGTTGAATACGGGTTTATCTCTTTCGACTTTATGGTGTCATTGCTCCATAAGATGGCGCGGGGATCGGCGGGGGGAAGCAGCGGGTTGGAGGCTATGACCCAGTAGTTCTTGTCCAGCGGCGCCGAATCCTCCTGCTTTATACCTTCCATGTTGTCTATAAGGGCGTAGCCGTCCAGGTTGGGGTTCACCCTTGACTGGGCGGCTTCGGCTCCGAGCGCGGTTCTGATGCCAAGCAGGTTCAGTCCTTTCAGCTGGGCGTCTCCCTCGTAAACCAGCATGCTGTTGGACAGGTCGGTCACGTTTGGAACCGTGTTGCCCTTTATCCCGCCCTGGTAAAGCATGGTGGAGCCGAGCGAGAAGTGGCTGCCGAAATCATAGGAAGCCCGGCCGCCCACAAGCGACTGGTTGCCGGTGCCGCCGTAGGCGGAGACCTCGTACGAGATATCTATCTTGGCGGTTTGCCCTATCCTGTCCGGGTAATAGAAAGTGATGAAGCCGGAATCGTAGTCGATGAAGTAATCGGTGTTGCGCGTGTATTTTACGCCGTCCACGCGCACTACTTCCGAGTTGACCACTATGTTGCTTTCCAGCGTGAACGTCTTGAAGAGGTAATTGTATTCCACGTGAAAAAGGCGTTTGGCGGAGGGTGACGCGGCGTACACCTGGGAGTCCTGGGTATTAGGGGCGCCGTCGGACCCGAACGGTTTAGTCAGGTGGAAGATGCCCTGTTCAAAATCCACCGTTATGTTGTCCGGATACACCTGCGACGGGTTAAGCGATGCCCCGGTGTAGTTATGGCTGAGGTCCTGAACTTTCAGCGAGAAGTTGCCGGTGCCGTTGTCCCGCACAATGTTGGTCTGGCCTATGGAGTAGTAAGTCTTGAGTTCCCGGTTCCAGCCGACCTCGCCTGCTTCTCCGGAGTTCGGTATCGGTATGTCGTTCTTCGTTTTTATTATCTTATACAGCCCGGTGCTGGTAATGCCGGGGATGCCCGCGGTAACCGTGCCTGTAGAGGGGTTGTCAGACAGCTTTACACCGTTCGTGTTCTGGAAATCCATTATCACCACGTCGTTGTCGTTCAGCGCGGAACTGAACGTAACTATACCGTTGGCGTAGTCCATGACGTAGTCCACGCCGCGGTTCATCAACTGGAACCGGCCGGTGTAGGACGAGGTGTGGACAGCCAGGTCGTCGCCGGTCATGGCGAACACTGTCACGTTGTCCACCGCGGCCGCCGCCTGGCGGTCGATATATATTTTTTCCGAGCTTACTTTCAGCGGCAGGCGGGTGATGTTCCCGAAGGTGAGGTCGTAATATTTGCGGCGCAGGTAGCCGATGTCGTTTATGTCCGTCTTCTGGAACTGAGTGTTCCCGGTGAACTGCTTGGTCTTCGTCGTGCCCTTGGTGCGCGAGCCCACGAAGGTGAATTTGAAATTATTCGTTTTCATGTCGGCTCTGATGCCGAACAGCTGCTTGTTGTAGGAGACGAATTCCGTGGCGGGCAGTGAAAGGTCTATGTCGCCGAAGGAGACGTTCTGCACCACCTCGTTGGGATTGCCCTGGTAGACCACCGAGATATCCTGCTTGTCAGCCTTGGTGTCGTCGTAGTCCACGTTCACGGTGATCTTCTGTCCCACCTTGCCCTGCATGCGCACCTGCATCTGCTGTGTTATCTCGAACAGGCTGGTGCTGCGCGGCCGGCTGGTGGTGGTCTGGTCGGAGATGTAGCGCTTGCCGCTGTAATTCAGCGAGATGACCTTGCGCCCGGTCACGGACAGACTGGTCCCGGATTCGCGGAACTCCACCTGCGGTTCCGGGGCGAGCGGGGCCTCGGAGGAGATCTCCACCGCCGCCCTGGGGACCGGGGCTTCCTGACGGAAGCGGCCGGTCTCCACCGCCTCCCTGGCGGAGTTCCAGAAATCCTGGCTGTAGGAGAAGGGAAGTTCTTCTGAAAGCTTATCCAGCCCGCCGTTTCCGGGAGCGGTGGAAAGTTCCGGCTCGCCCAGTATCTTCCCGGCGTCGGCGCGGTCCAGCAGCAGGAAGCGCCCGCCGTCCGGTGCTGGAACGGCAAAATCCCCGGCGTACGCCGCCCGGGCGCAGACCAGTATTGCCGCCAGCTGAAGAAGTATAGCCTTAAGTTTCACTCTTGTTCCAAAATTAGCAATTCCGGCCTTCCGCAGGCCCTTTCCGGGCAAACAACAACTGCCCGGCTTACCAGGACATTTCGGGCCTGCCGGGCTTCGGTCCGGAGTTCCATGGGACCGTCGATATATAATAGAATAAATATAATGAAGATGCCTATAGTGCGGCTCTATATCCTGCGCGTATTCGCCAGGTTCTTCGGGCTTGCCCTGTTCGTTTTCGTGGCGCTGCTGGTGATGCTCAATTTCGTGCAGATCGTAAACCAGGGCGTGCTGTCCGGCTTTTCTTTCTATTTCCTGGCCAAGAGCGTGATCTACCTGCTGCCAAATATTATAGGCAGTTCGCTGCCGCTGGCCTTCCTGCTGGCCATGCTGCTCAGCCTCGGCCAGATGTCCCAGGACGGTGAAATAATAGCCCTGCGGGCGGGGGGCTTCTCTTTCTCCAGTATATTTTCCTGCGTGCTGTGGGCGGCGGTACTTTCCTCGGCGCTGCTGCTGGCGGTCAACAACTGGCTGGGCCCGGCGGCGTTAAGGCGCTCCACCGACTACACCATTTCCATGGTGAACCGGGTTTCCAAGATAGAGCTGAAGCCGCGCACCTTCCAGCAGCTTGCCGACTGGGTGCTTTACGCGGCGGACGTCAACAACCTGACCGGGACCATGCGCGGCGTGAAACTGGTGCGGCGCATAAACAAGGGGGAGACTCCCGCTTTCGTTACAAAGATCAACGCCTCGGACGGCCTCTACCGGATGGTGGAGGACAGCGGGCTGGAGGTTGACCTTGGCGGAGGGCAGTTCAGCCAGACGGACTGCAAGCACCCGGAAAATATACTTTACGGAAGTTTTGCCTCTTATAAAACCCTGCTGCCATTTTTCTCGGAAAGCAGCCGGGGCCGAAACCTGAACCAGCGCGAGATCTCCACTGCGGGGCTTCTTGCCAGGTTGAAAGCCGGGGACGCGGACTCCGATGTGGCGGTCAAGTACCGCATAGAGATCGCCTCCCGCTTCGCGCTGGCCCTGGCGCCGCTGGTGTTCTTTCTGGTCGGGGCGCCGCTGGGTGTGGTGCTGGACAAGCGCGGGCGCTCCGCCGGTTTCGGGATAAGCCTCCTTATAATTTTCTTCTACTACGGCCTGACCATCTCGGGCATGGTCATCTGCAAGAAGTACCAGCAGCTTTTCCCGTGGTCAATTTTCGCCCCGGCGCTGCTGACCGGGGTTGCGGGGTTATGGCTCTGGAAACAGCGTCTGTACGGAAAATAGCGGCAGGTTAAGCAGCCGGAAAGTATTATTAAATGAACAGGATCTTCTACCGATATATAGCGCGCAGTTTCTGGGGGCCTTTCTGCTTCGGGCTGGGCGTTTTCTTTCTGCTGCTGGTTTTCGGCAGCCTTTTCGATAAGCTGAATTACTTCATGAAGAGCAGTTCCGGCGCCGGCGTCTTCGCGCGCTATATCCTATATCAGGGCCCGTATTTTATCGTGCAGATGACGCCGATAGCCACGCTCCTGGCGGTGCTGTTCGCCATGGGGGGGATGATCGCCAAAGGCGAGTGGAAGGCCGGGTTGGCTGGCGGGTGGCGGCCTTTCGACATGATAAAGCCGCTGCTCTTGTGCTCGGCGCTAACCGGGGCAGGGCAGCTTGTGCTGCAGGAAACCGCCGCGCCGGACTTTTTCATGCGCTCAGCCTATCTTTTTGAGAGCAAGATCAAGATGAGCGCCCGCGACGACTGGCAGCAGATGGTGAAAAAAGACGTGGCCTTTTCGGCCGGGGATGAGACTTTTGTGACCGCGCATGTTTTCGACGGCCGCCGCAGGGTTATGGAGCAGGTGATAGTCAGCCTCTACAAGGGCGGGGACCTCTTCCTGGAGATAAATGCCGCCTCGGCCGCCTGGCAGCCCTCGCTTAAGCGCTGGGACTTCAATGACGGAGTGATGATAAAGTACGGCGGCGAGGCCGGCCCCGCTACCCGGCGTTTTACCTCCTACCAGTCAGCCATCTCGGTCCCGCCGGAAGACCTGGTGCTGGAGAGACTGATCCCGGACGGAGTTTCCTCGGCTGACGTGGCCCGCCGGCTGCGCCGGCTTAAGGCCGTGGGCGCTCCCGTTTCTGTCGAGAGCACGCTGCTCTGGGTGAAGCTGGCGGGCCCGCTGGCCAATCCCGCCATGGCGCTTATAGGCGCGGCCATGGTGCTGCTGAGCAAGCGTAATAATAAATTCTACAGTTTCGGCCTGGCGCTGGGTTTTGGTTTCTTATTCTGGGCGGTAATAATAGTATCGCAGGAAGCGGGCAACTCGGAACTGATCCCGCCCGTTCTGGCCGGGTTCGCCCCGGCGGCGCTGTTCGCTCTGGTTTCGCTCTGGGGCCTGAAGCGCGCCCGGGCTATTTGACGGGGCAGTTTTATGGGAGTAAACTGTACAACTGTGGGTAAAGTTCTGTGTCCGTATATGATCGAACCGGGTGAAACGAGGGAAATATGCGCTTTATAATGTTCGCGGCGTTTTTACTGGCTTTAGCCGGCCCGGTTTTGGCCGGTTCCGGAAAAATGTCCTACGCCGTTTCTCCCGGCTATTCAAATCCTTTCGGCGGGGAATGGGCAAAAAGCTATAAAAGCGCGCAATTCATTTCAGTAGGGGCCGAATACGACAACGGGGGCGAATTCCGCAAGGGCGTAGAGCTGGGGTATGACTTCGGCCATGATAACAAGTTAATAACCAAATGCTCCCCCAAGATCTTTTATGTCGCTCCTTATCTGAAAGAAATGCGCATTTCCGATAAGTGGGAATATTATGGCGTGATAGGTATAGGAGTATATAACCGCTTGAGCAATAGATACACGGATGCCGGCGTGACCTATAAGGGCGGGCCAAGCGGGAAATTGGGGATCAACGGCGGCTTCGGTTTCGCTTACCACGTGACGCCGGGGCTGAAGCTCGGTTTCGACCTCAGGGTGCATCACATAATCAAATTTATCGGGATAGGTCCCCAACTGGTGGATGCCAACAATTTAGTCCCGACGCTGACCCTGCAGAAAACTTTTTAGCTGCGCTTTGAGAAAAGCAAGTAGAGATCCCCGCGGGGCGCAAGACGTCCCGCGGGGATATTTTTGTCCCCGGAGGCGGCCCGGGAGAAGATCTTTTCCTTGGCGCGTCCGGATGCCATAAGCACTACCGCCCCGGCCTTGTTAAGCGCGCGCAGCGTCAGCGTTACGCGCCGCCGCGGCCTGACTCCGCGTGGCGCCAGGGCTGCTGAAACCAGCTGTGAGGAAGAGAGGACCGGCGAGCCGGGGAACAGCGAAGCCGTATGGCCGTCACCCCCCAGGCCGAGAAAGACCAGGTCCAGTCTGCCCCTGCCGCGGGTGGCTTTCAGCAGTTCTTTTTCATACGCGGCCGCAGCCGCCCCGGCGGGGCTGATCGGGCGCAGGCTGGAGCGCGGGATGGCCGCCTTTGAAAAAAACAGCCTGCGCGCCGTTCCGAAATTACTTTGCCGGGAGGAGGAAGGAACAAGCCGCTCGTCTGACATGAAGAATAATGCCTTCTCCCAGGGCAGGCCCAGGGAGGCCAGTTTGCGGAACAGCGGCAGCGGGGTTTTTCCTCCGGGCAGGGCGGCCAGCAGCGGTCCGCCTTTTTTTGCGCGCAGGGCTTTGGCGAACACCCCGGCGGCGTAAGCGGCCATCGCCTCGGGCGAACGGAATTTCTTTACTATGCGGCGCTTCAAAGCCAGGCCCTCCCGTCTTTTTTCAGCAGGTCCGCGGCTTCCGCCGGACCCGCGGTCCCGTCGGCGTAGGAATAGAGGGGGCTTGCCTGCGGCCCGCCCTTCCATGTCCCGGTGAAGGATGACAGGAATTCCCACATGAAGCGTATTTCAAAAGAACTGAGGAAGAGCGTCTGATCGCCCGACATCGCCTCTATGAGGAGCCGCTCGTAGTCGGTGGGATAGCTTTGGGCTTCTTTTACATCGGCGCGGTAATCCAGCCTCATGCTGCGCGGGG
Organism: uncultured Elusimicrobia bacterium; assembly: GCA_903917735.1. Lineage (GTDB taxonomy): Bacteria > Elusimicrobiota > Elusimicrobia > Elusimicrobiales > UBA9959 > UBA9959. Next base: position 24,232 of record CAIXBR010000094.1, on the reverse strand, counting down.
TAAAGCAGAGTTTCGGGCCCGGATGCTTGCTGACAAGCGAGAAGGTTATATCCTCGTCCGGCTGTATGTTGAAGGTAAAGACGTTCGGATAGCCGATGTCGATATGTTTGAATATGCCCAGGTCCGGTTTCTTGTAGACCAGGTCTATTCTGGTCTTCTTCAGCCCGGTCTTTTTCCCGGCCCTGACATAGAAAGGCACCCCGCGCCAGCGGTCGTTGTCCACTCCGAACTTGAAAGCCAGGAAGGTTTCCACGGGGGAGGCCGGCGCCACTCCCGGCTCGGCCCTGTAGCCGGCGTACTGGGCCCGCACCGACTGCTTAACCACCGCTTCGCGGTCAAGCGGGTGGACGCTTTCGAAGAAGCGCTTTTTTTCCGCTTTAAAATCGGTATCCCGGAAGGTGGCGGGCAGGTCCATCGCCGTTATCGCGGCCAGCTGTAGTATGTGGCTCATCATGTCCTGCGCCAAGCCCATGTGCTCGAAAAAGTTGGCGCGTCCCTCCAGGCCCAGCTCTTCTAAAACCGTTATCTGCACGTGGTCGACGAACCGGTTGTTCCAGGTGGCTTCGAATACCCTGTTGGCCGAGCGCAGCGCCAGCACGTTCTGCACCGTTTCCTTGCCTGTAAAATGGTCGATCCTGTAGACCTGGGACTCGGAAGCGGATGTCTTCAGGCCGGCGTCGAGCGAAGCCGCGCCCTCCAGGCTGGCGCCGTACGGCTTCTCGATGATCAGCCTGGACCAGCAGGAGCAGTCCTCCGGGTCCGACAGAAGTCCTCCGGACTTCAGCCTGCCCACTATCGGCTCGAAGGCGGCGGGCGGCATGGCCAGGTAGAATAGGCGCTTCTTTTTGACTCCGGACCTGGCGTCCAGAACAGCCAGGCGCAGCGAGAGCCGCTTGTAAAAATCCTCGCTCTCGTAGTCGGCCTGCATGTATTCCGTGCGCTCCTGGAAGGCGCTGAAGCTCTCGGGGGATGGGGTGAACCCGGCTTTAGTCAGGGAAGCCCGGAGACGGCTTTCAAGCCCGCTTCTGTCCAGCGGGGTGCGCGCGGCAAGTAAGATGTAAAAATTCTTCGGCGCGATATTCTTTTCGCAAAGTCCGAACAGGGCCGGTATTATCTTCCGGCCGGCCAGGTCTCCGGTAGCGCCGAAAAGTATGAAGCCGCAGCTTTCCGGCCGAGTTTCCTGGCAGAAGCCGAGTGTTTCCTGCATAAATTCCCCCGGGCTAACTTTTTTTGACTTCGTGGCCGCCGAATTCCCGGCGCAGCGCGGCGGAGAGCCGGTCGCCGAAATTATTCTTGTCCTGCGAAGTAAAGCGCTTGAAGAGAGAAGCGGAGATGACGGGGAGCGGCACGCCCAGCCGGACGGCTTCCTCCACGGTCCAGCGCCCTTCTCCGGAGTCGGGCACGACGCCGAGGATATGCTCCAGGTTCGGGTCCTTGTCGAAAGCGTTCTGCGCCAGTTCCAGCAGCCAGGAGCGTATTACGCTGCCGCGGTTCCACATGGCGGCTACGGAGGCCGGGTCCATCCCGCTGAAAGGGGAGGCCATGAGGAGTTCAAAACCTTCGGCATAAGCCTCCATCATCCCGTACTCGATGCCGTTGTGGACCATTTTGGTGAAATGGCCGGCGCCCGGAGCGCCGCAATGCATATAGCCGCCTTCCTGGCACAGGGCTTTAAGGAAGGGTTCGGCCTTTTCAAAAGCTGTTCTAGGGCCGCCGGTCATTATGCAATAGCCGTTCGTGAGCCCCCATATGCCGCCCGAAACGCCTGCGTCCAAGAAATCTACGCCGGAGGCCGCAGCCTTCTGCTGGCGCCGGACGGCGTCCTTCCAGTTGCCGTTGGCGCCGTCTATTATCAAGTCGCCTTTTTCAAGGAGCGAGAGCAGACTGAGGAAGAGCGTTTCGGTGGCTTCGCCGGCCGGGATCATCATCCAGACCGCGCGCGGGGGAGGCAGTTTCGAGAGCAGTTCGGTGAGGGACTTCGCCGCCACGGCGCCGGCCGTTTCCAGGGCGGGGAGCTTGTCGGGTTCGCGGTTCCAGACCACGGGCTTGAGCCCTTTGGAAAGAAGACGACGGGCTATATTGGAGCCCATCCTCCCCATCCCCGCAATAGCGATAGAATGCATGTTTGCCCCCTGAATACACGGGATCCCCCTGCGGAAATTCCGGACTTTACCCTTTAATCAATCTGACGGCGGCTTCGGCCACTTTCTCAGCGGTCAGGCCCAGCGCCGCGTATACCTGTCCTGCGGGCGCAGATTTGCCGAAAGTGTCGATGCCGATAGCCTCGCTGTCCGGGCCGGCCAGGTCTTTCCAGCCCGTTGTCCTGCCCGCCTCTATGCAGAGCTTGGGCAGGTCGGGGATCATCACCGAGTCTCTGTAGGCCTGGTCCTGTTCGCGGAAGAGTTCGAAAGAGGGAGCCGAGATTATCCTGGCCGCTATGCCCTGTTTCTCAAGAATGGCCGCCGCCTCGAAAGCCAGCGAAACCTCGGAACCCGAGGCCACCAGTTCTACCGAGGGCACGGTGGAAGGGCCGCGCAGCAGATAGGCGCCGCGCTTCAACCCCTCGGCTATTTTTGCCCTGTACTGCGTGTAAAGCGGCAGCTTCTGCCTGGAGAGCGCCAGGCACGTCGGACGCTTCAGGCGCACGGCCGTCTCCCAGGCGTACAGGGTTTCCCAGGCGTCGGCCGGGCGAAGCACCAGCAGGCCGGGTATCAGCCGCAGGCTCATCAAATGCTCCACAGGCTGGTGCGTGGGGCCGTCCTCTCCCACGCCAATGCTGTCGTGGGTGAAGACGAATATGGACGGGGTCTGCATTACGGCCGCCAGGCGCAGGGCCGGGCGCATGTAGTCGGAAAAAACCAGGAAGGTTGCGCCGAACGGGATCAGCCCGCCGTGCAGCGCCAGGCCGTTGATTATGGAGCCCATCGCGTGCTCGCGTATACCGAAGTGCAGCGTGCGCGCTGGTTCCCTGGTGAAATCCGTTTTAGTGGAAGGGCCCAGGTCGGCCGACCCGCCCGTGAGGCCGGGCAGGGCATCGGCCATAAGGTTTATCACCTTGCCGGAGGCCTCGCGCGTCGCTACGGGTTTATCGAAGAACGTATCCTCCGGCTTGAACAGCCCTTCCGGTATTTCGCGGCCCAGCATGGCCTTGGCCAGGTCGGCTTTTCCGGGCAGGGCCTCGCTGTAGTTCTTCCAGAGCTTAAGCCAGCGCTTGCGGTCTTTTTCTCCGGCGGCGGCGTGTTCCGCGAAGCGCGCCGCCGCCTCTTCGGGTACGAAGAAAGGTTCGGTAGAGGGCCAGCCCAGCTTGGCCTTGGTGGCCAGGATCTCTTCGGGTTTAAGCGGCTCGCCGTGCACGGAGTTTTTGTCCTGCTTGGGGCTGCCCCAGCCGATATGGGTTCTGACTATTATTATGGAAGGCTGTTCGGTTTCGCGCTTGGCTTTCTTTATGGCCGAGTCCAGCTCGGCCAGGTCGTTGCCGTCCGCTACCTCCAGCACCTGCCAGTCCTGCGCCTGAAACCGCTTCTTCACGTCTTCGGTGAAGGCCAGGTTCGTAGAGCCCTCTATGGTGATACCGTTGGAATCGTAAAGGCAGATCAGCTTGCCCAGCTTCATCGTGCCGGCCAGCGAAGCCGCCTCGTACGAGAGGCCTTCCATCAGGTCCCCGTCGCCGCAAAGCACGTAGGTGTGGTGGTCCACAAGGGGGAAGTCGGGGGTGTTGAGCTTTTCCGCGGTCAGTTTTTCCGCCAGCGCCATACCTACCGCGTTGGCAAAGCCCTGTCCCAGCGGGCCGGTTGTGGTTTCCACCCCGGCGGTGTGTCCGTATTCCGGGTGGCCGGGCGTCAGGCTGTCGAGCTGGCGGAACTTTTTCAGGTCTTCCATCTGCAGCCCGTAGCCATAGAGGTGCAGTATGGAATAAAGCAGGGAGGAGCCGTGCCCGGCGGAGAGCACGAAGCGGTCCCGGTCGAACCAGGCCGGGTCGGAGGAGCAAAATTTAAGGTGGCCGGCCCAGACGGAATAGGCCAGCGGCGCCGCGCCCAGCGGCAGGCCCGGATGGCCGGAGTCAGCCTGGCCCACCATGTCTATGGAAAGAGTTCTCAAAGTGTTCACGCACAGGTTGTCGGTAGTGTCGAATTTCATTTTCGCTCCAGTAATTTTATTTTCCACGCCTGCAAAGCTATTATGGTCTTGGCGTCCTTGATGACGCCTTTCTTTATGAGTCCCCAGGCCTTTTCAAAAGGGAGTATTTCCAGTCTGATGAACTCGTCGTCGTCGGGGTTAGGCGTGCCGCCCTTCAGCCCTTCGGCGGTGTAGATGTGCAGCACTTCGCTGGAAAAAGCCGTGCTGGGCCAGAAAGAAATAAGCGGCTTGATGCGCGAAGCTGTGAATCCGGTCTCTTCCTTCAATTCGGCCTTGGCGCGCGCAAGAGGGCTGTCCGTCCAGGAATGCAGCTTCCCCGCTGGTATCTCCAGCGTAACTTCCTTCACCGGATACCTGTACTGATGTACAAAAACGATCCGCCCGTAGTCCAGGATCGGCAGCAGCCCCACCGCCCCCCGGTGGTCCATGAAAGCCCGCGTGGCCTTCTTCCCATTGGGCAGAACCACCGTATCCGACCGAAAATCCACCGTCCCGCTCAGTACGACTTTCTTCTTAAATTCCCGCTCAACAAGCCCGCGGTCCTTAATTTTCACAAAATCCTTGCCCATGCCCCCATTATATAATTTCCGTAAAATAAACCAACAGAATACATAATACGGACTTTAAGTCTACCGTTTGTGGAGGACGACCGCGGGGACCGGGTTATCAAAACGCGCTCGGCCAGACCGTGGCCTCGCTCATCTCTCGGGCTCGGCGCTGCGCAAGCCTCGCCCTCAAGAAGGTTTTGCTAACCCGACTTAACATCTCGTGGTTCCAAAGCACTGAAAATACAGCCTTTCCCTGTCGAAATTCCTTTTAGGAGACCTAATTATTTATATAATTAAGGCGGCGGGATATGTCGGACCACGTGATTTTTGTCGTTTTATACATTAATGCCTGAGTTCATACATTTACATAACCACTCCGAGTACTCGCTGCTCGACGGGATGCTGCGCATTAGCGACGGCCACGGCGGGCCCTCCGACTTCCTCAAATCCCTGGCTGTTCACCCCGGCAACGCCCTCGCCATCACCGACCACGGCAACATGTACGGCGCCATGGACTTCTACTTCATGGCCAACGCCGCCGGCCTCAAGCCCATCATCGGCTGCGAATGCTACGTAGCCAAAGGCTCGCGCAAAGACCGCGACAAGACCACCGGCCGCCGCGACAACGGCCACATGACCGTCCTAGCCCGCAACGACGTCGGCTACCGCAACCTCATGAAGCTGGTCTCCAACGCCTTCCTCGAAGGCTTCTACCATGACCCCCGCATAGACAGCGAAAGCCTGGCCAAGCACGCCGAAGGCCTCATCTGCCTGTCGGGCTGCCTCAAATCCCATATCGCCCGCGCCTGCGCCGAAGGCCGCCTGGATGAAGCCCAGAAAATAGCCATGGAGTACCAGGACATCCTCGGCAAAGGCAACTTCTACCTGGAGCTGATGGACCACGGCATCCCCGAAGAGATAGCCGCCATGGCCGGTCTCTTAGAAGTAGCCAAGCGTACCGGCATCCCCCTGGTCGCCACCAACGACTGCCACTACCAGAAAAAAGAGGACTGGGAGGCCCACGAGGCCCACGTCTGCATCTCCACCGGCAAAACGCTGGACGATCCCGACCGGATGAAGCAGACCCAGCACGAGCTCTATTATAAGTCCCCGGATGAAATGATAAAGCTCTTCTCACACACCCCCGAGGCAATAAAGAACACCCTCGCCATAGCCGAGAAGTGCAGCATCAAGATAGACACCAAAACGCTACACCTGCCCGCCTTCGACATACCGCCCGAATTCAAGGTTAAATACCCCGAAGAAGGCGATTTCCATTACCTCAAAGAACTCTGCGATGCCGGCCTTAAACAAAAAGTCCCCAACGCCGGGGACGATTACCGCAAACGCCTCGAGTTCGAGCTGGATACCATCAGGAAGATGGGCTTTTCCAGCTACTTCCTGATAGTGAGGGACTTCATTCAGTACGGCCGCAGCATAGGCGTGCCCGTGGGGCCCGGCCGCGGCTCCGGCGCCGGCGCGCTGGTGGCCTACACGCTGGACATCACCCGCGTGGACCCGCTGCCGAATTCCCTGCTGTTCGAGCGTTTCCTGAACCCGGGCCGCAAAAGCATGCCCGACCTGGACATCGATTTTTCCGACGACGGCCGCGAGAAGGTGGTGCAGTACGTTAGAGAGAAGTACGGCGCGGCGCGCGTGGCCAACATCATCACCTACGGCACCATCAAAGCCAAGAGCGCCGTGCGCGACGTTGGCCGGGTGATGGGCATCCCGCTGGCCGAAGTCAACGCCATAGCCAAACTAGTCCCGTCCGACCTTGGCACCACCCTGTACAAAGCCCTGAACGAGGTCAACGAGCTCAAGGAATACCAGCGCGACCCCAAGATAAAGAAGATGTTCGACATAGCCCTCAAGGTGGAGGGCCTGCGCCGCCAGACCGGCGTGCACGCCGCCGGAGTCGTAATCTCCAAGGATGATATTACCGACTATGTGCCGCTGGCCAACCGCAACAACAAGGACGTCATCACCACGCAGTACGACGGCAATGTGCTCGGCACCCTGGGCATGCTGAAGGTGGACTTCCTCGGCCTGCGCACTCTGACGATCATTGAGACCGCCTCCGAGTTCATCCGGAAACTCCCCGGCAAAGAAAATTTCGATATTTACTCCGCCCCGGCGGACGACAAGAAGACCTTCGACCTGCTCTGCGAAGGCAAAACCACCGGCGTGTTCCAGTTGGAAAGCGAAGGCATGAAGAAACTGGTGAAGGGCCTCAAACCCACGGCCTTCAGCGATATCGCGGCCCTGGTGGCGCTGTACCGCCCCGGCCCGATAGAGAGCGGCATGCTCGAGATGTTCGTGGACCGCAAGCACGGCCGCAAGAAGATCACCTACGACCACCCGCTGCTGGAGCCCATACTCAAGGACACCTACGGCACGATGGTCTACCAGGAGCAGGTCATGGAGATCTCCAAGAGCCTGGCCAAGTTCACGCCCAGCGAGGCCGACGATTTCCGCAAGGCGATGGGCAAGAAGAAGCTGGACGCCATGGAGAAGCTGCGCGTCAAGTTCGTGGCGCAGGCCAAGGAGCACCACGACATCTCCAATAAGCTTTCCACCAAGATTTTCGACGACATGGCGAAGTTCGCCGGCTACGGCTTCAATAAGTCGCACTCGGTGGCCTACGCCCTGGTGGCCTACCACACCGCCTGGCTTAAGGCCAACTACCCGGTTGAGTTCATGGCGGCTCTGCTCACCAGCGAGATAGGCAAGAGCGCCGTGAACTCCGAGGACAAGGAGAACAAACTGGTCACCTATATAGGCGAGGCCCAGGATATGGAGATAGGGATACAGGGTCCCAGCGTTAACCGCTCTTTCAGAAAATTCTCCATTGAGGAGCAGCAGGGCAAGCCGGCTATACGTTTCGCGTTGACCGCGGTAAAGAACGTGGGCGAGGGCGTGGTGGAGTCCGTAGTGGCCGAAAGAGAGAAGAACGGCCCCTTCAGGTCTTTCGAGGAATTTACGCTGCGCGTGGATTCGAAGCAGCTCAATAAGCGCGTGATGGAGTCGCTCGCCAGGGGCGGGGCTTTCGACTGTTTCTATCCGGCCGAGAAGACTGAGCTCTCGCGCAGCCGGGCGATAGCGGCCGTGGACGCTTTCAACGGCGCTTCCGGCAAGGCCTCCTACGACGCCAACCAGACCATGCTCTTCGGCGAGGAGAAAAAGGCCTCCGCGGTGATGAGCGAGCACGCCATCCTCAAATTCGAACACGAAGTGCTCGGCTTTTATTTTTCCGGGCATCCGCTGAACAGTTACCGCCGCCATCTTTCCATGGTGGCCAACGCGCAGGCGGAGAAGGTGCTGGCCGGAGGTTTTGCCGACGGCGCGATGGTGCGGGTGGCCGGCATAGTGGGGCAGTTCAAGAACATGCAGACCAAGAAAACCGGCGAGGCCATGGCTAAATTCGAGGTGGAGGACCTTACCGGCAGCGTCGGGGTTTGCCTGTTCCCTAAAAAATACAAGATGTACGGCTCCCAGCTGGGCCCCAACAAGATAGTGGTGGTTTCCGGCAAGGTGCAGAAATCCGATTTCGGCGCGGAGAACTTCGAGCTTATAGCCGAGGAGGCCTACGGCCTCTACGACGCCATGAACAAGTGGGCGCGCGGCCTTATAGTGAACCTGCCGGAGGGCATACTCTTCGACGAGAAGCAGCTGTACGAGCTGAAATCGGCCCTCGGCAAAAACCACGGGATGTGCCCGGTATATTTCCAGGTGAACGCCAAAGGCAGCGGCACCTACATGATAGAGACCACGGAGCGCGTGACCCTGAGCGACGCGCTGCTGCACGATATAGAAAAACTCCTGGGGGACAAGACATGGAAAGTGGAAAGCGGATTCTGATAGCGGACGACGACCCGGACATAATCGACCTGCTTGAAACCTATTTCAAGCGGGCCGGCTTCAACGTGACCGCCAAGGTTAACGGCAAGGACGCGCTGCAGGCCGCCGAGACGGAGAAATTCGACCTGGTGCTGCTGGACGTGATGATGCCTTATATAGACGGCTACCACGTGGCCAGCGAGATCTCTTCCAGGCTGGGCTCGGAAGCCCCGAAAATAATCATAATGACCTCCCGCGACGTGGCGAGCGAAAAAGGCATCGCCTTGCTGAGCGGCGCTACAGACGCCGTGCAGAAGCCGTTCTCCCTGGACGAACTGGACGCCAAGGTGAAGGCCGCGCTGGAGCAGTAATCTGTTTTTCGGACGTTAAATTCTTAAGGAAGGTAAATGATGAAAAAACTTAATATAGCGCTCTCCCTGTTGCTGCTGGCCGCGGCCCCGGCCCTGGCGGTCAAAGATATTAACAAGGACAAAGACGCGGCCGTGGTGCTTCCGGATGTGGAGATGATAGACGTGCCTACGGCGGGCATCCTTGACTATTACGGCTTCATGCTGAAAAGCCGCTTCTACTCGCAGGGCGGGGTGCTCGGCTCTCTGAACTTCGGCGTACAGGAGCGCCTTAACCTGGGCGCGGCCATGACGGTGGACAAGCTGATCGGTTCCGAGTCCGGCATCAAGATGCGCCAGCCCGCGATACAGGTGAAGTTCCGCTTCTACGACGGCGGTTACTATATACCGGCCGCGGCTGTAGGCTATGACGGGCAGGGCTATTATTACAATTCCGTTTCCAAGAAGTACCTGGAGAAAGGCAAGGGCCTCTACCTGGTGGGCTCGAAAGAAATAGGCGTACCCGGCCTGGCGCTTCATGGCGGCTTGAACGTGCCGGATTTCGACAATAATTGCCTATTCGGCTTTCTGGGGCTGAACTATACGCTGGAGGATAAGATAGCTTTCATGCTGGAGTACGACAATTTGTTCCACAATGCCGACCCCTCGCGTTTCAATGCGGGCACCAGGATCTATGTCACCCCTTACTTCCAGCTGGACCTGGCCCTGCGCGAAATAGGCCGCAGCGGCAAGTTCAGCGACGGTACTGCGCGCAAGTCGGAGCGCATAGTTCAGTTCAGGTACAATACCAGCTTTTAGACTGTCATAAGCCATATGCGGTAAAGACAGGGCATATGGCTTTAAGCGGAAATCGGCTCAAATCAAGGAGAAATAATTTATGAAGAAAAAAATAGGCATACTTACCGGCGGCGGAGACTGCCCGGGGCTTAACCCCGCGATACGCGGCTGCGTCTACGCGGCGGAGAAGTACGGTTACGAATGCGTCGGCATCACCGACGGCTGGAAGGGCCTGGTGGAAGGAACCACCACGCCGCTTAACCGCGAGATCACCGAGTATATCATCATGAAAGGCGGCACGATGCTCGGCACCTCCCGCACCAACCCGTTCAAGACCGAGGGCAGCGTGGAAAAGTGCCTGGAGAACTTTAAAAAACTCGGCCTGTACGCGCTGGTGGCTATGGGCGGCGACGACACGCTTGGTGTGGCCACCAAGCTTTACCGCGACTACAAACTGAACGTCATCGGCGTGCCGAAGACCATGGACAACGACCTGAACGTCACGGATTACACTTTTGGTTTCGACACCTCTGTGACCAAGGCCATGGAAGCCGCCGAGGCCCTGCTCGACACCGGCGCCAGCCACCACCGCGTGATGGTGCTGGAAGTAATGGGCCGCCACGCCGGCTGGGTAGCCCTTTACACCGGCATAGCCGCCGCCGCCGACTACGTCTGCATACCGGAGCGCCAGATAAACACCGAGGACATGATAAAGAAAATAAAGGATGCCTACGCCCGCAAGCGCTACGCGCTGGTAGTTACCAGCGAGGCCTCGGAACTGCCGGCCGCCGGAGAGGATAAATCGAAGCACGCGGTGGACCAGTTCGGCCACCACATCCTGAAGGACCGCGGCATGGGCGAACACATAGCCTCTTTTATAGAGAAGCAGACCGGCCTTGAGACCCGCTCGGCTGTTATAGGCCATATGCAGCGCGGCGGCGCCCCGACGCTGTTCGACCGGATGCTCGCCACCCGCGTGGGCCTGAAGGCGGCGGAGCTGGTGCATACCGGCCAGTTCGGAATGATGAGCGCGCTGGTCGGGAACCAGATCGTTGGTGTGCCGCTTGAAAAGGCCACCGGAGAACTGAAGACGGTCAATAAAGAGTGGTTCGACCTGATGGAAGTGATGTTCTAGGGGAGGCCGGAGAAGTCATGGGTCGAGAGTCATAAGTCGCGTAACTCCGTCCCATGACTCACGACTCACGATCCCCAGACCCATTTAAAGGATTTTATGACCGAAAATACACAAGCAAAAGCGCCGGCGCAGTTCCAGCGGAAAACCATACTTATCAAGGAGCGCCTGCAGTACCACTACATGGCGTTGATCTTGATGTGTGTGCTGCTGGCTTTTATCATCTTCGGCATGGATGCCCTCTGGTTTGTTTCAAAAGTGGTTAAGGACCATCCGCCCATGATACAGCTGCTCGATATGATAAAGGAAATGGCGCCGCTGTACGCGATAAAGATAGTGATGTACATGCTGGTGGTGCTCATTGTCTCCGCGGTGGTCTCGCACCGGATGGCCGGCCCTATCTTCAAATTCGAAAAAAGCTGTTCCAAGGTGGCGGAAGGCGACCTGACCCACCGGGTTTACCTGCGCAAGGGCGATCAACTGACCGATCTGCAGGACCAGTTTAATTACATGACCGGCGCGGTCAACGAGGTGGTAAAGGAGTATGAAAAGTTCCGCGCCGAAGCCGCCGCGGCGGGTCTGGCCGACAAGGCCGAGGCCCTTTCGAAACGCATAGCGGAGATAATGCCTAAATTCAAGATATGAAGATACTAGCGGTCTCGCTGGTCCTCGCCTTCCTTACCGGCGCGGCTTCGGCGCAGAACAGTAAAGAGTTATTGACGCTTGGCGACGTAGTGGACCTGGCGGTGAAGAACAGCCCGGCCGCCCTGGCCGCCGAGCAGGATATCATAATCACCCGGCAGCGCGTGCACGAGGCGCGCTTTATGGCGATGCCCCAGTTCACCCTTTCAGGCACGCTGAGCCGCGTCAACCTGGAATACCCGGCGGTGCTCGGTTCCGAGATGGGGGACAGCTTCATCGCCCCCGGGTCCGGTGACGCCTTCTACACGGTCCGCGCGCAGGCCCTCCAGCCGCTCTACACCGGCGGCAAGAACACCAATACGCTTAAGCTGGCTAAAACCGCCAACAACCAGGCCAAGGTCAATTTCGAGACCGTGAAAGCCGACGCCGCCCTGGCGGCAAAAAAGGCTTTTTACACGCTGCTTTATCAGCGCCGTCTCAGGGAAGCTTCGCAGGAGTGGCTGAAGCGGGCAGCTTCTCTTAACGATTCCGTCAGAAAGGACGCCTTCGAGGAGATAGAGTCCGCCATGCTGCTGTCGGGTCTTTCAGGCCGGGCCCGGCAGGCGGAGCAGGGCGAGGAAGCCGCCCGCACGGAGCTGCTGAAGGTGCTTAACAGAGAACCGGGCTACGGGGCCGATGTGGAGGGGGCGTTCGAGCCTCAGCCGGTGGAGGCCGGGGCGAACCTCAGTCTTGTCACCGCCATGGAGACGCGCTCTGAACTTAAGAGCGAACTCTACAAGGCGCAGATGGACGACATAGCCGTGAACATGGCCATGATACGCCGCTACCCTACTATCTATTTAGGCGCCAGTTACGACGTGAACGCGCCGCATTTCTCCTCCCTTGTGGACCAGACCGCGCGGTCCAGCAACTGGCTTGCCTCGGTTTCCGTGCATTTCCCGCTTTCCTACGATATCTGGACCCAGGTCCTGCAGCGTAAAGCCCAGCAGCGCCAGGGCGAGCTGAAGCGCTCCGAGCTGCAGGACAGGATACGCTTCGAGATAATCTCCGCCCACAAGGAAGCCGTTTTCTGGCAGGCAGAGGCTGAAAAAATGCGGGCTGAGATAGAGCGGATGAAAACGGCTTACGAGGCCGCGGCCCGCAGCGTACGGCCTGCCATGCCCGAGCTGCGCGCGCTTTGTTCGCTCTGCGGACTGGAGAAAAATTACTTGGATGCCGTCTACAGCCAGCTGATGGCCCGCATAAGGCTGGAGTGGGCGCAGGGCCGGGACTTTTCAAAATGACGGCAACGGATGGCTTCAGCCGCTCTCCGGATTTTTTTTGCTATAGCTGTTAAACAAACCATGCGTTTTTTTCTGAAGACCATAATCCTTATTCTCGCCATGGGGCCGGCTTTCGTTTCGGCCCAGGAATCTGATGATGCGCTACTGCGCGAAGTCATGTGGACTCGCCTTGCCGCGTCAAAACCGCCGGCCAGGCCTTCCGTCGGCCTCGCGCTTTCGGGCGGCGGCGCGCGCGGCTTCGCCCATACGGGGGTAATTGAGGCCCTCGAATACGCCGGTTTCCCGGTGGATTACATCTCCGGCACTTCCATGGGGTCCGTGATAGGCTCTCTTTACGCCTCCGGCGCGCCGGTCTCCGATATCTGGGAATTCGGGCGGGAGGCTACGGAGCTGAAAGTCTCCCGGGATTTCAAAAGTATAAAGCTGCTGAGCCTGCTCATCACCGACAAACTGCTGACCCCTACCCACATAAACCGTTTTATCGAAACCCGCCTGGGCGGGCTTACTTTTGAAAAACTTAAAACCCCCTTCGCCTGTTCGGCCATGGACCTGCGCACCGGAGAAAAAATAGTTTTCACGGAAGGGCCGCTGGCCGAGGCCGTGCGCGCCAGCGTCAACCTGCCCGGCATCTTCGCCCCGGTGCAGTACAGGCACCGCTATCTGGTGGACGGCGGCGTTGTGGACTTTATCCCCATAGGAGCAGCAAAACAGCTTGGCGCGGACTGGGTGCTGGCCAGCGTTTCTGAAAGTGAGTCCAGCCGCATGCCGGAGAACGTGCTGATGTCGCTCCTGCAGGTCATAGATATAAGGGGTTCGCTGCTGGCGCGCTCCGCGGAAAAAGAGGCCGGTTTTGTGCTAAAGCCCGAAGTCGGGGATATAGGCGTGGCTGATTTTGACAGGTGCGAGGAGGCGGGGGAGGCAGGCCTGGTAGAAGCCTCGCGGCGCATGGACGAGGCCAGGGAGGCGCTGCTGATATACTCCGCGCCCCGCCTGGTGGGTAAGTTATGAGGCTGCCAGCGGCATTGCTGCTGACGCTGTGCCTCGCCGCCCCGGCGCGGGCCTTCTTTTTCGGAGGCGGGACGGATAAGAAGGCCGGAGCCGTCCTGGAAAATATGCGGTCCGCTTTCGAGACCGGGAACTGCGTTTCTGTCCTGAAACTTTCCGCCAGTTTCCTGGGTGAGAAACCTCCCGCCGGTATGCGCGAGGAGGCCTACGGCTATATGGGCCGCTGTTATGAGGCCGTCGGTTCCGCGGATAAAGCCATCGGCCTTTACAAATTATCGCTGGAGCTTTACCCGGACAACGTCCTTTTCGCCTACAGGCTGGCGCTCATCTATAACCAGTCGGGCTTTCCGGAGCTCGCCATTCCTCTTTTTCTGAAAGTATTGTTCGTGAAGACAGACGATATAGAGGCTAATCTCGGTCTGGCAAGGGCCTACTCCAGGCTTGGTTTTCTTTCCAAAGCGAAGGAGCTTTATTCACGGTCGGTAATACTGCAGGACTTCATGGACGCCTCCTCTCTGGAGGAGGACGCCAGGTGCATGCTCAGGAAGCGCGATTGGGCGGAGGCGCTTTTTATAGCCGGTAAGGGCGCTCAGGCCGCCCCGCGTTCGGCCGTATGGCATCTTGTGGAAGCCAGGACTATGGCCGGGCAGGGAAAATATGCCCAGGCCCTGCCGTTCATAGAGGCGGCGATACGCCTGCAGTCTTCCCGCCAATTGCGCCTTGAGCGGGCGCTTTACCTGCTTATGGGGGGGCTGCCGCGGCGGGCGATAGAAGCCGCTGACGCCGAACTGTCCGCTGATGTGAAAGACCCGCTGGCTTCTATCATAAAAGGCATGGCTCTCTATTCCCTGGGGAATAAGAAGGAAGCGGAGCCTTACCTGTACGCTGCGCACAGCGGCGGGCCGTTCACGGCGAAGATAGCCGCGTCCCTGCTGGGTGCCGTCCCTGAGAAAACGACGGATTCATGCAAAAAATAAATTTCTGGAAAATGTCCGGGGCCGGCAATGACTTCGTGCTGCTTACCGGCGGAAGGCTGAATACCGCCGACCTCGCTAAACTGGCCGTGAAGCTCTGCGGACGGAAGCTGGCGATAGGCGCCGACGGCCTGCTTTACGTGAACAAAGCCGGCGGGAACGCCGTCAGTGTGCGCTATTTCAATTCCGACGGCTCCGAAGCTTTCTGCGGCAACGGCTCGCGCTGCGCCGCCTGGTGGGCCCTCCTCTCCGGGTTGGTGAAAGGGAAAAAACTGCTGCTCAGGACAGTGTGCGGCGTTCTGCCGGCGGAGATAGCCGGCCGCGAACTCGTCAGGATGCGCATGCCCGACGTGGCCGCGGTCCGGCTGGGCTTGAAAGGCACCTACCCGGCCGGCGTAAAACTTGTGCATTTCCTTAACACCGGGGTTCCTCACGCGGTAGTGCCTGTCAGAGGCCTGGAGCGGTTTGACGTTCTTAACCGGGGCAGAGCGCTCAGGTACAACAAGGCCTTCGGCCCGGAAGGGACCAATGTGGATTTTGTGGAAGTAAGGAGCGGGCGTGTACTGGTCCGCACCTACGAGCGGGGAGTGGAGGCCGAGACCTTGGCCTGCGGCACCGGGATAACGGCCGCCGCCGTGGCCATGGCGCTGGCCGGCGCGGTAAGGTTCCCTGTCGCCCTGCTGGCCCGGAGCGGCGAAAAGTTTAAGGTCTGGCTTAAGCAGTCCGGAGAAGGCGCTTCTGATGTCTATATCCAGGGTCCGGCGAAAATAGTTTTTGAAGGAGAGATAAAATGCTGAAATTAAAAGGTTGTTTTACCGCCATTGTCACGCCGTTCAAGAACGGGAAAGTGGACCTGGACGCGCTGAAGAAGATAGTGCGCTTCCAGCTGGAGAACGGGGTGAGCGGCCTTGTCCCCTGCGGTTCCACCGGCGAGGCCGCCACGCTTTCTCCGGAAGAATATACCGAGGTCATCAAGACCGTGGTAGCCGTCGCCAAGGGCAAGGTGCCCGTAGTTCCGGGGGTAGGGACGAATTCCACAGCTAAGTCGGTGGAAATGGTGAAAAAAGTTTCCGCGCTGGGCGTGGACGGCCTGCTGGTCATAGTGCCTTATTATAACAAGCCTACGCAGCAGGGCATGGCCGCGCATTTTTCGGAGATAGCCAAGGCCACCCGGCTTCCGGTGATCCTTTACAATATCCCCGGACGCACCGGAGTGAACATGCTGCCTTCCACCGTGCTGGAGCTGCGCAAAAATTTCTCCCACATCGTGGGGATAAAGGAAGCTTCCGGCCTGCTGGACCAGGTCAGCGAGATAATAAACAGCGCCGACGACAAGTTCGTAGTGATGAGCGGCGACGATTCCCTTACGCTGCCTATGATGTCCGTGGGGGCTAAAGGCGTTATCTCGGTGGTCTCCAATGTGGCTCCGGCCGGGATGGCCCGGATGTGTGAGTTTTTCCTGGAGGGGGATGTAGTGGGCGCGGCCGCCATACACCACGACCTGTTCCCGCTGATAAAGGCCCTGTTCACCGAGACCAACCCTATACCTGTGAAATACGCGGTTTCCCTGCTTGGCCTTTGCCAGCCGGAGCCGCGCCTGCCGCTGCTGCCGCTCTCCGAAGAGCGCCGGGCCCCGCTGAAAGACGCCATGATAGCCGCCGGCGTGCTGGACTGACCCCGCGGCAACTTTGCCTACTGTAGACTGACCTGCCAACCACCGCCGGACACGCCCGGCCGCTGCCGGGCGCGGGGGGGCTCGGTAAAATTTCAAAGGAAAGCGCTGCTTTTTGGCCGTCTGATGAGTACAGCTCCTGATGCGGCACAGCCATAGGCTAGTTATTATAGCAGTAGGGAGTAGCTTTAGCAGCTTTCAGGATAAGGAAAAGGTGCGGCTCTCCAGAAAAAAATAGGATAACAGGCGAAAATCGCGTTTATGTATACTACAGATTATCGTTATGGCCGCCGAACTTTGTTATACTGATTTTAAATGAGCGGCAGCCTTAAAATAACTTAGCGGAGGATCAAATGAAAAACATAGCAGCTGTTTGCGCGATTATGGCTTTGTTGTTTGCACCTTCGGTATCCAATGCCCGCTGGGGCACGGACTTTACCGGCGAATCATGGAAAATGGACGGGAAAGAGTTTCTCACTAGTATGCATAGTGGTGAGGCGTACGCGGCCGATCCTTCCAACAGTACAAGCATGACCGGGAAAGTAACTCAGGATAAAATTGGCGGCGCCGCCAGTTTTTTTGTGGAGGGCAATTCCCGGTTTCGCGTGGGAATCTCGGCAGGCTATGGTACGATGCCAGAGGTTTCCGGTAAATTCCGCGCCTGGGGCTCCACCTGGAGCGATAATATGAATCTTAATAACAAAATAACCTATATACCGGTTAATTTGTATCTTAAATACACCTCCAAGAACGGCAAGTTCAGTTTGTTCGGCGGCGGCGGCGGCGATTATGTAATGGCCAGTACTGATTATAACGATGCGTTGGGGTCGCCGGCTTATGTAGAAAAGGCCACCTTCACGCAGAAAAAAATGATACCTCATATTCAGGCCGGTTATGAGCTGTTCCTTGCAAAATGGATTTCGCTCAATCTGGGCGCCAAATATCTCTTCAGCGCTGTCCTTGACAATATGACAGGGAAGCTGACGGGCGGCGGCGTGCCCGCCCCGGGCAAATCCAGGATGATTATGTCTAATGGCCTATACGGTGAGGAATTTGGCGTGAGGAACACATCCCAGCCCCTTGCTTCCGGAGAAAGGCCGTTCAAATACGACCTTTCCGGCCTGCGCGTCAATGTCGGTTTCAGAATCTATTTCAATTAAGTCCGACATTCTGAATCACTAAAAAAGGGGCTGCTGACGATCTCAGCAGCCCCTTTATTCTTAGCCGTTATAAATCTGATATTTTATCCTGTGCATAAATATGGATTTTATGATTCTCGATATTCTTTATGCCTTCTTACCTTTGTGAGAGCTATTCCCAATTCATCTTGTGCCATTTGTGCCTTATTGCGGCTAATAAGTGGTATACCTACTGCCTGACCATCCCCAAACGATCTTTATCAATAATAAGATGGATACGAATACGAGCATCGGGCGTATAATCCAGACACCTTTTTTTCAGCGCGACGTGCGAACCCAGATAATTGCCGCCCATCCCGACCGCGCCCATCGCCAGCCCAGCCGTATATCCACCGCATCCAGAAGCAGGAATGTCAGCAGCGCTGCAATATTGGAGGTAAGGTTCAAAAGCTTGTTAGTGCCTAGAAGTCTCGACACCGGCAGGCCGAACTGGAGGAAGGCAGGCAGGCGTACCTTAGAGGTTTATCAAGTGGGAGGCAGTAATACTACTTAGCATGCCGGGCAAAACTCCGAATAGATACGGGGCTGGCCGGCGGCTATACTTGTCTTAAGCCGTTTTTGGCGTAATGCTAAATAGGAGACTAAAAAATGAATATACGTTCATATAAGCAAAGCGGGATAAGGGTTATGCTCTACGCGCTGATCGTAAGCACTACCATGATCTGTATGCAGCCGGGTACGGGCTGGGCCATGCTGGCTCCCGCCCTGAGCGGCCCTGCCGCGGACGGGCAGGCATACGAACGGACTGCCGACATGAAAATGGTGCAGACCGCCCTTGAGTCCAAGATCGTGCGCGAACGCCTGAAGTCCCTTGGCATGAACGACAAGGAGATAGAGTCCAGGCTGAGCCGGCTCTCGGACCAGCAGGTGCATAAACTGGCCAAGGACGTAAAAACGCTTAGCCCGGGCGGCGGCGTGATAGGCCTCCTTGAGATGGTGGTCCTGGTGCTGCTGATAATCATCCTTCTCCGTGCCGTATGACCCACGGCGTGGAGCCCCGGTCCGTCCTTAAGCGGGGGCTGCAGTTGTTCGCGGCCTGCCTGCTTTGCGGCTGCGTGCAATCCCGCGTTTCATTGGCGCCTGACTACGGGCATAACAGACAGGTTCGGCTGGACCCGCCCTTTTACCCGGATAACACGGACCAGTGCGGTCCTTCAGCCCTGGCGAGCGTGTTAGGGTACTGGGGGAAACCGGCGGAGCCTGGAAGCTTAAGGAAAGAGATATACCAGGCGAAGCTGAAAGGTTCTCTGACCGTGGACCTGCTGCTGGCGGCCGAGGGCCGCGGCCTGTCCGCCGAAATGGTGGAGGGCGGCCTGGTCCGGGTAAAGAGCGAGCTGGATGCCGGCCATCCCGTTATAGCCTTTGTAAATACGGGTTTTAGCTTCTACCCGGTCGGCCACTATCTGGTAATAACGGGTTATGATGACCGGCGGCAGAGCATCTTCGCCCACTCGGGCATGAAGCGCGACCAGGAAATTTCTTACAGGAAGTTTGATAAACAATGGGAGAGGACCGAACGATGGGCCTTATTGATCATGCCCCCGCTGCAATAGCGAAGTGTGCTGCCGGGTTGGCGCTGGCGTGCCTGCTGGCCGGCTGCGCCCATATCTCCAGGGTGGCCGGTTACCGCGATGCCCTTGGCCCGGAAGAGCATCTGCGCCTGGGGGTCTCTTACGAGGAGCAGGGGTTGAGAAACGAAGCTTTGGGCCAGTATCGACTGGCGGTAAAACGCGACCCTAAGCTGGCCGAAGGCTGGCTTGCGCTTGGGAACATGGAATTCAATGACGGGCGGCTGAAAGAAGCGGGGACGGATTTCCGCATGGCTTTGAAGGCCGCTCCTCACCATCCCGGCGCCTCCAACAACCTTGCGATGGTTGCCTTGGCGGGTAATGGCAGTCTTACGGAGGCCGAGGCGCTGGCGCAGGACGCGCTGCTCACGGCCGGCGCGCTGCGGCCATACGTGCTGGATACTCTGGCTAACGTCTATTTGCGGGAGCGGCGCTACGCCGAGGCCGCGGCAGCCGTTGACCAGGCCGAAGCGGAAACCCCGCCCGGAAACAGTCCCGTGCTAGCCCAGCTGCTTGAAACGCGCAAGAGTATAGACGCTGGAAAAGCTTTGCAGGAAAGCAAGTAAAGTCAGGAGGGAAAATGAAGATATTTTTAATGCTGGTCCTAGCGGTTTGTTTCACACCTTCAGCCAGGGCGCAGAATAACACGCAGGTGCAGTCCGCGCCGGCCGAAGCGCCGGCCAAACTAGTACCTGACGGGACCCCGGCCCAGCCTTCCGCGGATAAACCGGCCATGCCCTCCACCGACAAGCCGGCCCAGCAAGGTGTTATAACCAAGCAGGAGCCGACTACACCGGAGGTAATCGCTGCCCCGGAGGATACTTTTTTTCATCCATTCAAGCCCGCAGCCACCACGCAGATAACGGCGCCGGCCCACCCCGGAGATGCCAAACCCGCCAGGATGAACGTGGCCCCTGTGCTGGCGCTCAAAAGGCGGCAGGCCAAGGAGTTGAAAGCGCTCAGGGAAAGCCTTAAGACCAGGCCCAACGCGGAGATAAACAAGTCCGTGGCGGCCATGGAAGCCGATCACAAAGCTGCTCTCAAGGCGCTTGAGGCCTCCAACAAGGCCGAGGCTGAGAAAAATATAAAAGTCCGGGTCAAGCCGGCTAAAAAGGGGATAAAGAAACAGTTGAATGCTGAACCCGCAAAGTAATTGAAGTCCCTGGAAATATAAAAACCACTCCGAAGAAGCGCGGTTTTTACTTTTGGATCTTTTGTCTGTACCGGGGCTGCTATTTTTCCAGCATGAACGGGTAGACGTAACTGTGCCGCGGGGCGAAGGCTTCTTTGACCGAGCGCGGAGAGGTCCAGCGCGTCATGTTCAAGATGGAGCCGGCTTTGTCGTTGGTGCCGGAACCCCGCGCCCAAAACGGCCCAAACCTGCGGTCTGCCGGACGAACAATGCCAGCTGGACCCGCGCGCGGACTTATATGAAAAGGCAACGTCTCCGGGTTCGTCCGTATAGAAGACGCTATCGCAAAGAAGACCTCGGCCGCCGATAAAAAGTGAAAGATAAATAAAGAGCTTGGTGTCCCCAATATTGATTGAAAAAATAAGCCGCATCTTTTCTCCAGTACTCCAGTTAGTAGAGGGTCTCGCCAGCTGCCGCCCCGGCTGACGACTGCCCCGGCCAACAATCACCGTGGACACGCCCGGAAACCAGCCGGGCGCGGGGGAAACCGCGCAAAATTCAAAAAAACGCCCCGCTTTTTGTTATTATATCTGAGCCGGATGGCGGGGAAGACAATTAACAGTTCTCAGGCGAAGGAAAAAGAGCGGGCTCCCGGGGAAACGGGTGATAACCTCGCTAATGCTTGCTACAGATTGTAATGTCCCGTTGCTGGACGGTTGCGGGCTTGTCGTGTAATGATTTAAAAATCGGGTAAGTTTCCAGATTGCGGTTTTATACGGGGAGGAAAAACAAATGGCGGATATAAAAGAAGAATTCAAAGTGAGCGGAGAAATGCTGCTCAAGAAGGTCAAGGAACTTATCAAAGAAGGAAACATACGCCGGATCACGATAAAAGATAAGGACGGCAAAGAACTCGTAACTTTCCCGTTGACCATCGGCCTGGTTGGCGCAGTGCTCGCTCCCGTTCTGGCCGCGGTAGGCGCGATCGCCGCCCTTGTCACCGAGTGTACCATCTCGGTGGAAAGATAGTAAAGTCCGGCGGCCGGAGTTTGTTCCGCCGCTGATCTGGAAAACCTGATACTTTCTGATATCCCTGGCTAGAGAAGCCTGAAATTTGTAGTTTAGTTATTTTATTAAAAAGAGGTATAAAAATGAATATAAATAAGATCGTAATGTACGCGGTGGGTGCGGTTATCACAGTCGCTGTAGGTCTGGCTATTATCAACCGTGCGAAAGGCAGATTCCCCGTTATAAGGCAGTTCATTGGCGAATAAAAACGATAAACGCTGTCTGGATTTTAGCCCGGACCTTCTACTGGAGGTTCCGGGCTAATTAATATCGGCCTACGACTGCCCCGGCCAACTATCACCGCGAACACGCCCGGCAGTGTGCCAGGCGTGTGGGGACCTTGAACATTGCATTGTGCTTCGCACCGCGCAAAAACCTAGGAATATATGCCGTATTTTACAGACCGTATAGGGAATTGCCTGCGCTGCGGCGCGCTTTACGGTTGGCTTTACGGGGACGGGATGGTATTTCCGGAACTGAGCCGTTTCGGCAGGGTTGGCGTCCTGCAGGACTTTGAGGGCGGCATTATGACTGAGCCGCCTGGCCCGGACGGCTTTGCTTACCTCCGCCTTGGACTTGCCCAACAGGCGTGTCCTGCTTGCCCGCCGTACATTTTATTTATAGTAACACTTTGCGCGAAGGCGCAGTAAGAAGCGCGGCGCGGAGAGGGCTACAGCTATGTTTATCCTTGTATTCGGCCTGATAATATTTTACAGCCTGGTCATCTGGTGGGGTTTGCGGATATGTAGTTCCGCGCAGAAGGCCGCTCTCGGGATCAGGGCTGCCGAGCGCTGGCCGGAACTCTGCGGTAATTTCGGCGGCAGCTTTCTGTACGCGGTATTTCAGGATCTTTAAATTACGCTTCCCGGGCTGGTGGTGCGGGACGCGGCCGACAAAGAAATAGCCACTATAGCTTACAACCAGGTAACCGGGAACGGCTGGCTTACGATCCGTGTAACGGACGGGCCAGTATACCGGGCCGATGTGCTGAATAACTGGGCCTGGTTCCGCGTGGTAACCCTGCGGACCGAGGCCGGCGGCGGGGCGGCGCCGCTCTGCACTTACAGCCGGTCCTTCAGGGAAACCTATTATGCCGTAGGCGGCGTAAGAGAATTTTGTGTGGATCTCCGAAAGTATTTTGGCTCGAGGAAAGTTTTTACGATCAGGAAGTGCGGCCAGGCCGTAGGGAATATAAGGCCCTTAGACATGATAATGCCCAGTGGCGTTGTCATGGTAATGCCGCAGGACGTGCCGCTGCCGATACGCCTGTTCATGCTGGCCATGGAGTACCAGAAATAGACTTAGAAGACCTGCCCGCTGCCGCCCGCGTGCCAAGCTACTGCCGGGCGCGGAGGAACTAAGCAATATTTCACAGAACCCCCCGCTTATGGCCGTATTAGGCGCATAGCGCTTGGCCGCTTGATGAGCATAACTCTTGATGCGGCATGGCTTTAAGCCTCCGAATACTTTACAATCCACATAGCCGCCGGAGTTCTGTGTAGCAGTCCCCTTGATTCTGATATAATTCCCTTAAGCAGCAGAGCCACTTCGCTCAACGTGGTCTATCTGTAATGCTGCAAACAGCCGCAGCACTGCAGATAGACCTTTGTACACCATGTTTCCTGCAGAGCAAAAGTTAAAAGAGAGGGGGGAATTCAGCATTGAGTATGCCGTTGCGGTATTCCGTAAGCATCGATCGAAGCGGCTTCATTCCTGATCAATATGCCGGACATACCCCGTTTGAAAACCCTGAACTATGAAAACCAGATCTCCCGGAAAGACGACGAGCCATCATAAGCGATTTAAGATTTACTTTATTGATTCCGGCTGGGATTCACCCGCCCATAGGGCCTTTGAGAACGCCCGGAGTTTGCTTGCCCGTTATCTCATGCGCCATGATCTCGTTATCCTGAGTCATGAGCAATCAGAAAAATTTATTCAGAACCACGCCCACTTGATCGGGGCGGATCCGCTGATCGCCGTTTTGGATCCTGCAGCCATCCAGGAAGAAAAGCGCCATGATAAGGGCATCCTCTTTCTCCTTGGATATTTAAAGACCGAAGAGCGTACGCGCATGATGTTGCAGATGTTCCTGCGATTGGTCAACACCAGAAAAATATCCGCCCGTCTGCCGGAGATTATCCGCAGGCTTATTTATAAGGAAGGCGCGGGCGGCACCCTTGAGGTCATCTTAGACACGCTGGCCCATGTCAACACGGAAAACGATATCCCTACAGAAATTTCCCAGGATATTGAGGAGGAGGGTTAATGAAAACAACCTTTGGACAAATTCTGGGAGTGCTGGCGGTTTTAAGCACTGTGGTCTATATAGTGCATCGCGTAACCCGGCAGCGCCAAGCTGCTAACCAGACCATACGCATATTGGGTCCGAGAGACAGGAACCTTTGTCAATCCCTTCTCTCACTCAAACCTAAAAAAAATATACCTTGCCTGACGGGCATTCATCAACCGGGGAATTAAGGCTAAAGCATTTTGATCAGCGTGCGGAATTTACAAGAACTCGTCCAGCCCCCAAAACCCTGTTCGCAAATACCCGACGCAAGCGGACAGCCCGCATAAAAGTTTAATTTGCAAAAAAACGGCGAAAACCGGCTAATCTACTTTGGCCTTCCTGCCGGATTCCCGGTATTTATGCCGGCGTCCAAAGCCTGTGGCCCGCCGGATGAACAATACCAGCCGGACACGAAAGGCGACTTATACGAAGCAATGATTCCGCTGAAAACCTCCTGTTTTAATTTGCGGGGGAGCTTAATATAATTTTATTTTTGCTCCGCTGATATTTTTATCATTCTGTCCCACTTTTTTCGTAAAACACTTTCTATTGCTGATGTCCCGTGACCCGCAACACACGGTAGCGGTCGCCCTT
>CAIXBR010000093.1 GCA_903917735.1 uncultured Elusimicrobia bacterium | reverse complement strand
TTACCGCGCAAGCGGGGAAGGCGGCGCGGCTGGCCGCGAAGGGCCGTTTCCTCAGACCTAAGCGTCAAGGCGCTCGTCGTAAAACGGGGGGTGTCCATGTGCCGCCCCGTCGAGAAAACGCTGTCCTGACGCATCCTCGGGGTCGCCGCAGGAAACGGAAAAAAATCGTACACTAAAGGTTAGGCTGTACCTGAAATGTCAGGGATAAGTCTATAAGTTCTGACAGATGATGGTTTACACTTTAATCTGACACGATACAGGCAACTCCCCTGACGTGGCATTAGGGTATACCCTATATCGACATGGGAGCATGATTGCAGTACTACGTTGGAGCCAGGAGGCTTAGCGTACGATTTTTTCCGTTTCCTGAGGCGACCCCAACTCCATTATTATGGGATTACCTATGGTGATATAACCCACCAGCTTTCAGAATTAAATGACTTGGCTTTTTATACGTATGCCGGCGGAATACCCTTGAAAGACCCAGGTAGAGCTTTCTCCTGTTTTATAAAACCATTCAAAAGGCAGGCTGTTAGAATTAGACGATTCAAGATAAAAATGGATATGCTTCGCAGGCGAAGTAATGCACTAAGATGCTGTCTTATGGATGGGGATCTCTTGAGCATTTCTAAATTTAAAGTAGAGATAGTCTCTCTGGCGCTTATGAGCGCCGCGTTAAAAGATGGTATGGCATTCGACCCAAGAAAACGTCTTTTCCTCACAGTAACCGCAGGCCCGACCGGCACGAAAATAAAGCCTATAATCACAACTTTGCTGTCTGACGATGCGTGTAAAAATAGCAGTAAAGATCTGTTGCAACTTGTAGAAAGGCTAGTTAAGACGCTTTCCGTATAACTATAGTTACTTTAATTCTCGCCTATCCTGGCCGAATATCTCTAATAATAGTTAAATAGTTCCCCGCTGTGTTCCTTTGGGGGAGCCGGATTTCTTCTTTTCCTCACTTTCCCCCTACAGGTTCTGACCTTCTCCCTATAATTACGACAAGTTGAAACGACAAGTTGAAATACCTTCTGCAAATCGCGGAATTGGTAAAATATCTTCATGCCCATCACCGCTTCATGCATAAGACGCATGTTCCTGCTGTCCCCTGACGTGATATTTCTAAATCACGGCTCTTTCGGCGCCTGCCCGCGCGAGGTGTTCGAGGACTACCAGCGCTGGCAGTTGGAGCTGGAGCGTAACCCTGTGGAGTTCCTCGGCCGCCGCTCCGGCGAGCTGCTTTGGAACGCCCGCATGGAGCTGGCGGAATTCCTCGGCGCAAGGCCGCAGGACCTGGTGTTCGTCCCGAATTCTACTACCGGAGTTAACGCGGTTGCCAAGTCGCTTGCGCTGAAGCCCGGCGACGAAGTACTCTCGACTGACCACGAGTACGGCGCCTGTGACAATGCCTGGCAACTGGCCTGCCGCGAGCGCGGGGCCAGATACGTAAAAGCGGCCATATCGTTGCCGTTTGACCCCGCCTCCTTCGTGGATACTGTTTGGGAGAAAGTCACGCCGCGCACGCGGCTGATCTTCTTCAGCCATATCACGTCTGCTACGGCGCTGCTGTTTCCGGCTACAGAACTGTGCGCCAGAGCCCTCAGGGCCGGCATACTCACGTTTATAGACGGGGCGCACGCGCCGGGGCAGATAGACCTGAACCTGCGCCGCCTGGGCGCGGATTTCTATGTGGGCAACTGCCATAAGTGGCTGATGGCTCCCAAGGGCAGCGCTTTCTTCTACGCGCGGGAGAAGGCGCAGGGGATGGTGCACGGGCTTGTGACCAGTTGGGGCTATAGCGAACGCACGGACGCTAACTCCGATCAAGAGGCCTACGCTGGGACTGGCACTTTCGAACGCAGGCACCAGTGGCAGGGCACGCGCGACATAGCGGCATTCTTGGCTGTGCCGGCCGCGATAAGGTTCATGCGCAAATATAACTGGTCGGTGCTCCAGAAGGGCTGTCGCGCGCTTGTGGCGCAGGCGCAGAGCCGCATACTGGCCGACAACGGGCTGTCCCCTATAGCCGGCGGGGTGCCGCGGCTGCAGATGCTGGCCATCCCGGTACCTCCGGAAGGTGCCGAGCAGCTGGGTAAATGGCTGTTTCGTGAGTGGCGTATAGAAGTTCCGGTGACCGGCTTTGGGGATAAACGCTTCGTGCGTATCTCGGTGCAGCCGTATAACACCCGCGCCGAAGTGGACACGTTAGTGCGTGTGCTCTACGAGTTTCGGCGTAAATGTTCCTAGGACTGCGTAATGGCAATATATGACAGCTCGGACCCGGCAGGTGTCTCCACTGGCAATTCTGCAAGTCGAGGTGGTATAATTTCGCGTTCCATCCGCTCCCGGTTCCGGATATTGGCCGTGATTGCGGTGATGCTGGCAGTGTTCGGCGGCATGCACTATTATCTTTATGCTCGTCTGCTGTCGGCGCTCGATCTGTGCTCCTGGCCCGGGATCTGGGCGCTGCGGGGGGTGATGGTATGCGGGGCTATTTCTTTTCCGCTGCTGCGGATTCTGGCGCGGACCAACGTTTGGCGTGCTCCCGTGCTGGTCTGTTGGGTGGTGATGGTGTGGATGGGCTTCGCGCTGTATGCGTTTCTGACCACTATCGCACTCCAGGGGTTGGTGGCCATCTTGGGGATTGCGGGACTCGGCCTGCCAAACCCTGTACTGCCCGGCTTGTCGCCGGCGCACGCCGGAGTTGCGCTGGTGCTGGCGACCACGGCGGTGCTCGTTGTGATCGGTTTCTCGAAGGCACAGGCGATGCCCCGAACCACAAATGTCGAAATCGCTCTCGCCCATCTCCCGCCCGCGCTCGACGGTTTCTCCCTGGTACAACTCAGTGATGTGCACGTAGGGCCGTTTACCAGCAACAGGCGCCTGCGCCGGATCGTAGAGCGCGTGAACACGCTTGCGCCGGACCTCGTGGTGATCACCGGTGACCTGGCCGACGAGAAGCCCGCGCATCTGACCGAGGCCATGCTGTTGCTCGGGAACCTTCGGGCGCGGCACGGCGTGTTGGCTGTTCCGGGAAACCACGATTTCTTTGCGGGCGTAGACGCGGGGGAGCACTGGGAGGGCGGCATCCGCTTCCTGCGCAACGAGAGGGTAACTGTGGCCGGAGCGATCGAGGTCTATGGCATCGATGATGATCCTGCCGTAGCGCGCACCCAGGGGAGTCGGACAGCGTGCTTTGAACAGGTGATCGGCTCCGAGACGCGGCAGAGCCCCTCTATCGTTCTTTTCCACCAGCCGCTGGGCTATCCTCGCCTCGCCGAGATGGGTGTCGGCCTGGTCCTGTCCGGCCATACTCACGGCGGCCAATTCTGGCCGGTGTCCTGGCTCAGCCGCTTGTTCTATCCATACAACGCAGGGCACTACCAGATCGGTGCGAGCCACTTCTACGTCTCGCGCGGCACGGGAACGTGGGGGCCGCCGATGCGTTTGGGGGTGCCGTCGGAAATCGTGCACATGCGTCTGCGCGCAACGACATAATCCGGCGCCGCTCTGGGCGCAATATATCAAAGATCTAGGGCGGAACACTTATCGCTAAGCCTCTCCGAATAAACTGACGTTCTCAGAAAACAAGACCTGTAAACGGGGTAAAGTAAAGCACATGCGGGGCTGAATCCTACTACAAAATCCCCACGCAAGAAATCCGGTAATTATATGAATACTACCTATAGCCACGCGTATAATTCCATATTGTGATAAAAACCCGGAAAGAGTATTGTGTAAACAGGGACGCAGGGCTGAACTTATGCCGAAGATATCAGTTAGCGAGAAAAAAGGCGGCGAAACGGTCTGAATACGGAGAAGTTGTAATGAAAAGGTCAAAATCACTTATACTTGCTTTTGCTTTATTGTTACCGGCTTTTGCCACGGCACAGCCTGTTCCGGTGGCTGCAGATAATACTCTCATAAAAAAAGATACGCAAAAAAACGTAGGGAGGAAAAATCCCTGCATGGCTGATAGGGACAAATTCTGTAAGAATGTGAAAGACGGCGGCGACGATAAAGCCTGTCTGAAGAATCACCAAGCTGAACTTTCCCGGGCCTGTAAAGATAAATTGGCCGAAAGCAAAGAACAACGTCGGACCCGAAATAAGAGAAAAGGCGAATTAAAAAAGGATTACACGGCGTCCTCAAAAAACAAGGCCGCCCCTGAATGGGTTCTTAAGGGTGGCGGGGCTTTTAAGAATAGCGGCACACATGCGTTTTATGGGGTGGGGAGTGCTCCACCAACTATCAGCGATGAGTATTTAAGGCGTGACACGGCTGATAACCGGGCCAGGACTGATATTCAGAATGGTTTTAGCACTTCAACAAAAAGCACCCGGACCACTACTCACACTGCGGAGGGCGATGAGAGGGTGGAACGTATCCGGACTACCTTTAAAAGCGGGGAAATTTCCATGGCACAGATTATCGAACATTATCAGGCCGCTGACGGTACCATTTACTCTCTAGCAAAAATAGAGATGGACCAGCAGGGAGGAGGTCAGCCATAAGTTAGACTTTCCAGCGGTGTTGGAGGCGGTCAGCCAGGACGGATCTATATTGCTTTCCTCTGAGGTGGTCGGGATAGACTAGACCAGTTGCAGGCACTTCTTAAGGTGGACTGCTTTGCTATCCCTGCTGCTGACGCCGCGCTTCTTCATTCCTTCCAAATATACTTCCCGTGGGGTTTTATAGTCCAGCGCCTGATGCAGCCGCTCCATGTCATAAAACCTGAAGTACTTGCCTAAGCCTACCTTGCATTCTGGGATATTCTGGTACTGATGCAAGAATATATCTTCGTACTTCACAGACCGCCACAACCGTTCCACGAAAATATTGTCGTAAGCCCTTCCGCGACCGTTCATACTGATTTTAACACTTTTTTCATCAATGAGTACTTTTGTAAAACTCTCGCTCGTAAACTGACTGCCCTGGTCGCTGTTGAATACTTCAGGCTTCCCATACAGCGCCAGGCTTTCTTCAAGCGCCTCCACGCAGAAATCGCTCTCCATCGTGTTGGACAGCCGCCAGCTCAATACAGTCTGGCGATGCGTGCAAAAACAGCAGTAAAGATCTGTTGCAACTTGTGGAAAGGATAGTTAAGACGCTTTCTGTATAACTATAGCGACTTTAATTCTCGCCTATCCTGGCCGAATATCTCTAATAATAGTTAAATAGTTACCCCGCTGTGTTCCGTTGGGGGAGAAAATTTCCTAAAGGCCCTGACAATTTTGCCGGGGCCTTTATGTTTGGTATATTATTGTTACAGCCTAGGATGTGATAGTTGAGGTTATATTATTAAACAATTGCTTGTTTTTTTCTTGATTGCTGTTTTCGATATATCTTTCTGGAGGTTCAAATGTTTTTGCGCCTTTTTTGCATGCGGAGGCGGTGTTGTTGGTGTTTTGCGGGGGGGCGTTTCTGCTAACCTGGGCAGTATATCCATTAAAAGATATGACTAACCAAGTTCCTTTATAGAATGCAAGCAGATGCGCTATTGGCTTAGGGGTGTGTCAGTAAATATGTTTATGTAAGAAGCTTAATCCTAGGAGGGTAAATCATGAGTATAAGTTCTATGTCAAATGTAGCAATTTCACGGCGCACTGACTTTGCGCCGGCCGGTAAGGTTTCTAAGAATTTGGGCCATATAGCAAAGGCTGCATCAACCCCTCCTAGTAGCATCCCAAATATCATAGGTCATGAGCTTCTGAATGTTCTTGAAGACGCTGCGCCTGCGGCTACCAATTCTGTCGCCAAAGCTGCTGGTAATGCGACGAATGCCCTGCAGGTAGTTGCGGCATATATCCCAACGGAAATCCTAACTCTTTATGTTGCTGTTTTAGCCGCGCTACATCAGTCGGGTCAAGACATACGAAATGGGTGGTTCATCTTTAACGTGTTTTTGTTTGCAACTCCAGCAGTAGTATGGCTGGTCTTTGCAGGGAAAATAAAGGCCGCCAACAAGAATATCCCCTGGAAACCCAAGCAATGGCCGCTTTGGGAAATGTTTGCGGCGGCATTTGCCTACGTTGCCTGGGCATTTACTCTCCCGACTAATCCTTTTACCCAGCTTTCTTGGTATTCTGCGAGTGTGGCAGGTATTGTAGTTTTAACTGTGTCAATTGTCCTCGGGCTATTTGCTCCAATATTCCAGCATTCTATTGAAAGCTAGTCGGTTTGGAAGTTACTTACACCATTTAACAACTGAACAGTACAAGTTTCCAGGCGGAAGGGCACTTAAAGGGTAAAACTATGGATAGAATAGCGTGGCTGAATTTGTTCAAAAAACGGTTCATACTGGACCCGGACAGCAAGTATTCCAAACCGGGAGAGTCTACCTACAAACTCGAAGATCAGCAATTTGTAATTCTGATCAGAGCGCTCACTCCTGGCGGCGCGCTCAGGGCCGAGTCAATAACCGATACCGAGGAATGCCTGATAGTTAACAGGGGCCAGGGCAGCCACGCCTACATCGACTGGGCCAAGATAGAAGCCATATCGACGGTAGATAAATAGGCCTCGGCTATAGCAGCTTATACGATAGCTCCCGCCCTTCCCATACCACTTTGGCCGTTACGGCGCGCGCGCTGTCTTCATTTTTCAGCATGCCCCCAGGCCATGGCGAGGCGCTCAAGCTGCACTTCGGCGCCGGTAGAGCCTGAAACCCCCATTACTATCTCCGACACGCCGGTGGCCTGGGCCACCTGCGCTATCGAATAAAAAGGATCGTTGGAAAATACCATCAGCGGCTTCAGCGTCTTGCCGTAGCCTTCGGCTATCAGGACCACGCAAGTAAAAAGATCTTTGTCCTCTGGCATGATCTCGCCCGTCTCTCCTTCTAGCTGCAACCCCTTGGCTATCTTGGCGGACAGTACGATAATGTCCGTGGTCTCGTAGTCCGCGGTCTCTAGCACGTGCTTGAGATGCAGCAGATCGTTGGGATTTCGGACCGGCACCAGTATCCTGTTCGGCTTCGATAGTTCCGGAACGATCCGGCTGATGTCCGATTCCTTGCGGATGTTCATTTTCTCTTCCGAATCGTAGTCCTGCAGGTAGAGCTGCGCTTTCTTCCTGCTCATGTTCTCGGAGATCTGGAAGATGGCGTAGAACACGGCGGTGAAGATCAGGCCGGAGACGGTGGCTATCTTCTTGGTCATCAGGTTCGTTACGCTGGCGGTTATCAGGACGACCAGCACAAGGTACATGCCTACGGGAAAATCGTATTTCCCCGTCCTGATGTTCAAAGGGAACATCCAATCCCTGGGCATATCTTCCCGGAAACGGAGAAGTATAAGGGAGAGCGTCATAAAAACAAGGCTCCAGAGCACGCCGAAGGCGTAGGCTTCGCCGATAAGATAAATGTCCCCGCGCGAAAGTATGATGACCGCTATCTGGATAATGGCCACCAGGTTCATTATGCGGCAGGTGGTGCAGTATTTGTGGTGCAGACGCCGGAACCAGTCGTGCAGTATGCCGTCCTCGGCCACGCGGTTCAGCACCCCGTTAGCGCCCACCATAGACGTGTTGACCGCGGCCCACCAGCATAAGGCTGCCGGATGCCACCACGAAAGCCTGCCGCGCCAGGCCGCTGAGAAGGTTGTCCAGGTACTTGGTCCCTATAAGGTCGGGGGGGATTATGGAAGAGGCGAGGAAAGTTAGTCCGCCGTTGAATACGAGGCTGAACAGGAATATCGCTAATGCGGCCCTCTTTAGGTTTATTATCTTCGGATCCTCTATCTCCCGGTAGACCTGCGCCAGGGTTTCTAGCCCGCTCAGGGCCAGGATGGAATGCCCGAAGGCCATGAAGATCCCGACCAGGCCAATGGTCTGTAGGTACGGGAAATTCGTCATCCAGCCCAGGGATGCTTTTGTTAATTGAAGGTCGAAAGGCGGAACTTTAAAGCCCCGGATATAGACCGTTACCAGCGCCCAGGCTATCAGCACCGCGCCGACCACGGTGACGAAGCCCATGATCTTTAAATTCTTGTCGCTGGATTCCTCTATCCCCTTAATGTTCTCACGCCAGAAATACGCTGTAACGGCCACGGCGAAGAAGACGGAAAAAAGCTGGGGGGACACGCGCCAATTTACGCGCAGCAGCGGCAGGACGCTGGCCAGCAGGCTTTAAACGTAAAGCCCGGCGCTCACCGAACTTATGGGCCCGGTCACCATGTAGTCGAAAATAAGGGCGGAAACGGAAATCTTCGCCATCGAGGGGCCCATGGCTACTTTCACCACTTTGTAGACCCCGCCGCGCACGAACATGTCGCAGGATTCCACGTAGACCATCAGCATAAGTCCCGCGAATACCATAACCGCCAGCACGTACCATGGGAAGGCCGGGCCGGAGGCGTGCATGGCTATGCCGCCGGAGTAATAGGCGCTCGAGCCCATGTCGCAGAGGACCACGGCGGAGGCTCTCCAGAATGAGATGAAGGTGAGCATGGCGGTGCTCAGGACTAGGATCTGCTTGTATTTAGACGGCATACAACTGTGCATAGGTCTCCTCGCAAGTGAAAAGTCCATATGAACATGCGAAAGCGGCGACGCTTTTATAAGTTCGTTACAGTCTCTTCCGGGAGACCCGTCAATCAAGTAATGAAGCTGATCGGCTGGATCACCCTTCCAAATGCCTGCGAGGTTAGCTGACGGGCTGGGTCTTGAAAGTGACCTGACAACGGGTTTGCTGTTATCTGCGCCCCGTCCCCGGATATGCCGGGGAGTTGGGTCCCCCGCGCCTGCGCTTTGGGCGCCGGCTAGCTGTGTTAAGGTATTGTATATAAAAAATTCAGGTGCAGTGTTTTGCCGGGCTCTTTTTTGTTTGGTATAGTTGGAGCAGTTCCCTGCGGGCCGAGGATTATTGTTGCTATGGATGAAATATATAAAAAGTTTTCTATGGTCTATGACCGGATCCACACTCCCAATAAGTATTGGGGGCTGATAGACGAGATATTTGCCGGAAAAAACAAGATCGGGACTAAGCCGCGGGTCCTGGATCTCGGGTGCGGGACTGGCTCTTTTCTGGCTGGCATGCATGAACGCGGATGGGAGATAACCGGGCTGGACATTTCCTCCGGGATGCTGGAGCGTGCGGGACAAAAATTCAAGGCTGCCGGCATCCCATGCGTTCTATGCCAGAAAGACATGGCAGATTTCCATATCGAAGGAGAATTTGAACTCGTCACCTCTAATTTTGACAGCGTAAATTATGTTATGGATATAGAGGGTATTGAAAGGCTGTTTAAGAACGTTCACGCTATCCTAAGGGAAAACGGAGTTTTCGCCTTCGATGTGGTGACGAAATATCAAGCGCAGAACTATGTGAATCCTTTTAAAAAAGAGTTTGAAGATGTCCGGCTGGAGATGGTCCCGCATTACGACCAAACCTCAAATATTAAAAGGCTTGAGATCGATATCGTGTCCGGCGCCGACCGGGCAAAAGAAGTTCATGAGCAGAAAATGTACGATCTGGGCGATATCGGCCTGAATCTTAAAGCCGCGGGGTTTTCAGAGTACAAAATGATGAGTATAGAGGGGAAAACGCGGGAGATTATGGACTCTTCTACCCGGGTTTACTTCGTAGCTGTAAAATAGCCTGACAAACCGAGCTTATATGCAATATAAAAAACCTGAAAGACTTAAACGCGGAGATACCGTAGCCGTAGTGTCTCCCTCGTGGGGAGGGCCATCCCGCTTCCCGCGCGTCTACGAGAACGGTCTTAAAGTCCTTCGCGGCTGGGGCCTTAAAATAAAGGAGTTCCCGTCGGCCAGGCGCGACGCCGCGTTCCTGCGGGCGAATCCGCGGTTCCGCGCGGAGGACATTAACGCCGCTTTTTCCGATCCTGAAATAAAGGCGGTCATAGCCTCCATCGGCGGCAACGATTCCGTCAGGATACTGCCTTTCCTAGATAAACGGGTCGTGTCGGGTAATCCCAAAATACTTATGGGATATTCGGATACTACAACGCTGCACGTCTTTCTGAACCTGCAGGGGGTGGCAAGTTTTTACGGGCCATCGGTTATGGGCGGTCTCTCCCAGGCGGAAAGCCTGCCCGCAGGTTTTCAGGAGCACGTGCGGAAAATGCTGTTCGAGCCGGAAGACGGATACGCTTATTCCCCTTACAAAGAGTACTGCGAAGGCTATCCGGATTGGGGAAATGAGGCGAACCTCGGAAAGGTGAATCCTCTGCGCGCGAGCGAGGGCTGGCGCTGGCTTCAGGGAACGGGGACCGTTTCGGGTAAATTGTTCGGCGGCTGCGTGGAGGTCCTCGAAATGCTGAAGGGGACGGAATTCTGGCCGGCGCGGGAATTCTGGAAAGGCAAGATCTTTTTCCTGGAGACTTCCGAGGATAAGCCGCCGCTCTGGTATATAGACCAGGTGCTGCGCAATTACGGCATGCTCGGGGTCTTCGAGAGGATAAACGGCCTGATATTTTCCCGGCCTATGCGCTATTCGGACGAGGAAAAAACGAACCTGGAGGCCGCCCTGCTCCGCGTGGCGGGGGAGGAATTCGGCCGGCCGGACCTGCCGATAGTGGCTAACTTCGACATCGGGCATACCGATCCGCAGGTGGTACTCCCTTTGGGAATAAAAGCCGAAATCAATTGTTCCGCCAAAAGCGTCAGGCTGACCGAGAGCTGGCTGTCCTGACCGGACCGGCTTATTGTTTCAGGTGGGCGTACTTGCGCGGCAGTTTGTTTATCAGGCTGTTGCTGCAGTTCACGGCGGAGCGCATCACCTCGTCCTCGTCTACCGCGGCGAGCTTGTGGTCGGCCAGCATGATCTTCCCGTTTATAATAACGTGCTCTATCATGCCGTCGTGCGCGCACAAAACGGTGTTTGCGGCGATGTCGTGGATGGGAGTGAAGGCGGGATCGCTGGTGTTCAGGATCACCAGGTCGGCAAGTTTGTTCTCTTCTATGGACCCTATGCGGTCGTCCAGGCCAAGGGCTTTGGCGGCGTTGATAGTGAACATCTCAAGCATCTGCATCGGCTGCACCGGGTAGCGCGGCCCATATTCCTGGACGATAGCGTAAAAAGCTTTTTTCATCTCGTGCAGCGGGCTCATCAGGTCCGCGGTGCCGACGCAGTCCGTTCCCAGGGCGATGTTCACGCCGCATTCCTGCATGTCCTTTATGGGGGGGAGTTTCTCGAAAACTATTTCCGAAGAAGGTGTGAATGCGACGCTGACATTGTTCTTGGCCAGTATGCGCACGTCCGCCCGCGTAAGGTAAATGCAGTGCGCTCCTAGGAACTTTCCCTGGAACGCGCCCGAATCCAGCAGATACTTAACCGGGGTGCAGCCATAGGTTTTGCGGATATAGTTGTATTCTGATTCCGTCTGGGCCACGTGCATGTGGATAAGAGCGTTCTTTTTTTGCGCGGTCTCAATGATCTTTTTCAGGTACCGCGGCGAGACGGTTTCCGTGGCGTGGGGGGCAAGGCAGGGCGTTATTAAACCGTTGCCGGCGTAATCTTCGGCAAAAGACATTGCCTGGGCGAACTCTTTAGGCCCGCGGTGGGGGCCTTTTATGTCCATCAGGGTATGCCCTAAAACCGCCCGCATGCCGAATTCCTCGGCGGCTGCCGCGATATCGCGGATAAAATAATAGTGGTCTGCGAAGCAGGTGGTCCCGCCCTTTATCATTTCAAGGATGCCCAGCCGGGCTAACTGGTAGACATCCTTCCCGGTGAGCTGGCGTTCGATAGGGAACATCAGTTCGTAAATGTGCTGCCAGTCGGCGTGGCCCAGGCCTTTGAAGAACGACATCGCCACGTGGGTGTGGGAATTTATCAGGCCGGGGATAACCACGCGGCCGCGGCAGTCGATCACCTTGCAGCGCCGCAGGCCGAAACTTTTGCGTATGACGCTTTCTTCAGCGATCCTGGCTATTTTGTCGCCGTCGATCAATATAGATCTGCCGCGCAATATGCTGCGGCCGCCGTCCATTGTTATGATAACCGGGTTTTTCAGTAAGATCATGGTTTTGTAAATGCCAGCGATTCTTTTGCTTTATACCTATATTGTCAATTTAATTATCGTTTATTGGTTATAATTTGTCAATTCCCAGAACCATTCCCAGAACCATGGGGGGATTGTCGTTGGGGCCTGGGAGGTTGTGTCGCCAGCCGGGTAAAAAGCTATATAATATGGCCATGAAGACAAAATACGCGGTTTTTGCGGCGCTGTTCGGTTGGCTGGCTGCGGGCGTCTGGGTTTTCGCGCAGCAGCCGG
Organism: uncultured Elusimicrobia bacterium; assembly: GCA_903917735.1. Classification (GTDB taxonomy): domain Bacteria; phylum Elusimicrobiota; class Elusimicrobia; order Elusimicrobiales; family UBA9959; genus UBA9959. Next base: position 128,157 of record CAIXBR010000093.1, on the reverse strand, counting down.
CCTCCGGAGATGTAGCCCCTTCCGCCCAAACTATCGCGGAGCCGTCCGGCGCCGAGCGCGACCCGCTCCTGATAGAAAAAGTGCGCGACCTCAAAGCGCAGCTGCACGACGAGTTTGCCAAAAAGCGCGGCTCCACACCGGAGGAAGCGGGCCAGTTCAGGACAAAAGCCATAACCCTCTCTATAGAATATCACAACATGCTGCACAAGAGAGCCCCGATCCCTCTGATCGGGGCGTTGGATGCGGAGATACACGAACTGATCTACTCCCATCCCAAAATAGCGGCGCATATTTTCTCCAGCGAGCTTGAAATATACAAATCCACCGAGGCTTACTTCTACAAGGCACAGGCCGAGGTTATCACCGGAGAAAAAGCCGAGGCGGAGGCGGATCTGACGGCAGCCATCGCCATAGCACCGGAGGCCGAGCTGCTGCGCCACCGGGGGCAGCTGTATCTAAGCCAGCATAAGTACGACCAGGCGATTGAGGATTTTTCCCGGGCGATAAAAGCCGGGGGTGTGGCCCCGCTCTACCACTCGCGCGCCGTGGCTTATTTCAAGAAAGACGACTACGCCGGCGCCGCCGAAGATCTCGAGCAGTTCTTCAAGCTCAATACCGACAAGGAATATTCCCGGTCTGTGGCCGCTTCCCGCATCTGCGCGGGTTTGCGCAAGCGAGGCTTCGCCGTTGAAGGCTGCGCGGCGCCCGAAAACGGAGGGGAGAAGAAATGAGGAAACTATTTTTAGCCTGCGCGCTGGCGGTTTCGGCGTCGGCCCCGGCGTTCTGCAACCAGGGCTGTGTGGATATCGCCACGACCACCGTCATCACCACGGTCTGCACCCAGTTCGATTGCGTCCAGCAGTCTAACGGCGACTGCGTAATGTGGACCTGCAGCAAAACGCAGACCAGCAAATATATCGACGCCAATACAACCGGCTGCACCCGGGTGGCCAACTGCGGCAAAAAGGCCGTCTTCAAGGCCGGGGTTCCGGACGAACCAGACACGGATTCCAGCGAGGTCTGCGACTGGTATCCCTGCGTGCAGGCCGATCCCGCTACCAAGGCCTGCTGGAGCTATATGTGCGTTTCGAAGCGCATTTTTCAGACCGTTCACACCACCTATTCCAACGCGCTGTGCGTTCCCGTAGCCGCGCAGGGGTTGCTTACTCTGCCGTCGGGAAGGAAGCTGGAGCCGCTGGAGATACAGCCTTCGCCTGCTAACATGCCGCGCCTTAAATAGGGCGGGGGGACCAGAGTTGTGAGGCAAGGCCCCTTCACGGGGCCCTTCCTTTTAAAGGCAAGCAGCCCGTGATGAATTCGGGTAGGCAATAAACACTCCGATAAATACGTTATATAATTGACAGGTCGCGGGCCCGCTGCCCGCGCAAGGCGGAGAACTTATATTTGCCGCCCAGGAACGCTTTTTTACGATGACATTACCAGACGGAAATAAAACGACTATAACCCCCGAACAGTTCGGCCTGCTCCTGGGATCGTGGAGCGGGCCGGAATACGACCCTTCACTGGCGCGGGACGAGCTGCTGCACGAACTGTTCGAGACCTCTGCGGACAAAGGCCCGGAACGCCTGGCCGTGCTTTGCGGCGGGGCCAGGCTGACGTACCGCGAGCTGGATGAGCGCGCCAACAGGCTTGCCCGCTATCTCCGCCGGCTAGGCGCCGCTAAAGAAGACCGTGTAGCGATCTTTCTGCCTCGTTCGGAACAAGTCTACACAGCTATCCTGGGTGTTCTGAAGGCCGGGGCCTCCTATGTGCCGCTGGACCCGGAAACCCCCGCCGACCGAATAGCCTTCATATTGGAAGACTGCGGAGCGAAATGTCTTATTACCCTGTCCGAGATGGCCTCGCTGCTTGAGCATGTCCTGCCTGCCGGCGTCAAGGTGGTAAAGCTGGACTCGGACCGGGAAGAAATAGCCGCCATGCCCGCCGCGCGTGTGCCGCGGGGGGAGACGGGTGCGGCGCGGGAAAACCTTTGCTACCTGATCTATACTTCCGGCACCACCGGCAGGCCCAAGGGCGTCCAGATAGAGCACCGCAACGCCACTAACCTTGTCCGCGCCGAATCCGCGCTTTACGGCGTGAACCGGGACGATCGCGTTTTCCAGGTGGCCTCTGTGGCTTTCGACGCTTCCGTGGAGGAGATCTGGATGGCCTTCTTCCACGGCGCGGCCCTGGTGACCGGTACAAAAGAAATAATGCGCTCCGGCCACGAGTTCCCGGCCATACTGGCAGGCCTTGGCGTAACGGTACTTTCCTGCGTGCCGACCTTCCTTCTGATGCTCGAGGGGGATATCCCGGCCTTGCGGCTGCTTATCCTCGGCGGGGAAACCTGCCCGCCGGACATAGCGAAGCGCTGGTGCCGGACCGGCCGCACGGTTTTTAATACCTATGGGCCTACTGAGGCCACCGTAATCGCAACTTCTGCGGTTCTTGAGCCCGGGCGCCCGGTTACTATAGGCCGCCCGATAGCCAATTACAGGGTTTACCTGCTGGACGAGCGCCTGCAACCCGTTCCCCCGGGAGCGGAGGGGGAGATCTGCATCGGCGGCGAAGGGGTAGCGCGCGGCTATCTCAACCGGCCTGAGCTTCAAAAAGAAAAATTCGTGCTGGCCGATAAGCTCGGAGGCCCTCCGGAGCGGCTTTACCGCACGGCTGACCTGGGCAGGTTCAACTCCGACGGAGAAATAGAATATCTCGGCCGCTCCGACGAACAGGTAAAGCTGCGCGGGTACCGCATAGAGCTGGCGGAGATAGAGTCGCTCCTGATGCAGTGCCGGGGCGTGCTGGCCGCCGCCGTAGCCCTGCACCGCGAAACGCAGCAACTGGCCGCTTACGTGGTGCCCCGCGCGGGACAGAAGCCGGACCGCGCGGCCATCAGTGAATTCCTTTCCTCCAGGCTTCCGCCCTATATGGTGCCGGCTTTCCTAGACGAAGTCGGGACGCTGCCTCTTACGCAGTCGAAAAAGATAGACCGCAAACGCCTTCCGGCGCCTAAGGAACCGCTGCGCGCGGAAGGGGGGGCGAAGGAAGCCCCGCGCAACGCCGCCGAGGGCACGGTTCTTTCCGTCTGGGAAGAGGTGCTGGAGCGCAGCGGCATTTCCATAAACGACGACTTTTTCCTGAACCTCGGCGGGCATTCCATGCTGGCGGCGCTGGCCGTTTCCAGACTGAGGCGCTTGCCAGGGTTTGGCGGTATTTCGGTGGCGGATCTTTACGCCAACCCGACGGCAGCCAAGCTGGCCGCACTGGCCGCCGGCGGCGCTGCTGCGGATGAAAAGCCCAGGCCGTTCCACTCCGTTCCCAGGGCCGTTTACGGCGCCTGTATGGCCGGTCAGGCGCTGGCGATAGTCTTCCTGTCCGGGGTGTACGCGTGGCAGTGGCTTGGCGCTTTCCTCGCCTACGGCTATCTGGTGGTGGCGGACTGGCCCGTTAAAGAGGCCCTTGTGTTCGCGCTTTTGGTGTACCTTGTCACGGCCCCGGTAGTGCTTGCATTTTCCATAGCGCTCAAATGGCTGCTGCTCGGGCGTATACGCCCGGGGGAGCACCCTCTCTGGGGCTGGTATTACCTGCGCTTCTGGTTCGTGCGCGCCGTCATGCGCGCAGCCCCGGTTTCCTACCTGGACGGCACGCCGCTGCTTAACGCCTATTACAGACTGATGGGCGCGAAGATAGGAAAGGACGTATTTATAGGCGAGCACGGTCTTACCTCGTTCGACGCGTTCAGCATAGGCGACGGTTCCAGTATAGGTGTGGACACTACGGTGGACGGGGTAACCGTAGAGGACGGCCTGCTTAAAATAGCGCCGATCTCCATAGGGCGGGGCTGCTGGGTCGGGAATCGCTGCTCTGTGGGCAGCCGCGCCGTGATAGAGGACGGCGCCGGACTTGACGACCTCTCCATGCTGCCGGACGGAACGCGCGTTCCGGCCGGGGAGCTGTGGCGCGGTTCGCCGGCGGCGCCTTCGGGCAGGCTGGAGCCGGGAACGCCGCGCCCGCCGTGGAACGCGCTTTCTGTCCTTGCTCATACGGCAGGGGTGTTCGTGTTCCCGCTTGTAACATTGGGCGCTATCTTCCCCGGGCTTATGCTGATAACGCACCTTGGGCACCTGGACGAGGGCTTTTCGTTCATGGTTGTGGCGCCGCTGGTGTCGCTGTCTTTCGTAGTGCTTCTGTGCGCGGAAGTCTGGGCGGTAAAATGGCTCTTCCTGGGCCGCATGCGCGCAGGGCGTTATCCGGTGGCGCGCTCGTTCTACGTCCGCAAGTGGTTCTTCGACCAGCTGATGAGCCTCAGCCTGGAAGTTATCGGCACGTTCTACACCACGCTTTACCTGCCGCCCTGGCTGAAGGCTCTCGGCGCGAAACTGGGGCCGCGTTCCGAGATCTCCACCATACGGTTCATACACCCAGACCTACTGGAGGCCGGCGCGGAATGCTTTATGGCCGACGACGCCTCGGTGGGCGCGCCCACAGTGAGGGACGGGTGGCTGACCATAGGGTCCACAAAGGTCGGGGACCGGACCTTCCTGGGCAACAGCGCTTACATCCCGGCCGGGGCCTCGCTCGGGAGCAATATTCTGATAGGCGTGCTTTCGGCGCCGCCGGCCGTCCCGTCGCCAGTCCCCGACGGCACCTCCTGGCTGGGCTCGCCTGCCTTCAACCTGCCGGCCCGCCAGAAGCCGGAGGGCTTTACAGACCTGCAGACCTATAACCCGCCCCGCCGCCTTGTAGCGCTGCGCCTGTTTATAGAATTTTTCCGGGTGATACTGCCTTCTACCATCTTCGTGGTGCTGGCCTCGGCTATAATAAACGCTACCGATATCCTGCAGGACTATATAGAACTTCGCGAATGGCTGTTCGCGCTGCCGTTCCTGTATATAGCGGCGGGCATATTAGCCGTGGCTGCTACGCTGGCCCTGAAAAAACTTTTGATAGGGCGTTATTCTCCCGGCAGAAAGCCGCTCTGGTGCGATTTCGTCTGGCGCAGCGAACTGGTCACCGGAGTTTACGAGAACCTGGCCGTGCTTTTCTTCCTGGACCTGCTGCGCGGCACCCCTTTCCTGTCCGGGGTACTGCGCGCTTTCGGGGTTAAGATCGGCAAACGGTGCTACCTGGACACCACCTGGTTCACGGAGTTCGAACTTATAGAGATCGGCGACGAGGTTTCTTTGAACGAGAACGCCAACATACAGACCCATCTTTTCGAGGACAGGGTGATGAAAATGGGCGGGGTGCGCATCGGCAGCCGCTGCGCCGTGGGAACCATGTCCACCGTCCTTTACGATACGGAAATGGGCGAGGGTTCGGCCTTGGGCGACCTGTCCCTTGTTATGAAAGGGGAAAGCCTGGCTTCGGGTACGCGCTGGCACGGCATACCGGCGCGCCGGCAGGGCCCGGCCGCAAGTCAGGGAGCTTTATGAACAAAAACAGAATAGTCCGCGCAGGGATATTATCGGCGGCGGCTTTATTTCTGACGGTGCCGGGCCGCGCCTTCTGGCTGGGCCCTAAAACCAACAGCCGCTGGGCGGGGCAATCTTTCGTGTTGGACGGCAGTATCCAGAAAATGGCATTTGCGGGAGGGGGACGAGGATTCCGGTCTGGCCTACGCTTTCGCCAACGATCCTAAATATCTTTACATCATGCTGTCCCCGCATACTAAATCCGTGAAAGACGAACTGGCCGGCTCTTATGGCCAGAATTTCACCATCTGGCTCGATTCGTCCGCGGGGAAAGGGAAAATTTTGGGCTTCCGCCTTCCGGCGCCGGAGAGCCAGTGGTCACGGGCGGCCCAGCAGGTAGAACTTGTCGGGCTGGATACTGCGGCCTTCACGGCATCTTCGGATACCGAAGCCGCGGAGATAGATGTCGGGCCGGTACAGCAGCGCGGTATCTTAGAGGCGCGGATCCCTTTGTCCTATTTTTTTGGGGCGGTCCTGCCGGAAAAGATCAGCGTAGGTATAGAAACGTCCCTGGTCAGAGAAGCGCCTCCGCATACTGGAAAGACTTCCAACACCTGGCAGGAGGGTGGTTCTCAGGGCGAAGGATCGGATCCGGGTTCTACGGGCCTAAGTATGAAGCGCGGCGGGCGCCGCGGGGGCGGGCGCCAGCGCTCCAAAGTCAAGCAGGACGAGGATCTGACGCCCCTCGCTCTCTGGATACGGGTAACGCTCGCCTCGCCGCCTAAAACCGTGAATAAATAGGCCATCATGGTGTATTAAGCCCCCGCAGCGGGGGCTTTTTATTTATAATAAACCAGGTCGTACAGGATCACGAGGTTATCCCAGGAGGCAGAAATGAGCGTGTCTTCGCACCTGAACCCGGAACCGGAACGGCGGCTCTGGATCATATACGAGAAAGTGCGCCGTTCGGTGGAATGGACGGATATAAAGCTGGGCGCCCTCACGGCTTTCGCCGCTGGCCAGATGGTTCTCATCAAGATAGTGGTTCCCGGCGGGCCGCTCGCTTACCCGGCTATGGCGCTGCTGGCGGTGGTGCTGCCTGTAGGCCTTCTTGCTCTCTCGCCGATAATAGAAGCGGTCCGGCAGATCCCTTTTATCGATCCGCGTATGGATAAGAGGCATGACGGAGATTGCCTGATCTCGGCTCATGATATCGCGAAGTATCCCCAGATAGAACTGGTCATCCGCCTTGATAAATATCTCGGCGGAGGCGTCACGGCGACGCCTTATTACGAGGACATAGTGGGGCAGATAGTTATCAGCGCGCGTATAGCTACGCGCAAGCACCGGCTCTTCCTTGCCGCATGCTTTCTGACAGGAGTAGTCCAGCTCGGCCTGCTTTGCCAGCTGGCATATCGTTAAGGTTCGCCTCCTGTTATCGCGGATAAAATGAAAAACCCGGCGGACTTTTGTCCGGCCGGGCTTTTTACTGTACGGGGCGCGTGCTTATTTCTTCGCTTCTTCTTTCTTGCCCTCGTGCTTCTTGTCTTTGTTGTGAGTCCGGGGGTGGTCTTTCCTGAACTGCTCCATTTCGGCCTTGTTGGTCTTTTCCAGTTCTTTGACGGCGGCTTTCTGTTCCGCTTTCTTGGCCTCTACGGCCGCTTTCTTCTCTTTAGGATTTTTGCCCTTAAGGGTTTCTTTGAAAGCTTTCATTTCGTCAACATGGGTTTTCTTGAGCTGGGCCACGGAGTCTATGTGCTTCTTCTTCAGGTCTTCCATGGTCACTTTATTCTCGGGCTGGGCGGGCGTCGCGGGGACGGCTGCCTGCTGCGCCGGGGCCGTTACGGCCTGCTGGGGCTGCGCTGAAGCGGGATTAGTCTGCGCGGCGGCAAACGCGCCGAGGCAGGTTACAAGTGCTAATGCTGCTATGGTTTTCATTCGTTTATTCTCCTAGTGGTTTATAACGTACGTTTCTATTATCATCCTAGCATAAACTTCGCTCCGTTTCCATTCCCAAAGAAGCGTTTCCCGCTCAGGTCTGTCCGTCTGAACGGATATGTATGGGTTTGGGGCGAGGGCTGGTATTTTCTACAATATACGCATGCAAAATATCTCGGCTTTATTCGGTTCCTGGATAATAGGGTTTTATTCGGTCCTTTTTGTTTCTATCGCGCTGCTTTACTTCTCCGGCCCGGCTTCGCGCAAAAGGCTGGGGGGAACGGTTTTTATGGCCGTCGGTTCGCTAGCGGGAATTCTGGCCGTTAAACTCCTGGGGGGGAGTGGCCGCGGGAGGCCTTGCCAAACTGGTTGAGCTGATGTCCCGCCTGCTCGCCGTGGTAGCGGCTATAAACGTGGCCGGGGTCCTCGGCTTTTCAATAGTCATGCCTAAACTGAAGACCGGGGTTTCCAGGTTCGTCGAGGACCTGATCCTGGCCGGCGCCTATATATTGGCGGGGCTTGCGGTTGTATCAGCTTCCGGCGCCGACCTGAGCGGGGTGCTGGCCACTTCCGCGCTGGTCACCGGCGTGGTGGCTTTCTCGCTTCAGGACACGCTCGGCAATGTGATCGGCGGCATGGTGCTGCACCTCGAAGACTCTTTTAAGCCCGGAGACTGGATAGGTATAGACAAGTACGAAGGGGTGGTGCGCGAGATCCGCTGGCGCCAGACCACGATAGAAACGCTCGATGGCGACCTGGTGGTGATCCCCAACATCATACTTATGAAGAGCCCCGTTACCGTGCTGGGGCGCGCTGCGGAGAATACCCGCTTCCGCGCGGTCTCTTTCAGCGTTTATTACGACCGTGCCCCGGGTGAGGTCATGGACGCGGTGGGCGGGGCTTTGCGCGAAGACCCGCCGGCCTGCGTAGCGGCGTTGCCTGCACCATATTGCGCCATAAAGGAGTTCCATACGAATGGCGTGACTTACGAAGTCCGCTATTATCTTACCGACCTTTCCTCTCCGGGCCGGACCGACTCTAATGTCCGCGCCAAGATCTATTACGCTCTTTCCAGGGCAGGGATAAATCTGTCTACTCCGTCCAGGTCGGTGGTTATTACGGAGGAGGCTGACGCTGTAGCGGAAAAGAGTTTCAAGGCCGAGCGGGAAAGGCGCCTTGCGGCGCTGCAAGGCGTTTATGTTTTTCAGGCGCTAACGGAGGAGGAAAGAGCCGTGCTGGCCGGCAGGCTCAGATCCACCCCGTTCTCCGGAGGTGAAGTTATCACCAGGCAGGGAACCGTGGCCGACTGGCTTTACATAATTTACGAGGGCTCGGCCGAGATCCGCCTGTATTCAGGGACAGTCGGCGCGTACCGGGTGGTAAAGACGCTGGGCCAGGGGAATTTCCTGGGTGAAATGGGGCTGTTTACAGGCGAGCCGCGCTCGGCGACGGTAGTGGCCGAAGGGGAAGTCCGCTGCTACCGGCTGGACAGGGAAGGCTTCCGCGGCGTCCTTGCTAGCCGCCCTGAGATAGCCGGTTCTATAGCGGCGCTGCTGGCGAAAAGGCGCCTGGAGCTGGCCGAAGTAAAAGAGAAGCTGGCGGGCGACGCCGCGCTTCTCGGACTTAAAAAAGAAGAGCAGGACCTGCTTTCAAAGATAAAGGGTTTTTTCGGCGTTTAAGGCGGCAGCCGCTTCAATATAAGTATTCCGGCGAGCCTTTGCTGTCCGCGTGGGTGCAGTTAAGAAGCACTATCCCCTTTGTGTCGGGATACTTGTCGGAGTTGTAGTACGCGAAGCCGCCGGAGTCGGTCAGGCTTTTGGGGTTCACAGACGGAGCGGCTATGTAGATCACGGCGCTGGTGGCCGGGTGTCCCGGAAGCTTGACTTCAGGGATCGCCTTCAAATATCTGCCGTCCAGGGCAAGTTCGGTCAGCGTTCCCGGAAATTTTCCTTCATGGTCCGCGTAGTAAACCTGAAGGGCCGATCTTACGGCTCCAAGGCTGGTCTTTGCCAGGTCTACCTCCTCTACCGGTTTTTTTCCGCAGGCGGAAAGGCAGATACAGGCTGACAGGGCCGAAATTTTTACAGTGTCCGCTATTTTGTTTCGCATAGTTAAGTCCTCACTGTAGTTTCTTTTTTAAAGCCACTTGTGCCTGGGGTAACGTCTCGCGAGTTGCGGTTTAAGCCTGGGGTAGCTCTCCGCCCAGAAGCTTTTCAAATCTTTCGTTACCTGCACCGGCCGCATTGAAGGCGCCAGTATATGCACCACCAACAGGACCCGGCCCGCCGCTATGCGGGGGGTTTCCGTCAGGGAAAAAAGGTCTTGTATCTTGGCCTCCAGATAGGGCTCGCGCCCGCGCGGGTACTTTATCTTCGCCCTGCGGCCGCCGGGCATTTCCAGGCGGGCGGGGGCGTGCCGGTCTATCAGGCGGGTCTTGTCCCAGCCGAACCACTCCTGCAGGGCTGGCATTACCGGCCTGGTCTTCGCCTCTGCCACGCTGCGCGCGCCGGCGCAAATGTCGGCGATGATGAGCTTCGTGTCCTCTTCCGTCAAAGGTTCCAGGCCCAGGTCCGGGCAGGCCTTCGCTAAAAACTCCACGCGCGCCAGCCAGTCGTCCACTTCCTCGTCCCAGTGCTGCAACTTCTGCCGCCCGCTGCTGAACTCTTCGGCTATCAAGTCCGAGGAGGGCTTGGTGGGTTTTGCCGCCGCGATCTCCCGGCGTATGGTGATGCCGCGGTAAAGGGTCAGGGTCTCGGTCACCGGGGTGAGCATGCTGTCGTCCAGCGCCGGCCGGGAAACCGTTTCCAGGTCACCGGGAAAGGCTTCTCTGAGCCATTCTTCCTTGATCTCGGCCGCGAAAGAAAGGGTTATGTCAGCCCCGGTTTTTTGCTGGCTTTCGAGCGCCTCACCGGCGCAGATGATGCGCGCGCCCGCCGCCGCGCTTTTGGGATGCAACCGCGCGCGTCTGCCGCCGGGGAGCTGGTAGCGGCCGCGCTCCGCCGAGAACAGCGCGGCCACCCTGTCCGGGAAAGCCATCAGGAAGCATCGCGAGGCTAGCGCCAGTTCCCGCACGCCGCCGGGCTCCGCCTTTCCGGCAAGCCTTTTTGCCAGGCGCGCAGTGTCCCGGGCGGCCGCGGGCTTCAGCCCGGCGCGCTGGCAGGCGTAAGGTTCAAAATCAGCGTCGGCGCACAGTTCCAGGGCTTTAATTACCGCGGCCAGATCGGAGCGGGTGTCGCTCTCTCGACGGGTGTCGGGGCCGCCCTCGTCCAGCCAGATCCCGCGCCCCTGCGCGGAGGCGGCTATGATAGCGCATTCATAGGCGCAGCCGAGGCGTGCGCCTTCCACCATCATGCGTGAATACCTAGGATGAAGGGGGTATTTGGCCATCTCGCGGCCTATGTGGGTGAGCACCCCATCCGGACCGGCCGCGCCCAGGTCGCGCAGCAGGGCTTCCGCGCGCGCGGTGTCCTGCGCGGCGGGCGGGTCCAGCCAGCGCAGCGCGCCGAAATCCCTGAAGCCGCAGGCTTTCAGCGTCAGCAGGGCTTCGCTTATGTCCAGCCGGAGGATCTCAGGCTCGAGTGAAGCGGGCCGGCCGGAGTTTTCTCGTTCTGTCCAGAGCCGGGCGCAGATCCCCGGCGCGGTGCGGCCGGCGCGCCCCGCGCGCTGGGCGGCGGAGGGCACGGCTATGTCCTCGGTGAAAAGGGTGTTTATGCCGCGTGCTCCGTCGTAGCGGGCTATGCGGGCCAGGCCGCTGTCTATGACGGCGGTGACGCCTTCGATGGTAAGCGAGGTTTCCGCTATATTGGTGGCTATTATGATCTTGCGCTTCACCGACGGAGCAACGGCGGCGTCCTGCGCGCGGGGGGGCATATCCCCGTGAAGGGGCATGACGGAGAAATCTGACAGGGACGGTATCTTGGCCAGCTCGGCCGCGGTGCGGTTTATCTCGTAAGTGCCGGGCATAAAGACCAGCGCGTGGCCTTCCTTTACCGCCGCCAGCACCTGCTGGCAGGTTTTCGCGGCGGCCGCCCAGGCTGGCAGTCTGGCTAGTTCAGGGCCGCAGTAAAGAGTGCGCACCGGGTAAACGGTGCCTTCGGCCAGAACCGTCTCGCAGGGGTACATATAGGCGGCCAGCGATTTTTCGTCCAGGGTGGCGGACATCACCACTATTAAAAGGTCCGGCCTCGAGCCTTTCTGCAGCGCCAGGCAGGCGGCCAGGGTTATGTCGCCGTGGATGTGGCGCTCGTGGAACTCGTCCAGTATTATGGCGGAATATTTTTTCAGCAGCGGGTCCGAAACCAGCTCGCGCAGCAGTATGCCCTCGGTCTCGAAGATTATCCGGCTACCAGGACCGGTCCTGTCCTCGAAGCGCACGCGGTAGCCCACCTCGCCGCCGGAAGAGCCGCTGCGTTCTTTGGCTACGCGGTCGGCTAGCATGCGCGCTGCCAGCCGCCGCGGCTCCAGCACGGCTATCTTGCCGCCGAGTTTGCCGCTGTCCAGCAGCAACTGCGGAACTTTTGTGGATTTGCCCGATCCCGGGGGGGAAGAAATTATCAGCCTGCGGCTTTTGGCCGCGGCTTTAAGGATACGCTCCGCGCTTTGCATTATCGGTAGCATGCAGTACTATTCTATAAAAAGCGCGGGCTCAGCGGGCGGGGGGCCAGTCGTATTCGGCTTCAGCGAGGAAGGCCGCGTGGTCGGAAATGTCCTTCCAGGGGCCTTTATTGAGCACCTGCGCTTTAACGACCCTGAAGCCGCGCAGGTAGACGCGGTCCAGGGGCAGTACAGGCATCAGGGCGGGGAAGGTGCGCAGTTTGCGGCCGTACAGTTCGAGCCCGGCATCCTTCATCAGCAGGCGCGTTTCCAGTTCGTTCTTTTTGCGCTTGCGCCATTCGTTGAAGTCGCCGGCTATTATCGCAGGTTCCGTGTCCGGGACCACGTGTTGTATGTATTCGCGTATCTTCGTGAACTGTTTGCGCCGCGAGACGCCTAAAAGCCCGAGGTGCACGCAGATGCAGTGCAGCGGCAGTTTGCCTTCAGGCAGCTTTATTTTCGCGTACAGCAGCCCGCGTTTTTCCAGCCTGTTGGTGGAAATATCCACTCTTTCCGAATGCAGTATGGGGAAGCGGGAAAGGATGGCGTTGCCGTGGTGGCCGGCGGTGTAGACGGAATTCTTTCCGTAAACGTGGCTGAACCCGGACCTTTCGGTCATGTACTCGTGCTGCGGCTTTTCCGGCCAGCCGAAATATTTCTCCGCGTGCCGGAGGTTCTGTCCCACTACCTCCTGCATGAAAATGATGTCGGCCCCGGTGGAATGTATGCAGTCGCGCAGCTCCGGCAGGGCGAAGCGCTTGTTAAGGGTTGAAAACCCTTTGTGCGCGTTTATAGTCAAAAAGCTTAGTTTCATGGTTCCCCTTCCGCCTATAATACAAAAAAGCCCGGGGTTTTCGCCCCGGGCTTTCCGTTCTGGCCTTGCCGGTTTAGTAGCGGTAATGGTCGGCTTTGTACGGGCCGTCCACTTTAACGCCGATGTATTCGGCCTGCTCTTTGGTCAGCGTGGTCAGCTTCACGCCGATCTTCGCCAGGTGCAGGCGGGCCACTTCTTCGTCCAGGTGCTTGGGCAGGCGGTACACGCCCACGGCCATTTTCTTGGTCCACAGCTCAAGCTGCGCCAGCGTCTGGTTGGAGAAGGAGTTGCTCATCACGAACGAGGGATGGCCCTTGGCGCAGCCCAGGTTCACCAGGCGGCCCTGCGCCAGTACGTAGATGGCGCGGCCGGAGGGAAGGTCGTAGCGGTCCACCTGCGGCTTGATGTTGACCTGCTTCACGCCCTTGGCCTTGTTCAGCGCGGCCATCTGTATCTCGTCGTCGAAATGGCCGATGTTGCAGACTATGGCCTGGTCCTTCATCTTAAGCATGTGCTCGAGCTTGATGATGTCGCGGTTGCCGGTGGTTGTGACGTAGATGTCGCCTTCGCCGAGGGTATCCTCAACGGTCTTCACCTCGAAGCCTTCCATCGCGGCCTGCAGCGCGCAGATGGGGTCTATCTCGGTCACGATCACGCGCGCGCCGAAGCCGTGCATGGAGCGGGCGCAGCCTTTGCCCACGTCGCCGTAGCCGCACACCACCACTACCTTGCCGGCTATCATCACGTCGGTGGCGCGCTTGATGCCGTCTGCCAGGGATTCGCGGCAGCCGTACAGGTTGTCGAACTTGGACTTGGTCACGGAATCGTTAACGTTGATGGCGGGCACCATCAGGGTGCCCGCCTCATGCATCTGGTACAGGCGGTGCACGCCGGTGGTGGTCTCTTCCGAGACGCCTTTCCAGTCCTTCACGGCCAGGTGCCAGCGCTTAGGCGAGGCCTTGAGGATGGCTTTCAGGCTCTTGTTCAGTTCCTGCTCGTCTTCGCAGCCGGCCTTGGCGTCGAGTATTTTGGGGTTGCCTTCCGCCGCGAAGCCGCGGTGCATCATCATGGTGGCGTCGCCGCCATCGTCCACTATAAGGTTGGGGCCGCGTCCATTGCCGAAATCAAGGGCCTTTTCGGTGCACCACCAGTATTCGGCCAGCGTCTCGCCTTTCCAGGCGTACACGGGGATGCCGGTGGCGGCGATGGCTGCGGCGGCCTGGTCGCTGGTGGAGTAAATATTACAGGAGCACCAGCGCACTTCGGCGCCCAGGGTGGAGAGTGTCTCTATGAGCACGGCTGTCTGGGTGGTCATGTGCAGCGAGCCCATTACGCGCGCGCCCTTAAGGGGCTTCCTGGCGGCGAATTTATCGCGTATGGCCATAAGGCCGGGCATTTCTTTTTCGGCTATTTCTATTTCGCGGCGGCCCAGGGCTGCCAGGCTGATATCGTTGACTTTAAAGTCGTTCTTCATGATTTTTACTTTCTCCTTGAGTGCTGTGTTCATGGCTGCCTCCCGTTTCTGTAAATCTGCTATTAGTATAACTTTTTCCAATGGCGGGGGGGAATAGGAAGCGCAGGTTTTTGTACAATTTAGGCATGGATATCAAACGCCCGCTTTTTATAGCCGCCGCAGCGCTGTTCCTTCCCCTTTCCGGCTTTTCGGCCGACTATGTAATAGTGCGTTCTACCTATTACCTGACGGCCCGGCAGCAGGAACTGGCCGATTTTCCCGCGCCGCCGGCGGCCGGCTCGGAAGCCGACAGGGCAGATATGGCAACGCTGAAGGACTGGCAGGGCAAACGCACCGCGTATGGGGAGTTCTTCGGGGATATAAGTCCTTTCCCGGCGCCCATGCCGGCCCCGGCGGCCGAGGTCTTCAGGCGTGTGAAGGCGCAGACCGACGCGGTAGCCGCCCAGTTGAAAGAGCGGTTCCGCAGGCCGCGCCCTTTCGCCAGGGACGCCGCGCTGGAGCCGTGTCTCGGCAGGGTGGGCGGCCTGGCCTATCCCAGCGGACACGCCACCATATCCCGGCTGTTCGCCCTGATCCTGGCCGACCTTGTTCCCTCCAGGAAAAAGGAATTCCTGGCCCGCGCCGATGAGGCCGCCCTTTACCGGGTTATCGGCGGCGTGCACTATCCGTCCGACATAGAGGCCGGAAGGAAGCTGGCTGAAAAGGTCTACCGGGCCTATGAAAAAAGCCCGGCCTTTCGCGCCGACATTAAGATACTGAAAGGTCAGCTGGCTGAGGCGGCGGTTCCCCGCTGAGCGCTATGACGGACAACGACAGACTGGTATATTCCACGGGGCCCGACGGGAAAGTTAACTGCCCGAACTGTGGCAAAACGCCGTGCGTCTGCCCGGAGGGCCTGGCGGGCGAGCTTCGCAAGCGGACGCAGACCGAACCCGTCCGCGTTTCTTTCCGCAAAAGCGGGAAAGGCAGCGGCCTTACGCTGGTGGAGAAGCTGCCCATGCACCCGGCGGGGAAAGAGGAGCTTCTTAAAAAATTCAAGAAGCGGCTTGGAGCAGGGGGAACGGTAAAGCAGGGCGTACTGGAGATACAGGGCGACCGCCGCGATTTCATAAAAGCGGAGCTTGAGGCGGCCGGCTATAAAGTAAAACTTATCGGCTGAGGTCCGTCAGGTTTCCCAATACCATTCTATCTGCACCGGGCTCGGTTCGCCGTCCTGTGCGCTGGCCGGGTTGTCCTTGTCCATGCGCGGCAGGATGTCGCGCAGCTTCCACTCATCATTCTGGCGGCCGAAAACCCAGTATTCGGTGAAAGGATGCGGAGCTTCGTCGCGGTGAAGAGGCTTGCCGTTACGCAGCATGGCCCGCACGGCCGTGGCGGTTATCCTGGCCGTAAACTCGTCCAGTTTCAGATCGTTCTTTCCGGCGGGGCTGGTAAGCACTACCTCCGCCCTGCGCGTGAACAGGCTCCTGAATTCAAAAGTAAAACCCTCGGCTTTCCTCGCTTCCATGATATTATTCAGCCTGGCCAGCGCCTCCGCCGAAACGAACTCCCCTTTCAGCAGCGAACTGTCGTTCGCGCCCCAGGCCGCGTAGACGCTCTCGAAGGCCAGCGTGGCGGCTATCTCCATTTTCTGCCTGTTCCAGGTGCCGTCCGGTTCCGGTGCGGGGGGCGGCGCATAGGCCGCCTCCGGCAGCGTGACCGCGGCCACGGCCAGGGCACCGGAGGCGTCGGCGGCCGCGGACATGATCCCCGTCGCGGTTTCGATGCTGTAGCCAGTTGCCGCGGCGCCGGGCTGGACGAACGCCTGCGCGTTCTCGGGCTTATCCGGGAGGTTGGGCGCGCCCAGAATGTCCAGGGCCCCAACCTGGTCTATGCGGGCCAGGGCCCAGTTCCCGTTGTACTGGTAGAAAGTCCAGTATTCCTGGAAGGCGGCGGCTTCCGCGCCCGGGCTGGCGGCCGGATCGCTGTCCTCGTTTATGGTGTAATCGCATGCCGAAGCGGTTATAAGCACGGTGAAAGAACGCCCCTCTTTTTCCCGGGGGCAGCGCACGTGCACGAAGTCTATCTTGAGGACCTTGAGGTCGTCCATCATGTTCACTTCGTGTCTTTGCTTCATGTTCTCTACCTGGGCGCTGTGCTCGGCCAGTATATTCGGTAGCATGACGTCGCTCACCGTGCTGTAGTCCCGCGCCTGCCAGGCCAGTTCGACCCGCATGAAAACGTTGCGCACGAAGCCTTCCAGCTCGTCCGGGTTGAAGGCAGCGTCTCCGCGGGCTAGACTTTTCATTATGGCGAGGGTAGTCTCCGCCCTGGGCGCCACGGAGCCGCCATCCATAAGGCAATTCTTCCTGGGGGCGGAGGCTTTCTGCTCGGAAAAGAACGAGATGCCTTTTATCAGGAGGACAACGGCGATAAGCGCGAACATAAAGTAATTCTCGGTGGGGCTGCTGCCGGAATGATAGAGGCCGTCGCTGCCATAATACCCGCTGCTGTGGTAATACCCGCCGCCGCCGGAAAAGCCGCCGCCTTTGTTGTGCACTATGAACCCGTCGGCTATAAAGGTGTGGGGAGGGGCTACTTCAAGATTATAGACCGTGCTTACTCCGCCGGGTTTTATGGACCTTATTCTTGTCCACACCCTGTGTCCTTCGGACAGGATAGCTACTTCCATGCCTTTTTTTATGTTGCGGGCTTCGGTGAAACCGTCCCTGGTCAGCAGAGGGTGCTCCGAGGTGGTCGTCAGTTTGGCTTTCGCTGTCCGGATCACCAGCAGGCGGTCTTCCTTTTCGTAAACATTTTTCACGTCCGCCTGCACTATGCGGTCGTTGGAGAACGCCAGCACCCTGTCGTCGGCGCGTATTTTTTCTATGGGGATGCCGCCGGCGGTGGTCTGGATGATGGTGCCGGCCGGGAAACAGCCGCCACCTCCGCCTCCCGCCCTTGGCCAGGCGGCGGAGAAAGGGGCCGACAATAAAACCGCAAGCAGCAGATATTTCATCAGTGGAGGGCCGCTATAAGGCCGCCAAGGACAGCGGCCGCTATTATTATGCTGACGCCCAGTATGGCGGCTGAAACTATCCGACCGAAATAATCCGCTACCGCCCGGTTGCCGCGTATTATTTCCTTGCCCTCGTTTATGTCCGGCGTCATTTTATCGAAGATAGCCGGGATGTGCGAAGAGAGCCAAATCAGCAGGAGCGCCCCGGCCGTCCCGCCTACTAACGAGAAAACCAAAGCCCAGCCGATATTTATAATGGTTTGTGACATGGTGCCTCCAGACTATCGGGTTAGTGTATATTTTTTATACTTTAAAGTAAAAAGAGCGCTTCGGGCTTTTAGTTAGGGGGGGCAAAATGGTAAAATAAAGGCGTAGGCAGATCCGGCAGCTTGATCCCGCAGTTAGCCCTAATCCGGCAGGATTCCCCGCAATAGCGGGGCGAGGGCCAAGCGCTATGCGCGTCAGGCCCGAGAGGGCGTATGCCGCGCCGCAGGCGCCCTCGCTATGCGAGGGGAAAGTTTCGTTCGAAACTTTCCGACCCTGTCAGTTCCCGGCAAATTTCACTGCTAAAAAACCCCGTAAGGCGGGCCGTGCTTCTATGATAACCCTCAGGAACGTAAATAAATCATTTGGTAACCAGGTCCTTTTCGAGGACGCTTCGCTGCAGATAAACGAGGGCGAGCGCTTCGCGCTGGTCGGCCCCAACGGCGCCGGCAAGTCCACCCTTTTCAAGATGATGCTGCGCGCCGAGGAAGCGGATTACGGCGAGATCCAGTTCAAGAAGGGCGTAGTGGTGGGCTACCTGCCGCAGGAGAACCCGCCTGTCTCCGAGCGCTCGGTGATAGAGGAAACTCTGGACGGCGTGGAAGACTACGACGGCCGCATCGAGGCCGAAGGCAAGTCCATCCTGATGGGGCTCGGTTTCAAGGTCACCGATTTTACCCGCAAGGTCAACACGCTCAGCGGCGGCTGGGCCATGCGCGTGGCCATGGGGAAACTGCTGCTTAAGAAGCCCGACCTGCTGCTGCTGGACGAACCCACCAACCACCTGGACCTGGACTCCCTCATCTGGCTGGAGGAATACCTGGGCCGCTACCAGGGCGCCATCTTTGTCATCTCGCATGACCGCGACTTCATAAATAAGATCTGCAACGCCATTGTTTCGCTGCAGGATAAGACCCTGCGCGTCTACCACGGCGACTACGAGAATTTCCAGGCCCAGCGGCAGGCGGAAAAGGAAAAGACCTACTCGGCCTGGCGCCTGCAGCAGGAAGATATAGCCCAGATGGAAGATTTCATCGCCCGCAACCGCGCCCGCGTCTCTACGGCGTCGCGCGTGCAGAGCATGATAAAGCGCCTTGAAAAACTCGAGCGCATAGAGCTCATCGCGGAAACCAAGACCGTTAAGATGCGCTTTCCCCAGCCCGGCCGCACCGGCACCAAGGTGCTGGAGTTGAAGGACATCAGCAAGGTCTATAATGTTCCCGGCCACGAGCCCATCCGCGTTTACGAGAATTTTAATTTCGAGCTGCAGCGCGGCCAGAAGATGGCCTTCCTCGGCCATAACGGCGCGGGCAAGTCCACGCTTTTAAAAATGCTGGCCGGCGTGATAGAGCCTGACTCCGGCGAGCGCGTGCTGGGCCTGAACGTGAAGACCGGCTATTTCTCGCAGCACCGAGAGGGCATACTGGACCCGCGCAAGACCGTACTGCAGGAAGCCATGGACAACGACCGGATGAACCCGGAGCTGGCGGTCAGGACCGTGCTGGGCACTTTTCTGTTCCCAGGCGACAACGTCTACAAGAAGACCGAGGTGCTCTCCGGCGGAGAAAAGAGCCGCCTGATGCTGGTGAAACTCCTGATGGACCCGCCCAACGTGATCCTGATGGACGAGCCCACCACCCACCTGGATATGGCCAGCGTGGACGCCCTGATAGCCGCCCTGAAAGATTTCGAAGGCACGCTCTGTTTCATCAGCCATGACATCTATTTTATAAACGCCCTGGCCGACTCCGTGGTGTATATAGAGCAGGGCAAGACCACCGTCTATCCCGGCAACTACGACTATTTCAGCTACCGCCAGGACCAGATGCACCAGGAAGCCGCGGCCTCCAGGAAGAAAGAAGCGCCGAAAGAAGCGCCTAGGGCCGATAATGCCGACTGGGAAGAGAAAAAGCGCCAGGAAGCCGAAAGCCGCAAAAAGACGCGCCGCGCCGAGACGCTCAAAAAAGAGATAGCCTACTCCCGCAAAACGGTAGAGTCCCTGGCCGCCAAAATGTCGGCTCCCGAGATCCATTCCGATTATAAGCAGGTAAAAGAGCTCGGCGACAAAATAGCCGCCATGGAAGCCAAAATAGCCGTCCACACCGAAGAGCTGAAAGCGCTGGAAGCGGCCGGCGAAGTGACTGCACAGTAGTTTGCCGGCCTGGCGAGGGTATGGGCCCGGCGGGCACCGCGTCGGCCACACCGTGGCCGCGCTCCCCACTCAGGCTCGGCGCTTACGCAAGCCTCGCCTTCCGTTAGGGCCCGCCGGGACCATACCCTCGTCAGGCCTAATGCGGCTGGTTAATGGAGGGGGATGGCCGGGGTGCTACCCTGAGCACCCGTTGCGGAAAGGGGGCCCCGCCATAAATTCCCAAGGCGGGGGGAAACCGACGCAACGGTTTCCTCGGCCCGGGTGAGCAGGGTAGCACCCCGGACATCGCCCGACTGGGCATCTCGCGGTTCTTAATTTTAGTTTTTCGGATCTGTTAAGGAGAACTCACTACATGCAACAAGATAACGCAAAGCGCCGGCAAGACCTGCGCAACATCGCCATCATCGCCCACGTCGACCACGGCAAAACCACGCTCGTCGACGCCATGCTCAAGCAGACCGGCGCTTACCACGACAAAACCGGCGAAGAAGCCATTTGCATAATGGACTCCAACGACCTTGAGAAAGAGCGCGGTATCACCATCCTCTCCAAGAACACCTCCGTCCGCTATAAAGACACCACCATCCACATAGTCGACACACCGGGCCACGCCGACTTCGGCAGCGAAGTGGAACGTGTGCTCCGCATGGTCGACGGCGTGCTGCTCCTCGTCGACGCCCTCGACGGCCCCATGCCCCAGACCCGTTTTGTGCTGAAAAAATCCCTCGCGCTCGGCCTACGCCCCATAGTGGTCATCAACAAGATAGACCGCCTCAACTGCGACCCGCACGCCTCCCTCGACAAGGTGTTCGCCCTGTTCATGGAACTCGGCGCCAGCGACGCGCAGCTGGACTTCCCCGTAGTCTACGCAGTCGGCCGCGACGGCTGGGCCTCAAAGGACTTCAATACAAAACAGCCCGACCTGTCGTATCTTTTCGAGACCATCATAAAGCACGTCCCCGGTCCCCTGGACCTGGACGACCAGCCGCTCAGGCTGCTGGTAACCATGCTCGACTACAGCTCCTACACCAGACGCATAGGCGTGGGCCGCATAGTGCAGGGTAAGATCTCCGCCGGCCAGCAGGTTTCACTGGCCTGTCCGACTTCCCAGCCGAAAATACGCAAGGTGATGCAGCTGATGGGCTACAAGAACTTCGAGCGCATAGTCATCAAGGAAGCCCATTCCGGAGACATCGTAGCCGTGGCGGGACTTGAGGGCATAGAGGTCGGCGACACCGTCTCCGACCTGGAGAACCCGGGCGTGCTCCCCGGCCTGGAGATCGAACAGCCTACGCTCTCGATGGAATTCTACCCCAATGACGGCCCTTTCTCCGGCCGCGAAGGTAAGTTCGTAACAGCCACCCAGCTGCGCGACCGGCTCCTGAAGGAACAGCAGATCAACGTCGGACTAAAAGTGGAGGAGATCCCCGGCGAGTCCGGCTTCAAGGTTTCCGGCCGCGGAGAGCTGCACCTCTCCATCCTCATCGAGACCATGCGCCGCGAGGGCTTCGAGCTCTGCGTCTCCAAGATGGTAGTGATCACCCACCAGGAAAACGGCATTACGGTGGAGCCTGTCGAGCTGCTGATGCTTGACGCGCCGGCTGAGTTCCAGGGTGCGGTCATGAACGGCCTGGGCTCGCGCGGGGCTCAGATGAAGAACATGGTGATGGGCGAGGACGGGCGCGTGCGCTTCGAATACGTCATTTCCTCAAAGGCCCTTATCGGGTTCAAGTCCGAGTTCATGACCTTTACCAAAGGCTCCGGCCTCATGCACCACAGTTTCCACGGCTTCCTCCCCGAGGGGAGTTTCAACCGGCCCAACCGCAACGGCGTTTTTGTGGCCAAGGAAGACGGCAAGTCGGCCAGCTACGCGCTCAACAGCCTGCAGGACCACGGCATAATGTTTGTGGGAACGGCCGAGGATATCTACTCCGGCCAGATAGTGGGCGAACACTGCCGCGCCAACGACCTGGTGGTGAACCCCTGCAAGGAAAAGAAGCAGACCAATATGCGTTCTTCCACCTCCGATATGTCGGTAGCGCTCACCCCGCACCGCGTAATGAGCCTGGAGCAGGCCATAGAATACGTGGAGGAAGACGAATTCGTGGAAGTGACCCCCAAGAGCCTGCGCCTGCGCAAGAAGGTCCTTGACCACAGCCTGCGCAAGCGCGGCGACAAAGAGTTCGCATAGCCGCCGGCGGGCACGCCGGGGGCGCAGCCGCGTACGGGGTTCGCGGCTAATACGCACGGGAGGTATTTGTGACAAAAATACTGCTAGCGGTGCTTTTTCTCTGCGCGGGCGGGACCGCTTCCGCTTCCGTAGACCAGGAGAAGTTTATAGACGGCCTCATAGCACGCATGACGCCGCAGGAAAAACTGGGCCAGCTCCAGCAGTTGGACGGCGAGGCCGACGGGCATGCGCGCAGCGAACATTACGGTCTTGCCCGCGGTGGCCTGCTCGGGTCCACCCTGAACGTCAGGGGTTCCACTGAAACCAATAAACTTCAGCAGGCGGCCATGGACTCCCGCCTGCATATCCCCCTGCTTTTCGGTTTCGACGTTATACACGGCTACAGAACTATCTTCCCGGTGCCTCTCGGCGGGGCCGCCTCTTTCGATCCGGGCCTGGTAGAGCGCGCGGCCGCGGCCGCGGCCGCCGAGTCGCGGGCCTGCGGTGTACGCTGGACTTTCTCTCCGATGGTGGACATAGCGCGGGATCCCCGCTGGGGGCGCATAGTGGAAGGTGCGGGGGAAGACCCATATCTCGGTTCCGTCATGGCCGCCGCCCAGGTGCGCGGCTACCAGGGCGGGGATTATTCCCGCGGCAGCAGGATCGCCGCCTGCGCCAAGCATTGGGCCGCTTACGGCGCCGCGGAAGCCGGTAGGGATTATAATACCGCAGAGGTTTCCGAGCGCACGCTGCGCGATGTCTATTTTCCGCCTTTTAAGACCGCCGCCGAAGCGGGGGCCGCCACCTTCATGAGCGCCTTCGCCGACCTGAACGGGACACCCGGCACAGCCAACAGCTGGCTGATACGCGACGTCCTCAAGGGGGAGTGGGGCTTTGACGGATTTGTGGTGAGCGACTACACTTCCGTGGCCGAGCTGATCAACCATGGCATCGCCGCCGACGGGGCGGGGGCCGCTCGGGCTGCCATAGCGGCCGGTGTGGACATGGAGATGGTCAGCCGCCTTTACGCCGGGAACGCGGCCGCCCTGCTTGCCAAAGGGCTTATCGCCCCCGCGCAGTTGGATGAAGCCGTGCGGCGCGTGCTGCGCATCAAATTGCGCGCCGGTCTTTTTGAAGATCCCTTTACCCCGGCCGGCGGAGAAAAGGACGTGCTGCTGAAACCCGAATTTCTGGACCTCTCCCGGCTGCTGGCGGAAAGGTCCTTCGTGCTGCTCAAGAACGAACGCGGTACGCTGCCGGTTGGGCGTACGGTGAAAAGGATACTGGTAGCGGGCGCTCTGGCCGGCGACAAGGCCGCCGCGCTTGGCCCCTGGTCCGGCGACGGTTCCGCGTCCGACGCCGTAAGCATACTGGAAGGGCTTTCGGCGCGCGCCGCCGAGAAAGGCATCATGATCGATTACGTGCGCGGGGCGGGTCCTAAAGCGGACCTATCCGACGACATCTCCGCGGCCGCCTCCGCCGCCGCAGGCGCCGACCTGGTGATAGCCGTGGTAGGAGAGGATCCCTCTTATATGAACGGCGAAGCCGCTTCCCGCGCGGACCTCTCCCTTAGCGGCAGGCAGCAGGAACTTCTGAGGGCCCTGGCCGCTTCCGGCAAGCCCCTGGCCGTGCTGCTAATGAGCGGCCGCCCGCTGGATATGAATTGGGCCGACGCGAACGCAGGCGCCCTGCTGCAACTGTGGTTCCCCGGCACCATGGCCGGGAAAGCGGCCGGAGCGGCGGTGTTCGGCGACGTTTCTCCCGGCGGGAAACTGCCGGTCAGCTGGCCGCGTTCCGTGGGTCAGATACCGGTCTACTACAACCATAAGAACGGCGGGCGCCCGGTGGACCCGGCCAATCCGGAGAACCGCTACGCCTCGAGATACATAGATCTGCCGAATTCGCCGCTCTATCCTTTCGGCTACGGGCTGACCTATTCCTCCTTTACCCTCACCGGCCTGGAGCTGTCTCGCAGCACGGTGACGGTTTCCGGGAAGATAGAGGCTTCAGCGCTGCTCTCGAATAAAGGCGCGGTCAGGGCGGACGAAGTGGTACAGCTCTATGTCAGGCAGCTGTCCGCTGGCGTGACCAGACCAGTGAGGGAACTGAAGGCTTTCAAACGCGTTACGCTGGAGCCGGGCGCTTCGCAGAGAGTTTCTCTGGAAGTGCCGCTCCCGGCGCTGGGCTTTCATGGTACGGATATGAAGTACCGGGTTGAGCCGGGTGAGTTCACTCTTTGGCTGGGCACCAGTTCCGAGGGCGGGCTTGAAGGCAGGTTCTATGCGATTCCTTAGTTTCGCGTTGTTGTTATTTCTGCCGTCCCTGGCCTCCGCCGGGGCGCCTTGCGCCGCCTCCTTCGGCCAGGCCGCGGCGGACTGCGTCTATCCTGGCGGGGGGGAGAACTACTCCGACGACAAGTTCCTTCTGGAGCTGGAACGGCGGAGTTTCCTCTACTTCGCGGAGAACACCGATACCCGCACCGGCCTGGTGAAAGACAGGTCCCCCGCGGACGGTTCAGGGGCGGGCAGCGCGGATGTGGCCAGCATAGCCGCCACAGGCTTCGGTCTGAGCGCGCTCTGCGTCGGCGCGGAGAACGGCTGGCTCTCCAGGCCCGAAGCCGAGAGCAGGGCCCGCAGGACGCTGCAGTTCCTGGTGGAACGCTCCACCTCGGTGCACGGATGGCTGTACCATTTTACCGACCAAGCCGGGAACCGCGTCTGGAACAGCGAGGTCTCCTCCATAGACACCGGCTTGCTGCTGGCCGGCGTGCTGACGGCGAAGGGCTGTTTCCAGGACGACGCGGCGCTGGTTTCGCTGGCTGACGCGTTCTACGCGCGCATCGATTTCAAATGGATGCTCAACGGCGGCAATACGCTTTCCCACGGCTGGTACCCAGAGAGCGGCTTCCTGGCCGGAAACTGGGATACCTACAGCGAGCATCTGTTCCTTACGCTGCTTGCCATAGGGGCTCCGCGCAACGCCGCGCCGCCCGAGACCTGGAAAGCCTGGAAGCGCGAGGTCCGCTCGTACTCCGGTTACACTTATGTCGGGGCCGCCGCGCCTCTTTTTGTTCACCAGTATCCGCAGGCCTGGCTGGACCTCCGTCATGTCCGCGACAGCGCAGCCCCGGGGGAGGATATGTTCCTCAACTCGGCCGTGGCGACGGCGGCCCATAAGCAGTTCTGCGTGGACATATCCTCCCGCTTTCCCTCCTATACTCCGCAGGTCTGGGGGATAACGGCTTCCGACGGCAAGGAGGGCTACCACGCCTGGGGCGGCCCGCCCGCCACTCCGGACATAGACGGCACGGTGGTGCCCTGCGCCGCCGGCGGTTCGCTGATGTTCACCCCCGGCCTGGCCCTGCCGGCCCTTCAGGCGATGCAGGCGCGCTGGGGCGCAAAGATCTGGAAACATTACGGGTTTGTGGACGCTTTTAACCCGGTCTCGGGCTGGTATGACGCTAATACTCTGGGCATAGACGCCGGGATAACGCTGCTGAGCGCCGAGAACCTGCGCTCTGGCGCGGTGTGGCGGTGGTTCATGTCCAATCCCGAGCCGCTCAGGGCCATGGAACTTACCGGGCTTGCGCCGGCCAGGTAGACCGTTAGTGCGCATCTTAAGGAGCAGGTCCGAATAATGGAAAACGCTGATCTTGCGGGAGCCTCCTCCAGTCTTACCGGCCTGGGTTCTTCCGGCGGCAAATCCCTGCTGATGGGCTTGAGCATGTGGGGGATAATGGCCTCCCTGGTGTTTTCCGGCATAGGCTATTTCTACTATAAACGCGGCCGTGAACAAAGCGATATGGTTAAGCTAAGCTGCGGCATAGCCATGATGCTCTATCCCTACTTCGTCTCCAACGCTTTCTATATCGTGCTGCTGGGCGCGGCCCTGATGGCTGCGCCGTATGTGATCGAAAGGATCTGACGCTGGCGGCCCGCTAATATGAAATTTTTCACAAGAGGCGAAGGCGGCGCGGGCGAACTTCTGACCGTAGCTTACCCGCTGATACTTTCCACCGCTTCCAATACCGTAATGCAGTTCATTAACCGGGTGTTCCTGGCCCATTACAGCCCGGACGCGCTGGCGGCCTGCGTGCCCGGCGGACTGCTGGCCTTTGTCTTCGGCTGTTTTTTTATAGGCACGGCCAGCTATACCAACGCCTTCGTTTCCAGGTACCACGGCAAGGGCAAGACCGCCAGCGTGTCGGTGGCCGTATGGCAGGGAGTCTGGCTTGGCCTGACTTCCGGGATAATACTGCTGGTCCTCTCGCCCCTGGGTTTCTATATAATCGCCCATTCAGGTCATCCCGCCGCGGTGATCGTGCTGGAAAAACAGTATTTCTTCATACTGAACGCGGGCGGGGTAATAGCTATAACGAACACCGCGCTTTCGGCTTTTTTTACCGGGCGCGGGAAGACAAAAGTGCCGATGGGCGTCAATATCGCCGGCAACGCTCTCTGTACACTGCTGTCCTGGCTGCTGATCTTCGGGGCCGGGCCGCTGCCGGCTTTGGGGATAAGCGGGGCCGGTTACGCCGCCTTGGCGGGGCAGCTGCTGATGCTGGCGCTTTATCTTGTAATTATTTTTTCGCCTTATAACCGCAGGCGGTATCGCACCGCCCGCCTGGTCGGTATACACAAGGGGCTGTTCTTAAGGCTGATAAAGTACGGCGCGCCCAACGGCATCGGCTTCTTCCTGGACATCGCTTCCTTCGGGGCGTTCATCTTCATCATCGGCGGCCTGGACAAGGTTTCCCTGGCCGCCAGCAACATCATCGCCTCGATAAACATGATAGCCTTCATGCCGGTGATAGGACTGGGGCTGGCGGCCCTTACGCTGGTAGGCAAGTACATCGGCAAGAAGAAGCCGGACGTTTCGGTGCGGGTGGCCTACAATGCCGCCAAGCTGGCCGGGCTGTACGCCTTGAGCCTCGGCGTTCTGTTCGTGGCGGTCCCCGGGCTATTTATCAATATCTTCGGCTCCGGCAACTCGGCGGAGTACGCCGGAATACTGGCCAAAAGCCGGCCGGTCATGAACGTGCTGGCCTTCTTCGTGTTCTTCGACGCCATCGGCATGATCTTCGCCGACGTCCTGCGCGGCGCGGGGGACACGCGCTTCCAGATGCTTGGCGCCAGCGCCGCGGCCTGGCTGCTTTTTGTTCCCGGCGTCTGGTACATCACGCACCGCGCCGGCGGGGAGCTGATCCACGCCTGGGCCTGGGGCGGCTTCTACGTTTTCCTGCTGGCGGTATTCTTTACGCTGCGCTTCCGCTCCGGGCTGTGGCGCAAGATAGATATTTTGAAAGGCTAAAGGCGACTAACCGGCTTTAGCAAAGGTGTATAATTTACCTATGGCTGAAAAAATATTCTCAACCGCGGGTGGTCTCCCCAAGGTCAAGCTCTCGCACGCTCCGGCGGGCCCCAACGCTTTCAAAAGGATGATAGACACCTGCGACCGCGCCGAGCCCGGGCAGATGGTGGCCGTCTACGACAAGAACAACAACCCCTACGGCGTGGCTATCTATAACCCGCGCAGCCAGATAACCCTGCGCATCTTCACGCGGCAGAACCCCGAGGAGTTCCAGATAGACGATTTCCTGGAGGAGCGGGTCGGCCGCGCGGTGGCTTTCCGGCGCGACGTGCTGAAGCTGCCCCAGACGACCGACGCCTACCGCCTTATCCACGATTTCGCCGACGGTCTGCCCGGCATTACCGTGGACATCTACAAGGACCAGATAGCCCTGGAGTTCTATTCGCTGGGGATGTACAGGCTGTGGCCCAACATAGAGGCCGCCTTTAAAAAACATTTCCCGGAGGCCTCCTTCCACCACCGTGCCACCGCCTACACCCAGGACATGGAAGGCTTCACCCTGAAGCCCGAGGACGGGCCCGGCCGCAAAACGCGCATCACCGAGAACGGCGTGCAGTTCGAGATAAATATGAAGTCCGGCTATAAGACCGGCTTCTTCTGCGACCAGCGCGACAACCGCCTTTACACTTCGTCCTTCGCCGCGGGGAGGACGATGTTGGACCTTTGCGCCTATACCGGCGGCTTCGGGATCTACGGCGCCAAGGCGGGGGCCTCGGCCGTGACCTGCGTGGAGCTGGATGCGGAAGCCAGCGAACTGTCCAAGCGCAACGCCAATATCAACAAGGTAAAAATTGACCCGGTCTGCGCTGACGCTTTCACCTATATGCGCCAGATGCTGGAGCTTAAGAGGAAATACGGCCTGGTGGTGCTGGACCCGTACAAGCTGGTGTCCAACCGCGAAGAGCGTGACAAGGGCATCTTCAAGTACCGCGACTTCAACCGCATAGCCCTCTCGCTGGTGGAGCCGGGGGGGATCTTCGTCACTTGCTCATGCAGCGGCATGGTTTCCATGGAAGAATTCTCTTTCATCCTGCGCGGGGCCGCGTCCAATGCCGGGCGCAAGCTCCAGATATTCAAGAAGGCCGGCGCCGGCCCCGACCACCCCGTGGCGGCGGACTATCCTGAAGGCGAGTATTTAAAGGCTATATGGGCAAGAGTGCTTTAACAGTAATACTGCTGTTCCTTTTTTCCGCTGGTTCGCGCGCGGCGCAGCCGGTCATGCTGGCGAATGCCGCGGGCGACTGGAACGGCCGGGTTCTGAGTTCGGGGGTCAGGTACGAGGTCTCGGTCCTCCTTCAAAAGGAAAGTGCGTTCTTGAAGGGCTTTTATTCCGCTACCGGGCCCGGCAGGAAAGGCGCCGGGTTTAGCGGGGAATTCAGCGCCTTGAACGGGGATGGCGCCTGTTATAAGGTAAAAGTTAAAGTTTTAGCCAAGCCGCAGGTGGAATATGACGCTTCAGCCTGTCCGGCGGGTCTGGAAACCCTGAGGATCACTTCGGCCATGGGGCGCGGCACGCTTGTTTTTTCGGATAAATTCAGGCGCTGCGAAGTGAACCTCTCCGGTATGTCCGGCAACCTGTCCGGGGTGCTTTACCGCGTGAAGAACGAAAAAACTGACGGTAGTAAAAGGGACAACGGTATACAGGGCCTCTCCATGCCGCCTTTGAAAGCAAGGAAGAACTAGACATGAACAATACAGTGCACACGAAATTTATGAAAGCGGCCATAGCCGAGGCCCGCAAAGGCCTTAAAGAGGGGGGCATCCCCATAGGCGCCGTGCTGGTGAAGGGCGGGAAAATAATAGGCAGGGGCCATAACCGCAGGGTGCAGAAGAAATCGGCCATACTGCACGCGGAAATGGACTGCCTTGAGAACGCCGGCCGGCTTAAGGCCGCTGACTATAAGGAATGCGTCATCTATTCCACCCTCTCTCCCTGTTCCATGTGCACCGGGGCCATCTTGCTCTATAAGATCCCCAAAGTGGTAATAGGTGAGAACAAAACCTTCAAGGGCCCGGAAAGCTACACCAAAAAGTTCGTGAAACTGATAAACCTGGATCTGGCAGAATGTAAGGGCCTTATGGCTGATTTTATAGAGGCCAGGCCGGAGCTCTGGAATGAAGACATCGGTGAGTAGATAGTGAGTAGATATTTCTTGACCTTTTAGCGGCTATAATGTCATAATATTGGGGTAGTTAAACCGAGAACTCAAGTTTTTGAAGCCTATCCTGCTGGCAGTAGAGTAAGGAAAGCGCAGAAAGAGTTGAGGTCAGGTAAAGATAGCTAGGAGGATAGTACAAATGAGCAAGAGAATATACGTGGGCGGTCTGCCCTTCAAAACCACAGAAGAGGAAATGAACACCCTTTTTGCTACGTACGGCCAGGTTACCAGCGCTAAGCTGATAACCGACAAGTACAGCGGCCAGTCCCGCGGCTTCGGCTTCGTTGAGATGCCGAATGACGAAGAGGCCAATGCGGCCATGGAAAAGCTGAACGGCTCCGATTTCGGCGGCCGCAAGCTGACCATTAACGAAGCTCGCCCGATGGAAGCCCGTCCCCGCACCGGCGGTTTCGGCGGCGGCGGCGGTGATCGCGGTGGACGCGGTGGCGATCGCGGCGGTCGCGGCGGCGGCGGCGATCGCGGCGGCTACGGCGACAAGTGGTAATTTAAAATCCTTTAAAGGTTTTAGAACCGCCGTCCTGAAAAGGGCGGCGGTTTTTTCTTGCTTGGCCGCCGCTTCCGGGCCCGGCAAGGGGTTGCCCATTTCGCCGCGCAGGAACCGTTGCGCGGTTCCCCCCAGCCGGGATAATTAGGCTGGGGCCCCCTTCCCCAAAGCGGCTCCAGGGCAACCCTTCGCCGGGCCCTGGACTCCGCTGCGCCGGCCTTGACATTTTACTTATACGGATGTATAATTATACAGTCGTATAACTATTGGAGGACTTATGGCGAGACCGCCCTCGGGAACAGATCTGAAACTTAAAACCGCCGGGAGGAAGCTCCTGCAAGAGAAAGGCATTACCGGCCTGACCGTGCGCGAGGCCTGCCGTGTGGCCGGGGTCAATACCGGGATGTTCCATTACTATTTCGGTTCCAAGGACGAGTACCTTAAGGCCGTACTAAAGGAAATGTACGCCGAATTTATGCTAAATTTCAAGGCGGGGGTTTCTGTGGCAGGCACTCCGCGCGCCCGGCTTAAGGCCGCGCTTGTGGAGGTGGGAAAATTCGGCCTGGGCGTGCGCAACGCCGCGCCTATGATCTTCGCCGACCTGGCCTACGGGAAAAAAGAGGCTTTCGCCTTTGTAAGCGGTAATTTTACCGAACATATTAGTCATATCGCCGCGCTTGCTGTCCAATGCCGCCCGGCCAGCGCCGTAAAGGCCCGCTCCATTCCTTTTATTATAGCCGCCCTGGTGCCGGTGATGATCTTCCCGGTGCTGATAGGCGGAGTTATGGAAAAGAATGGCGTAAAAAAGCTAGCCGGCCAAAGCCTGGCGGAACTGCGCGGAGAGATCTTCTCCGACGCGGGCATAGCCGAAAGGGCGGAGATAGCTTTGAGGGGAATAGGCTTATGAGAGCTATATTATTATTCCTTATGTTCGCCAGCCCGGCGCGCGCGGGGGAATTCAGCGTTACGCTGAAGACCGCCGAGGAAAGCGCCGTCGCATCCTCCAACCAGTATAAAAGCGCCAGACTTTCCGCCGTCGCCGCGGCCGCCGCGGCGGCTGCTGCCGGTTCTCTGCTTTACCCTAGGCTCAGCCTCGAGGGCAGCCTGCGCTACAATTCCGTGGTTACCGAAATGAACCTGCCGCCGGCTCTGGGTGGGGCTAGGCCGCTCGGAGACAACTGGAACTATTCCATCGGCCCGTCCGCCGCCTGGACGCTGTACGACGGCGGAGCCCTGCGCTACGGGCAGGAGGGGGCTGACAGGAACGCCGCCGCGTACTCGGCCGAGGTCCAGAACGCCGGACGGCAGGTAGTGCTGTCCGCCCGTACAGCCTATTTCCGGCTGCAGCTGGCGCTTGAGAAGGTCTACCTTATAGGCGAGAACCTGCAGCTTTCCCTGAGCCAGCTCAAGGATATAACGCTGGGCGCGAAGGCGGGTTCCCGCAGCCGCCTGGACCAGATCCGCGCCAGCCAAGAAACCCTGGACCGCAAGCGTGACCTCCTGCAGGCCCGCAGCGACCTTTCCGCCGCGCTGCGAGACTTCAGTTTCGTCACGGGGCTGTCCCTGCCGGGCGACCCCGCCCTGCCGCTGGACTTCCGCATGGACGGGCGGGATTACGGCGGCGCAGAACCGGCCACTATGTTAGTGAAAGCGGAACCCTACGAGGCCATGCTCAGCCGCCTGCTGCCGTCTGCCGACGGGGGGCTGGACAAGGACCTGCCGTCAGTTAAGGCGCTGTACGAGGCCGCGCAGGCCTACAGGGCCTCTGCCGGCTCCTATCGATCCGCCCTGCTGCCGCGCCTTATTCTGGGGGCGCGCAGCTCCATAGACTATCCCAACGGCCCCAACATTTACTCCTTCATGCAGAATTCCGCCTCGCTGTCGCTTAGCCTGCCGCTCTTCGAAAAGGACCTTTCGCGCGAACGGGAGAAAGAAAGCGAATTGAACGCCGAGGCGGCGCTGCGCAGAAAGGACGAAGCCGGGCTGGCGGCCGGCAGGGATTTTGACAAGGCCCGCGACGCCTACAAGGAACTGCTCTCCGAGCAGGCGGTAAATATAGAGGCCGTGGACGACGCGGTGGAAGCGGGAAGTCTGGCCTACGAGTCCTACAAGGCCGGTGGCAGCACCTGGCTGGACGTGGAAAGCGCGAACCTGAAGACGCTGCAGGCCAAAACAGCGGCCGCCTCGGTCAACGCGGAGATACTTATGAAGCTGGCCATACTGGACAGCCTGAGCGGGAGATAATATGAAAAAGAAGCTGATCCCTGTGATAATAATTCTGGCCGGCGCCGCGGCGTACCTGGTCCTTAAGAACGGCGGAAATTTCCGCTACGCCGGCACCATCGAGGCGACTGAAACCGACCTCTCGGCGCGTATTTCCGGGGTCATAAAAGCCTACGGCGCCGGGGAGGGGGACGCGGTAAAAAAAGGAAGCGTGATAGCCTCCCTGGACTGCGACGACCTGAAGCTGGCCGCCGGGCTGGCGAGCGACGATTTCAGCCGCGCCGAGGAACTTTACAAGGGCGGGTCCATGTCGCGGGAAAATTACGACCGCGCCAAATACCGGCGCAATGACGCGGCGCTGAAAGTGGACTGGTGTACCATAAAGTCGCCGGTCAGCGGGCGGATGCTCTATAAGTTCAGGGAAAACGGAGAGCTGGTGGCGCCGGGCACCAGGCTGGCCACCATGGCCGACCTGTCCGAGGTGTGGGCCTATATTTACGTGCCGCACGACATGCTGGCTAAATTAAAGACCGGTATGGAGGTCAAAGGCTTCCTGCCGGAAGCGGGCGACAAGGAATTCACCGGCCGCGTCTCCGTTATCTATTCGGAAGCTGAATTCACGCCCAAGAACGTACAGACCCGCAAGGAACGCACGCGGCTAGTCTTCGCGGTGAAGGTCAACTTCCCCAATCAGGATGAGACGCTGAAGCCGGGGATGACCATTGAGGTAAAGCTGCCGGACTGACTATGTTCTCCATACGCACGGAAAATCTGAAGAAGTCTTTCGGCAGGACCGCGGCCCTGCACGACGTTTCTTTCGATTTCTCGGCGGGGCTGCTGCACGGGCTGATAGGCTCCGACGGCGCGGGCAAAACCACGACGATGCGCCTGCTGGCCGGGTTGCTTAAGCCTACGGCCGGCGGGATCAGTTACTTTAGCGACGGCAAGCCTGCGGCTTTCTCCGAGCTGAGGCCCAGCCTGGCCTATATGCCGCAGCAGGCGAGTCTTTACCCGGACCTTTCTATAGACGAGCACCTGGAGTTCTTCCGCGAGCTTTACCGCCTGGAGCCGGACGTTTACGCCCGCCGCTCGGCAGAGCTGCTGGAAATAACCCGCCTCTCCAAGTTCAGGGACCGGCGCGCCGGCCAGCTTTCAGGCGGCATGTACAAGAAGCTGGGACTTATCTGCGCGCTGCTGCAGTCGCCTTCCGTGTTGCTTCTCGACGAGCCCACCAACGGCGTGGACCCCATAAGCCGCAGGGAATTCTGGGAATTGCTTTACACTCTTTCCGCCGATAAGATACTCATCATAGTTTCCACCGCCTACATGGACGAGGCCGAGCGCTGCGCCCGGGTTCACCTGCTTGACTGCGGGAGTTTGCTGGCCTCCGGCGAGCCGCGCGCCGTGCTTAAGGAAACCGGCGCCGCCAGTTTCGACGAGCTCTTCATAAAGAAGGGGGCGAAGAAATGACCGCCTTCTGCGTTCTTGAGGTAAAAGGGCTCTCCATCAAGTTCGGGGATTTTACCGCCGTGGACAATATTTCCTTCTGCGTGAACCGCGGGGAGATCTTCGGCTTCCTCGGCGCCAACGGCGCGGGGAAGACAACGACCATAAGAATGCTTTGCGGCCTTCTGGTGCCTACCTCCGGCTCGGCCCTGGTGGGAGGGCTTGGTTTCGGTGACGGCGGGAAGGGGATCAAAAAGATAGTGGGCTACATGTCCCAGAAGTTCACTCTTTACAATGACCTTACCGTGGGCGAGAACCTGGAGTTTGCCGCCGGGCTGCGCAAGCTCGAACCCGCTTACGCCAAGAAGCGGCGCAAAGAACTTTTTGACCTGATAGATTTTAACAAGCCGCTTTCCTCCAAAGTGGCGTCGCTGCCCGGCGGCATAAAGCAGGAGCTGGCCTTGGCCGCGTCCATGCTGCACGACCCGGAGATAGTCTTCCTGGACGAGCCCACCTCGGGGGTGGCGCCGGCCTCGCGCGCGCGCTTCTGGTCGCTGATACGCAGGATAACCGGCCTTGGCAAGACGGTGATAGTTACCACCCATTATATGGACGAGGCCGAGCAGTGCGGCCGCATAGCTTTGATGCGCACCGGCCGCCTGATAGCGCTGGGCTCTCCCGAGGAATTGAAAAGATCGGCTTTTCCCGGCCCGATGGCCGAGCTGGATTTTAAGGGCGCCGACGCCGCCGGCTATATTTCCGGGCTGGGAAAAGCCGGCGGCCTGCTGGAGCTTTCCCCGCAGGGCATGCGTTGGCACGCGGCTTTCTCGGACAAGGCCGCTATGGACGCCGCGCTGGCCGCGCTGCCGCGCTCCGTCTCGGTTTCGCTGATAAAACCTTCGCTCGAAGACGTCTTCATCCGTCTGGTAGAGGGAGCTGAAAGATGAACGGCTTCAATATATACCGGGCTTACTCGATAGCGCGCAAGGAGGTCATGCATGTCATGCGCGACCCGTTCACGCTGACGCTGGCGCTGGGCTTGCCCGTTATGCTGGTGACCTTCTTCGGCTACGCCATAGATTACGAGGTAAAGAATATCAGTCTGGCCGTCTCGGACCGGGATAACGGTCCGGCCGCACGCAGGCTTAAGGAGATCTTCTCCTCCTCCGGCTATTTCCGCCTCGTGGAGCCCGTGCCGGGCGGCGGGCCCGTGGAGATGCTCGACTCAGGCCGCGCTTCCGCCGCGCTTTTCATAGAACCGGACTTCTCGAAGAAAATAAAGGGCGGCGGCCGGGTGGAGGCGCAGTTCGTGCTGGACGGCAGCGATAATTCCAAAGCCGCCGCGATAATGGGCTACCTGCCGGGCATACAGCAGGCCGCCCAGGCCAGGCTGGCGGGACAGGCGGTGCGCGCGCCTTTCTCGGCCGAGACCCGCTTCCTTTATAACCCGGAGCTGAACAGCCGCTGGTTCATAGTGCCCGGCCTTGCCGCTATCATAATAGGCCTGCTGGCCATACTGCTTACGGCTCTGACCGTGGCCAGGGAATGGGAGAATGGCTCGATGGAGCTGCTGCTTTCTACCCCTGTGCGGCCGCTTGAAATAATAGTAGGCAAGCTTGCCCCGTACGGCGCGCTGGTACTGGCCGGCGTGTTTTTCGTGTACCTGGTGTCGCGCCTTGTTTTCGGCGTGCCCTTCGAGGGCAGCCACCTGCTTTACCTGGCGGCCTGCCTGCTGTTTATAACCGCCGCGCTCTCCCAGGGGCTGCTGATCTCCGTGATTACGCGCCAGCAGCAGATAGCCATGCAGTTCGGCATGATCACCGGGCTGCTGCCTTCCATGCTGCTGTCAGGTTTTATTTTCCCGGTTGAGAGCATGCCCAGATTCTTCCAGTACTTTACTATGCTGCTGCCGCCGAGGTGGTTCATGGCGGCGGCGCGCGGCATAACGCTGAAGGGGGCCGACCTCGAAGAGCTGGCGGTGCCTTTCTTAGCGTTGGGGCTTTTGAGTGCAGGCATGCTGGCGCTGGCGCTGAAAAAATTCAAGACGGACTTGGAGCCGTAGCGTCATGAACCTTACCCTGAAAGCCTTTATACGCAAAGAACTGACGCAGACGCTGCGCGATGTCAGGATGCGCGCGCTGTTGTTCGGAGCCCCCATAATACAGATGACCATCTTTGGCCTGGCGCTTTCTACCGAGATAAGGAACATTAAGCTGGCGGCTTTCTCTCGTCCTGACGACGCCGCGTTCGAACGGGTTGCGGGGGATTTTTACGCTTCGGGCTGGTTCGACCGCGTAAACTACTCGCAGGGGGAGGATCCTTTTGAACTTATCGCTTCGGGCCGGGCCGACGCCGTGCTGATAGCCCCTGATGAAGGCCTGCGGCGTTCCGCAGAGCGCGGCGGCGGGAAGATGCAGCTGCTGGTTGACGCTTCCAACGCCACCAAGGCAAGGTCCGTGGAGGCTTACGCCAAGAACATAATAGCGGCCGCTTCCGCGCGCGAGTACGGCGCGGCGGGACAGCCGGCGCTTAAGTTCGACGTAAGGGTGCTCTATAACCCGGCCATGGAGTCTTCGGTGTTCCTGGTGCCCGGAGTTATGGGTATGCTGGTCTGTCTTATCACCATCCTGCTTACGGCCATGTCGCTTACGCGGGAACGCGAGATCGGCACTTTCGAGACCATAGTCTCGGCGCCGCTTTCTAACGCGGAGATACTGCTGGGCAAGACCCTGCCCTACATCCTGCTGGGCCTCGTCAACGCCGCCCTGGTGGTTACGGCGGGCTACCTGATCTTCGGCGTGCCGGTGCGCGGGCCGCTGTGGCAGCTGGCCCTGGCGGCGCTGGCTTTCGTGATAACCACGGTAAGCGTGGGCACCTTCATCTCTACCATTTCAAAGAACCAGCAGCAGGCCATGCTGGGCGGGTTCATGTTCCTGTTCCCGGCTATACTGATGAGCGGCGTGATGTACCCGGTGGAGAATATGCCGAAGGCCGTAATAGCTTTCGCCTACCTGGACCCGCTGATGTACTTTGTCCGGATGCTCCGCAATATCATGCTGAAAGGCGGGGACAGCTATGTTTTCTGGACCAACCTGGGCGCGCTGGCCCTTATGGGGGCATTCGCCGCCGGGTTGGCCTACAAGCGGTTCAGGCAGACGCTGAATTAAAGATCGATAAGGGGGAACTATGAAAAAAGAGGAAAAAACGGACCTCAGGGGCAGGGCAATGAAAGCCAAAGGCCTGGTGGATTATAAAAAAGGGTCGGTAGTGAGCCGAACGATACTCGAAAATAAGACCGGCAGCGTCACGCTGTTCTCTTTCGACAAGGGCCAGGGCCTGAGCGAGCACACCGCGCCGTTCGACGCGCTGGTCGAGATAATAGACGGAGAGGCCGAAATACTTATTTCAGGCAGGCCCAATACCGTAAAGGCGGGGGAATTCATCATTATGCCGGCGGGCAAGCCTCACGCCCTGAAGGCGGAGAAACGGTTCAAGATGGCGCTGGTGATGATCCGGGCCTGAGAAAAAGCGCATATTTTGTATCATAGTTCAGACGCGATACCACGGTACGGAGACTCCGATGAAGAACTCTGAAACTATAGAACTGCTGCGCAAACTCGAAGCGATAAATTCTCCGAGCGGCTACACCGGGGAAGCGATAACTTTCCTGGCGGAACTTTTCCGCTCGGCGGGGCTTAGCCCCAAGTTGACGAACAAGGGCGCGCTGCTGGTGTGCGAGCACCCGGAGCCGGTGACGGTCTGCGCGGCGCACGTGGACACGCTGGGCGCGATGGTGACCAAGCTGGAGGGGGACGGCACGCTGCGCGTGACGCAGGTGGGCAGCTGGCCGTGGAATTCTTTCGAGGGGGAATATGTGACGGTGCTGAGTTCTACGGGGAGGAAATGGCGCGGGACTTTCCTGAGCGACAACCCGGCGGCGCACGTGAACCGGAACATCGGTAAGGCGGAGCGCTCGGGCGAGAATATGCACATCCGCCTCGACGCGCAGGTTAAAACGGCGGTCGACACGAAGAAACTGGGTGTCTGCGCCGGGGATTATGTGTTTTTCGACCCGCGCTTCGAGGTTACGGAGACGGGGTTCGTTAAGTCGCGTTTCCTGGACGACAAGGCTGGCTGCGCGGTGCTGGCGGAGGTTATCCTGAATTCGGCGGCCAAGTTAAAGAAGATGCCGGTGGCTTTCTTCTTCTCTAATTACGAGGAAGTGGGGCACGGGGCCAGCGCGGGTATTCCGCGCTGCGTTAGCGAGATGATTGCGGTGGATATGGGAGTGGTGGGGCAGAATGTTTGCGGACACGAGACCTTGGTTTCCATCTGCGCGAAGGATTCGACGGGGCCGCATGACTATGAGCTGCGCCAGCGGCTGGTGAAGCTGGCTGAAAAGAAGCGCATTGCGCATGTGGTGGACGTGTTCCCGTTCTACGGTTCGGACGCGCACGCCACTATGGGCGCTGGCTACGACGTAAAGGTGGCCGTGATAGGCCCCGGGGTCTCCGCCTCCCACGGAGTAGAGCGCACCCACCTAAAAGGCATCCGCGCCACCGTGCAGCTGGTTGAAGCTTATTTAGCTGATATTTGTAGCAGAAAGAAGTAAGACCGGCGGGTTTTCTACACTCCCCATGACCCCCGTTAAGCAGGGGGGGGATTAGTTTAGTTCAGCAGCAACTGGAGCCGGAGTCGGTGTCTGAGCCGCCGCAGTCGCAGGTGGGTTCGGTGCCGCGGATGAAGCCGATGATCACGGCGGCGGCGCAACCTACGCCTTTTTTAATTGAGATGGCCTGTACGGGGCAGTTCTCGGCGCAGGCGCCGCATTCCATGCAGAGGTCCGCGTCCAGGATAACGGCCTTACGGGCTTCTATCTTGAATACCGCGTGCGGACACACCTCGGAGCACATGCCGCAGCCTATACATTTATTCACGTCCAGCTTCAGCGTAGAAACGCCCTTCAGATATTTCAGCGCCATAAAACACCTCCAAGCAACATAAGCAGGCCAGCCGCCGCGCAGACGGCCTGTACCGGCAGCGATGCGCGCATCTCCTTCATCACGCCCGATAAAGAAGTATAAGTAGAGCAGCCGGTGAACTGGAAGCCGATGAACGAAGCCACCGGCACGTAGATCAGAACCCTCGCCGCCAGCGCAAGCGTCCCAAAGTGCAGAAGAGGGACCGCCGCCGCCATCCCTAAAAGACCCGCAAAAGCGCTTTTAACCGTGAAACTTCGCCCCGGCAGCCAGGGCAGCAGCGCCGGGACCAGTACCGTTGACGCAATAAGCGTAAACACCGTAAGAAGCGCGTCGTTCTTCGCTCCAAGAATATAAAGCAGTAATGCGGCAGGCAGCAGGTATTTCCCGTAAGATACCAGTTCCATCGGCGCAAGTATTATCCGGTCGGTGAAACCGAACCCGACCAGCCGCATCTCCGGAGTAGCCTTATTGCCGAGCTTCATAAATTCCTGAATATCCTCCGCCCTGACCGGGCCGTAGACTACGGAGAAGCCGGTGTAAACCTTTACCCTCTGGGCGCTTACGCCCGGAGCGCCCAGCTGGGGGAGGATAATAGACCGGTGAGACACCCGGCTTTCAAGACCTGCTTCCTGGATAGAGCGCGTCAACTCCATGGTGCCGAAAGTTCCTTTACCAGCCGCGCACCAAACGTTAATGCCCTTGGTATTAAGCACCAGCAGCCAGGCTGTGACGCCGTTTAGATTCCTTCTTAGCGCGTCGAAGCTTAGTTTGTAATTCGCAGTTGCGAAGACGGGGGAAGCCGCCGTCGGGTTGCCGAGCGCGTAAAGCCCGGTTTCACCTGGTACGCCATCCTGTTAATGCCCCAGCGGGCTTTCCAGGCGATAAGCCTGTCGGCGGAGGTGTACTCGGCTGAAATCGGTTTGAAGCCGCCAGCAGCGGAGGCGGCGTCTTTGGGCATCATCATTATGACTTTTTGTGATCGTTGTTCCATAGTAGGGTATTAAATGAAGGCGAAAATATTTCCGGCGCTTGACGCCAGGCTCTCATATGCATATAATAGCATATGTATGGCAAAAGAAAGAACTGAATTTGAAGCCTGTGTTAAAGCGCTTAAGGCGCTGGGCGACGGCAACCGCCTGCGGACGGCGGCGCTGCTGGCCTACTCCGGGCGCGAACTGTGCGTGTGCGAACTTGTTGACGCGCTGGGCGAGAGCCAGTATAATGTCTCGCGCTACCTGGGCGCGCTGTACGCCGCCGGGATGATAAGGAAAGAAAAAAAAGGCCGCTGGGCCATGTACAAACTGGCGGAGCGCGGCCCGCTCAATGCGTATATTGTGAAAATGGTCAGGCCGAAGCCGTGCTGCGGGCTTATCGCCAGGGACATCGCCAGTCTCAAGAAGCGGCTGGCCCTTCGCGAAAAGGGCGTCTGCGTGATAGGCTGCGGCTGCTGAATTTAAGCTATCCCAGAGGTGACGTCTTGGCCGGGAACAACGAATAGCCGGAGGAGAAAGAAATGGAAATTACCAACGCCGCGATAGAAAAAATCGCGAAGATCATTAAGAATGCGAAAAAAGGCGCCTGCCTTCGTGTTTTTATGGCGGAAGGATGCTGCGGCCCCACCGTAGCCATGGACCTTGTGCAAAAGCCTGACAAGGACGACCAGGAAATAATAAAAAAGGACTTCAAGTGCTATGTGCACAAAGAGGCTCTGATACAGTTGGCCAAAGTCACCGTCGACTGCGACAAGGAAGGGGAAATAGTAATAACAGGCCTGCCGGAACATGGCGGCAACTGCTGCCACTGACCCCAGGGAGGATACATGAAAATTCTTTTTCTTTGCACCGGCAATTCCTGCCGCAGCCAGATGGCCGAGGGCTGGGCGAAAGCCCTGCTGGCGGGCAAAGTGGAAGCCTGCTCCGCGGGCACCGTGCCCGGCGCAGGCGTTGATCCCCGCGCCGTTAAAGTGATGGCCGAGGCGGGCGTGGACATCTCAGCGCAGAAGCCTAAGAGCCTTGAAGCATTCAAGAACGAGGATTTCGACCTAGTGGTGACGCTTTGCGGCCACGCGCAAGAGACCTGCCCCGCCTATTGGGGAAAGGGGCGCAAACTGCATAACGGGTTTGACGACCCCGGCACCCTCACTCCGAAAGGGGCCACGGACGAAGCCGCGCTTCCGCATTACCGCCGGGTGCGCGACGAGATAAAGGCTTTCGTGCAGAAGCTGCCTGAAATACTTAAGGGGTTATTATGAACGGAATAATTAAGAGGCTGTCTTTTCTGGACCGTTATCTGACCTTGTGGATCTTTGCGGCTATGGCCGCCGGGGTGGCCGCAGGCTGGGTCTGGCCTTCCGCCGTGTCGCGGTTCAACGCGGCTTCCAGCGTTGGCACTACCTCTATCCCCATAGCCATAGGCCTTATCCTCATGATGTACCCGCCGCTGGCCAAGGTGAAATACGAGGAGATGCACAGGGTCTTCTCCAATAAAAAAGTTCTCGCATTGTCGCTGGTCCAGAACTGGCTGGTTGGCCCCATCCTGATGACGGCGCTGGCCATTATCTTCCTGCGGGACAAGCCAGAATACATGGTGGGGCTTATAATGATAGGTCTCGCCCGCTGCATAGCCATGGTGATAGTCTGGAACGACCTGGCCCGCGGCGACAGGGAATACTGCGCGGGGCTGGTGGCTTTTAACTCGGTTTTCCAGGTGCTGTTCTTTCCGGTCTACGCATATTTCTTCATAACGCTGGTGCCGCGCTGGCTTGGGCTTGAAGGGGCGGTCGTCAATATTATCATGAGCGAGATAGCTAAAAGCGTATCCATCTACCTGGGGATCCCTTTTATCGCCGGTATAGCTACGCGCTTCTCGCTGATAGCGGCGAAGGGCAGGGACTGGTATTCGGAAAAGTT
Source organism: uncultured Elusimicrobia bacterium (assembly GCA_903917735.1). Taxonomy (GTDB): domain Bacteria; phylum Elusimicrobiota; class Elusimicrobia; order Elusimicrobiales; family UBA9959; genus UBA9959. Next base: position 86,746 of record CAIXBR010000093.1, on the reverse strand, counting down.
CATCCCGGTTATCAGTCCGCTTACGCTTGTGGCGCTGCTTTTTACGATTATCGTGATGTTCTCCATAAAAGGAGAGAATATCGTACAGGTGCCGCTGGACGTGGTGCGCGTGGCCATCCCGCTGCTGGTTTACTTTACGCTGATGTTCTTCGCCTCTTTCTATATGAGCCGGAAAGCCGGCGCTTCTTACGAAGTTTCCGCCACGCTGTCTTTCACCGCCGCTTCCAATAACTTCGAACTCGCCATAGCGGTAGCCATCGCCACGTTCGGCATAGGCCACGGGGCGGCTTTTGCCGCGGTAATAGGCCCTCTGGTGGAAGTGCCGGTGCTGATAGGGCTGGTGAACGTTTCACTGTGGCTGGGCCGGCGCTATTGGGCCGCGCCGGCGGGGGCGTGACAGGGCGTGACAGCCTCTTGAAATCCGCCGCCAGATATTGTGAAATTAAGTGAGAAATATGGAGGGGGTATATTATGAAAATCAGGTCTATGCACGGGCTTCTTGCAGCCGGGATCCTTTCGGCTATGCTGATGGCAGGCTGTTTCCGCAGGGATGAGTCCACGGTAGGTACGCCGGCGAACCCGCTGGTGCTGGTGTTTTCGCCGGCCCACGCCACTTCGGCGTCCTCCGACGCGCTGGCCTTTATTAAAAAGCATCTTGAAGCGGCCACCCGGATGACCGTTGAGATAAGGGTGGCGGAGTCGCCCGCCGCCGCAATACGAAGTTTTGATACCGGAACGGTGGACGCCGGGCTTGTCACGCTGGAGGAATACCTGGTGGCCAGGGAGGAATACGGCGTGCACGCGGACCTGCAGGTGCTGCGCGGAGACAAGCTTCCCGATTATGACGGGGTAATACTGACCAGGGCTAAAGGCGGCGCCGCCTCCGTGAAGGATCTTTCCGGCAAAAAAGTCGGCTTTGTTGGACCATATTCGGTCAGCGGCTTCACCCTGCCGGCTATTTACCTGGAAAAAATTGGTGTAAAGGCGGTGCCCGAGTTCGCGGCAAGCCACGACGCCAATCTCAAAAAGCTCGTAGCTGGAGAGGTCTATGCGGCGGCTACTTACGCCCGCCAGGCTTCCCGCGCCCCCGGGCTGAAAATACTTGCGGTTACCGGGAATGTCCCTAACGAGCCGATGATCGTGAGGCGCAGCCTTGGCAGGGAAAAACGGGAAGCGCTTAAATCCGCTTTCCTGACGATAGGGGATACCTCGGAGGGCGGGCGCGCCCTGGCGGCGGTAGCGGATATAACCGGCTTCCGGCCCGTGGATTCGGCGGTATACCAACCGCTACATGAGCTCCTGCTCAGGGAGGGCAAAACCGTATATGACCTGGTGCCGGGCGGCTGGGATATATACAGGCTCAGCCAGCCATACCTGCCGGAGCGCTGAGCCCGTCCGGAGGAAAAGAAGGACCGCGGGAGTTTCTCCCGCGGTCCTTTTCATTTTCATCTCCGCAGCGCGGCTGGCGCGGTACGGGACTAGGTGCTGTTCCTAGTGGCCGCCGCCCTTAGAGGACTCCACGTTCCAGACGAAGAGCATGAGGACGGCGCCGATGAGGGCGAAGGGGATGGGCCATATCTTCCAGACGCCCCAGCCGTAATTTGTGACGATCCTGCCTACAAACCAGCCGGTGAACGGGGCGGCGAAGAAATACTGCGCTCCGTCGAAAATGCCGGCTGCCGAGGCCGAGCCGTGCTTGCCGCCTATATCCATGGACGCCGCGCCCATGATAACCCCGTGTACCCCGTTCACGAAGAACGAGAGCAACGCCAGGCAGATCACCGCCTCCCAGCCGCCAAGGCTGTTCGTCCCGACGAAGTAGAATAACGCCAGGCAGGCTGCCATGCCTACGAACCCGGCGCTGATGACGGGCGCGCGGCGGCCGATCCTGTCCGAGACCGGGCCCAGGGCGAAGCCGCCGAGAATGCCGAAGACGGCGATGCCCCACGGTATGACCTGCGCGATGACGCTTGTGCCGGCGACGCCTATGGCTTCCTTCAGGTAGAGCGGCCACCAGGAATCCACTACGCTGCGCCTTACGAAGCCGAGCATGATGGAGGCCAGGGCGAAAATAAATACGTTCTTGTTGCTGACCACGCTCTTCATAAGTTCTAAGGCGGTCGGCTTGACCCTGACGCCGGTGGCGTCGGGGATCACTGCCGGGTAGCCGGCTTCTTCGGGCTTATCGGCCACGAAGAAGTAATCGAGCAGCGCGAAGAGGGCTACCAAGCAGGCCGGGATCCAGAAGCCCCAGTACCAGGCGGTATGTGCCGCTATCAGCGGCACGGCCGAGAAGGCGAAGACCAGGCCCATCCGGATCAGGATGCCGAAGATGGCGCTGAAGGTGCCGCGCTCGTGCGGCGCGAACCACTGCGAGTTGATCTGGATGATGGCCATCGAGCCGAAAGACTGGAAGTAGGCGTTGACCGCGTATACGGCCGACATGATGTAGGCGGTTTGATGCGGGGTGAACGAGCCGATTATCCAGTGGCCGGCGCCGAAGGCTATATTGGCGGCCACCACGCCTGCCGAGCCAATCAGGTAGGCCTTGCGCCCGCCGATGCGGTCGACTATGGCGGCGTTGACGATGACCGACAGGCCATAGAAGAATGGCAGTGTGGTCTCGAGGATGGACAGGTCCTGCTTGGTCCAGCCGAAAGCGGCCAGCAGGAGCGGCGAGATGGCCGAGTAGTTGTAGCGCGACATCATAAAGAGCGCGTACAGTACGCCGATGATGATCCAGTTCTGGCGCCGCCGCCATTCAAAAGAGGGTTGTCCGCTCATGATGTTGTGGTTGGTGGTTTCCGGCATTTGTTCTGCTCCTGTTTAAAAAAAGGCTATAGAGAAAGTATAATCAATTATATAAATTCAGGCGGTCGCGCGTATATAAGGTTTGTGTAAAACCGCGCGGTGAACGAATGAACCCTGATATACGGATGTTCGCCGAAAAAGAAAAGGCTAAGAGAACCCGCGGAATCCGGCACATAAACAAAAAAACCGCGCCCTTCCGGACGCGGGTTTTTTTTGTCCCTTAATCCAAGTCCTCTGTTAGAACTTGTAGCCTACGGTTATAGCCGGCAGCTGCGCGGTGGAGTTATACTTGCCGTTCAGCTGGTTGGCGTTATCCTGTATGCTATCGGTAATCTTCCGTTCTTTAAATATCAGGTACATATAGGAAACATCGACAGTGATGCTACCTTTGGTGTAACCTGCGCCAACCGAGAGGGCTACGCGGTCGGTATCCGGCACGCGGGTCTCGAAGTACTTTTCCTGGACCGGGTTGTTGTCATAGAATGTGCCGGCACGGAATTTCCAGGTGTCGGAGTACTTGTACTCAGTACCAAGACGGTAAGCCCAGACGCTCTTCCAGTTCTTTACTGCGGTCGAAAGGACAGCGTTGTCGGATTTTCTATGAATTACAATACTGCGGTAGGTGGTCCAGTCGGTATAGTCGGCTTCAACCGAGAACAGCCATTTGTCCGTGCACTGGTGGGAAACACCTATCTGCAGCGTGTCGGGCAGGGTCAGGGCGGTCTTAACCGGTGTAGCTGCCGTAGTGGTCAGGCTCCCTTCTAAATCAGCCCTTACTTTGCTGTGGAAGTTGACGCCGAAGTTCAATTTATCGCTAGCCTTGAACATAGCGGCTGCATTGTATCCAATCCCGTGCCCGTCTCCCTCGAGTTTCGCCTCAAGAGTGGGGGAGGCCATGCTGTTAAGCGTGGCGTTGACCGAGACATAGCTGAGCCCGGCGGCAAATGAAAGCTTATCGCCTAGCTTGTATGCGCCGTTAAGCATGTAGTTAACAGCTTGGACCTCAGACTTGGTCGCGACATATTTTGTATTCGCGGTTTTCTCCCATTCAGTCGAGAGGCCAAAAGGGACGTTAACGCCGAAACCGAACGACAACTGGTCGCTTAATTTTCGGGTGGCGTAGAAGTGGGGGGGGGTATGCGTAACTTTCTTTATTTCATCTGTGGCGGTAGAGCCGACTTCATTCTTATGTTCCATGGTGGGCATTATCATTACGGTTCCGAGCGACACATTGGTGCCTTCCAGACTCGTTATTGCCGCCGGGTTGTACCATACCGCCGACGCGTTATCAGCCACGGCTGTAAAGGCGTTGCCCATGCCTGTCGCTTTCGCATCCTGCTCTGCAAGGCGGAAGCCCGCGGCGTTGACGCTGCTCGCCAACCCCATGAGCCCCACCAGTAATAGGACTATTATATTTACCATTTATTCCTCCCTGCTTTAATTAAACAACAGGTCAATTATACAAAAAAGCCTCCGTTTCAGTATTAACGGCAGTCAAGCCTCAAAAACAGCCTCAAAAAAGAAGCCCAAAAGGAGGCTGGCTCCTTTTGGGCCTTTTAAGGGTCCAAAATAGCTAAAAGGTGCCTGCCTCCTTTTATAGGGTCCAGAGTTTGATGGTTTCGTCGTTGGAGGCGGAGGCTATGTATTTGCCGTCCGGGGAGACGTCTACGGAATAGATCTCGTCCGCATGGCCCTCAAAGGTCTTCAGGCAGGTGCCGGAGACGCAATCCCACACTTTTGCCGCCATGCCGCCGGTCACGGCCTGTTTGCCGTCCGGGGTGAAGGTTACGCAGTTGACCCAGTCCGAATCTGTGACCGAGCCTGTCATCTCCAGTTTCTCAGCGTCCCAGATCTCAAAGCGCTTTTCCATGCCCGTGGCGGCCGCCAGGGTTTTTCCTTCCTGGGAAAAGGCCAGGGAGTGTATACCGTAAACATAGGAGTCGTTGTCCTTTAACAGTCTGCCCGTAGCCGCCTCCAGGAACTGCAGTTCTACCCCGCCCGCCGCCAGTATGCCTAAGGGGGAAACCGCCAGGGCTTTTATGTCGCCTATCTGGGGCGTAAAAGTGTTTTCAAGCCCGCATTTAGGGCAGGAAAACATCTTGATGGTGGTGTCGTCGGAACCGGAAAAAAGCAATTTGCCGTCGGCCGAGAAGGCCAGGCAGTTCACCGCGGATGCGTGTCCGGAGGCGGTGGCCAGCGTGGAGCAGTCGGAGGTGCGCCAGAGCTTTATAGCCTTGTCCCAGGAAGACGAGGCGAAAAAGCCGCCGTCATGGTCGAAGGTTACGGCGCGGACGTCTCCCGCGTGCGCCTGTATGGTCTGTATCTCTATGCCGTCGGGGACGGACCAGAGCCGTATGGTATTGTCCTTTCCGCCGGTTACCAGGAACTTTCCGCAGGGGGAAAATGCCAGCGTAAGCACGCCGTCTTTGTGGCCTGTAAGAGTTTTAATTAAAGCTGTTTCGTTCATGCCGCCCCCTTTGAATCCCCAAACAGGCATAATTTATATAATTTATCAACAACATGCAAAAGCAGCGAGTAAAAACCAGCGTAAGAGCCTCCATAAAAGATGGCGTGGCCTGGGCCACCATGAGCGGGTTCTCCGACCCCTATGCCGTGCCCTTCGCCATGGCGCTGGGCGCTTCCACCATGGGCGTGGGCGTGCTGCGCTCCGTGCCTTTCGCTGGTTTCCTCTTTCTTTCAGTTCTTCAGCGAGCGGCTGGTGCGCGGCCTTGGCAGCTGCAAAAAAGCCATACTGCTGAACGTCTTCATACAAGCCCTTTCACTTTTTGCCGCGGCCGCTGCCGTCCTTCTTCCGTTCCGTGCGGCTTTTCCTGATAGGGATGAATAACTTTATCTACGAAACCATCCCGCCCCATTCCAGAGCGGGTTATAACGCCTTCTTCAGTTTTACCAACGGCATAGCCCAGTTCGGCGGCGCGCTTACCGGCGGCTGGCTTTACGAACGCCTTCCCGCCCTGTGGGGAAGCGCTTTTATTTTCCTGCTGGCGATCTCCGCTTTCCTGAGGGCGCTGGCCGTTATACCGCTGTTCCTTATGGTGCGCGAGGTGCGCACCGTGAAAGCCATAGGGCCGGCGGAGCTGCTGCTTTTTATGTCAGGATTCAAGCCGCAGGTAAGATAGGGCGGGCATAGGTCTTCGGGCCCAGGCGCGGCCAAGACTTAAGGGCCTTGCGCCGGCGGCTGTCCTGTGCTATAAATTATAAAGCAGGGTAGACGCCTGTTCCAAGGAGCATTAAAATGAAGACTATCGCTTTTGCCTCGGCTTGGCTTTTGACTCTCGGCCTTGTCTGCTCCGCTTCGGCGGCGGAGTCGGCCATCGATGAACTGGGGACCGTACAGCCCGGCCTGGTTCCGGTGCCTGCCGCTGCGGCGGCCGCCGCAGCCGGACAGGCGGCGCCCGACATAGACATTTTTAGCTATTTTGGCTACGCTAAAACCCCCAGGCCTGCGCCGCTCTTCCAGGAAAAGGGGATAAGTCAGCCGGTGTTCTCCATCACCCTGGAAACGATACGGAACGCGTACCTTAAACCCTCAGTGACCTTCACCACCGGAGCGGGCACGGTCGTGCACGTGAGCGGCACCAAAGCTTCCAATTGCCCGGACGGCGGGAATTCCTGCAAAGATAAGGAGAAGTTCTTCCTGGTGCTCACCACCGATAAGAACCAGAGTTATTTCGTGAGGGCCGTGGAAATACTCAACTGGGGCTTCCTCTACAGCGGCTCCAAGACCGTGACGATAGACGGCGAGAGCTACGTGGTGAAGATCTATGCCAACGCCTCTACCCCGGCGGACAGCAAGATCGAGGTCAAGGGGCCCCGCGGCGTGGCGCTTAACAGCACGCTGCAAGCTGTAGGCGACGCCGTAGCTCAGAAAGGCGTGGACGTGACGCTTTCGAAGATCTACAAACTTGCCTACGGCAACGAGATAGTGCAGGGCCCGCAGGGCGCCAAATTCACCGACAAGATGCTGGTGCTGATGCTGCCGTTCCCTGTGGTGGACGCCTCCTCGTACTTCATCCTTAACGCTTCCGACATAAAGCCAGCCGGCGCCGCGTACCCTTCTTTCGAGGACCGCTACGGCTTCATGCTGCAGGGCGGCGTGCTTAATATCTACACGCTGTAGTTCTGGCGGGTGCTGACGAAAAAGGCCGGGAGCGTTCCCGGCCTTTTTCATTGTCAATGTCGGAGGATGTCCGTTAGCTTTTAACGGGCGGAAGCCTTTTAAGGACCAGGTCCAGCACTGTCCCGACTTTTACGGTAGAAATGTGTTCTCCGGGGCGGCTAAAGGCTATAAAAGCCCGGTTTGGGGCGTCCACCCATTCAGCTGCGCAGAGCGCGCCGCGCCCGATATCTTGCGGCATAACGCCGGTATCGTCGCTCATGACGCAGATGAACGGGCAGCCGCACATCTGGAAGAGATGCGCCGGCCCGCAGTCGTTGCCGACGGCTCCGGCCGAGGCGAAAGCCGCGGCCGCCAGGTCCGGCAGACTGGCGTTAGATAAAATACGCGATCTAGAGGCCAGGCCGGAGGCCGCTATCTTTTTCCCCAGCCCGGCTTCCTGCGGTCCGAGTATCCAGGTAAAACTCAATTCAGGATCGCGCCTGGCCAGGTCGGCGCACAGCTTAAGATAGTTCTCCTCTCCCCAGAGTTTGTATGCCCCGTCGCCGCCGCCGGGCAGTACCGCCAGCGTGCGGCCCCAGGAAGAAGTGGAAAGCCCGGCGCGGGCCGCCGCCCCGCGGAACCACCCGTCAAGCGGCGCGGTCCTGGCAGCCGCCGGTTCCATTACAAGGGTCATGAACTTGCGGGCCCGGTATATGGCGTTGTTATGCGGCACGATGCGCGAGTACAGCAGCCGGCCGAGCCAGGAATAAAAACTGGCGGATTCGGGAATGTGGCAGGAGGCCACCGCCAGGTCCAGCCCGCGCGACGCCGGGCGCAGCACGAACACTAGCTCCGGGGAGATGTCGCGCAGCGTGTGCCTTATGCCGAAGAAATCCCATTTGTATAGGATGAACTCGTCCGCAACTCCGGCTTTGGCCAGCAGTTCCGCGGCCGGCTCCGTAGAGAGAACCACTATCTTTGTTCCCGGGTATAGCCCGCGCAGGGCGTGCAGGAACGGGATATTAACGAGAGTAGCTCCGAAGAAAGGCTTTTTTTCAATAAATACCGCTATCGCCTTCACTTTGATCCGTACTGGCGGCAAAAAACCGTTTAAATCGTTAACGGGAATGTTGTCGGTCATGTTGGGGAATATCATCGATCTAACCGCGAAAAGTTCCAGCCCTGTGGATGTATTTTGCCTTGCTGCTGCCGCTTATAAGCGCCTGCGCAAGTATTGTTATTATAGCGGTAGGCGAAGTGTTTTAGCAACATCAAGTTCCGGCAAGGAGGACTTTGTTCCGTGTTAAAAAAGGAATATACCCGTCCTGAAATAAAAGGCCGGGACAAGCCCCGGCCTTTTATCGCTGCAATGCTCCCGCTTGGTCGTATCAGCGCCCGAGGGTCGCGACCATTACGGCTTTGATTGTGTGCATGCGGTTCTCCGCCTGGTCGAAGGCGATGCAGGCTTTCGACTCGAACACCTCTTCGGTAACCTCTATGCCGTTCTTCAGGCCGAACTGCTCGGAGACCTGTTTGCCCACTTTGGTGTCCGCGTTATGGAAAGCGGGCAGGCAGTGCATGAATTTCACGTTCTTGTTGCCGGATTTCTTCATCGTCGCGGGGGTGACCTGGTAGGGCTTCAGCAGCTTTATGCGTTCCGCCCAGACTTCCTTGGGTTCGCCCATGGAGACCCAGACGTCGGTATGTATGAAATCCACGCCTTTCACGGCCTGGTCCACCTTGTCGGTAACGGTAATGCGGGCGCCGGAGCCTTTCGCTATCTCCCTGCAGGCCGCTATCAGTTCAGCTTCGGGCTGCAGTACTTTCGGGGCGCCGATGCGCACGTCCATGCCCAGGATAGAGCCTATCACCAGCAGCGAGCGGCCCATGTTGAACCTGGCGTCGCCCAGGTAGGCGTAGGAGATCTTCTCGAGCGGCTTCGGGCAGTGCTCGGTCATGGTCAGCACGTCGGCCATCATCTGGGTGGGGTGCCATTCGTTCGTCAGGCCGTTCCACACGGGAACCCCGGCGTACTTGGCCAGTTCTTCAACTATCGCCTGACCGAAACCGCGGTATTCGATGCCGTCGTACATCCTGCCCAATACGCGGGCGGTGTCCTTTACCGTCTCCTTGTGGCCCATCTGGCTGCCCGAAGGTTCAAGGTAGGTGACATGGGCTCCCTGGTCGTGCGCGGCCACTTCGAAAGCGCAGCGCGTGCGGGTGGAGGTCTTTTCGAAGATCAGGGCTATGTTCTTGCCGTTCAGTCTGGGCTGTTCGGTGCCGGCGTATTTCGCGGCTTTGAGTTCTTTGGATAAGTTCAGCAGGAAAACCAGTTCTTCTTTCGTAAAGTCGAGTTCTTTTAGGAAGTGCCTGTCTCTAAGATTGAATCCCATTTTAATTCTCCTTAAGCGGGTTGTGCAATATAAAAATTATATAATACTTTTGTGCGGGGGGAGAAAAAACGGGGAGGCAAACTTATGGCAAAAAGGCTGCTCATATCTCTTTGCGCCGCTGCCGCGCTGGCCGGCTATTTAGGGCCCTGCCCTCCTTCCGGGAGACACCGCTACATTTTTACGCTTTACGCGCTGAGAGTGGACACCTACGCCGGCGGCCAGGCCAGGCCTGAAGATTACCTGGACGGCCATGCGCTGGGGAAAGCCGCCCTGACCGGGCTGTACCAAAGGAAAAAATGAGCCTTACCGAAGATATAAAGACAGTTTTTGAAAAAGACCCGGCCGCCAGGAGCACGGCGGAGATACTTTTCTGCTATCCGGGCCTGCACGCCATCTGGCTTTTCCGGGCCGCTCACTGGCTGTGGGAAAAGGGCTTCTATTTTCCGGCCCGTTTTCTGTCGTATATCGCGCGCTTCCTGACCGGTGTTGATATACACCCCGGCGCTAAAATAGGCCGCCGCTTCTTCATAGACCACGGTATGGGGGTGGTGATAGGGGAGACCACGGAGATAGGCAACGATGTGCTGCTTTATCAGGGCGTGGTGCTTGGCGGCACCTCTTTGGAACAGAAGAAGCGCCATCCTACCCTCGGTAACGGCGTGGTGGTAGGGGCCGGGGCTACCATACTGGGCGCGATAAAAATAGGCGACCGCTCCAGGATAGGAGCCGGTTCCGTGGTGCTGCATGAAGTGCCGCCGGATACTACCGTTTTCGGCGTGCCGGCGCACAGCGGCAGCGGCGGCGCTCCCGCCCGCCAACAGCTTGACCACAATAAACTGCCCGACTACTGCAGCGAGGAAATGCGCCGCGTGCAGGCCGAGATCGACGAACTAAAAAAGGAACTGGCCGCAAAATGAAATACGCTCAAGATATGAGCGGCCTGATAGGCCGCACACCGCTAGTAAAAATAAACCGGCTGGCGGGGAAATCCTCCCTGCTGCTGGCCAAACTCGAGTTCTTCAACCCTTCCTCCAGCGTAAAGGACCGTGCCGCTTTCGGTATGATAAAGGACGCCGAGGACCGCGGGCTGCTGAAACCGGGAGCGGTGGTGGTGGAGCCCACCAGCGGTAATACGGGCATAGGCCTGGCCTGGCTCTGCGCTATTAGGGGGTATAAGCTCATACTTACCATGCCCGAGACCATGAGCGTGGAGCGGCGGCGCATACTTAAGGCTTTCGGCGCCGAGCTGGTCCTTACCCCCGGTCCCGCAGGCATGGCCGGGACGGTAGCGAAGGCCGAGGAAATATTGGCCGCCATGCCGGGGGCTTTCATGCCCAGGCAGTTCTCCAATCCGGCCAACCCGGCCATTCACGAGCGGACCACAGCCGTGGAGATCTGGGACGATACAGAGGGGAAAGCGGACATTGTGGTGGCCGGCGTCGGCACCGGCGGCACTATAACAGGGATCGCCAGGGCGCTTAAGAAACTGAAGCCCGGAGTCAGGATCGTAGCCGTGGAGCCCGCCGCCTCGCCGCTGCTCTCCGGCGGCAAGGCCGGGCCGCACAAGATACAGGGCATAGGCGCGAATTTCATCCCCGGCAACGTTGACCGCGCGCTGCTGGACGAAGTAATACCTGTGGATGAGGCGTCGGCCGGGGCGATGGCGCGCCGCCTGATGACTGAAGAAGGGATAATGGCCGGGATCTCCTCCGGCGCGGCCATGCATGCGGCGGCGGAAATAGCCATAAGGCCGCAGAGCGCCGGCAAAACGATAGTAGTAGTGCTTCCCGATACCGGCGAGCGCTATCTCAGCACATGGCTGTTTGAAGATATTAAATAGAAAGCATGAAACTCGCTACCCTTTGCTACGTAAAGAAGAACGGCCGCACGCTGATGCTGCACCGCGTTAAGAAGCCGGATGATGTACATGAAGGGAAATGGAACGGCCTGGGTGGCAAGTTTGAGCCCGGGGAAAGCCCAGAGGACTGCGTAAAGCGGGAGATCTTCGAGGAAGCCGGGTTAAAAATAAAAGCTCCGGTATTGAAGGGCGTGCTGACTTTCCCGGATTTCGCCAAAGGCGAGGACTGGTATGTTTTCGTTTTTACCGCTTCTAAATTTACGGGCCGGTTGTCGGACTCGGACGAGGGGAACCTGGCCTGGATAAAGGACCGCGACCTGCTGCATCTGAACCTGTGGGAGGGGGATAAATTTTTTCTGCCCCTGCTGAAGCGCAGAGGACATTTCTCCGGAAAATTCCAATACAGGAACGGCCGGCTTGCCAAATACAGCGTGGAAAAATACTGATGAAAAAGACAACCATAATGGGCCTGATGAGCGGTACTTCCGCCGATGGGCTTTCAATAGCGCTTTGCGAAGCCGGAGGGCGCTCCCTGACGGTTAAAGTTTTCGGCAATTATTCCTATTCGCCAGCCCTCCAGGCCAGAATAATCGCGGCCAGGGGCATGAAGGCACAGGAGCTCTCAGCGCTTAATTTCGAGCTGGGCCGCCTGTGGGCCGGCATGGTGAAAGCTTTCTGTAAAAAGAACCGCATCGCCTACAAGGATATCGCCGTTATCGGCTCCCACGGGCAGACCGTCTGGCATGCTCCCGGAGCTAAAGGTCATACCCTGCAGATAGGCGAGGCTTCTTTCATCGCCGAGGAGACCCGCCGCCCCGTGGTCTGCGACTTCCGCCCGGCCGACATGGCAGCCGGCGGCGAGGGCGCGCCTCTGATCCCTTTCATGGACGAATACCTGTACGGCGGGGGGGAGCCTGCGGCTCTGCAGAACATCGGCGGTGTCGGCAATATCGCTTTCGTCGGGAAAGGCGTTAAGACCTTCGGCTTTGATACCGGCCCCGGCAACTCGCTCATGGATACGGCCGTCAGTGAGCTCTCCGGCGGAAAACTGGCCTATGACAAGGACGGCGCCTGGGCCGCCGGCGGGACCCCCGACCTGGCAAAAGTCTATAAACTGCTGGAAGCCCCTTTCTTCCGGAGTAAGCCGCCCAAGTCGCTGGACCGCAGCGAATTCACGCTGGGCTTTATCAAAAAGCACTTCCCGGGGCAGTTCAACCGGCGCTGTTCCGGCGGCCTGCTGGCCACGCTGAACCTTTTTACCGCAGCGTCCATCGCGCTCGCTTTCAGAACTTACGCTCCGCGCGGAACCCGCGAGCTTATAATCAGCGGTGGCGGGGCGCTTAATCCGGTATTGATGGACAATATCTCCGCCCTGCTTCTGCCTTCGGGAGTACACGTAAGGTCCTGCTCCGAACTGGGCCTGCAGCCGCTGGCTAAAGAACCGGCCTGCTTCGCCCTGCTGGCCTGGCTGGCCCTGGAAGGCCGCGTAAACCATTGCCCGTCCGCCACCGGCGCCGGCGGTGCGCGCACACTCGGTAAAATTATCCGCTCATGACGCATCCCGAAGATGGCCGCCCCGGCCCTTCAAAACTCTCCCTGATACTGCGGGCTTTCAAGTACCGCAACTACCGCCTTTTCTTCGGGGGCCAGGGTATCTCCCTGATAGGCACTTGGATGCAGAACATCGCTATGGGCTGGCTGGTCTACAGCCTGACCGGGTCCGCGCTGCTGCTGGGCGTGGTCGGCTTCTGCGCGCAGATCCCCGTCTTTATCCTTTCCCCTTTCGCCGGGGTGCTGGCCGACCGTGTCAACCGCTATAAGATCCTCCTCGTTACGCAGACGCTGGCCATGCTGCAGGCTTTCGCGTTGGCTTACCTGGTGCTGTCCGGAAAAGTGCAGGTCTGGCATATAATCGCCCTCAGCTCCTTCCTCGGCTTTGTGAATTCCTTCGATATCCCGGCGCGCCAGTCCTTCGTGATTGAACTGGTGGAGAAAAAGGAGGACCTGGGCAATGCGATAGCGCTGAATTCCTCGATGTTCAACGGCGCGCGCCTGCTGGGCCCTTCCATGGCCGGCATCCTGATAAGCGCAGTTGGGGAGGGGATGTGCTTCCTCCTCAATGGCATAAGCTATCTGGCCGTTCTCGCAGCCCTTCTGGCCATGCACGTCCCTGCCGTCAAAAAACAGCCGTTGGGCGAGGCTGTTTTTAAGCGTCTTAAGGAAGGGTTTAGCTACGCCTATAATTTCCATCCTATCAGGTACATACTCCTGCTGCTGGCGCTTACCAGCCTGACCGGCATGCCGTATACGGTGCTGATGCCGGTTTTCGTGAAGGTGATACTGCGCGGCGGGCCCAGGACGCTCGGCTTCCTGATGGCTTTTTCCGGAGTCGGGGCGCTGACCGCGGCCCTTACGCTGGCCTCCAGGAAGAGTGCCGCCGGACTTGAAAGGCGCATACCGCTGGCCGGCTTTACTTTCGGGATCGGCATAATAGCTCTTTCCCTGTCGCGCAGCTTTCCCGTTTCGGCGGCCTGCATAGCGCTGGCCAGTTTCGGCATGATAAGCCAGATGGCTTCTTCCAACACCATCATCCAGACCGTGGTAGAGGACGATAAGCGCGGGCGGGTGATGGCTATTTACGCCATGGCCTTCATGGGGATGGCCCCGTTCGGCACCATCATGGCCGGCTGGCTGGCCAGCCGCATAGGGGCGCCGCACACAATAATGCTCAGCGGCGTGCTGTCCATCGCCGGCGCTATGGCTTTTTTCACCAAGCTGGGCGAGGTACGCGACAAAGTGCACCCGGTGTACACCAGGCTGGGCATAGTGCCGGCCCTGGCTTCCGGCCTGGAGTCCGCTTCACAGCTGACGGCGCCGCCTGAAGATTAGGTCCTGCCCTGCGCCAAGGCGGCGCCTTCCAAATGGCCTCCCCCTTTTAAATGGAAGAACCGGTTAATATGATAAAATTGGCTCATAATGAAGATTTCCGTGTCGGTAATCGGTTTTAATGATGCAGCGGACCTTGCGCGCTGCCTTGCGAGCGTGTCCTGGGCCGATGAGGTAGTGTATGTGGATTGCGGCAGTACTGACGGGAGCATGGAAATAGCTCTGCGCTTCAACGCAAGAATATTCAAGCAGCCGAACGATTTTAATATCAACGTCAACAAACAGTTCGGTCTTGATCAGTGTTCCGGTGACTGGACGCTTTACCTGGACCCGGATGAAGAAATCCCCGCTCTCCTGGCGCAAGAACTTAAAGTCCTCCCGGAAACCGGCGGCTTTTCGGCGTTTAACCTCCCGAGGAAGAACTTTTATTTTGGCCGCTGGCTTAAGTACGGCGGGAAATATCCCGATCAGCAGCTTCGCTTCTTCAAGAAGGGGGAGGCTTTTTTTCCGTGCAAAAGCATACATGAGAAGCTGAGCGTTGCCGGGAAAGTAGGCAGAACCGTTAATGCTTTTAACCACTACCCCTACAAGGGCGTAGACGACCTCCTGAAGAAAATGGGTTCCTACAGTTCGCGCAAGTCGGCGGAATACAGAAGGTCCGGCAAACTACCCGGGCCGGTCAGGCCTTTCCGGAGGTTCTTGGTTAATTATTTTTTAAAGAGAGGTTTTTTGGACGGTCTCGAGGGCTTGATCGCCGCTCTTACCGAAGTGATGGACGGCTTTCTGCCATTGCTGAAATACAGCGAAGAGAACGCGGGCGGGAGTGACAGGGCCCGCGTTGGTCCTTGATCCTTAACCTGTAAAGGCCCTGAACGTGCTGATCTTAAATTATCACCGTGTCGGATATCCGTCGCCAGGTACCGGCCACCGGGGCTTATATGTGACGCCCGATATTCTGGCGTGGCAGATACGGCTGTTAAAGGCCCGCGGAGCCGAATTCGTGCGGGTGACGGAAGGGGTCCGCCGCGGATGCGGACGCGGTCTTGTGGCTATCACCTTCGATGACGGCTACAGCGACAATATCGAGCTGGGTTTTTCGGTCATCAAGTCTGCCGGAATTAAGGCTACCGTCTATGTCGTTTCCGGAGACGTCGGCAAAAAGGCCGTGGTTTGGCCCGAATCTTATAGTAAGATCCCTTTAGACCTGATGGGCTGGGACGAGCTGCGATCGCTTGAGGCAGAAGGCTGGGAGATCGGAAGTCATGCGGCCGAACATGTCCATCTGGGGACCCGGAGCCCGGAAGAGCAGCGCAGCCTGATAGCCAGGTCCTGGGACGACTTTGAGTCTAATCTCGGGCACAAGCCGGCCTCGTTCGCCTATCCTTACGGTTCATACGACGACTGTACTGTAAAAGTATTGAGCGAACTCGGCTGCGCGGCCGCCGTCACCACCGACCCCGGAGGCATAAACACCCGTGAGACTCCGCCACTGCGGCTGTTCCGGCATCCGGCCAAAGGCTGTTGTCTGCGTCACAAGATTATTTCCCTGAATCTTCTATGGAAATTATAAAAGTCCTCCACCTCTCTACCGGGCGCTCCTGGCGGGGCGGGGAAAACCAGCTCCGGTTCCTGCTGAAAGGCCTTCAGGGCCGCGGCATCGAGAGCCATGTCCTGGTCCAGCCGGGAACGCCGCTGTCCCGGAAGTTCTCCGATTACGCGACGGTCCATGAGACGCGGATGCGCAACGACATGGATCTCTTCGCCGTCTTCAGGATCGCGGTGCTCTGCGAAAAGAACGCTTTTGAAGTGATCCACGCGCATACGGCCCGCGGCCATCTGCTGGCTCTTCTGGCGAAAAAGATCATCCGGAGCCGCGGGAATCCTGCGCCCCGCCTTGTTGTCCACCGCCGGAGCGAGCACAGGGGCGCTTTCTCTTTCATCGACAGATGGAAGTATTTAAACGAGGACGTCGACCTGTTCATTTGTATTTCCAAGGCCATAGCGGAGGGATTGCGGGCCTGCGGCATTATGGCGGAACGTTTGCAGGTAGTTCACAGCGCGGTCGACCCGCGGCCGCATAGCAACTACGCGGCCCAGCGAACCGCCGTCCGCGAGGAATTCAATGTGGCCGCGGACCAGCCGGTAGTGTGTTGTGTGGCGGCCATGGAAAAGCTTAAGGGCGTTGACGTGCTGCTGCAGGCCTGGAAAGTGCTGGCTGAAAAGGGATTTTCCGGCAAGCTTGTTATGATCGGGGAAGGGGCATTGCTGGAGAAGCTTCGGGAATATGTCAGGAAGTCCGGTCTTGCCGGTTCCGTTCTATTCACCGGCTTCCGGGAGGATGTACAGCGATTGATGGCCGGGAGCGACATCCTCGCGCTTCCTACGCTGAGCGAAGGGCTGGGGACAGTACTGCTGGACGGGCTGCTTGCCGGCTGCGCCTTGGTGGCTTCGGACGTAGGCGGAGTCCCTGAAGTGGTTATTGACCAAACGACAGGGATACTTGTCCCGCCCGGAGATCCGGCTGCACTTGTTAAAGCTATTGAGAGACTGGCCGGGGATCCCGGTTTGCGCGGGGAACTGGTAAATGCCGGCCGCCGGCTTATCGAATCACAGTTCTCAATTGAAGACATGGTCGAAAAAACCTGTCAGATATATAAGGACCTGGGATCGATACATAGCCGTTAAAAAGCCGGTTACCTGCGCCAAAGCACCTGCGGGAATGACCCGTATTACTGCACAAACATAGTTTTGTAAAATTTAGCTGACATGGAAAACCGACGATTTATCTCCGGTGAAATAAAAAGCATCCTCAAAAAGGTCTCCCGCACGCTTTACCTGAGTGTGAACATCCTGCCCGAGCCGGTACGAACTTCCATGGGCATGGGCTACCTGCTGTGCCGGGCCATGGACACGGTAGTGGACACTCCGGGAGTCGGGGCGGGGGAAAAACTGGAGATCCTGGGACTTATCCGCGGCCTCGGCGGGCCCGGCTCCTCGGTTTTGCCTGAAAAACTTAAGAAGCTGGCGCCACTGGCCGCCTCGCACGGAGAGAAGGAGTTGCTGCTGAAGTTCGCCACTGTTCTGGCTATTTACGAGGCGTTTCCAGGCGAGGACAAAGCCGTCCTGTCCGAACTCCTTTCCGGAGTGGCGGACGGCATGGAAATGGACGTACGTTCCTTCCCGGAGGGGAAGCTGACGGCGTTTAGAACCCCGGACGAGCTAGAACGCTATTGCGCGCTTATGGGCGGCGTTCCGGGCGTTTTCTGGGCCCGTCTTTACCGGGAGGCCATACGCCGTTCCAGGCCGGGGGTAAGGAATTTCCCTTCTGAAAGGGACGCGGAGATGATAGGTTCGGCGCTGCAGATGACCAATGTGCTCAAGGACATAGCCGCCGACCTGCGCATAGGCCGCTGTTATATGCCGCAGGTCGATCTGGACATGAAAAACCTCAGGCCGGCGGACCTGCTTAGCCATGAGGCTATGTTTAAGCTGCGGGAGTTCACTTGCAGGTGGACCGCCTGGGCGGTAGACCGCCTGGACCAGTGCGAGGCTTTTGTTTCCGCCATTCCCAAAACTGAATTAGCTCTGCGGGCGGCCGTCATCTGGCCGGTCTACTGGGCTATGGACACGCTGGAGGAGGCCGCGCACTCCAACCTGCTGGACTCAGCCGACAGGCCGCGCTTAAAGCGCAGCCGTATTTACTCTACTATAGCGTCTACCCCTCCACTGCTTTTAAGCAACACGGCTTTCGCACGGGGGTACCGGTTCCGCAGGGAAACGCTTATAATCTCTATTACGGGCGGGAATTACGAGGGGAGGGCTTTATGAAGAGAACGGCTTTGTTCTGCGCCGCGCTGTCGGTGTTCTGCGCCTGTTCCAGGCAGCTGAACCCGGCTGAGAAAGAGGAGGCGCGCCGGGCAGAATTGGAACTCCAGTCCGTTATGGACATGGTCTCCACCCGGCAGGTGCCGCCTATCGAGTTCGAACTGGGCTCGGCCAAACTGCTGGAGTCTTCTCATTTCCTGCTGGACAGGATCGCCGACGTGCTGATAAATCATACCAATATCAAGCTGATAGTCTCCGGCCATACCGACGATACTGGGTCCAAAGCGTTCAACGAGAAAATGGCGCTGGAGCGCGCCGGGGCGGTTAAACTTTATCTGGCCGGCAAGGGAGTGTATCCTGATTATGTGAGGGTCTACGGCTACGGTTCGCGTATGCCGGTGATGAAGGGGACCTCCGAAAAAGAGCGCGCGCTCAACCGCAGGGTGGAGTTCCGTATTACCACCCGCGACTGGGGCACAGTGTATTGAGTCCCGCAGGCGCGGAAAAGAAAAGACCCGGTTTTCCGGGTCTTTTCTTTTGTCTGCTCAGGAACCATTAGTTGCCGCAGTGGTCTCCGAATTCCTGGTCGAATTTCCTGTACTTGTAGGCGAACTTGCCGGGCCTGCCCACGGGCTCGGGGGCGTCGCTCCACTGGAACTCCCGGGCGCCTACGCGCACCAGGTTGCCTTCCACGCAGCCGGCCTTCCGCAATGCCTTGTCCATGCCGATGGTCTTGAAGATCCGGTGCACCCTGTCCCAAGAGTCCGGCTGGTTGAAGTTGGTCATGGCTATCAGCTTCTCCACTTTGGCGCCTCTGACCGTGTAGATGCCGTCTTCGTTCACCGACACCGTGAAACCTCTCTTCGGCTGTACGGCGGCGGGGAGGGAGTCGGCGGCGGCCTGGTAAAGGTCTTTCTGCTTTACGGTAGGCAGCAGCTTTATGATGTGGTCCAGCAGGCGGCTTACGCCTTTGCCTGTGGCGGCGGAAATAAGGAAGATCTCGCGTTTCTTGAATTTCTTCGCCAGGGCTTCCTGCACCTTGGCGGCCTCCGGGAGGTCGGACTTGTTCACGGCCAATATCGTTATCTTTTTGGCCAGCAGCGGGTGGTAGTCCTTCAGTTCCTTCTCTATCACGCGCACGGATTTTTCCGGCTTCATGCCGCCGAAGCCCACCGGGTCCACCAGGTGCACAAGGATCTTCGTGCGCAGGATGTGCTTCAGGAACATGACGCCCAGGCCCTTGCCGTCGTGGGCTCCTTCTATCAGGCCAGGGATGTCCGCCGCCGCGAAGCTTTTGCCTTTATGGTTCACTATGCCGATGTTGGGGTTCAGCGTGGTGAACGGGTAATCAGCTATTTTCGGCCTGGCCGCCGAGATGGCCGAGAGCAGAGTGGATTTCCCCGCGTTAGGCAGCCCCACGAAGCCCACGTCAGCCAGTACGCTGAGCTCGAGGCGTGCCTCGAAGTCGTCGCCGGGCTCGCCGTTCTCCGAGATTTTGGGGGCGGTGTTGAACCGGGTCTTGAAGGCCGTGTTGCCGCGGCCGCCGCGGCCGCCTCTGGCCACCATGAAGCGCTGGCCGTGCTCCTTCAGGTCCTCCAGCACCACGCCGTCCCTTTTTACCACGGTGCCGCAGGGCACGTAGACGGTCTTGTCTGTGCCGTAGGCGCCGTCCTTGCGGTTGCCTCCTCCGGGCGTGCCGTCGGACGCGGTGATGTGGGGATGGCAGGCGATCTCGGCCAGGGTGGTGATGTTGGCCGAGGCTTCCAGCCATATGCTGCCGCCACGGCCGCCGTGCCCGCCGTCGGGGCCTCCGTAGGGGATGTATTTTTCCCTGCGGAATGAGGAGGCGCCGTTGCCGCCGTCCCCGGCTTTCAGATAAATGTGGGCGGTGTCTATAAAGCCCGCTGCAACGCGGTGATCTTGTATTTTTGTCATATTGCTTGCCTGGAGGTCAATAAATAAAAAACCTCCTGAACGCGGTCAGCACCCAGGAGGCTTTACCTTTGGAAAGGTTATTTCGTGGCGGGATAAACGCTGATCTGTTTCTTGCCGCGTTTCGCCCACTCGAATTTAACTACGCCCGTCACGATAGTGAACAGGGTGTCGTCGGAAGCCCGCCTGACGTTCTCACCGGGGAGGAACTTGGTGCCGCGCTGGCGGACCAGGATCTCTCCGGCGTTAACGGTCTGCATGCCGTAGCGCTTCACGCCAAGGCGCTGTCCATGGCTGTCGCGGCCGTTAGTGCTTGAACCTTGTGATTTGGTACTCGCCATATTTTAAACCTCTGAATTATATTACAGGCGGGGAAAACCGGCTTCAGCCTGTCCGTCCCCTGCCTGAACAGCCAAAAAACTATGACAACTGGATATCTTTAACTTCTATCTCAGTAAGTTCCTGGCGATGCCCCGAGCCTTTTTCGTAAGCTTTCTTCGTCTTCTTGCGGAAAACGATGATCTTGGGGCCTTTGAGATGCCGGATTATCCGGGCGGTTACTTTAGCGGCCGGAGACTTGGCAGCCGAGGCGTTTTTATCATCCTGCGAGGCAGACCACAGGGCTTTGAAGGTCACTTCCGCGCCTTCCTTGTCCGTGAGTTTCTCGATCTGCAGGATTTCGCCGGGGACTACCCAGTACTGCTTGCCGCCTGTTTCAATTATTGCGTACATAGTATGTATATGATATCAAAAATATTCAGCGCTGGCAAATGAAAAGATAGCGGGCAGCGGCGCAAGGCCATGGAAGACAACTGAAGACAAGAGAAAGTATAGCAGTTTTTTTCTTTTACTTTTCACGGGCTTAATTCGTTCTTTGCTTTCTGTTTGCGTCTGTTATGGGCCTACAGGCCCATAACAGGCTGGGTCCTTGGCCACTTTCGCGCAAGCCCCTTTTATCCCATACTATTAATATGAAATTTGCGTGCAGCAAGGAGGCAGTGATGTCCAAAATATGCGGTTTCTTTATTGCGGCTTCGGCCGTTTTTTTCTTCTCAACCGCGGTCCGCGCCGGAGAAAATATCCTGCTCGCCCTTAATCCCTCTGTCAAACCGGCGGCGGCGGTAAAAAGCGCGGAAATTATCCTGTCGACGGCGGCACAGACGGGAGCCGCGGACATAGGTACAACTGATTTCGACGCTTTCAGCGCTGTTAACGACCCGCTGTACCGGGAAGGTTCAAAAGAGTTCCTGCAGCAGGAATCAAAGCAGGACGCTGTAAACGAGGCGGCCAAGACGCGACCCGGGCAGGCGGTGCGCGACGCCCCGGCCTCTAAAACGGCCCGGCCCGAAGCGGCAGAGAAAATAGCAAAACCGCAGCAGGCCATAAAGAAACCGAAGGCGAAAAAGCCGGTCTCCGCTGATCCCCTGAACGTGAAGAACACCCTGTAAGCCCCGGCAGCTCTGTAGTTTTTTAAACATGACCAAAAGCCCGCGTGCCCCGCGGGCTTTTGCTTTGCCTTCCCATAAATAATAGAATAATCCTGCCGCACTATTGACGGAGGCTATTCATGATAAATGACTTTACGGAACCTTTTCTTCAGCCTATGGTGGACCTTTGGGGAAAGTTCGCCAACTACACTCCCAGGCTGGTGGCGGCTTTTACCTTCGTGCTCTTCGGCCTTTTCATCGCCCGTATACTGAGTTCCCTGCTCGAGCGTTTCCTGCACAAGATAAAACTGGACTCCTACACGAGCCAGGTGGGGATAAACGAGCTGCTGATCCGCCTCGGTTTCGGCAAATCCTTTTCCAACGTGATAGCCTTCATCGTTTATTGGGCACTGCTGCTGGTGTTCTTTGTCACCGCGGCCAACATCCTCAACCTTACGGTAATCTCTGAGATACTGTACCGCTTCGTGGATTTCCTGCCTAAGATAGTAGCCGCCATCTTCATCGGTTTCGGCGGGCTCATGTTCGCGCGCTTCAGCGCCGACGTGGTGCTGAACTCCGCTACTTCCAACAACCTGAAGGGGGGGCGTTCGCTGTCCAAGAGCGTCCATTTCCTTGTGGTCGTGCTGACCATTATAACCGCCATAGAGCAGCTCGGCATAGAGATGAAGATGATCCGCAACGGACTGAACATCCTTTTCGCCTCCATGGGCCTTGCCTTCGCCATCGCCGTCGGCCTGGGCGCCAAGGACCTGGCGCACGACGTGATAAAGAACCTTTTCACCGAAGCCAAAGAAGACAAATAGCCGCGCTTTTATCATGACAAATAAAAACCCCGGGATATCCCGGGGTTTTTATTTGCGGCCGGACCGGACTTAATCCAAATAGTCCCTCAGCATCTTGCTGCGCGACGGGTGGCGGAGTTTTCTGATGGCCTTGGCCTCTATCTGGCGCACGCGCTCGCGCGTCACGCGGAAGATCTTGCCCACTTCTTCCAGCGTCCTGGGATAGCCGGTCTCTATGCCGAAGCGCAGCTTTATGATCTTGGCTTCCCTGTCGGTCAGGGTGTCCAGGATCTTGGTCACTTCGCGCCGTCGGAGCAGGTCTATGGCGGAATGAGAGGGCGGCAGCCCCGTCTTGTCCTCGATGAAGTCTTCCAGGTGGGAATCCTCGTCCTCGCCGATAGGCGTGGACAGCGAGATCGGGTCCTGCATGATCTTCAGGGCGTTCTTCACCTTGTCCATCGAGATATGCATGTGCTTGGAATATTCCTCTATCATCGGATCGCGGCCGAATTCCTGGCGGTACTTGCGGGTCACCTTCATCAGCTTGCTGACCAGTTCCTTCATGTGCACTGGGATGCGGATGGTGCGGGCCTGGTCGGCTATGGCACGGTTGATGCTCTGGCGGATCCACCAGGTGGCGTAGGTCGAGAACTTGAAGCCGCGCTTGTACTCGAACTTCTCAACGGCCTTCATCAGGCCCAGGCCGCCTTCCTGTATCAGGTCGGACAGCTCCAGGTTGGAGTTCACGTGCTTCTTGGCTATGGACACAACGAGGCGCAGGTTCGCGCGGATCAGTTTCAGCTTGTCCTGCAGGATCTGGTCCTCGAGGAACGTGATCTTGTCGTTCAGGGACATGAAGTCGTCGGGATTGATAGGGAGCGTACGGATCAGGTGGTGTTCGCGCTCCTTAACCGCTTTGATATTCTCGAGCGCGGCTTCCACCTCCGTGGGGTTGTAACCCCATTTGGATTTAAAGGCGGCCGGCCGGAGCTTGCCGCGGCCCACCAGCTCGTGGTCGTACTGCAGCTTCACCAAGTCTCCGTAGACCTTCTGGTACTTCTCCAGCTCCAGGCGGTATTCGCGGATCTTGTGCGCCAGGTTCTTGATCTTGTTGGTCAGGCGTTTGATCTTCTCCTGGTTTAGGTCCAGGTTGATGATGTTCTTTACTATGTCCTTGCGCTTCTTGTCTACTATGGACTCCAGCTTCTTGCGCATCTCGTTGGAGAGGGAGGGCTTCTTGGCGCGCTCCTCCAGCTTAAAGATCTCTTTTTCGGTGCGGGTGATGAGCTGCGCTATGTTCTTCATCTTGCGCTTCATCGCCGACAACTCCTGGTTTGACTTGCGGCCGCGGGGCATCAGCTCCTTCGTGGTCATCTCGTCCTGCTCTATCAGGGTCTCCCAGTTGCGGATCTCGCGCATCGTTATGGGGGATTCCAGCACCATCATGCGCAGTTCGCGTTCGCGCTCGCGGATGTTGCGGGCCAGCGTCACTTCCTCGTCCCGGGTCAGCAGCGGTACCTTGCCCATTTCGGACAGGTACATGCGGATGGAGTTGGAGACGTCCGGGGTGGCGCTCCATTCCTCGGTGTAGGCCTCGCGCTCAGAGGCGGCCACCATCTTGAACTTCTTGCGGTCGACGACCTCGATGCCGAGGTCCTCGAGCGTGCCCATCAGCGTGTCTATTTCCTCGCTGGACATGGACGCGTTAGTGAGCGAGCGGTTCATCTCCTCCAGCGTGATGTAGCCGTGCTCCTTGCCGAGTTCCACTAGGTCGCGTAAAGCTTTCTTGGGCTGTGCCATCTTTATCTCCTATCCTGCGTTTATAATTCTTTGGCCGGGGACTTCAGCTCGGCCGAGAGTTTCCTGAACTCTTCCATCTGGGCGGGGGTGAGCGAGCCTATTCTGGCTTTCATCTCTTTCCAGCGCCGTTCCAGCGAAAATTTCTTAAGCATGCGTAAGGTGCCGGCCGCGTTTTGCGGACCCTGCCCCTCGCCGCCGATGTCGGACACCGTCAGTTCCAGTATCAGGGGCGCGTCCTCGGGGAACTTCTCTATCAGGGCGGCGGACACCCTGCCCCGGGCTTGCGGGGAGAGCTCCAGTATCGCGGTGAAGATCTTGCGGGCGAGCTCGCTCGAGAGGTCTTCCGGCCCCAGTGCCGAGGCCTGTTCTATCAGCGAGGGGTCCCGCAGCAGCATCTGCACGAAGCCGCGCTCTATGGACGGCATGTCCGAAGTCTTCACGGCCGCGCGCTTCGTGCCGCGCATGTCCGGGCCGGGGGCTTTCCTGAGCTGCTTCAGCACTGAGGCTTCCTCCACGCCGAATCTGGAGGAAAGTGATTTTACCCATTCGCTCTTCAGTATCTCGTCTGGCTGCTTGGCCACGGTCTCCAGCAGCAGCGCTATTGCCTGCGCCTTCTCCTGGGAGGTCGGCGGGGTCTTGCGGCCCTTAAAAAAAAGGTTCATCCGGAAATCCAGCGGGTCCGCGGCCTCGGCCAGTTTTTTCTCAAATTCTTCGCGGCCGTACTCGTTCAGGAATTCGTCCGGGTCCTGCCCGTTGCCTACGTTGGCGAGGCGCACGTACATGCCGGCTTCCATGAAGATCTCAGCCGCGCGCACCGAGGCCTGTATCCCGGCGCGGTCGTCGTCGAACATCACCACCGTATCCTTGGCGTAGCGCCCTATCAGGCCTACGTGCTCGCCGGTGAGCGCGGTCCCCAGCGGGGCCACGGCCCAGTCCACGCCGTGCTGGTGGGCGCCTATCACGTCCATGTAGCCTTCCAGCAGCAGCAGGCGGCCTTTCTTGCGGATCTGCGGCAGGGCTTCTTGTATGCCGTAGAGGGTGCGGCGCTTCGAGAATAGAACGGTTTCGGGGGAGTTCAGGTATTTGGGCTGGCCCTCTGGGTCCAGCACCCGGCCGCCGAAAGCTACGGTGTCTCCGGACTGGTTGCGGATCGGGAACATGATGCGGCCCCGGAAAGTGTCGGCCACCAGGCCGCCCTCGCGCTCCGTGATAAGGCCGGCCTTGATGGCTAGGTCGCGGCTCCAGCCGGCCTTCTTCAACTCGTCCATCAGTGCCTTGCCGCCGGCAGGGGCCCAACCCAGTTCGAAACGCTCTACGGTTGCCTTGCTCAGCCTGCGCTCGCCCAGGTAAAGCTTCGCTTTCTCTCCGGCCGGAGAAAAAAGGGTCTTGTGATAGAAGGCCGCCGCGGCGGTCAGCATCTTCTTTAGCTCCAGGCGCTCTTTGTCCGCCTCGGTCATAGCGTGGGTGCGCTCGTCGCCGTATTCCACGCCGGCCTTCATGGCCAGTTTGCGGGCGGCTTCGGGGAAGGTCAGGCCCTCTATCTTCATCACGAAGGTGAACACGTCGCCGCCCTCGTTGCACCCGAAGCAGTAGAAGATCTGCTTGTCGGGGCTTACGGTGAAGGAGGGGGTCTTCTCGTTGTGGAAAGGGCAGGGGGCCTTGTGGTTGCGCCCGGCCTTTCTCAGGGCGGGCACGTACTCCCTGATGACATCCACGATGTCCAGTTTCTCGCGTATAAGCTCTATAACCGGGGATGAACTCATTATCTTTAAGACTTTACGTCCTGCCGGAGGGATACCGGCAAAAAGCCGCGCGGACCGGGGTCCGCGCGGCCGTCGGGTGAGGGTCTTGTTAGAAAGACCTTCTGCCTTTGCGGACCTTGCGGCGGGCTTCCTGGGACTTTATCTTGCGCTTCATCGCGGGCGTTACGTAATGCTCGCGGCGCTTAATTTCCTTCAGGATGCCGTTGCGCTCGCAGTCGTGTTTAAAACGCCTGAGAGCTTCTTCGATGGATTCTTCGTCTCTGACTTTAACAAATACCAAGCTGATCACCACCTTTTGGTATACAACTCTAAAACATTAAAATCGGTTCCGCGGGGCTTCAGCCCGGGGGCCACAGCAGCTTTCTGCCGCCCAGCAGGTGGTAGTGCAGATGGTCCACCGACTGTCCGGCGCCTTTGCCGTTGTTAGTAACCAGCCTGAAGGCGCCTTCAACCTTTAAAATCTTCGCGACTTTCGCCGCCGCCAGCTGCAGTTTGCCCAGGAGTTCCGCGTCGCTCTCCTGCGCCGCCGTGAGCCGGTCTATGTGGCGGCGGGATACCAGCAGCGCGTGCGTAGGAGCCTGCGGGTTCAGGTCCAGGAAAGCCACGCAATCCGCGTCTTCGTAAACGACTTTGGCGTTTACCTCTCCCGAAGCGATTTTACAGAAGATACAGTCCGCCATTAATTATATTTTATATTTTATGGACTGAAAGGGCAATGGGTCAGAACCGGTCAGAACCGGGAGAGGGGGAGGTACCGTTCCCTGAATTTTCCGGGGTGGTAGTCGAACTTAAGTACGGATTTCGGGCTTTTCTCCAGGCGCAGGGGATGTACGCCGGCTTTCCTGGCCTGTATTATGCCGGAATCGGAAGGGGCGGCATAAAAAATAAACCGCTTTTTCTCCAGTATCCGGTATTTCTCGTCCTCCGTCCTGGTGAAATAGAAGTTGTCGGCAAGCTTGCGCCAGGAGGCTTCAAGGCTGTCCGCGCCTTCGCTGCCGCGGTCGCAGAAAAAAACTATTTTAACTCCCAAAACCTTCAGCGTCCAGGCCGTCAGCCAGACTGCCGGCTTAGTGTGCTCGAATGTGAAAGAGCGGTTCACGGCGTTCCAGTAATCCTGGCTTCCGGCTTCCGGTTTGTCTTTCTCGGCGGCTTTGAACGCCGGAGTGGAATAGACCATTCCGTCGTCGTATTCAAAACCGGCCTGGAATCCTATAAGCGAGTTAACGCTGAAAAGAAAGCCCCAGGCTCCGGCCAGCATGGAGAAGGCCTTTAGCCTGGCATACCATTTCCCGAAAAAAGCCGCCATCGCTTCGAACATCAGTTCTCCCTCTTAATTCTGCCGCCTTCCGGCCTTGGATATGTTTTCTGCCTTGAAAGGCACCAGCCTATGACTTCCCTCAGGTAGCGCCGGGAGTTAGCGAACTCCATGGCGCTTGAAAGTATCGAGTGCTCCTTGCCGCTTACCAGTGAGTCCGGCACGGCCAGCCTGTAGATACGGCCCGGGACCAGCGGGCCGGCCTCAGTTTCGGTCTTCTCGACGACACCGTCCTTGAGCGACAGGCGCAGGCCGGAAACGCTTATATCCGCAGCCTGCATGCCGGTCATAGTCCGTTCCAGGTCGTCGCCGCGTATCTTTACGAAGACCACGCTGGAATCGAGGGGGAAAGCTTCGTACAGTCCGCCGACAGTGACGGGGCCGCTTGAAAAACCGGCGGCCGGCTCGGAAAGCGGTATTATGGCCGCGTTGGTCCTGGCCCAGCGGCGCATGCAGTCGGCCGCGAAGTCGGCGGCCGGCGTGTCCATTTTATCGCGCAGCGGCAGCGCCGCGGAGAAATAGCCTATTCGCCTGGACATATGCGCGGCCGCGGCAGTTCTGTAGCCTGAAATTATCTTAAGCAGGCCCGGGTCCTGGCCGTACTTCGCCTCATCTAGCGGAATGTCCCGCCAGTTCACCCCCATAAGCCTGCCGGTGGTCTTCTCTAGGTCCAGCCCTATCCTGGCGGCCCCGCTCATTTCAAGGCCTGCTCCTACCACCCAGGTGCGGTTCGCCCTGAACGGTTTCTTTATCGAAGGCTCGTCGGTGATCACCAGGTCGACGCGCGAGACCTTAGAAACGAAATTCCGGAAGAATTCAGGGTCAGCTTTTTCTTTCGGGTTCACACCCAACAGCATTACTATCACCGAAGCGCCGGAGTCACGCAGCGCCTTCACAGCTTTTTCCGTCTCGAAGGTCTCTTTTTCCAGCTTGTATTTTGTCAGGTGGCGCGCGCGGTCCGCCTTCTGGGGTGAGGAAATTATAGCCGAGAAGAAGCCGATCCTATGCCCCCCGACCTGCGCCACGCTGGTGCTGGCGAGGAAAGAAGGCTTCTTGTTGCCGGCAAGGTACAGGTTGGAGGCGAGCAGCGGCATGCGCGAGGACTCCGCGAGCTTGCGCAGTTCTTCCGGGGACAGAGAGAGGTCCTCTATCCCCACGGCGGCGGCGGCGTAGGGGATTGCGTTGAGGCAGTCTATCGTGGAGCGGCCGCGCGTCAGCCAGCCCTCGGGGACCGCGGAGAACCAGTTGCCGGTATCCACCGCTATTTTGGGGAGTTTTTCCCCGTCGTAAAGCTTTTTAAAAACGGCGAAGCCGCCGGCCTTTTTGCCGCCAGGACCGGGAACTTCCCTCGCCCAGATCCTGCCCTGCGAGCGGCCTGTGGCGAAGATCACCACCTGCTCCTTACCCGCACAGGCCCCCGCGCCCAGCATCAGCAGGGCGAGGAGAGCGCGTGGGAACCGGCCGCTTTTCAGCATAGCTCTATCAGTTCAGGAGGACTATCCGGCCGCCTTCTGGAGCGGCCTTCACGGGATTGTCCGTTATGTCCTTGATCAGCAGATCCCTTATGGGGAGCATGGTGTCTTCCGACTTTTCGGCTTCCGCGAAGGCCTTACCGCCGGTGCCGCCGGTGGTAAGGTAATTATTGGTGGCAACGGTCAGTTTGTCTTCCGGCTTTACGGGCTTGCCGTCCTTATTAATGGTTATGTCCTTGACTCCGTCGGGGGTGTTCCTGAATGTTATTTTCAGCCCCGAGACCTGCAGCTTGGAGTGCCCGCCGCGCAGGTTGTCGGCCATAAGTTTCCTAAGCTGTTCCCCGGTCATCGTCAGCTTTACCAGGGTGTTCTCGAAAGGCATCACCTGGAAGATATCGCGCAGGCGTATCGGGCCTTTTTTCATATCGGACCTTATGCCGGCGGTGTTCTGGAAGGCGGCGTCGGTGCCGGCCTGGCGGCGCATAGCGTCGGCGAACCAGTTGCCGATGTCTGAATCCAGGCCGGCCTCGGAGCGGCCCAGGTCCGCCGCGCTCTCGCTGATGACACGGCCCATCTCCTTGTCCACAGCGGCGCTGAAGCCTTTTATGGTTTGCAGGACGGCCGCATCCTCGCCTGTTTTATCGGTCCAGAGGGGGATAAGCTCGTCGGAAGCCCCTTTGAGTTTGCCGGTAGTGTCGTCGAATTCAAGGTCGATCTTGGAAACATCGGTAAGGCCCCAGAAGCTTTCGGCCAGCAGCACGCCGCTTTCCTTATCGAAGTAGCCCTTAAGCAGTCCGACGTGATTGTGTCCGCCTATCACCACGTTCGCGCCCTTGGAGGCCCGCGCTATGGGCAGCGTGCCGTTCTCGGTCTGCGCGTCCGTGAAGGTCCAGGTGGAAATATCCACTTTGCCGGAGAAGTCGCCGCCGAAGCCCACGTGGGCCAATATTATTATAGCGTCGGGATTAAGTTTCTTAACCTCTTCGGTCCATTTGGCCGCTTCCGCGGTTTCGCTGCGGAACTCAATGTGTTTTACGTTCGCGGGGAGGGTGGAGGTGGCCGTGTGGCGGCCGAGTATGCCTATAACCGCTATGCGCTTGCCGGCGACATTTAGGATGGTATAGGGTTTCAGGTAGTCGACGTGCTCTCCGTTCTTCTTCAGGTAAACGTTGGCGCCGAGCCAGGTGAAGGACGAGGCCGCCACAATGGAGCGGAGGTTATCCTCGGCGTAGTCATAGTCATGGTTGCCGACGTCCGCCGCCGAATAGCCGAGCTGGTTCATAAGCTTTACGGTGGCCATCCCTTTCGTAAGGGTGCCTTCGGGGGTGCCCTGGAAGGTGTCGCCGGAATCAAGGAGTATGTGCGGGTTCTTGTCCGCGCTTACCAGCGACGAGAGCGCCGCGAAGCCGCCTATGGTGCGGGTGGAATTTTCCTTGTCCCATTTCGCGGGCCGGGAGGAATACCAGCCGTGCACGTCGCTTGTGTGATAGATCGAAATGGTCAGGGACCACGCCGGCGAGATGGACAGCGACAGTAGCAGGGTTGTGAGTAGTGCTTTCATGGAGGCTCCTTGGGGGGCTATACCTTAAAAAGGGCTTCGGCGCAGCGCTCAAGCGCGTCGAACGCGGCGTCAAGCCCGGAGTATATACTACTAAATTTGATATTTTTCGGAAAACCGCCAGGGGCGCCGTCGGCGGCGGTTTTGGCCAGCGCGAGGGTCCTGCGGGCCCCGGCGCAGAGGCCCCTGATCTCGACGGCGGCGCGCTCCTTCGTGCGCGGCCCGGCTAGGCCGCGGGCGGCCGAGCAGGCCCGCTGCAGGCAAAGCAGGGCCTCCTTTAGCGCCGCGTCAGGGGCTGTCCGGTGAAGGGAGAGGTCCGAGAAAAATCTTTCAAGCAGCGCGGCCAGGTCCTCGGCCGCGGCCCTTGCTTGCGCCGAGGCGGCCTGTTCTGTCTTGCCGGAGGTTGCGGCCCTCAGGGCCGCGCGCAGAGGCCTGAAGAAGGCCGAAGCCGCCGACGGATCCTCCGCCAGGTCGCCAAGACAGGCCCCGGTCCTTTCCACGGCCGCCATGGCGGCTTTGAATCTGTTGTCCGTAAGCCCAAGCCAGAATTTTCTCATCATATTAATGATAAACAAAATCCTCCTGCAGTGTAAACGGGCGCGTGTTCCGCCCGGCCGCGCGCATAAAAAAAACCGCGGGAGGCTTTGACCCCCCCCGCGGTTGGCAGTGCGCCAGGCGTTGATCAACGCTTGGAGAACTGGAAGCGTTTGCGGGCCTTGGGCTGGCCGGGCTTCTTTCTTTCCACCATGCGGGAGTCGCGGGTAAGGAACCCGGCCTTCTTCATGGAGGCGTGGAAGCTGTCGCCGAGGCTGGCTATCGCGCGGGAAATGCCGTGCCGTATGGCGCCGGCCTGGCTGGAGAGCCCTCCGCCGTTAACCTTTATCACGCAGTCGAACTTCTGGTCTTTGGCCAGGTCTAAGGGCCTGACTATCTCGTGGTGTAGCCGGGGGTTGTTGCCGAAATAGTCCTCGGGGGTCTTGGTGTTGATGGTGATCTTGCCTTCGCCGCCCTGGGACATGCGTATCTGCGCCACGGAGGTCTTGCGGCGTCCGGTGGCCAGTATGAGATTCTTGTTTTCCATATGTTTTGAGTTTTCCTCTGTTCGTTACTTAGCGGCCGCGGCTTTGGGCATCGGGAACTGGGTCTGCGTTCCGGAGAAGAGGCGCAGGCGCTTCATGCGCTTGTCGCGCAGGCGGTTGTCGTCGAGCATGCGGCGCACGGAAAGCTCCATCACCTTGGTCGAATCGTTTTCCATCTGCCTCTTGTAGGGGATGGTCCGTGCCCCGTTGGCGTAGCCGGAGTGGCGGAAGTAGAACTTGTCTTCCATCTTGTTGCCGGTGATGCGCACTTTATCGGTGTTGGTCACCACGACGAAGTCGCCGCAATCGGTATTGGGGGCGAAGTCGCGCTTATGTTTGCCCATCAGGAGCACGGCGATCTTTGTGGAAAGACGGCCAAGCACCATGTCTGAAGCGTCTAGGAAATGCCATTTCCTGGTTTTTTCGGCCGTGTCGGCTTTAGGCAAAGTGGTTTTCTGTGTCATAGTTATATTATGATACAAAATTTTCCAGGTTTATGCAAAACCGGATCAATGCGCCGGCTTGGCCGTGCTGCACGGATTGGGGGAGCCGCCGCCCATCCAAACCTCGCCGTCCTCGCAGAAGCGGTGCCTCTTTATCGCGCCGCGGCCGAAAAAGCCGGTGGAGTATTTACTGTCGTTTATGGCCGTGTCGTTATTCCTGTATGACGCGATATAAGTCGGCAGCTTGTTGTTGCATTGGTTCAGGCAAAGCGCCTTCTCGTCATAGCACAGCATATAGTGCATATGGAGCCCGTCGTAGATCTGGTTTATGGCCGAGACCGGGGAGCTCTTCAGCGTGATCTCCGGGCAGTCCGTGGCGCGCAACAGCCACAGGTATTCCGGCTCCGATATCTCCTCGTAGCCGTGCGCGTGTAGTTCGGCTATTTGGGCTTTCGCCTGTATCGCCAGCGGGCTGTCCGGTACCGGTTCGGACGTCAGAAGCCATGTCTTCGAGACCTCTCCGGAGCCGCGCCAGACCACCTCGCCTTCCGGAGTGAGCTTGCCCGCATTGTCAAAAAGTTCCGCGCCGGAGAGGCTGCGGAGCTGAAAAACCTCGCGCAGGCCTATTCCCTTTTTCTCAAAGAACTTGACCGCGTCCTGTGTGGCGTAATAAACGTAGGATTTGTAGCCGGCGCCGGTCAGCAGCAGTTTTGTCCCGCCTTCGGCTTCCCTTTTCATGGTCAGGCCCTGGGCGGTCGGAGCTTTTGCTTTAAGATAATCCACCGCGCCGCTCAGCTCGGCCGCTTTTACGGCTTTGTAAAGCTTGGCGTCTTCCGGTTGCAGCGCCGTCTTCTGTTCATCTATGGCCTGCCGCAGGCGCAGCTCCTGCAGTATCTGTTCATCGGTGAGCAGCGCGGACTTAAGCTCTTCTTGCCGTGCGCGCAGTTTGTCGTTGCCGGGCTCCAGTTTAATTATGGCGGAGTAGGTCTCAAGGGCGCCGGCCGTGTCGGACCGCGCTTCCTGCGCCGCGGCAAGGCCTTTAAGCGCGTTCAGGTCCCCGGGTTTGGCTGTCAGGGCCAGCTTGTATTGGGCAAGAGCCTGGGCGGAGTCCCCGAGCTTCAGCCAGGTTTCCGCGGCCTTTACCCTGCAGAAAGCGGACATCGGGTCTTTCTCACCGTAAAGCCTGGCCGCGCGCTCGTATTCTTTTACTCCGTCCTCGTATCTGCCCAGGCGGACCAGCAGGGGCGCCCGCTCCGAGGCCAGTCCCGCGTCGCGGGGGGCGAGTTTCAGGCAGGCTTCGCTCTGCTCCAGGGCCGAGCCCAGGTTGTCCTTGAGGAACTCGGCCTTAAACTTCTCCATGCATGGCGGCAGTTGCGCGGCGGTGACGGCCGGAGGGACGGCCTTTATTCTTGCAGCGGCCTGCGCCCTGGGCGGCTTCTTCGCGGCCTGGACCGTACGCCTTGCGCCGGCCCGCAGGAGCGCGTGGTAATTAAGGGGGTCGGGGGGCAGCGTCAGGCCTTTTTCATAATAGGAATGGGCGCGTACCGCGTCGCCGCGCTTCTCCAGCACGTTAGCCAGCGTGTAGTATGCCTGGCAGATGGAGGAGGAAAGTTCTACGCCCTGCTGCAAGGTCTCGGCGGCCCGCCTGGGGTTGCCGGCGGCGGCATAGGACAGGCCGAGCTCGCGGTAGGAAGGATAGGCGGTCGGGTCCAGCTCCATCGCCCTCCGGCAGTTGGGCAGCCCGTCCTTGGCGCGGCCCGAGCAGCGCATGGCTTTGCACAGGGCCAGGAAACCAGCATAGTCGGCCGGGTCCTTCTTGAGCACCAGACCGGCGGAAGACTCCAGCGCGGCCGCGCTGCCCGGCAGGTCCGCAGAGAGCTCTACCGCGCGCAGCAGCAGCGTCCTGTCTCCTGGGGAGGCTTTGAGGAAGGCCAGCGGGTCTTCGGCCGGCTTAATGCTGCCGGAGAACAGCGGCAACGCGCCGGCGGCGCACAACAGCGCCGCGGCCAGCATCAGGCTTTTTGCGGTCTTCACTTTGTTTTGAGGATGCGCGGCAGCGTGACGCCGCGCTGGGCTTGGTATTTGCCCTTCCTGTCCTTGTAGGAGATTTCGCATTCGCGGTCCGACTCCAGGAACACCAGTTGGGCTATTCCCTCGTTGGAATAGATCTTCGCGGGCAGGGGCGTGGTGTTGGAGATCTCCAGCGTAAGGTGACCTTCCCATTCCGGCTCCAGCGGCGTTATGTTGACCACAATGCCGCAGCGGGCGTAGGTGCTTTTGCCTATGCACAGTCCGATGACGCTGCGCGGGATGCGGAAATACTCCACCGAGCGCGCCAGAGCGAAGGAGTGCGCCGGGACTATGCAGTAAGGGGCCTTGATATTAACGAAGGATTTTTCGTTGAAATCCTTCGGGTCTACCACGCAGTTATGGACGTCGGTGAAGACCTTGTATTCGTTGGAGACCCTTATGTCGTAGCCGTAAGAGGAAAGGCCGTAGGAAACCTTCCCTTTGGCCACCAGGCCCTCCACGAAAGGCGAGATCATCTTCCGCTTTTTGCACATTTCCCGTATCCAGGAGTCGGATTTAAGCATATAGTTCACCCCGTCAGATCTTAAGGTAGTCCAGCCAGGCTTTAAACAGCGCCGCAGCTTTTTCAAAGGCGCACAGCCGCAGGCGTTTTTCCTTCACGCGGAAACCGCGGCGCGCCATCTTACCGAGCAGTTCCCTGTAGAGGCGGCCCATGGCCAGAGCCCCGGCCAGGTGCCTTTTGGACTCCGGCTCCGCCAGGGCCAGCGCCTCCTCGTAAAATCTTTCCGCTCGCGCCGCCTCGAATTTCATCAATTCTATAAAATTGGGGGGGTAATTGGAACCGCCGAGGTCCTCTGCCGCGCAGCCGCAGCGCTCCAGGTCTTCCTTCGGGAGGTAGACGCGCCCGGCGGCGTAGTCCTCGGAGACGTCCCTGAGGATATTGGTCAGCTGCACCGCGTAGCCGAGTTTTTCCGCGAACAGCTCCGCCCCGGGGGCGTCGTAGCGGAAAACCGCCAGGCAGCCCAGGCCCACCGCCGCGGCTACCCTGTACATGTAGCCTTCCAGCTCTTCAAAAGTGGCGTATGAATTTTTTTCCAGGTCCTGGCCTACGCCTTCCAGCACCAGCAGGAAATGCTCCCGCTTGAGCGGGAATTCCCGCACGGCCCCCGCCAGGTCCTCTTCAAGCAGGGTTTGGGTCTTGTCGGAAAAAATGCGCTCTACCGCCGCCCTCCAGGCTTCCAGCTTGGCGGCTTTTTCGGGCAGGGCAATAGCAGGGTCGTCCGCTATGTCGTCTATGTTGCGGGCGTAGCCGTAGTATGCGGAGAGAGCCTTGCGCTGGCTTGAGTTCAATAAGAAAAAAGCCGGCCTGAAACTGCTGCCGGCTTCCGGTGGTTTCCCCATTATATAAGGAAGGCTCCTAATCTATGCTTCCCAGGTATTTCACGAAAGTGTCCCAGCCCGAGGCCTTCTCAAAGGCCAGTTTTGAATAGGTCGGGTAATACTCTATAAGGTTCCCTGGCTTGCCGGGTATGTCTATGGAGATGCCGTGGGTGTTGGAGTATTCCTTGCCGGTGCGGTCCCGGCCCACCCAGGCGCTCTTTATCGTAAGGTCCCCGGCTATGAATTTTTCCAGGTCTTCTCCGGCCGCGGCCAGTTCCTTAGCCCCGGGTCTTGAGGCGTCGGCGTAGTGCCCGGCCAGCTCGACGAAATTGGAGAGGTCACCGTAAAAAGAGATGCGCTTGTCCGGGTCGGTGGTCTCGTCGCCGATCTCGAACCGCAGCACTTCGGCCTTGGCTTTCGACATGGCGGCCCTGTCGTCGGCCTTTATCGCGAGCTCGTACCAGGCCTTAGTCTTTTTCGCCAGCAACGGCAGTTTGGCGGCCCGCACGGCGGACAGCTGCGTGCCGTACTTGGTCTGTTCCAGCTGCTGCACGTATTCCGGGCGCGTGTACATCTCGTGGAAGGTGTCCACCATGTAGCTCCCGGCCTTTTCAGGCCCGGCCTCCGGGTCTTTTTCAAGCGCCGGCAGGAAATCCTCCCAGTTCAGGCCGGCCAGCTGTATAACTTCCTCCGACCCGACTATGATGTCGGCGCCGTCCTTTAATTCGTAGGCCACTTCCGCCATCTGCATGAAGCAGGCCATGGAGGCGTACATGTCCACCTTGCCGGCTTCAGCAAATATCTTCCCCATGTCGGTTGTGGCGATATAGTGGCCGCTCACGAAATCGTGCGAGATGGATTTTGACGCGGTCTCGTTTTTCCAGGAGGGCTTGACCGGGTCAAGCCAGCCCCAGCCGTGGTCCCAGATCACGAACAGGTATTTTTTCGCGGGATATTCCGCCCTTGCCCATTTCAGGAAGGCCGCGGCCTCATGCCAGTCGCCCATGTCGGCGTTGCCGAGGTCGGCCAGCACTGGGGAGGCGATATGGTCCTTGTCCTGGTCCTTTACTACCAGGTAGCGCCGCACGCCGGCCCAGTCCCCGTCGGCGGTAGTATCGTTGTCCAGGCCCTTGGAGCGGCCTAGTTCGGTTACTATGGCTACTTTGTCGCTGGAGCCGACGGTTTCAAAACGGTTCATGTCGGACAGGGCGAAAGGCTCTATATTGCTCTTGCCGTTCATATAGACCATTACGGTCCATTCCCGCTGCGGGGCGTGCGGCTCGGGGACGGACGCGGCCTTAGGCCCGGCCTGAAGTGAAAGCGAGTCCATGGCCGGGCCGGCATTGGCCGAGGCGAGAAGCAGGGAGGAAATCAATGAAAGCAGCATGTTCGGCTCCTAATCCTGATGATAAATATACGACTACTTCGATTATCGCTGAAAAACGCGTGATAAATCAAGGTCTAAAGTCCTATGCGGGTCTAGTACCTTAGCTTTTCGGCCATTATCTCTTCGTAATAGGAGCTCAGGTCTCCGCGGATGGAAGCCGTCTTATATATTTTGCCTATCGGAAATACCATTGTTTTCCACGGTAGCCGCATGGACCAGCCGCCGTCCTCTCCATCCGCGTTGAACCAAACCGTCTTGAATTCCTTGGCCAGTATCGCGGCGAAGAGGTGGCCGTAGCAGCGTAAAATTTTCCACCCGTCGGTAGTGGGGGGGATCTCGGGCCTGAAGGAGGCCTTTATGGCGTTCTCTATCTTGATTATCCCGGTGCGCGCAATCTCTATATTCGAGGTTTCCGCAAGCGAGGAAGCCAGCACCAGCATCCGCTTGTGTTCGGTCTGCGCGTCGGCGATGCGCTCCGGGTGGCTAGTTACCTTGGCTTTAGCCGCCGCGGCTCCGCACGGGGCGGCGGCCGTGCTGCGCAGGCGGCCGGTGATCCAGTCAGCATATTTGGCCAGCCAGCCCGGTTCCGGCACGGTTTCTTCCCAGAGCATGCGCCAGACCCTCTGTATAGGGTAGGTGGTTATCTTCGTTTGCGGCAGTTCGAATATCATCGGCCAGCCCCAGGGGTCGAAGTCCGGCAGCTTTATCAGGTGGCCCTTGTTCCTTTCCTGCAGGAAGTAACAAAGGAAAGCGGCGCTGTTCATTACTGCCTCTATGTTTCCCTGCGAGTTGCCTTGGGGGGTTGACTTGGCCTTTATGAAAGTGAGGCGCAGTTTCCGCTCCACCTCGCTGAGGCCGTCCATGTTGAAATAGATCTTTTTCCCGAATTCGTCCTCCAGGTCCGAGGCCAGCCTGAAAGCCCGGGAAATGAAATCATCCTTGCGGCTGTCGTCCTCCGTAGGGGCGCCGGGGGCGAACATTACGTCGCGAAGGGTCTCTATCTGTATTTCACGCGGGGGTGCGGCGGAGCGGGGCCCGGCAGTCCTTCCGGAGGCGGAAGAGTCGCGCGGCTTGGCTGGAGATAGTCCGGCCGTCTGCTGCGAAGTCTCCGGGGATCTTGCGGCGGCGGGGTTTATGAATTGGAACCCGGCCCCGGAACTTTCCAGCCCGCCGGAAGCGGGCCGGGGCGATACAGGCGCCGGCGGGGCGGTCTTTGGCGGCGGCTGCTCATGTGCGGCGGGCGGCGGCTGTGAAAGGGCGTCGGCCGGCGGGGGTTCCTTCTTTTCCGGCTCCTGGGGCCTGGCGGCGGGCGGCACGGGCGCGGCTTCAACCCGCGGCGGCTGGAACAGGGCCGCCGCTTGTTCCTTCGGGAATTCGGCCGCCAGACGTTTGGCCGAGGCTATATCGGTAAGCGCTATCTGCGACGTTAGCTGAGCCGCTTCGGCCAGCTTGCCGGTCTTTATAAGCGTAAGCGCCAGGTTCGCGAGCGCCTGCACGGCCGGTGCCAGCACGGACGAGCGGCGGTAGCAGCTTTCCGCCTGGGCAAGCTCCCCGGAACGGAAATAAAGGTTTCCCAGCTGGAAAAATATGCGTCCCGAAGCCGGGGACGGGGTAGAGAGGGCGGAACGCAGCGCGTTAGCCGCCGCGGCCAGCCTGCCCTTGTCCTTAGTGCGGAAGGCATTCCTGGACATCGCGGCGCCCAGGCCTGAAAGAGCTTCGATCTTGTCGAAAGAAGAGGAGGTCAGGCGTTGGAAATTTCTCTCCGCCTCTTCCGGTGCGGATTCAAGGTCCAGCCAAGCGGTTTCTATGGCTATCTTTTCGTTCAGCTGGGTGCCCTGCCCAAGGGAGGACAGGAGTTCCCGGGCCTGCTGCTGGTTGCCGGTTTTCCGGTGTATTACCGCCAGGCAGAGCCGCGCCTCCGGGTCGGTGTCGGCCTTGAGCTCGTCATAGGCTTCCTGCAGCAGGCCCAGTTCCACCAGGACGAAACCCAGCGCGAAGCGCGCGCGCGACGCCGGGCTGCGCGCCGCCGCGATACTATAAAGATAATGAGCCCCGTGCATGTTGCCCATGGCGAATTCGCCGGCGGCCAGGCGGGCCAGATCTCCCCCGGCGGCCTTGTCCCCGGTCCGCAGAAAGCCGGCTAGCAGCGACATATCCTTTCTTGAAGCCTTCAGTACGGCCGCGGCCTGCCTGGCCTGGGGATGAGCCGGGTTAAAAGCGAAAAAGTCGGCGGAAGGGGCATGAAAGAACATCAGGGCCGAGGTTTGCGCAACCTGTCTTATGAATGGCGGGTTCACCAGGCTTTCCGCGGTGAAGGCCGGCAGGAAAACCTGTCCGCCTTCGGGGAACGGGGGGACTGTATAAAGGGAGACCAGCCCAGCAGGTTCCGCCGCTATCGGTATGAAAAGATCGCCCAGTCCCGAAAACAGCGGCAGGGCGTCGCGGAAAAGCGCCGGCGCGCCGTCAAAAATGTTAAGATTTGAGAAATTATCCGTCACGAAATACATTCTATTATATTTGCGCTTGTTTTTTTCACCGCATGGGAAAACAATTGGTCATTGCCACCTTCAATATTCATAAGCTGGAAGAAATACGGGCGCTGCTTCCGCCGCTGCCGCTCAGGTTCAGGGCGCTTTCCGAATTCCCCGGCGCCGTTCCGGCCGAAGAGGACGGGGCCACGCTTGAAGAGAACGCCGCCAGGAAGGCGCTGTCGGCGGCGCGCTTTACCGGCCTGTGGGCTTTGGCCGATGACACCAGCCTTGAGGTGGACGCCCTTGCCGGCGCGCCGGGGGTGCGCTCGGCGCGCTACGCCGGTGAAAACGCCGGCGCGGCGGAGAACAACGCGCTGCTGCTTTCGTCGCTGGCCGGAGTGCCCCCGGGAAAACGTACGGCGCGCTTCGCCTGCGTCATGGCTTTAGCCTCCCCGGCAGGGGAACTCCGGTTCTCGCGGGGAACGCTGGAGGGCAGTATAACCGCCGCCCCCAGAGGACTTAACGGCTTCGGCTATGACCCGCTGTTCCAGGTGGGGGCCGGCCCCAGGACCCTTTCGGAGCTTTCGGCCGCTGAAAAGAACGGGCTCAGCCACCGCGCGCGCGCGCTGAACGGACTGGTCTCCCAGCTGCGGTTTTTTTGCGATGGCGGTATCGGCTGAACCTTTTGCTATAATCAAAAGATTGTGAAGACTATAAAATTAAGGCTCCTTCATAAATTCGTGGCCGTGCTGGTCCTGGTCTCTGTCCTTCCGATGGTCCTGCTTGGCCTGCGCCTGATCAGTATGGGCCAGTTGGGAGTCAAGACCGCCATACTGGAGCTGCACCTGACCGCGGCCGAGAAGATCGCCTCCGAATTCAACGCCTACATCCGCGCCGCCGACTTCTCGCTGCGCACGGCCATGGCGGCTATGTCGCAGATGGACTGGGAGAACAAGCAGACCATGCTTTCCTCCCTTCTGGAGACGCACAGGGAAATTAAAGAGATTTCGGTGCTGTCGCGCGACGGCGCCGAGGTCATTAAGCTGGTCTCCCCCTATGCCGCCGCCGGGGGGGCTAAGCTTCAAAAATACGCGGATGACTCGGGCTTCAAGGCGGCGCGCGGAGGACGGCACACCCTTCTGGTGGACGGCCAGGCCCGGCTGGCGGTTTTCTACTACCCTTTCGGCAAAGAAATGGCCCTGCGTTCGGAGCTGGACCTGGCTTCTTTCATAGATTCCCTGGACCTTAAGCGCGTGGGGGCCGACGGTTTTCCTATAATACTTGACGGTTCGGGCCTGCCCATAGCCTGGCCCGGCGATCTGCCCGGGGCCGCCGCTGCGGCCGCGGCGCAGTGGCAGATCTCGAAGAACGCTATAAAGGCCCTTTCCTCCGGTTCGGCCGAATTCACGGACGAGACCGGCCGGGCCATGCTTGGAGCTTATTCCCCTATCTCCGAGCTGGGCGGCGCCGTAGTGGTAAGCCAGCCGCAGGATAGCGCCTACCGCTACGCGATGTTCATGAAGCGCCAGGCCATTTACGCCGTGCTGCTCTTCCTCGCCCTGGCTGTGGCCGCCGCCTGGTTTCTCAGCCGCAGCCTCACAAAACCGATAACCGTTCTGACGCGCGCGGCGGAACATGTGGCGGCGGGGGACTTCTCCCGCAAGGCCGAGGTAGAGACTACCGACGAGCTGCGCGACCTAGCCGAGACTTTCAACAAGATGGTCTCGCAACTGAAAACCTACTCGGATATGCAGGTGGACCGCATCATACGCGAGCAGAAGAACACCGAGGCCCTGCTTTTTTCCACCGAAGACGGAATGATCATGATAGACATGAAAGGCCTGGTACAGGTGGCGAACCGCAAAGCCAGGTCCGTGCTGGGGATAAGCCAGACTACCGTGGTGGAAGGAAAGCAGTTCTACGACCTGATATCCGAAGAAAACATGCGGGAGGCGGTGCGCGACGTGCTTGAAAGCCGCAAGGAAGGCCACACCCGCGAGCTGGAAATTTCGTTGGAGCACTCCCACCGCTTCTTCAAGTGCTTCTCGATCCCGATAACTACCTCCGGGCACCCGGACCCGCTGGGCAGGCTGGTGGCCTTTTACGACATAACCATGGATAAGGAACTGGCCCGCATGAAGGACGATTTCCTCCACTCCGTCACGCACGACCTGCGCAACCCGATGGGCGCCATAAAAGGCTTCGTGGAATTCCTGATCAAGGAGATCCCCGGGCCGATAAACGAGTCCCAGAGGAAGATGCTCGTCTCCATAGACCGCGCCTCTTTCCGCCTGCTGGGCATGATAAACAATATCCTCGATTCGGCCAAGATGGAGGCCGGCAAGATGGAGATCTCCCTGGCCCCGGTCAACCTCAGGGAGGTGGCTTCCAGGGCGACCTCCCTGATGGAGTCGCTGGGGCAGCGCAAGAAGATCCGCTTCGAGCTGGAGGGCGAGGAGAACATCCTTGTCAACGCCGACTCCGGCCTTATGGAACGCATGTTCACCAACCTTATCGGCAACGCCATCAAGTTCACCCCGGAGGACGGCGTTATAACCACCGGCATAGCCGACGGCGGGGATACGGTGACGGCCTGGGTACGCGACACCGGCGACGGCGTCCCGCAGGAATACCTGGACAAGGTCTTCGAGAAGTTCGAGCAGGTTAAAGGCCAGAAGGCCGGCGGCACTGGCCTGGGGCTTACCATCTGCAAATACGTGGCCACCGCCCATCTCGGGAAGGTCTGGGTTGAATCCGAAGTGGGCCACGGCGCCAAGTTCATGTTCTCCATTCCCAAAAACCTGGCGAAAAACGACGCCGGGCAGGTGGTGGTTAAGGGGGGCGCATGAGGAGCCTGCTTTCTGCTCTGCTGGTTTTTTTTATTTCCGGCCCGTCCCTGCACGCCGAGGAACTGCAGATCGTTATCGTTAAGCCCGGCGATACGCTCTGGAGCATTTCCAGCACCTATCTTAAAGACCCGCAGAAATGGAATGAGATACTGAAGTATAATAAACTGCCTTCAGGGGACCCGTCCATCGCCCTTCCAGGCATGTCCCTGAAAGTCCCGGTGCGCCTTATAAAGGAACAATTCAGGGCTGCCAAGCTCGTCTATTTCGTCAATGAGGTGCTTTTTCGGCGCACCGGCGCTTCGGACTGGCAGGGCGTGGCTGACAGGATGGACCTTTTCAAGAGCGACACGGTGCGCACGCGCGTGGACGCCCGGGCCGATATTAAATTCTATACAGGCGAGGTGCTCAATCTTTACCCCAATACCTTCGTGATCCTCCGCCCGCCCGACATGAAGAATACCGACGTGGTGCTTAAAGCCGGCGAGATCCGCTCGGTGCGCTCGCGGGTGTTGACCGATTCCGCCAGGATCACACCCAGGACCAAGGATACGGAGTTCGGCGTAAAGATAAAAGAAGACCTGACCACGCTGGTGCAGGTAACCAAAGGCAGGGCCAACGTTGAGGCGAAGGGAAAGAGCGTGGAAGTGCTGGCGGGTTTCGCCGCCGAGGTTAAAGTGGATATGCCCCCGTCCGACCCGGTGAAACTGCCTCCTCTGCTGCAGCTCGAGGCGTCCCAGACGGTACTTACGGCCTCCTCAGGCCCCAAGCTCATAAGCGCGGGCGGTAAAATATCGCTGAACATGAGGAACATGGGCAAAACTCCGGGCGCCGCGGCCGCGCTGCCCGGCGGGAAGGGCCTTACAGGCAACGTGCCGGCCCCGGGCAATACCAACGGCAAGAACATAGACACCAACGAGATAGTCAAGATGCTCTCGGTCCGCAACCCGGTGCAGAGCTATCACCTGCAGATTTCCAGGAGCCAGGCCTTCACGTCACTGGTGCTGGATAAGAATTACGACGCTTTTGAAACTATCAATCTCAACGGGCTTATTCCTCCCGGGGACTACTACATGCGCGTGGCGCTGGTGGACTTGCTGGACTTCGAGGGTAAATTTAGCGCTCCGCGCCTTATAACGGTAGGTAAATAACAGGCGCGGCGGAACCTCCCGAAACCATATGCGTATCCCGACTACGATCATCCGGGCCGTACCACGAAGCGCGCTTTATTTTATCAGCGCGGCGCTGCTGCTGTCTTCCTCCCAGGCGTTCTGCGTCCCTTCGGGCAGAGGCACGAAGACGGTCTGGGACCGGATCATGGAGGAGCAGAGCGCGGTGAACCTCCGGCGGGGCTATGACCTGATGGACGGCGAGAACTACGCGGCCGCCGCCGATGAGTTTTTCAAGGCCGAGCAGGAAAACCCGGAAAGCCCGTGGCCGCATCTGCTTTACGGCTCCTCGCTTTACTGGCTGGGTGAGCCGGAGAAGGCGCTGGGTGAATTCGAGGAGGCGATGCGCCTCGACCCGCGCAGTTCCATGGCGTACCAGCTGCGCGGCATAGTGCGCGCGCGGGGCGCCCTTTACCAGGACGCGCTTTCGGACTTTCTCGAAGCAGAACGCTTGGACCCGGTCCGTTCCGACGTAAAAATGAACGCCGGCTCCGTCTATCAGGCGCTGGGAAATACGGACAAGGCGCTGGATTATTTCAGAGCCGCCGCCTCGCTAGAGCCGTCCAGCCCGCTTTACCATTACCAGCTCGGCATGTTCTATTCCAGGCTCGGCCGCTACGACCAGGCCGCGGACCAGCTTGAAAAGGCCGCCTCGCTTTTCCCGGAGTACGAAGACGCTGTGCTGGAACTCGCCGTGCTCAGGGAGCGCGACGGGCGGCTTGGCGACGCCGTGAAACTTTACCGCAAGGCGCTTTCCATAAAACCCGGCGACTCGGTGGCCAGGTTCCGGCTCGGCTGGGCGCTTAAAAAATCGGGCCGCGCCAAGGAGATACCGGGCGTGCTGGAACGCGCCTTCCTGCTGGCCCCCGCCAACGAGAAGGGCGGCATCTCTATGGGACTGGCTTACGCCGGAGGGACGCCTTCCTCCGCGCCTGAAGCGCAGGACAGCCCGCTCGCTTCGGCGCTCAAGAAGATACCCGCCGATCAGGAAGCCCGGATAACCGTGGAGCTCCTGGAAACGCCTAAAACCGCGCTGCAGCCGGCGGGTGGAGGGGAAAAACTGCGCGGCCAGCTGGAGTCGGCCTTCCGCAAGCCGCGCGTGAACTATACCAAGCGCGAATATTTTCTGCCGGCCGCTTCCCCCGGGGAGCGCCTGAAGCGCGCCGAAGAGATAGCCGCGGAGGCAGATAAACTGATGAAGGGCATTTCGCCCAAAAGCGACGCCAGGCTTAATTTCAATATAGAAACCTCGGCCCCTTCCGAGAATAAGGGCGGTAAGAACAAGGCGCTTTATATGCCGCGCGACGTGGGCAACGACATGGGCCTGTGGGTCATGGGAGACAACTGGCTGGACACCGTGTCCGAAGCCCTGGAGGAGATGGACGGTTCCTCTTTCGCCGGGGAAGACATTGGGCCGCTCAGGGGGCTCGGCTATCTGCTGCTGGGAGAGCATGCCACGGCGCTGGACGTGTTCTCAGGAGGAGGAACGCTGGCCGCCCTCGGCCGCAGCGCCG
Organism: uncultured Elusimicrobia bacterium; assembly: GCA_903917735.1. Taxonomy (GTDB): domain Bacteria; phylum Elusimicrobiota; class Elusimicrobia; order Elusimicrobiales; family UBA9959; genus UBA9959. Next base: position 42,463 of record CAIXBR010000093.1, on the reverse strand, counting down.
CCTGGGTGGAGGCCGGTTCCGAAGACAAAGCGCTTGTGGAGTGCCTGGCCGCGCTTCGCTTGGAGCCAGGCAACAAGACCGCACTGGCCAATAAAGTGTGGCTGGGGGGCGCAAAGAAATAATGGACGTACGGGCCGTTCCCCTGGTCGCCAGACTGGTTTTCAGCTTCAGGGACTGCGCCTTGAAGGAGCGGCTGAGCGCCAGGCTTTGCGTGGATTACGGGCGCTGGCTGGGCGGCTTCCGCACGCTGGAAAAACGCGCCGGAGCCATCCGTGAAGGCTTCGAGATAGAGGCTCTCGGCGGGGGCCGCGAAATCCTGGCCTCTAAAAAGCTGCTTTCCGCCTCGGTCTTAAATAAATACGGGCTGAACCTGAGGGCTCTGGAGAATACGGCGCTGGGCGCGCTTGAAACCGCCGCCGCGTCCGGCAAGATACTGCTTTTCGACGAACTGGGCCCTATGGCCATGAGGTCGGAGAAATTCAGCGCGCGCGCGGTGGAACTGATATTCTCCGGAAAGCCCTGCCTTGTTTTTTACCGGAAGGGGGCCGCGGTCTTCGAGGAAGCTTTTTCTAAAATGGCCGATACTGTTATGATCGAACTGTCGCAGGAAAACTGGGCCGGGGCCGTTGCGGCGGCCCGGGCCTGGCTGGACGCGCGGATCGGCGGAATGGAGCCCAATAAATGAAATATATCACCGAGCTTTCGCTGGATGGCGTAAAAAAAGCTCACTTTATAGGCATAGGCGGCATAGGCATGAGCGGCATAGCCCGGCTTATGCTCGGGTTGGGTTACCGCGTTTCCGGCTCGGACGCCAGGGAATCCGAAATAACCAGGGCCCTGGCCCGGGAAGGGGCGGTTATAACCGCGGGCCACTCTCCGCGCGCCCTCCGCTCTCCCGACGTGGTCGTAGTCAGTTCCGCCATCAGGCCGGAGAACCCCGAACTTAAAGAGGCTTTCAGGCTGGGCCTCCCGGTGGTGCAGAGGGCGCTGATGCTTTCAAAACTGGCGGAGCTGAAAAAAACCATAACCGTGGCCGGCACTCACGGCAAGACCACCACCACTTCCATGGCCGCCGCCGCGCTGGAAGCCGCCGGCGCCGACGCTACCGTAGTGGTGGGAGGCATAGTAAAAGGGGCTGGCTCCAACCTGAAGCTGGGCCGCAGCGAATACCTTGTGGCCGAGGCCGACGAGTCTGACGGTTCTTTCCTTTATTTCTCTCCGCTCGTCGCCTGCGTCACCAATATAGATTCCGACCACCTTGACCATTACGGCAGCATGGCCAACCTTAAGGACGCCTTCCGGCGCCATCTCGGGCGGCTGCCCTTTTACGGCATGGCGGCGCTCTGCTCAGACGACCCCGGCATACGCGAGATACTGCCCGGACTTAAGGCTCCGCACCTTACCTGCGGCCTTTCATCGGGCGCGGACTGGAACGCCCGCGGCGTAGTGCTGAACTCAGCCGGCGCTTCTTACACGGCCTTCTTCCGCGGTAAGCGGCGGGGCCCGGTGCGCCTGCGCTGCGGCGGGGTGCACAACGTGCGCAACTCGCTGCTGGCTTTGGCCGCCGGCTGCTATCTGGGCTTTGAATTCGAGAAACTGACCGCCGGGCTGTGGCACTTTTCCGGAGTGAAGCGGCGTATGGACAGGCTGGGCGCCGCCGGCGGGGTGGACTTCGTGGACGATTACGGGCACCATCCCACGGAGGTGAAAGCCACTCTGGAGGCCGCGCGCAGCCTTTTCCCGGGACGCCGCCTGGTGGTGCTTTTTCAGCCGCACCGCTACACGCGTACCAGCCTGCTGTACAGGGATTTCGGGCGCGCTTTCGGTTCGGCTCACAAGGTTTACGTAGCTCCGGTTTACGCCGCCGGTGAGAAACCCCTGCCCGGAGTCACTTCGGGGCTTATCCTTAAACAGTTGCTGAAGAACGGCTCTGCCGCCTCCGAATTCCACGGAGTTCTTGAAACCATTAAGGAACTGAAAGCCGGTGATGTGTTCCTGACGCTGGGCGCCGGGGATGTCTGGAAACTCGGTGAAGAAATAAAGATGAAGCTGGAGTTGCTGGGAAGATAAAAGAAGTCATTAGTCGGGAGTCCCGGGCCATGAGACAGCATATGCGATTCTGCGGCCCCCGACAAACACAGTCTCGCTGCGCTCGACAAATACACTCTCGCTACGCTCGATTCTGCTCCCCAAAATTATGCCCAAATACAGCCAGGTTTTTTTAGCAGACAAAGATATCTGCGCCCGCATAGCCGGCGCGCTGGATGACGTCGAGTTCGACCGCCTGATAGAAATAGGCCCGGGCGGCGGCGCGCTGACCGAATTCCTCCATCCCAAATATGGCAGCCGGATGACGGCCGTGGAAATAGATTCCGCGCTGCTGCCGGCCCTGCGCGCCAGGTTCAGCGGCCTGGACATCGTCAACGCTGATTTCCTGGCGGCGGACCTGGGGAAAATAGCAGGTCCTGGCCGCATCGCGTTCATAGGCAACCTGCCGTACGAGTGCTCTACGCCCATACTTGAAAAAACCCTGCTTTTCGGCGGGCTGACCCTGGCGGTCTTCATGTTCCAGCGGGAGGTGGCGCGCAAAATAACCGCCGCGCCCGGAGACCACGATTACGGATATCTTTCCCTGCTTACCGCCGCCCGGGCCAGCGCCGAACTGGTGCTGGACGTGGAGGCGGGCAGTTTTAAGCCTGTGCCTGCGGTGGATTCCTCGGTGCTGGCGTTCCGCCCCCGGGTCTTTTTCCCGGGCAAGGCCGAAGAGACCCGGTTCCGGGCGTTGGTCAGAAAAGCTTTCTCCCACCGCCGCAAGACGCTTGTGAACTCCCTTGGGCTCTGCGGCCTGGACAAGGCCGCGGCCGCCGCCGCGGTGGAAAAGGCCGGGTTCAAACCGGCTGTAAGAGCGCAGGAGATATCGCTGCCCGGGTTTGCCCGGCTTGCAGAACTATTGGAAGGAAAATAGTTCCGTCCGCATTCTATTGATATCAAAAATAGTATAATTAACCTGCCTCCGGCTATGCCGGCGGCTATTCCGTTTTTACGGGGTTGTGAGGCTCAATAACATGAATATTCACGCCAAGCGCATTAAAGACCTGCAGTACATGCTTAAGCAGCACGGTCTTGACGGTCTGCTGATGGGCAGAACCCTGGAGACAGGCTTCTTTACGGGTTTTCACCTGGACGACTGCATCATGCTGGTCACGCGCTCCGGTGCCTGGGTTTTCATGCCCAAGATGTTCGTGGACCAGTTCAGGTCCAAGATAGATTTCGCCACCGCCGTAGCCGCCGAGCCTAACGCCGCCGCCTGGGCCGCTGACAAGGTAAAAGAATTAAAACTGAAACGCGCCGCTTTCGAACCGGACTCGGAGACCTATTCTAGGGGAACCGCCTGGCTCAAGGCCGGCATCCTGGAGAAGGGCGGCCTTACCGGGGCTCTTCGCGCGGTCAAGGAAGGCGAAGAGGTGAAGGCTATGCGCAAGGCCTGCCGCATCGCCGCCAAAGCTTTCGGCCTGGTGAAACCTCATATCAAGACCGGCTGCACGGAGATGTCCGTTTACCGCCGGCTCGAGGACGTGATGCAGTCCATGGGCGCCAAGGGCCCCTCGTTCAACATGATCGTGGGCTTCGGCCCCGACTCCGCCATGCCGCATCATGTGACCACGGAGCGCAGGCTCAGGAACAACCAGGCCGTGCTGCTGGACTACGGCTGCGTCTACGAGCACTACTGCTCCGACATCACCCGCACCTATTTCCACGGGAAGGCTCCGGAAGAATTTAAAAGGATCTACGCCGTAGTGGCGGCTTCGCAGAAAGCGGGCGTGGCGGCCGTTAAAGACGGCGTCAGGACCCGCGCGGTGGATTCCGTCTGCCGCGACCTGATAGCCGACGCCGGCTACGGCCAGTACTTCATGCACGGCACCGGCCACGGAGTGGGCCTTGAGATACACGAATTCCCACGGCTTAATACCGTAGTGGAGGCCACGCTGCGCGCCGGCATGGCGGTGACGGTAGAACCCGGCATTTACCTGCACGGGAAGTTCGGCGTGCGCATAGAAGATACGGTGTTAGTCACCAGGGCGGGCTGCGAGATCCTTACCAGGTAGCGCAGGGTCCTGCAGGGGCCGGAAATTTAGGAAGTTGAATATCAGGAGGAAAAATGACCATATTAGCCATAGTTCTGCTGTGTGTGGGCGCTTGGATAGTGTTTATTTTCAACGGGCTCGTCGGACTGCGCAACCAGGTCGCCAACGCGTTCCGCCAGATAGACGTGCAGCTGAAGCGCCGGCACGACCTTATCCCCAACCTCGTGGAATCCGTGAAGGGGGAGATGAAATTTGAAAAAGAGACGCTGGAGCGCGTGATCCAGGCCCGCGCGGCCGCCGTATCGGCGGGACAGGGCGGAGCCCCCGGCGACATCATGGCCAAGGAAGGCATGCTTACCCAGGCGCTGGGCAGGTTGATGGCCGTTTCCGAGAACTATCCGAACCTGAAAGCGAACGAAGGGGTCCGCACCCTCATGGAAGAGCTCACCCACACCGAGAACCAGATAGGTTTCTCCCGCCAGTTCTACAACGATGTGGTGACCAAATTCAACACTACACAGCAGGTCTTCCCGGCCAATATGTTCGCCGCTATGCTGGGCTTCAGCCCCGCCGTTCTCTGGGAACTACCCGCGGATTCCCCTGAAAGGGAAACTCCCAAGGTGGACCTGGCGGTATAAAATGAGATAGGGTTCGGCGGATAGACGGTTGGACGGATAGAGCGAATGGCTTTGCCTTTCATCCGTCTAACCGGCTGACAGTCAAGCTTTCCAAATGAATATTTACGAGCAGCAGGCTTCCAACAAGCGGATGACGGCCGTAATAGTGTCGGTCTTCGTGTTTTTTTTTCTGGTGCTGGGCCTGGGCTTCGATTATTTCTATCTTAACTTCAGTCCGGCCGGGGGGCCGCAGATGAGTATGAACCCGGCCGGCTATTACGAGGCGCAGCGCCCTTCCGGAGCTTCAAGGGTCCCCTTCGGCACTATAATCTCCCTGCTCGTCGGCCTGGGGATAGCCGGCAACAGCCTGCTTAACGGCCCCGGCATGGTCCTGCGTTCCACGATGGCCCGCCGCGCCGTCCCGGTCTCCGACAAGGAGAAGCAGCTGCTTAATGTGGTGGAGGAAATGGCTACCGCCGCCGGGCTTTCTGTACCCGCGGCTTATATAGTCCCGGACCCGGACCTGAACGCCTTCGCCACGGGAACCGGCCCTTCAAATTCGGTCATAGCCGTTACCGAAGGCCTGCTTGACTCCCTGAACCGTGAGGAGCTGCAGGGCGTGGTGGCCCACGAGATGAGCCATATCCGCAACTATGACATACGCCTGATGACCATTCTGGCGGGACTGATAGGGGCCATAACGCTGTTGAGCGATTTTGCCGGCCGCAGCATGCGCTTCGGCGGACGCGGAAGTTCCTACAGCGGCTCGTCCCGCAGCGAGGGGAAACGCGGCGGCGCCGCCATGCTGATCTTTTTTGTGATCTGGGTAGTGCTTATAATGCTGGCTCCTCTGCTTTCGCGCCTGCTGGCCATGGCGGTTTCGCGCCAGAGGGAGTTCCTGGCCGACGCCAGCGCGGCGGAGCTTACGCGCAACCCGCTGTCCCTGGTGGCCGCCCTGGAGAAGATAAGGGCGGCGGTAATGCCTACCGTCGCCATAAACAACGGCGTGGCGCATATGTGCATTACGGACCCGCGCGGAAGCCTGATAGAGGAAAAGGCGGGCTTTGCCGCCGACCTGCTCGCCACGCATCCTCCGATGGAAAAACGCATATTGGCGCTGAAGATGATGGCCTATCAGGCCGGGGGCCCGCAGGCGGCATGAGCCGCGCCTTGGAAAAATTTTAGTCCTTAGGCTCCCGGGACCGGGACTCTTAGACTTTTAAACTGAAAATTAGGAGACACACATGATACTCGCTACTCAATTCAAAGAAGGCAATATGTTTATAAACGAGAACGGCCAGACCGTAGAGGTTATGACCGTGCAGCATCACCGCAAATCCCAGGCCCGCGCCGTGGTGCGCGTAAAACTAAAGAACGTGGAGACCGGGTCCATAATCGAGACCGCTTACCGGCCCGAGGACAAGTTCAAGGACGTGATGGTGGAAAAGCGCCCTAAGACCTATGTCTACGCCGACGGAGGACTAGCCTACTTCATGGACGACGAGACCTACGACCAGGCCGGCCTGCCGCTGGAGAAGCTCGGCGACAAGATGAAGTTCCTTACCGAGAATATGCCCGTTGAAGGGCTTTACCTGAACGGGGTCTTCTTCGACGTGCAGCTGCCCGCCAACCTGATCATGGAAATAACGGAAACCGTGGACGGCGTCAGGGGCGACACGGTCTCCAACACGCTGAAGCTGGCGAAGGTCTCCACCGGCCTTGAGATCAAGGTCCCTATGTTCATCAAAGAGGGCGACAAGGTGCGCGTGGACACCCGCACGATGGCTTACGTGGAGCGCTACACGGAGCCGAAAAAATAGTCGAGACTCCCGGGCCGGGAATTGAGAGACGCCCGGCCGGACTTTAGACAGGCACAGTTGCGACACGCAGGCCTCCGGACTTACTGACTTATGATAAAAGCCGTTATCTTCGATATTGACAATACCCTGATGGACTTCATGCGCATGAAGCGCGCGTCCGTGGACGCGGCCGCCGACGCCATGATAGACGCCGGCCTCAGGGTCCCGAAGCAGGAGCTGGTCGACAAGATCTTCAAGATCTATTGGGCCGAAGGCATAGAGGACCAGAACATCTTCGACAAGGTGCTTGCCAAGGAATTCGGCAAGGTGGATTACAAGATCCTCGCCGCCGGCATCATAGGCTACAAGCGCGCCAAAGAGGGCCACATGACCCTCTACCCGCACGTGAATATGACGCTTACGGACCTGCTGAAAAGCGGCGTGCGCATGGGCGTGGTTTCCGACGCGCCGCGCCTGAGCGTGTGGATGCGCATCGTCGGCCTGGGCCTCCACCATTACTTCGAGCACGTGGTCACCTTCGACGATACCGGGGAGAAAAAGCCTTCCCCGAAGCCGTTCAAAAAAATACTAGCGTTGATGGAAGTTGAGCCGGCCGCCGCCATCATGGTGGGGGACTGGGCCGAGCGGGACATAAAGGGCGCCAAAGCTTTCGGGATGCAGACCGCCTGGGCTAAGTACGGCAACGAGTTCGACACCAAGGTGTCCGGCGCGGATTATGAACTGGACGATATACACGACCTTGTTGAAATAGTCAGGAGGACAAATGAAAAGACTCGCTGAAATATTCGCTCTCTGCCTGGCCTTCTCGGCCGCGGCGCATGCGCTGGAAGTGACCGGGACCGTGCCCGTGGAAGTGAAAGGGGCCGCCAAAGCGGACTTCGCATTCTCGGAGCTGACCGTCAACGGCGTTTCTTATGAAAAAGCCGCCGTGGTTATGCCTGTCACCGAGAGTAAGGGGAAGACATTCTCCGACGTAAAACTGCTCTCGAAGAAGTTGTATCTCAAGATAGAGGCCTGCTTTAAGAACGGCTGCGTAAAACCCGCCAAGGCGCCTGCCGCGCCGAAAGTTAAAGTCGGCGCTTTCCACCCACTCAAGTCCAAGACCCGCGTAGCCAACGCCGATATCTCCTTCGACGGGGACCTGCTGGTAGTGGCCGGGGTGATGGTCTCCTCCAAGGAACCCGGCGCTTTCTGGGTAGCCTTCCCAGACGAAGTCGCTTTCTCCAACCCCGCTTTCAAAAGCGCTGTGGAATCGGCTGTGATTGCGGCTTGGACGAAGAAATCCAAGTAATGAAGGTTCCGCGCGGCGCGGCCGCCTGGCCCCTGATCTTCCTGCTTTGCACGGTGCCGGTCGGCCGCGTTTTTGCCCTCAAAATAGAGCGCCTTGCGCGCTTCTCGGTTTCCTCCGGCAAAACTTCCTCCATGGAAGTTGCCGGGGGGGTAGCTTCCGTAAAATTCTCTTCCGGTATTTCAACTCCCTCTGCTAGCGTTGCCCTTGCGGCGGCTGGTTTTATCCTCTCCGGCAGGGCTCCGCATGGAGACTGGTACCTGGTCAGCCTGCCGGTATCGGTCGGTGTAGCACAGGGCCTTTCCTCCTTGAAAAGTTTTGGTTTCGTTTCGGAAGTTGAGCCCGACAGGGTTTACCGCGCAAAGAAAGTCCCGAACGACACTTACCTATCCAGGCAGTACGCGCTGCCGCAGGTCCAGGCTTTTGGTGCCTGGGAGTATGAGACCGGTTTTTCAAGCCGCGTGACGGTGGCAGTCATAGATACCGGGATAGACAGTACCCATCCGGAATTTGCCGGAAAATTTGCGGATTCTGTAAGTCAATTCTGCGATCCCGGAGCCAATAAATTTATTGGCACGGATAATTCGGCCTGCATTCCCGAAGCTGCGCCCGCACAGGCTTGCTACCACGGGACTTCCGTGGCCGGAGTTGCGGCGGCCCTGGGTGATAATGCTCTTGGAATAGCGGGAATGAGCTGGGGGGCCAGGCTTTTGTCCATGAGGGTTTTCCGGACCGGCGACTGCCCGGCGGACTGCGACGCCAATGCCTGCGGAACCGACGACTGGGCTATGGCAGACGCGCTGGCTTTCCTGGCCTCAAAGAACAATACGCCCGGATACGGGAAAATAATAGCCAATATGAGCCTGGGCTGCCCTAACGCGGATTGCGGTGACTGTGAGGCCGGAGTCCTCTATAACGGCGTAAAAACGGCCGTCAACGCCGGGGTGATGATTTTCGCGGCGGCCGGAAACGGCGGCGACACTCTTATCGACACCCCCGCCAGCTGTCCCGGAGTCGTAGCCGTCGGGGCCACTGACCAGCAGGACAGGCTGGCTTCTTTCTCAAACACGGATTCCACCATGGCCGTTAAAGGCCTTACGGCGCCGGGTGTGGATATTTACACTACCACCGTCGGCGGCGGCTACACTTCGGTTTCCGGTACCTCTTTCTCTTCTCCCATGGCCGCGGGCTTGGCGGCGCTGCTTTGGTCCGCCAAGCCTTTATACAGCCCCGGCCAAGTATTCGGCGTGATAAAGAATTCCGCCGACGACCTCGGTGACCCCGGTCCGGACAGGAATTTTGGCTGGGGCCAGATAAACGCGTTAAAGGCGCTGCGTCTGTCCGTGACCGGCTCGACGCAGTTCGCCGGCTCAAAAAAGGCCGTGGCCTACCCGAACCCTTTCAGGCCCAAAACCCAGCGCCTGGTGACTTTCACCGTGCCGGAGGATATGGCGGCCCCGGGCCTGGAACTCAAGATCTACACCTCGGAGGGGGAACTTGTTAAAAAACTGGAGGCCCTGGAGTGGGACGGCAGGAATGACGCCGGCGCGGCCGTCGCCAGCGGGATCTATATTTTCAGGATCAAGACGGACAAAAGTTCCGCCGTCGGCAAATTAGCCCTTATCCGTTAGCCGCAGCATCAATTTATGATAGTTTTTAACAGGACCAAAAAATCAGCGGTCAGCGGGGCGGCCGCAAGGGCGGACACTTTCTCCGGCCGGCTTTTCGGCCTGATCCCCCGGCGTTCGCTTGGCGCGGAGGAAGGACTTTGGCTGGAACCCTGCGCCATGATACATATGTGCTTCATGAGCTTCCCTATCGATGCGGTTTTCCTGGATGAAGAGCTGAAGGTGCTGCGCGTCATAGAAAATCTGAAGACCTGGCGTTTTTCACCGTGGGTGTACGGCGCGCGCGGCGTGCTTGAACTCCCTGCCGGCCGCGCCGCCGGCCGCATTGAAACGGGAGACCTCCTGGAGTTCAGGGCTTAAAGGGGTTGCGGTTTTTTTATGAGATATCCGGAAACCCGTATTAAAATCCAGGGACTAACTTGTAACCAATAACTAATATATCTATAATAATTGATTGATCATGGCGGTACCAAAAGGACTACAGCGCAAACGTAACATGAGGGAGATCCTCATAGAGGACAAACTTGTCCCTGAAGCGCAGTACAAGGCGGCCGAAGATACGGCGAAAGCCGAAAATAAGTCGGTACAGCAGGTGATCCTCGAACAAAAACTCCTGCCTGACCTGAAGCTTCTCAAAGTCCTTGCCGACGAATGGGGTTTTAAAGCCGTAGACCTTTCAAAGATGGAAGCACCGGCTGACGTGGTGCAGCTCCTGCCCGAAGCGGTCGCCCGCAAACAGCTTTGTGTCCCTTTCGCCCGCCAGGACAACTCTCTTTTTCTCGCCATGTCGGACCCGCGGGACTTCCTTATTGTGGAGGATATCGGCCTGCGCACCGGCCTTGACGTTAAGCCGTACCTGGCCCTGGCTACCTGGGTCCTCAAGATCCTGGACACCGTATACGGCAAGCAGGACAGCGCCCAGGTTGCCCAGCTTGTGGAGTCCGTCGCCCAGTCCCAGGCCGACCATAAAGCGGACGGCGAGGAAGAAACTTTTTCACTGGCGGCGGAAGCCGAAAAAAAGGACATCAGCGATATCGACGCCACCGCTCCCGAGGTGGAGAAGCTGGTGAACGCCATCATACTGGGCGCGCTCAGCACCAAAGCCTCCGACATCCATATTGAGCCGTTCGAAGATCCCAACGGTAAGAATTCTAAGGTCCTGATCCGCTACCGCGTAGACGGCATGCTGCGCGTGGCTTCCTTCTCTGTGCCCTGGGCTTACCGCCAGGCCATAAGCGCCAAGATCAAGATCATGACCAACTCCATGAACATCACGGAGCGGCGCATCCCGCAGAGCGGGCGCATACAGATAATCGCCAAGGGCAACCCCATAGAGTTCCGCGTGGAGATGGTGCCGACCGTTTACGGAGAGTCCTGCGTGATGCGTATCCTCGACCGCGCCTCCGTGCGCGTGGACATAAAGATCATGGGTTTCCTGCCGGATACGGAGAAGAAACTGCTTGAGCAGTTCGCAGGTATCGGCGGCAAGAAGAACTTCGGCCTAGTGCTGGTCTGCGGGCCCACAGGCTCCGGCAAGTCCACCACTCTTTACGCCTGCCTCAACTACGTCAACCGTCCGGACATCAAGATAATCACCGCCGAGAACCCGGTTGAGTACAACATAGACGGCATCGTGCAGGTCCCGGTCAATCCCGACGTGAGCCTGGGCGGTAACAAAAAGTTCGACTTCGCTTCCGCGCTGCGTTCCTTCATGCGCCTGGACCCGGACGTGATCATGGTCGGCGAAATCCGTGACGAGGAAACGGCGCATATAGCGCTGGAAGCCGCCATGACCGGCCACTTGGTCTTCTCGACCATACACACCAACGACGCCCCTTCGGCGCTGGAACGCCTCACCCAGATGGGCCTGCCCCGCTTCGTGGTGGCCAACACCATGAAGGCGGTGCTCGCCCAGCGCCTGGCGCGCCGCCTCTGCAAAGACTGCAAGGTGGAGGCGGACCCGACCCCCGAGGAATTGGCTGTTTTCGAGGCGAACAACGTAAAGGTTCCCGCCGGAGCCAAGGTGTGCAGGGCTAAGGGCTGCGAGGTTTGCAAAGGCAGCGGCTACAAGGGCCGCGTCGGTATGCACGAGCTGCTTGTCCTGAACGAAGAGATCCGCCTGCAGCTACTGAAAGACCCTTCCGCGATCCCGGTTAAAGAAATAGCCATGAAGAACGGGATGCGCACCATAGCCATGGACGGGCTGGAAAAGGTGCTGATGGGGCTTACCACGGTCAAGGAAGTACTTGGCGGCGCCGCTGAAAAAGATTAGATTTATGCCGGGGAGACTATAAAAATGCTTAAAATCGTGCTTGCCTGCGCCCTGCTTTTCGCCGTCTCGCTGACCAATGCAGCCGAGTACGACGGTTTTCGCAATATCGCTGTCTACCAGCTGCGGCCTTTCGCGCGCGACTTGGGCGGCCTGCTAGGTTCCGGGCTGAACCAGACTGCCCGGCCGCTTGGCTTTTCCGGCTTCGATATAGGCGTCCGGACCGTAGAGCAGTTAGAGCCTTCTCCCATGAACACCGTGCTCAGGGATCACAGCGCTTTCGGTCTTAGGTTCGTGCAGGCCGAAATCGGTATGCCTTACCGCATAGACGGCTTCGTGCGCGCGGGCTCCTACGAGGGGGTAACCGTGGCGGGCGGGGGCCTGCGTTACGGACTGTGGAACGTCTCCGATGAGAAATACCATATCAACGCGATGCTTATTGTAATGGGCAGCATGGCCGCGCATAAATATTTCAACGCGGTGCATTTTAACACCAGCCTGGTCTGTTCGCTTAATGTCCCGGGCGTCTCGCCGTATATCGGCCTAGGCGTCGATTCGACAAAGCTGGAAGTCCAGATGGATAATTCCTCGCCGCCCTTGCCCGGCACGTCGGTGCGCGTATCCAATGTCCGGTATTCGGCCGGCTTAAGGGCCAAGCTGAACCTTTTTTATCTTGCGGGCGGGGTTACCTATACACATGACAGCACGCTCCTCAACGCGAGCGCGGGGATAAGGTTCTAACAACTGCCATAGGCACAAAAGAGAAGGCCCGGAGCTCCCGGACCTTCTCTTTTTAGGCTTATAGCTTATGGCAGACTGAACGTCCGGCTCAGCCTTTGAACTTGTCCTTGAATTCCCTTCTCATCTCGCGGTCAATGTCGCGTTTCTTGATCGACTCGTGCTTGTCCGCCGACCTCTTACCTTTTGCAAGGCCCAGCCTCACCTTTGCCCAGCCGTTCTTGAAATAAACTTCAAGAGCCACAAGCGTCATGCCTTTGGTGGCCAGAGCGCCGGTGAGTTTGCGTATTTCAGGCCGGCGGAGCAAAAGTTTGCGGGTCCTTACCGGGTCTATTTCCTTTAATGTGTTGTAGGCGTAGGGCGCTATGTGCAGGCCGTACAGGTACAGTCCGTCTTTTTCAGCCCTGGCGAAAGCGGAGGTCAGGGTGGCCTGTTTCAGGCGCAGCGATTTCACTTCAGGGCCCTCAAGGGCGAGCCCCGCCTCGTAAGTGTCGGTTATAAAGTACTCGTGGCGGGCCTTGCGATTTGTGGCGACCGCCTCGATCTTGTCCTTCTTTTCATCTTTCTCCATTGTGTTCATCTTATCAAATATCCTAAAATTATAAAACCGGCGAATAAGGCGTTCCGGCGGAAATCGAAAAGTTGTGCGTAAGCCCCGGTTCTTTTCGTGCGGGGAGGGTAAGCGGCGGACGCTGCATGCGCGGAATATTGGAAGGGTGGCCGAGCGGTTGAAGGCGCAGACCTGGAAAGTCTGTATACTCGCAAGGGTATCAAGGGTTCGAATCCCTTCCCTTCCGTATAATTTACGGAATGAGAAATCCCCGAAAGGGGATTTTTATTTGACAAGTGTGCGATTATTAATATAAATTTATTACACTCTCTGAGGACGTTATTTATACATTATCCATGGGGGGAAACTTAAGGAGGACGTGTACTCAATGAAGAATAACAAAAAGGGCTTCACCCTGATCGAACTGATGATAGTGGTCGCCATCATCGGTATTCTGGCCGCAATAGCCATACCGAAGTTCTCCGACCTCATCAATAAAGCAAAGGAAGGCGCTACAAAAGGCGCTCTTTCCTCCGTGCGCAGCGCGCTGCAGGTGTACTACGGCGACAACGAAGGCATGTTCCCGACGGACACCCTGGCGATACTTACCACCAACGGCAAGTACATCAGCGAGATCCCGCTAGCAAAGCTGCCGGCCACCACCCATGCCGACACTAAGGTCGTTACCGCTCAGGGCGGCACGGCGTATGCCGGCGATGCCGGCGGCTGGGCTTACTTCAATGTCCAGTCCAACAGCGCAGTGTGGGGAACCTTCGTGGCTGGCTGCACCCACGAGGACATAAAAGGACAGAACAACTCTGCCATTGTTGAGCCCTGGACCTCGTTCTAAAGAGGAAGGGTTGTTAAAAAGACCCTCTGCGCTTAACGGCGCGGGGGGTTTTTATATGCGCGCGGTATGCGCGCACGCTTGTGGATGAAAGTCCCCTACGTAGGCTGATAGAGTCAACCGTTAGCGAAAGGGCAAGGATGTCCGCCGCGAGGCGGAATCTGAGGGAAGCCGGAGGCAAAGTCCCGGCCCGAGGAACACGAACCGCAAGTGAGGTGAGGACGGCGGGTGAACTAATCACCCGCTCCTCCCGATTGACATGTGTGCCATTATTAATATAAATTTATTATACCCTCTGAGGACATTATTTATGCATTATCCATAGGGGGGAAACTTAAGGAGGACGTATACTCAATGATGAATAATAAAAAAGGCTTCACCCTTATCGAGCTCATGATCGTGGTCGCTATCATCGGTATTCTGGCCGCAATAGCCATACCGAAGTTCTCTGACCTCATCAATAAGGCAAAGGAAGGCGCTACAAAAGGCGCTCTTTCCTCCGTGCGCAGCGCGCTGCAGGTGTACTACGGCGACAACGAGGGCATGTTCCCGACGGACACACTGGCGATACTTACCACCAACGGCAAGTACATCAACGAGATTCCGCTAGCAAAGCTGCCGGGCACCACCCATGCCGACACTAAGGTCGTTACTGCTCAGGCCGGCACGGCGTATGCCGGCGATTCCGGCGGCTGGGCTTACTTCAATGTCCAGTCCAACAGCGCAGTGTGGGGAACCTTCGTGGCTGGCTGCACCCACGATGACATAAAAGGACAGAACAACAGTGCCATTGTTGAGCCCTGGACCTCGTTCTAAAGAGGAAGGGTTGTTAAAAAGCCCCCCTGCGCTTAACGGCGCAGGGGGGTTTTATTGTTAGCGTATTACTGCACTGCTCTGCGCCGACCGGGAGCTTAGAGCGCGGCCGGGTTGACCTGCGCAAGTGCAAGTATCGGCCATTCGCTGCGCACAGTGCTTGTGACGGCACCTGCGCATGTATTGTAAAATATCCAGATGCTAATCGCCGCTATCGCTTTCTGCTTCGGGCTGATCTTCGGCAGTTTCCTTAATGTCTGCATAGCCCGCCTTCCTAAAGACGAGTCTCTGCTCTGGCCGGCCTCGCGCTGCCCGAAATGCCTGGCCCCCATAAGGTTTTACGATAATATCCCTCTGGTCAGTTTTATCCTGCTGGGCGGGCGCTGCCGTTCCTGCAGAGAGCCTATCTCCTTAAAGTACCCTTTAATAGAACTGCTCACAGGCATACTTACTGCGCTTTTCGCAGTAAAGTGGCTGGGTAATCCCGGCTGGCTGGCGGTTTCCCTGCTGGCGGTATATGCGCTTATTGTTGTAAGTGCGGTGGATTTTGAGACCATGATGATCTCTGATCTTTTCCCCCTGATACTTTTCGGGCTCGGCCTTGCCGGCAGTTATCTGAATCCCAACTTTCAGGGCGGCTGGATAGTGAGGCTTGGGCAGGCTGTGCTGGGGGCCGCGGTCGGGGCCGGCTTTATCTGGGGCCTGGCTTTCCTGGGTAAAGCGATCTATAAGAAGGACGCCGTCGGCGAGGGGGATATCTTCCTGATGGGGGCGATAGGGTCGCTGTGCGGGTGGCAGGGCGTGGTTTCCGGCGTCATCATAGCTTCCTTCTTCGGGTCTGTGTACGGCATAAGCCTGCTGCTTATGAAACGGGCGGAGCGGATGTCGCATATGCCGTTCGGGCCCTTTCTCGCGCTGGGGGCTTTGATAAACCTCTACGCCCTGGTAAAGCCGGAGTGTTTCTTTTTCGTCCTTCCTTTTTAGGTTTAATAAAATTCCATAAATAAAAAACGGCCCGCTATAAATAGCGAACCGCTTTTTGAAAACTAATGCGCGGGAAGGGAGTTGAACCCATAAGACCTTTCGGTCACACGGTCCTGAGCCGTGCGCGTCTGCCAGTTCCGCCACCCGCGCATAAAAGATCACCGAAATAAAACATGGTTGGGGAAGGATTCGAACCTTCGTAGGGCGTAGCCCGACGGTTTTACAGACCGTTACTTTTGACCGCTCAGTCACCCAACCAAATATAAAGAGCTAACTAACTTCAGGATAAATAGTATAGCAAAAAAGCCGCCGCCTTGAAAAAAGAGAGTGAGTCCGCAGGCCCTCCTGCCGGCCCGCGCTAAAATAGTATAATTTATACAGGAACTATTAATAAAACTAATACCGCGCAGCTTCCCAGGAGATCTTATGTGCTTAGCGGTCCCCGGAAAAATAATATTGGTCAAGAACAGGAACGCGGAAGTGGATTTCAGCGGCGTTAAGCGCGCCGTCTCGCTGGACTTGGTCCCGGCGGCCAAGAAGAACGACTATGTCCTTGTGCATGCCGGCTTCGCCATACAGGTACTTGAACCGAAAGAAGCGGAAGAAACACTTAAACTCTTTAAAGAGATATATGCTCAATCCGAAGGGGACGCCTTTTCCGGCCCTCTCGCCCACAACCGCCCATGAGGAACGCCGCCGCTGAACGCTTCTCCTCTCCGCTGTGGCGGGACCGCGGTCTGGCCTCCGCCGCGCTCTCCGAAATGGAGAAACTGGCCTTATTGGCCGCCGCTAAAAACGGCGGGCGCGTGAACTTTATGGAGGTGTGCGGCACCCATACCATGGCCATCGCCGCCAGCGGCATGCGCCGGCTTTTCCCTGAAGGGCTCCGCATGCTCTCGGGGCCAGGCTGCCCCGTCTGCGTCACCTCGCAGGGCGATATAGACCGCGTGCTGTCGCTTACCGCGATCCCGGGTGTGATCATTACCACCTTCGGGGACATGCTGAAGGTCAAAGGCTCTAAAGGCCTGGACCTGCACGCCATGCGCGAGTCCGGCGCCGACGTGCGCGTGGTCTACTCGCCGCTGGACGCGGTGGCCCTTGCCGCAGCCGAGCCCGCCCGCCAGGTGGTTTTTATCGGAGTTGGCTTCGAGACCACCGCCCCGGTTATCGGCGCCGCCGTGGCACGCGCGAAAAAAATGGGGCTTAAGAATTTTTCCTCCACCGCTTTTTTTAAGCTGGTCCCGCCGGCGCTGGAACTCCTGCTGTCCGACCCCGGAAATAAAATACACGGCTTCATATTGCCCGGGCATGTCAGCGCCATCATCGGGCTTGAGCCCTACAGGTTCGTGGCTAAAAAATACCGCGTGCCCTGCGTTGTTACCGGGTTCGAGCCGCTGGACATCCTTACCGCCATAAATATGCTGCTGAAGCAGATAGTTTCCGGCAAGCCGGCGGTGGAGGATGAATATTTCAGGGCGGTGCCGGCGGACGGCAACCCGGCCGCTAAAAAGCTCATACGGGAGGTTTTCACGGTCACCCCTGCTTCCTGGCGCGCCATCGGTACGGTTAAGAACACAGGCCTGTCCTTCTCAAAGGCCTACGCGGCTTTCGACGCTGTAAAGCGTTTCGGCATAAAGTACAAAGAGGCGCCGGAGCCCAAAGGCTGCCGCTGCGGTGGCATCCTGCTGGGCAAAGCCCTGCCGCCGGACTGCCCGCTCTTTGGTAAAGTCTGCACGCCGTCTTCGGCTGTGGGCCCCTGCATGGTTTCTTCGGAAGGCGCCTGCGCCGCCTGGTTTAAATACGGAAATTAGACTCTGCAGCCTGCGACCCTAAAACTATGAACATAGAAACCCTCAAGGTTTTCCGGGACCTTTCAGACACCGGGAGTTTTTCAAAGACCGCGGAAATGAACTACGTCTCGCAGTCGGCGGTAAGCCAGCAGGTAAAAAAGCTGGAGCTGGTGCTGAAATGCAAGCTTTACCACCGCCAGGCCGGCAGGATAGTCCTTACCCCGGGCGGAGAAAAATTCTACGACGCCGCGAAAAAAGTGGCGGCGATCTATAGCGGGGCCCTTAAAGGCATACACGAGTTGGGTACGGAGCGGCACGCCGACGAGATAAAGATCTCCACCATCTACAGCGCGGGGATCTATATCATACAGAACTACATCCGCCAGTTCCTGGCGCATAATCCGCGCACCAAGATAAGCGTGGAGTACCGGCAATTCTCCCAGATCTATTCCGATGTTTCCTCCGGCCGGGCCGATTTCGGCTTTATGGCCTGTCCCTACCGCAAGTCTTCCGGGCTGACCATGCTGCCGGTCGCCAAGGACGAGATGGTGCTGATAGCCGGTTCCGCGTCCCCGCTGGCCGGCCGCAAGACCGTGGAGATCCGGGAACTAGACGGGATGGATTTCATTTTCTTCGACCGGATCTTCCCGTCCAGGCGCTATATAGACAGCTTCCTGCGCAAGCACGGCGTGAAACCGCACATCAAGATGGAGCTGGACAATATCGAGACTATCAAGACGGCGGTCGCTTCCGGGGCCGGGGTGTCCATACTACCGCGTTCCGCCGTGCGCGATGACGAGAACGGCATCACGCTGCACGCCCTTAAGTTCTCGGGCGTCCCTTTCCTGCGTCCCATCTACCTGATCCACAGCCGCGGGCGCAAGCTTTCCCCGGCGGCGCGTGGTTTTGTCGGAATTTTTGAGCGCCCGGTCAAAGTACCGGTGGGGAGGGGCTAATGGCGCCTTTCAACAAAGTCGTGCTGGCCCACGGCAGCGGCGGGCGTCTCAGCCGGGAACTGGTGGAGAGCGTTTTTCTTAAAAGTTTTTCAAATCCTTCACTGAGGCCGCTGGAGGATGCCGCCGAGATCAAGGTCGGCGGCGTCACCTTGGCCTTTACCACTGATTCCTATGTGGTCACGCCGGTGGAGTTTCCGGGCGGGGATATAGGCCGCGTAGCGGTCTGTGGCACGGTGAACGACCTGGCCGTAAAGGGCGCCAGGCCGGCGGCGCTTTCGGCCGGGTTCATCCTTGAAGAAGGCTTTCCCGGAGCCCTGCTTTGCCGCATAACGGCCTCCATGCGCAGGGCGGCCGACGAGGCCGGCGTCTCCATAGTCACCGGCGACACCAAGGTGGTGGAAAAGGGGAAAGCGGACGGTATATTTATAAACACCGCGGGCGTGGGCCTTATTCCCAAGGGCAGGCGGCTTACCTCCGCCGCCGTCAGGCCCGGGGACATAATAATAGTAAGCGGAAACCTTGCCGACCACGGCGTGGCCGTTATGAACGCCCGCGACCGGCTGGGGCTGGAGGGCGGCGTGAGAAGCGACGCCGCCCCGCTCAACGGCCTGATAGAGGCGGCGCTCCGCGTTCCCGGCATAAGGGCCATGAGGGATATCACGCGCGGCGGCCTGGCTACCGTTCTCAACGAGGTTTCCGGGGCCTGCGGTTTCGGCGCGGAACTTGACGAAAACTCGGTCCCTGTCTCGCCCGCCGCAAAGAGCGCCTGCGCCCTGCTGGGCCTGGACCCGCTGTATGTGGCGAATGAGGGGAAGATAGCCGTTTTTGCCGCGCCGGAGGCGGCTCTGGGAATACTGAAGGCCATGCGCGCGCACGGCTACGGCAGGAAGGCCGCTATCGTCGGGCGCATGGTAAAGGAAAAGATACCCAGGGTGCGGCTTAACACGGCGATAGGGGGCTCACGGATACTGCTGATGCTGGAGGGGGAACAGCTGCCCCGCATCTGCTGATATGAAAAAATCCCTGCTCTGGGGCCTTAGTTTTCTTATCACGCTGTTCTTCGCCGTGTTCCAGCGCATGACCGGGCCCACTTACCCGGTCAAAGGCGGACCGGAAACCTTCGGTTCGGCTAAGATCTTGTCTTATCGGTTCCCGCGCAGTTGCACCGTCGGGGCGGCGGATTGTGAAATAAAGCTGAAGTCCGCCGCGCCCCTGGAAGGCCGCGCAGAGTGGACCCGCTACAGGACCTCCGGCACTTATGTGCAAATTCCGCTCGTATATAAGAACGGCTGGCTGTTCGGCTACCTGCCTGACCAGTCCCCGGCGGGAAAGCTGGAGTATAAAGTTTTCATAAAAACGGAGTCCGGCGACACACAGTTGGGCGGCGGGCCTATTATCACGCGCTTCAAGGGAGCTGTGCCGGGCTGGATCCTTATCCCTCATATCGCTCTGATGTTCCTTTTTATGCTGTTCTCGGTGCGCATTTTCCTTTCGGCGGCTTTCGGCCTTGAGCCGGTGCGCCACTCCGTTCCCGCAACCGTGGGGTTCCTCGTTCTCGGCGGGTTTCTTTTCGGCCCGCTCACGCAGTATTACGCCTTTGGCCAGGCCTGGACCGGCTTTCCCTACGGTTACGACCTTACGGACAATAAAACACTGGTTATGCTGGTGTTCTGGCTTATAGCCTTGTGGTCTACCCTTAAGGCGAAAGCCGCGCGCTTCTGGCTTATCGCCGCCTTTGCCGTGACAGCGGTGGTTTACTTTGTGCCGCACAGCATGTTCGGCAGCGAACTGGACTACGCTAAAGGCCAGGTAGTGACCGGGAAATAATAACTTTAATGCCTCCCATCTTCAGAAAAAAAATATTAGTAAAGGGCGTAGTGCAGGGCGTAGGCTTCAGGCCGCACGTCTACAGGCTAGCGTCCCTGCACTCCGTCTCCGGATGGGTGAAGAACGACGCCTCCGGAGTTACCGTTGAAGCCGAAGGCCCGGCGGTAAAACTTAATGATTTTATACGCGATATCAGTCGCCTGAAGCCGCCGGCCTCGCGGGTGGATTCGGTTTCGGTCTCGGTCCTGGTCCCAGCCGGAGAGAAAGGATTTTTTATAACTAAAAGCGGCGGCGCGGCCCCGGCCGCGGCCATTATCCCGGCCGACCTGGCTCTTTGCGCGGACTGCCGCCGTGAACTATTGACGCCTTCCGACAGGCGCTACCTTTATCCTTTCACCAACTGCACCAATTGCGGCCCGCGTTTTACCATAGTAAAAAGCGTGCCTTATGACCGGCCCGCCACCACCATGTCCGGCTTTAAGATGTGCCCGGACTGCCTGCGCGAATACATGGATCCGCTGGACCGGCGTTTTCACGCCCAGCCCGACGCCTGCCCCGTCTGCGGCCCCGCGGTGCGGCTGGGGGCCGGAGGCTGTGAATATACCGGCCGTGCCGCCCTGGAGCGGACTGCCGCGCTGCTTATCGCCGGCCGTGTGGGGGCGCTGCAGAGCCTAGGCGGCTTTCACCTGGCCTGCCGTGCCGACGTCCCGGGCGCGCTGAAAAAACTTCGCGGCGCTAAATCCCGACCCCATAAACCTTTTGCCGTTATGGTCCCCTCTTTGGCCGAAGCGCGCCGCGCCTGCTTCGTTTCAAAATTAGAGGCGGCGGCGCTCTCTTCTTCGGAGGCCCCGGTAGTGATGCTGCTCAAGCGCGTGCCGGGTTCCTTCGCCGGCGCGGCCCCCGGCCTAGCGAAGCTCGGCGTCATGCTGCCGTATACGCCGCTTCACGCCGCGCTTTTCGCTCTCCTGGCTGAACAAGGTTTCTCCGGCCCGCTGGTAATGACCTCCGGTAATTTCCGGGACGAGCCCATCTGCAAGGACAGCCCCGAAGTGAAAGCCCGCCTGTCAGGGGTCGCTTCATTTACCCTTTCGCATGACAGGCCAATCCATAACAGGGTGGACGACAGCGTCGCTTTCGAGGCGGCGGGGGAACTGCGGCTGGCGCGCAGGGCCCGGGGCTATGTGCCCGGGGCGGTAAAGCTGGCTTCAGGCGGCCGCCCGCTGCTGGCCTGCGGCGCGGACCTTAAGAACGCTTTCTGCCTCACGCGCGGCTCCGAGGCCTTCCTCTCCCAGCACATAGGCGACCTCTCCGAGCCGAAGAACCAGGAATTCTACAGTGAAACTCTCGCCAAGATGCGCGCCCTGCTTAAGGTAGCTCCCGTAATTGTGGCGCACGACCTGCATCCCGACTACGCCTCCACCGCCCTGGCGCGCGCGCTGCCCGGCCGCAAGGTCCCGGTACAGCACCATGCCGCGCACATTCTCAGCGTGGCCGCCGAACACGGGCTTTCCGATCCCTTCATCGGGGCGGCGTTCGACGGTACAGGCTACGGCGCGGACGGGAAGATCTGGGGTTCGGAATTCCTGGTTTTCGAAAGGAACTGCTGGCGCCGCGCCGGGCATTTGAAATATTTCGGCCTGCCGGGTGGTGATATAGGCGCCCTCGAGATCTGGCGGCCCGCCCTGGCGCTTGTGAAGGCCGCCTTCGGGTCGGACTGGCGCAGGCGCGCCGGAACTCTGTTCAAGGTTGTGCCCCAGGCCGGTCTGCTCACGGTGGAAAGGATGATAGAGGCGGGGGTTAACTGTCCGGAAACTTCCAGCATGGGGCGCCTTTTCGACGCCTTCAGCTTTATCGCGGGCGTCAGGACGGAAGCCACCTACGAGGCGCAGGGGCCTATGGAGATGGAAAGCCTGCTGGACGGGAAAGGGTACGGAGCCTACGAATTTAGGCTTATTCCCGGTCCATTCCTGCAGCTGGACCCCGGCCCTGCGGTACGGGCGGCGGCGGCGGACAGGCTGGCCGGGCTCACACCCGTGGTCATCTCCTCCCGGTTCCACTCCGGGCTGGCCCGCGCCGCTTCGTCGGCGCTTTTATATATTTCTTCGGCGACGGGGATAAAGACCGTCTGTCTTTCAGGCGGGGTTTTTCAGAACCGCGCCCTGCTGGAGTCCGTAACGCGCCGCGCTTCAAAGGGGGGGCTTAAGGTTCTCACCAATGTCCGTGTGCCCGCCAACGACGGCGGAATAGCCCTGGGGCAGGCCTGGTACGCGCTCAAGGGATATAAGGAAAACAATTAGCTCTCCCGGCAAGCAATAAAAACTGCCCTTCACTTGAGGGACCGTTCTTATTTGCCGCCTCGCGTGTTTTGACCGGGCCCGCCGAAAAGTGTTACTATTCGTATAAAGGTAACACTAATGAAAAACAAACTCGTCAGGTTCGGCGTTTCGCTGGAGGGAGAGCTCCTCCGGAAGTTCGACGTTTTTATAGGGGCCGAAGGCTATTCCAATTACCGCGGCTTCCGTCGCCTTCATCCACACGGTTTTCGGTCCGGACCACTATATACCTTTCGTCGCGCTGGCGAAAGCGCGGAGCTGGTTCAAAACCAGGACGGCTATGATTACCCTGCTGTGCGGCTTGGGGCATGTGGGCAGTTCAGTGCTGATAGGCCTGGCCGGCATAGCCATGGGCAGCGCCGTCGCCAGTCTGCAATGGTTCGAGGGGCTGCGCGGGGGCGCCGCCGGCTGGCTGCTGCTGGGGTTTGGCCTAGCCTATATGCTTTGGGGAATTAAAAAGGCGGTCAAAGGCGAAAAGCATTCTCATACCCACTCCCATGGCGCCCCGGAGCATGCGCACCCTCACGGTGAACACGCTTCGGTAACCCCCTGGGCGCTGTTCATCATCTTCATCCTGGGTCCTTGCGAACCGCTTATCCCGCTGCTTGTCTACGCGGACCTTAAGGGCGGCATGCCCCCGGCCCTTGCTGTGGCCGCGGTCTTCTCCCTGGTCACGCTCGTCACCATGATGGCCTCGGTTTTCCTGCTGCTTGGCGGCATCCGGCTGTTCCCCGCTGAAAGAATGGAGCGCTATCCCCACGCCTTGGCCGGCTTCGCCGTCTTCGCCTGCGGGGTGGCCGTAAAGGCCGGGCTGTAAATACGGGCTGTAAATACGGGCTGTAAATAGTTGACAAAAGTCATGCCGGTTTTGGTAGAATATCCGTTCAGATGAGAAGGGCCGCCTTAATATTATTTTGTTCTATTATGTTTTTGACGGGCTCCCGCGCGTCCGCGCAGCTGCTTACCCTCGCCTCCGCTAATATACAGATCAGCACCACCTCAATGCTTGAGCAGCTGGCCTCCATCCCCGATTATTCGGTAACCCTCTCCAGCGCCATCGGGAAGATCACCGAGCAGGAAGTCGTGGACGTGGAAGAAGGCGAGGAAAGCGAAGCCGACATATTCATCAGCAGCGCCCTGGCCCACGCCCCGGAAGCGGTAAACCTCGGCGGCAACGGCAGCCTGACCTTGACCCGGCAGGACACCGGTGAAAGGGTCAACGCCCATTACCGCAACAAGGATGGTTCCTACAACCCCGAGGAACTGGCGAAGCTGAATCATATAATGCGCTGCAGCCTCAACGGTGAAGAAACGGACATGTCCATAAAGCTGGTGGAGCTGCTGGACGCCGTGGAAGATCACTTCGGCCGTAACGGCCTTATCCTTTTGAGCGGCTACCGCACGCCGGTGCTGAACAGCCATGTACCGGGCGCGGCAAAGCACAGTCTGCATATGCTCGGCTGGGCAGCGGACGTAAAGATCCCCGGCTACAGTTCACTGAAGGTAAAAAAATTCGGCCAGAAGATAGGGGTAGGCGGCGTCGGCTATTATCCCTACAAGGGATTCACACACTTGGACGTGGGCAGGAGCCGGTACTGGGTGATGGGCCGCCCGGCGCGCCGCCACCGCACGCACAAGCGCATAGCCAGCCCCTCAGCCCGCAGGACCGCGGCGCGCAAAGTCCGCAAAGCCCCGGTTAAACTCGCCTCAAGACGCAGGCACCCATCTAACAGGACATAAAAACAAAAAACCCCGTCAGGGGTTTTCTGTTCCGACGGGCCTTAGCGGGCTCGTTCTTATTTTGCGCCAGTTTCGTGCAGGGCCTTGAGTTTTTCCACCTCGGCCGCTACCTGTTCCGGCAGGATCTTCGCGAACAGCAGCGTAGTGTCGGAACCCAGCTCCATGTTGTCCAGGCTGCCCTCGTACGGCTTGTACGCCGGCGCCTTGCCGCCCGTATGAACGCCGGCCTTATCCAGTATCTTCAGGGCGGTGTTCGGTATCACGGGGTAAAGCAGTATCGCGCAGTTGATGATGGCCCTGGAGGCCACGTTAAGCACGGTGCCGCAGCGCGCCAGGTCCGTTTTGCGCAGGGCCCAGGGCGCAGTGTCGTTAACGTACTTGTTGGCGGTTATCGCCAGCGCCATCGTCTGGGTAAGCGCCTGGCGCACCCGGTAGGAGCTGTAGGACTTGCCGACCTCGCCGAACACAGGGGCGAAGCTGTCCAGCAGGGCCTTGTCCTCGGCCTTAAGCTCGCCCGCCGTCGGTATCTTCCCGTCGAAATTCTTCTTCATGAACGAGAAGCACCTGTTCACCAGGTTGCCTAGTGTGTCGGCCAGTTCGTTGTTGCGGGCCTGGAAATCCTCCCAGGTGAACTGCGAGTCCGAAGTCTCCGGCGAGTTGGAGGCTATGGCGTAGCGCAGCGCGTCAACGCCGTACTTGGTGAAGAAATCTTCGGTGTCGATGTACCAGCCGTCGGACTTGGAGAACTGTCTGCCCTGCAGGTTGTAGAACTCGTTGCCCGGCACGTTGTCCGGCAGGATGTACGGCTTGTCCTGCCCCATCAGCATGGCCGGCCAGATGATGGTGTGGAAAATAATGTTGTCCTTGCCGATGAAATGCACCAACTTCGTTTCCTTGTCGAACCACCAGTCCTTCCAGGCTTCGGGCTTGCCCTGTTTCTGCGCCCAGTCCATGGTGGCCGAGATATAGCCTATCGGGGCTTCGAACCAGACATAGAGCACTTTGCCTTTGGCCTCGTCGAGCGGCACCGGCACGCCCCAGGAAATGTCGCGGGTTATGGACCGCTGCACCAGGCCTTCCTCTATCAGGGACAGCGCCTTGTTCTTAACGTTGGGCTTCCAGTCTGTCTTGGCCTCCAGCCAGGTCTTCAGCTGCGGGGCGAAGGCCTTGAGGTCCATGAAATACTGCGTGGTCTCTCTGACCTCGGGCTTCTTGCCGCAGACCTTGCAGGTGGGGTTGACTACTTTCGACGGCTCCAGCCATTCGCCGCACTTGGTGCACTCGTCGCCGCGCACGTTGTCGGCGCCGCACTTAGGGCAGGAGCCCGAGACGTAGCGGTCCGCCAGGAAGCGGTTGCACGAGGTGCAGTAGAACTGCGGCTCCACGGCGGCCTTAATGAAGCCCTTCTTGTGCAGCGTAAGAAAGAATTCCTGCGCTATGGGCTTATGCGCGTCTATCGTAGTGCGGGAAAAATGGTCGAAGCGGATATTCAGCTTGTCGAAGAACTCCTTTATCACCAGGTGGTACTTGTCCACATATTGCTGGTAGGGTATACCGGCTTTCTCGGCGTTTATGGTTATGGCCACGCCATATTCGTCGGTGCCGCAGACGTAGAGGACCTCCTCGCCGTTCTGGCGCAGGAAGCGGCTGTAGATGTCGGCCGGCAGATAGGCGCCGGCTATATGGCCGAAATGTATGGGCCCGTTGGCGTAGGGCAGCGCGCTGGTTATAAGGTATTTAGACATATATTATCTCCGTGTTGTTTAAGCGGGAAATTAAATTATATCACTATTGGCCAAGCTGATGCTCCGGTAGGGTCTTATTCCCGCTTTTTTGTATCATAACGGTAGCGATGAACTTTTAAGGGCTGCAGGTGCGGTATAGCCTGGTTTAAATTTTCCGCAGATACTATGCCCAAAATAATGGTAGTAGACGACGACAGAGCCATAGTGTACCTGGTAAAGGTCATTATGGAGCGCGAACAGTTCGAGGTCATGGAGGCGTACGACGGGCTGGAGGCCTATAACATGCTCACCGCCACCGATTCCGGCAGGCCTCTCCCCGACGTCATCATCCTTGACACACTGATGCCAGGGATGGACGGCTACACACTGCAGTCCAAGCTCCGGGAAACTGACGGCCTCAATAAGATACCCGTCATCGTCCTCACGGGCAAAGATAACCCGATGGGCGACCTGTTCGCCCTGTCCGACAATGTTTTCGCCTTCCTGGAAAAGCCGTTCGAGCCCAGGAACCTGGTTAAAATAACGAAGGATGCCCTGGCGTCCAGAAACCGAGAGCGCGCATTAAATTAAAGGTGCAAGGTTATGGATAATATCCTAGTCTGCAAGGTTTTAAAGGGCGTTCCCGCTTCCAAAGGCATCGCCGTGGGGCGTATATTCATTATGCAGGACCTCGCCCCGCTGGTAAGCCGGAAAGCGGCGCCGGATAAACCGGAAGCGGAGATACTCCGCTACCGGGCGGCCAGGGAGAGGGTCTGGCTACGGTTCAAGCAGGACGCCGCCCATGTTCTCAAGGAACTCGGCCCCGGCAAAGGCAATATACTGGACGTGCACGCCCTTATCCTGAAGGACCAGGTGCTGAACCAGGAAATAGAGCTCCTTATCTATACCGGCAAAAAAGCCGAAGTGGCCGTGGAAACGGTCCTTAATAAAATATCGGAGCAACAGAAGCAGGCGCAGAACAAATACCTCAAAGAACGGTTCACGGTCTCGCGCGATATAGGCCGCCAGCTTGTAATTGAGTTGCTTGGCGCCCACCGCCTTGAGGAAGTGAAGGACAAGGGTGATGTTATCGTGGTGGCGCGGCAACTTACCCCTTTCGCGCTGGCCGACCATCCAGCCAACATTAAGGGCTTCGCGGTCGAGACCGGCGGGCCTACCGGCCACGCCGCCATCCTGGCGCGCGCCTATAATATCCCGATGGTGCTGGGGATCCCGGGCATAGAGGCGGCGGTGCGCAACGGCGCCCAGGCCGTGCTGAACGGCGCCACCGGGGAGTTGATAGTTAACCCGTCGCCTGAAGTTCTGAAAGTGAGCATCATGCTCCGCAACCGGGAACTAGCCGCCGCAGCCAAAGCCCGTACCGAGAACGCGGTTCCGGAGACCAGGGATGGCCGCCGCATAAATCTCCTGATGAACATAGAGACCACCCGCAACCTGGACACTTCCAACCCTCATGCGGCCGACGGGGTCGGCCTCTTCAGGTCGGAATTCCTGTTCATGCACAGGGAAACTCTGCCCACCGAGGAAGACCAGTTCCGGGAGTTCGATAAAGTCGCAAAAGCTTTTTTTCCGCGCAAGGTGGTTATCCGCACGGTGGACTTCGGTGGGGATAAGCAGCCGCCAGCCGGTATTGAAGCCGGCAACCGTTCCGCTTATTCCGGGCTCAGGGGCATAAGGTACTGTCTGGCGCACGAAGAATTTTTCGAAACACACCTGCGCGCAATATTGCGCGCGGGCGCCTCTGGCAACGTCAGCGTAATGTTCCCCATGGTGCCGGGGCTGGAAACTTTCCGCAAAGCCAAGGCTTTCCTAAAGATGACCAGGGACAAGCTTGAGGCGGAAGGGGTCAAGCTCGGCAAGCCTCTGCCGGTGGGCATAATGATAGAGGTGCCGTCGGCGGCCCTGATGGCCGGGTCCCTGGCCCGTGAGTCGGATTTCTTCAGCGTGGGGACCAACGACCTTGTGCAGTACACCCTAGGGATAGACCGGGAGGATTCCTCTTATTCGGGCTACGGGATATTCCTGCCCCCCAGCGTGATACAGTTGGTGCAGCTGGTGGTGGACTCCGCCCATAAAAAAAATAAATCCGTCGCCGTCTGCGGCGAACTGGCGCATAACACCCTGGCTGTGCCGCTGCTTATCGGCCTTGGCGTGGACGAGCTAAGCATGGACGCTTCGCATATCCCTTCCACCCTGCAGGCGATACGCTCGCTGTCCTTCTCCGGGTGCCGGGAGCTCGCGCAAAAAGCGCTTATGCTTGAGACCCCCGGCGAGATAAAAGACCTGCTGAAAAGCCCGGCTCCCGGAACGGCTGCCTGACCAAGCCGGCCAGGCGTATATTTTAAAGGAGTTTTAATGACAGACCGATTCCCTGTTCCCGCGCATGACTTTCGCTCCATCAGTTTACTGAAGCCCGCTCTTGGCCGTGGCAAAACCGTGCTGAAAGCCTTACAGCAGAGAAGGACCATCCGCGAAATAGGCGGTCGGGCCGTCTCGCCGCAGACGCTTTCGAGCCTCCTCTGGGCCGCGTGGGGGGTAAACCGCAAAAAAGGTCCGTTCGGGCTCCCCGGCCGGACTGCGGCCTCGGCCAGCAGTTCGCAGGAGATAGACCTTTACGTAGCCCTGCGGGATGGCGTTTATCTGTACGAGGCTTTGCCTCACAGGCTGATCCCCGTGGCGGCGGGGGATCTGCGCGCCCTGGCGCTTAACCGCGGCCAGGGAAATATCGGGGCCGCGGCTCCGGTACAACTGATCTATGTCGTTGATATTCACAAGCTGTCCCATACCTCCGGTTTCCAGGAACCCGGGCTGCAGGACCCGGAAATACAAAAATCTTATTATTATGTGGATACGGGCCTCATAGCCGGCAATGTCTCTTTATTCGCGGCCTCGCAGGGGCTGGCAGCGTGGTTCCACAATTGCCAAAAACCGCAACTTGCCCAGGCTCTGCGTCTGCGCCCGCGGCAGCGGATCCTGTTCGCCCAGACGGTAGGTTATCCGGCTGAAGAATAGTCGTCCGCAAACCCCGTCCGGAGGCCGGACACGTTTGACAATACCGGCTTTAAATTGTATTTTCATTTTAGACGTTATAGAAGCGATTATTGAGGAGGCAGTAAAATGAACAGAGTGTCCACCACCGTTAAGTATCTGGTTTTCCTCTCCGCGGCCCTCGCAATGACGGCCTGCGGCGGAAATAAGAACGTTAAACCCGGCGCAGCGGCTTTCGCCCCGGTAGCCAATTCACCCGCCTGGGTCACACAGGGCTCGGGCGCCTTTAAGGACGGCAGTTTTTACGGCGTGGGCGTAGCCACCGGTATCAGGAACCGCGCCCTGGCGACCGATACGTCCGACAGCCGGGCCCGCGCCAAAATAGCCGAGGTTTTCAGCACATATATAGCCAAGCTCAATAAGGACTATATGGCCTCCACCACGGCCGGGGACATGAAGAGCTCCAGCGAAGAGCAGAACGTCACCCAGACGCTTAAAAGCTTCACCCAGATGACCCTCTCCGGCGCCGTTCCCGTGGACCATTGGACCGATCCCAATGACGGCTCCACCTTCGCGCTTGTAAAACTGGATCTGGCCGCCGTTAAGAGCACGCTGGACAGCGCCAAGGAACTGGACGCCAAAGTGCGCGACTATGTGAAAGCCAACGCCGACAAGGCCTTTAACGACCTTGCCGCGGAAGAAGCCAGGCATTAAGCGCGGTCTTTCTATTAATATACAGGAGAAGTTCCTTATGAAAACTTATTTAGGACTTGCCGCGCTTCTGGCCCTGCCTTTTCTGGCGGCCTGCTCCGGCACCCAGGTAAAACGCGTAGATACCGCGGCGGTAATGGATGTCAGCGGCAAATGGAACGACACCGACTCCAGGCTCACGGCGGAAGAGCTGGTGGCCGACTGCCTTTCCAAGCCGTGGCTGTCCTCCGCCTCGGGGCTATCCATGAACGCGCCCACCGTTATAGTGGGCGTGGTCAGGAACGAGAGCAACGAGCACATCAATACCGGCGCTTTCGTCGAAGACCTCCAGCGCTCGTTGATAAACTCCGGCAAGGTCACTTTCGTGGCCACCAAGGAAGAGCGCGCCGCGGTCCGCGACGAGCGCCTGGACCAGGACACCAACGCTTCCGAAGCTACCAAGAAAGCCCACGGCCAGGAATCAGGCGCGGACTTCATGCTGAGCGGCTCCATCAGTACGATAGAGGACAGGGAAGGCGGCAAGTCCGTGATCCTCTACCAGACCGACATGAAGCTGCTCGATATGAAAACCAACCAGATCTCCTGGGTCGGGCAGAAAAAGATAAAGAAATCCGTAAAGCGCTCCGGCTCGTCCTTCTAACTGCCGGGCATGACATTCAGGAAACTCGCGCGCTGCGGCTTAGCCGGCGCGGCCGTGCTGCTCACGGCCTGCGCCGGGCCGTCGCGCTCCTACCGCAGCGGCCTGGACTCCATGCTGGCGGCCTCCAACTACGCCGGTGCCCGGGCCGAGATAGAAAAAGCGAAGACCACCGAGTACAATGCGAAGAACGCGGTGCTGTATTACCTCGATCTCGGCATGGTCCTGCATGACTCGGGGGAGTACCGGGGTAGCGACGCCAGTTTCGCCAACGCCGAAGGCCAGATGGAAGAGCTGTTCACCAAAAGTGTGAGCCGCCGGGCGGGCACCTTCCTCCTTAACGACAATACCACTAAATATCCCGGGGAAGTCTTCGAGCGCGCCCTTATGAACGTTTTCCGGGCGCTCAACTATCTCTACTTAGGAGTAAGCGACGAGGCCTTGGTGGAAGCCAGGAAGGTCACGGCTTACCTGGGCCGGTTCCACGATTTCATGGAGGGCAAAAGCGGTTACAAGGACAGCGCTTTCGCCGAGTACTTGAGCGCCATGCTGTTCGAACAGGACGGCAGGCAGGACGACGCCCGGATAGCCTATAACGCCGCCGACGAGGCCTATGGCTGGTACGCCTCCGATTACGGTACCCCGAAGCCGCGGTTCGAAGTTCCCGCCTATGCCGGCCTTGAGGCAGAAGGCCTGGGGGAGATAGTCTTCCTGCACTATGACGGCGTGGCCCCCATCAAGGTGTCGCGCACTTTCCAGGTGGCCTGGAACGAAGCCGTCCTGGCCGTGAACCAGAGCGGCGAGAAGGACGCGGACTCCGAACGGGTACAGAACGCTTTAAGGGCCGGGGTTATCGGCAACGCCATCACGGTTTCTTATCCGGAGTACGTGCAGCCGCCCTATAATATAACCGGCTCGCGCCTGGCCGATGGCCCCGCGCAGGCCGACTCACAGCTTATGGAGGACGTCTCGGCCATAGCCCGCAAGGTCCTTGAAGACAGGAACTCCGCCGTAAAACTCCGCGCCATAGCCAGGGCCACCATAAAATACATCCTGGCAAGATCCGCTTCCGAAGAAGTAGAGAAACGCGCGGGGGCGGGGTTCGGCCTGCTGGCCAGGATAGTGACGAACGCCACCTCCGCGGCTACCGAGGTGGCCGATACCCGCGGCTGGACCACCCTGCCCGCGCAGATACGCATGGCACGCCTGGCCGTTCCACCGGGGAAACGCGATGTTTCCGTTACGTTCTACGGCCGCGGCGGCGAGCCGGAAGGCGGCTATATCTTTAAAGACGTGGAAGTGCAAAAAGGCAGGCGGACTTATCTGCATTACCGCACCGCCCGCTAGCGTGAGGAGAGAAAGCTATGACTAAAATCATCATTCCGGCGCTCTGCGCCCTGCTGGTCTGCGCCTGCGCCTCTCAGCCGGCTAAAAAAGCCGTGGCCGTCCCCGGCGCGGTCCGCACTTCGCAAGGCCCCCGGCCCGACTGGGTGGACGGTAACGGCGCGGATTACCCGCGCTCGCGTTTTCTGACCGGCATAGGCGTAGCCGACGACCAGGCCTCAGCCATGGAGCGGTCGCGCGGCGAGATCTCGCGGATCTTCTCCACGCAGGTCACCATGAACACCATGGTCAATTCTTCCGAGCAGAATTCTTCGCAGCAGGGGAAGAACGTATCTTCGTATTCTCAGGACGTGGTGCAGGCGGTGCGCTCAACGTCTCAAAAGGTGCTGGAAGGCACAGAGATAGCCCGTACCTGGCTGGACAAGGCCACCGGTCAGTACTACGCCCTGGCCGTCCTGGACCGCTCCAGCGCTATGGCCGCTATAAGCGGTAAGCTGGATGATATAGATACGCAGGCCCGCCCCCTGGCCGCCGGGCTTTCCGCGGAAACGGAAAAGCTGGCCAAGATAAAGAACGCCATGAAGCTGAACGCTTTGCTGAAAGGAAGGGAGAAGCTGCAGGCGGACATGCGGGTGCTGGACCCGTCCGCCGGGACTAAGGCCGGCTTCGATGTGAACGGGGCCAGGGATGCGGTGCAAAAAGCGCTGACCAGCCTGGAAGTGGCCGTGGTAATGCCCGGAGAAGTTTCCTCCCGCGTTCAGGCGGCTCTCGTTAAAACTCTGAATACCATGGGGATAGACGCCAAAACCGGAGGCGTGACCGCGGATATTCTGGTGGAGTGCACAGCGGAATTCGCGTCCGTGCCCGATTCCGACCCGCAGTCCCGCTGGAAATGGTCCCGCGGTTCGGCTACCGTGGCCATGAAGGACGTTAAAACTTCAAAGATCTTCCTCGATTTCGCGGCCACAACCAAAGAGGCCTCTTCCACCGACGCCGAGGCCAGGGCTAAGGCCGAGACCACGCTGGGCCAGAAGATAGGGGCGCAGGTCAGCCAGGGCATAACTTCGTATTTTGAGAACCAGTAGTTCCAGCTCCTGCCTCCGCATACCGCCGGCAGCACCCGGCGGTTTTTGCTTTTCTGCAATTGTGATTAATGTGACTTTTGTCATATTTGATAATTAGCAATTGACAGCCGACAAATAATTCAATAAAGTATTTTCAGATATTTAACTCCCAGGGGTAGGGGCAAAGTACAACTACTGGAACCGCAACGTACTACTGAGACTGCCATCAGTAAGTTTCCGGAGCTTTTGAATGTAAAAGGCCGACTGGGCTGCCGAACTTTCTTGAAAATATCGAACCAGTTTTGCGAGGCCTATTAGGGAGAGAAAATTATGCCATCGTCAGGCGTCCTGGCTGAGAATGATACGTCTCCGGATATAGATTCGCGTTCACTTCCGCAGGGGTATGGGGCGACAATGGCCGCTCTTATGCCGAGGGACCCGAACTGGATGTACCTCTACTGGGAAATAACCCCGGATTCAAGGGTCCGCATTATGCGCGAACACGGGCCGGATATTTTTGAGAAGTCGCGCCAGGTGCTGCGTGTTTACGATATGTCCGCTCCGGAAAACGGCGACCCGCGGTATTTCGACGTCGCCGTAAGGCTGGAGGCCGCCAGCTGGTACGTTCATGTGCAGGACGGCGGGCGGTCCTATTGCTGCGAGATGGGCCTTGTGCCCCCCGCCGGCGGCTTTATAGGGATAATAAAGAGCAACACGGTCATCCTCCCGGCCGGCCGGGTCTCTGACGTTATGGACGGGAAATGGATGGCCGTCTCCGAAGATTTCGACAGGCTGCTGCAGCTTTCCGGAGTAGAGTACATAGGCAAGGGTTCCGGCGAAGTCGCCAAATCCCTGGCCCAGCGCTGGGAGATGCTGCGCTACGTCTTCTCCAAGGCCTCCTCGTGGGGAGTATCCTCGCTCTCCTCCATGGCCCTGCAGCGCCGGCCCGAAAGTAAATTCCGGCTGGCGGCGGACTGTGAACTGATCCTGTACGGGGCCACGGAGCCGGATGCCTTCGTGACAGTGGCCGGCCGCAAGGTCAACCTGAACCCGGACGGGACTTTCTCCATGCGCTTCGCGCTGCCTGACGGCGGCGCAGACCTGCCGGTGCGTGCCCTGTCCCGTGACAAAACGGATTCCCGCCGGATAGGAATAAGTGTGACAAGGAAGACGGAGGCTCGCGCGCCCGGCGCCGCGCAAGCCCTGCTGGCGGCCGCCGGCAGCCGCAGATAAAAGGAGGGGACTTAATATGTTGCGTGAAAACACGGTGTTCGCACAGAAGATAATCGATTTTTATACCGAGAAGGGCGTAGAGTGTTCCGTAGTGGACGAGCATCTGTCGCTGCTGGTCACTCTTTCCGCCGACGGCAGGGACCATGAGTTCAGGTACGGCAACCGCGCCTTCGGCGGCATGCACCACTGCCGCAAGTTCTACATGGTACTCGAGCAGGAATGGGCCAAACTGAAAGCGGCGTCAGTAGAGAAGGGCCGCACCAGGTTTAAATACCATGGCCGGGAGGACGCCTTAGAAGAGCTGAGCGTAAATATTTAGCAAAAGTCATTTTCCGCCCCCGCGGGCCGGGGGGCAGGGGCGGGGGCTGGAAATGCTGGCGGTCGTCCTGGTTTCCGGTGGGAGGCGCGGTATGCTGAATACGAACTCAAAAGAATTCGGGGTGCTGCTCTCACATCTCTTCGGGGATGACAAAGCGGGCCTGAGCGCGCCGGCCGCCTAAAGATCGTCTTTGAGAAGGCCGGCGTCCAGCATGGTGTGGGAGAGGTAGGATTTCTTTTCCACCCGCATCCGTGCAATAAAGCCACATCGGCCCTTTTACACCTGCCAGGGCCCGCATAAGCCATTCATTTTAAAAAACCCATTATTCGGTCACACCTGTCTTTGTATAGATATTCGCGGCTGAATTTTAACACATAAAACCTGAAGGCGGGAAAAGTTCCGGTCAAGCTTAACAGATAGCTGTGATGCCGCTTCGGGAAATTGTCGCGGGCGGCAACTTATTGTATTATATGGGGACGGTCGGTTGGCAGTTCCACGCGTGCGCACGCGTGCGCGGAATAGTCGGTGGACTTTTTGACGGCGGCCGTCTATAACGCCATTCAGATATGAAGACCAACGACCTGAACTCAGCGGATAAACAGGAGGCAACGCGGTGGCGGCTTTATCCGCTGGCGGCTTTGATTGCGTTCGCCGGCCTGGCAACAACTTCGCTGATAACCTGGCAGGTCAGCCAATCGGAGCAGGAACGCCTTTCCTCCCTCTTTTCCGAACAGTCCAAGCAGCATATCTCGGCCATTAAAAAAGAGCTGGATATTGATTCCCAGGCGCTGGATGCTCTGCGCGCCTTCTTCGAGTCTTCGCAGTTCGTCTCGCGCGGTGAGTTCCGGACCTTCACCTCGCGGATATTAAAGTCCCATAACGACATTCAGGCACTGGAGTGGATCCCCCGCGTAGACCGCGGCCAGCGCGCCGGCTACGAAATGCGCGCCCGCCAGGACGGGCTCGACGGGTATGCCATCAAGGAAA
Source organism: uncultured Elusimicrobia bacterium (assembly GCA_903917735.1). Lineage (GTDB taxonomy): Bacteria > Elusimicrobiota > Elusimicrobia > Elusimicrobiales > UBA9959 > UBA9959. The sequence continues at coordinate 7,150 of CAIXBR010000093.1, read as the reverse complement.
GAACGGCCAAAGGCGTGCTAGTCCCCGCAGCCGGGCGCGCGGAGTACTATCCTGTCTACTACGTGGAACCTCTGGCGGGCAACCAGGCCGCGGCGGGCTACGACCTCAACTCCGACCCGGTCCGCCACCAGGCCCTGCAGGCCTCTCTGTCAGGGGAAAGGCAGACGGCTACCGGCAAGATAACTCTTGTACAGGAGAAGGGCACGGCCGCCGGCTTTCTGATCTTCACCCCGGTCTACAGCGGCAAAGCGGTTCCCTCAGCCCCGGCCGAGCGCAGCAAGTGCGCCCTTGGGTTCGCCCTGGGCGTCTTCCGGCTCCCCGATCTGGTAGAAGCGGCGTTCAAAAACCTTAAACTACCCGATATCTACCTCCGCATCTCCGACGAGTCCGGGGACGTAAAGGACCGCTCGCTCTACTCTCATAGTTCCCGCGCCCGGCCCGCGCAGGGAAAAAACAGCGTCGGGGCCGATGAAACAGCCGATAAGCCCTTCTCCTACAGCGAGGCTTTCAATATGCAGGGGCGTACCTGGCGCATAACCTGCTATCCTTCTCCTTCATTCCTGGCCCAACGCCGCACCGGCTACCTCCTTAGCGTCTTCGCAGCGTGCCTTCTGATCTCCGGATTGTTCTCCGCCCTGTTCTGGATAATCTTCCGCCGCGCCGAATACGCCGAGGTTCTGGTCAGGCTCCGTACCCTGGACCTGCAGACCAGCGAGGAACGGCTCCGCCGCATCATCGCCGGCACCCGGGTAGGGACCTGGGAATGGAACGTGAAGACCGGGGAGGCCGACTTTAATGAACGCTGGGCCGAGATCACCGGCTACACGCTGGCGGAACTCGCCCCGGTCAGCATTCAAACCTGGCAGAAACTCGTCCACCCGCATGACCTGCAGGAGTCGAACCACCTGCTGCAGAAGCATTTTTCGGGCGAACTGCCCGCCTACGATTTTGAGTGCCGCCTGCGCCATAAGAACGGCTCCTGGGTCTGGGTTCATGACCGCGGGCAGGTGGTGGAGCGGGATGCCGCCGGGGCTCCGGTCCGGATGAGCGGCACCCACAGCGAGATCACCCGCCGCAAACAGGCCGAGGCCGAAATAAGGCACCAGGCCGCCCTGATAAAATCCCTGCTCGATTCTCTTACCGATGTGGTCTTTTACAAAGACGTTAACGGCATCTTTCTCGGCTGCAACCCCACCTTCGCGAAGGTGGTCGGCCGCCCAAGGGAAGAGATCATAGGGAAAACGGACTTTGACCTGTTCGATGAAAAGCAGGCCCTGATCTTCAGGGAGCAGGATAATCAGCTGCTGAAGGACCGTCAGCCGCTCCACAATGAAGTCTGCCTCGCCTCTCCCGGCGGAGAGAAAATGCTTTTGGAAACGCTTAAGACGCTGTACTGGGGCCCGGACGGCGAGTTGGTGGGCATATTGGGGCTGAGCCGCGACATAACCGCGCGCAGGCGGGCGGAGGAAGCGCTTTTAGAAAGCAAAGAAAGGATCACCCTCCTGCTGGACTCCACGGCCGAGGCAATCTACGGCATAGACATGAACGGCGGCTGCACCTTCTGCAACAGCGCCTGCCTGCAGATGCTCGGCTATAAGACCCCCGAAGACCTGCTGGGAAAGAACATGCACTTGCAGATCCACGGTAAATACGCCAACGGCGCGCCTTTCCCCGCTGAGGACTGCAGGATCTTCCGGGCGTTCAAAGAAGGCAAGGGTACGAACGTGGACGACGAGGTGCTCTGGCGCGCCGACGGCACTTCATTCCCGGCCGAGTACTGGTCCTACCCCCAGCGCAGGGACGGCAAGGTCACGGGGGCCGTGGTGACCTTCACGGATATCACGGAGCGCAAACACTCAGAGCACCTGCTGGAGAGCGTCCGCAAGAACTACCAGACTTTCTTCAACAGCATAAACGATTTCCTTTTTGTCCTCGACGAAGCGGGAAATATCATCCACATCAACGATACGGTTACCAACCGGCTGGGCTATTCGAGGGAAGAGCTTGAGGGGCTCTCCGTCCTTATGGTCCACCCGCCGGAGCGCAGAGACGAGGCCGGCCGCATAGTGGGCGAAATGCTGGCGGGCTCCGCCGAGGCCTGCCCGGTGCCGCTCCTTGCTAAATCCGGCGAGAGGATCCCGGTAGAAACCAGGGTGACCAGGGGCTTCTGGGACGGCAAGCCGGCTATCTTCGGCGTCACCAAGGATATCTCCCAGGTCAAGTTGTCCGAGGAAAAATTTTCCAAGGCGTTCCATTCCAATTCCGCGCTTATGGCCATAAGCGGCGCTGAGGACGGCCGCTTTATCGACGTAAACCAGGCGTTCCTTAAGACTCTGGGGTTCATCCGCTCCGAGGTGATCGGCAAAACCTCCGCTGAGTTGCAGCTCTTTTCCGCAGAGGATAAGCGCGCGGATATGCTTGAGCAGATAAAACAGGGCGGGTCCGTCAGGGAAGTCGAAATGACTACGCGCGCGAAGGACGGCTCGCTTAAGGCCGGCCTGTTCTCTGCCGAGGCCATTTATATAGGGAGAGACCTCTGCCTGCTGACGGTGATGGTGGACGTTACGAAATTGAAGCGCGCCGAGCAGGCCGTAAGGGAAAGCGCCGAGATAAAATCCAAATTCGCCTCCATGGTTTCCCATGAGTTGAGGAGCCCCCTTACCACTATTACACTGGCGGTAAGCCTTATCCTTGGGGAATCCGCCTGCCTTACCCCCGAGCACAAGACCCTGCTGGAGCTGGTGCACAGCAATATAGCCCGGCTGGGGCGCCTGATAAATGACGTGCTGGACTTCCAGAAACTGGCGGCCGGCAGGATGAGTTACGACACGCAGGAGAACGATCTCTCCGAGCTGGTCCGTACAACGGCCAGGTCAATGAGCCTCCTGGCCGATAATAAAGAGCTTAACCTTGCGGTGGACCTGCCCGAAGGCCTCCCCAAAGCGATGTTCGACCGGGATAAGATAACGCAGGTCCTGACCAACCTGATCAGCAACGCTATCGGTCATACGGAAAAGGGGACCATCACCGTCCGGGCCGCGCATGAGGGCGGCATGCTCCATGTTACGGTCCTCGACACCGGCCTCGGCATCAGGCCCGAAGACCTGCCCAAGCTCTTCCAGGCCTTCGAGCAGCTCGACAGCGGCAGAGGCCGAAAAAAAGGGGGGACCGGCCTGGGGCTGGCGATCTCCAAGGATATAGTCCTGGCCCACAACGGCAAGATCTGGGCTGAGTCCGAGCTGGGCAAGGGATCCGTCTTCCATTTTACGCTGCCCGCGGCGCAGGCAGGAGGTTGATTATGGCGAAAAAAATATTAGTAGTTGACGACGAGGCGGACCTGCTGCTGATGGTCTCGCGCGGGTTGGAAAAAAGAGGCTACGAGGTGTCAGACGCCAAGAACGGCAGGGACGCCCTGGCCCTGGCGCGGCAGCTTGTTCCTGACCTGCTGATCCTGGATATCTACCTGCCGTTCATGAACGGCGACGAGGTTGCCCGGGAGGTGAAACAGGACGAGAAGCTGAAGCACATCCCCGTGATCCTTATTTCCTCGGTGTCCGAAGGGCTCACTGAAAAAGTGGACGAGAGCGGCGCGGACGCTTTCCTTCACAAGCCGTTCGATCTTGAGGAGCTGGTAAGCCTGGTGAAGCGCTACTGCCCGCTGCCCTAGCCGTTCTTTGTTCGCGGGGCGTTACGTGAGGCTGCCGCTTGTTAAATTCCGTTAACTCAAAGGGATGGACTCTATTTATCCCTGCCTTTGAGCTAGTCCTGGACCTCTACCGGATATCCGGTTATGAGGGCGAAAAGTTCCTCTCCGCAGTGTTCCAAGCCTGTTAAACCCTTGGAAGTTAGAATCCGGTTGGTTTAAAGGTCAAAGGGATTCTAAATTCAATCTTCAATTTATCTTGACCCGACCATTCGGGTGATGTATACTATAGTTGAACAACCGTTCAACTATGGGAGTTTTACATGCCCTCTAAAAAAGATCCAAAAACAGTCTGCCAGGTCGTATGTTTCAACGCGGCTAAGGTAAGCAAGATTAAGAAACGCATTCACACTGTGGAGAAAGTGAACGCCATCGCCGCCATCTTCCAGGCCCTTTCCGACGCCACTAGGATGAAAATTATTTTAAGTCTCCGGGAAAGCGAACTGTGTGTGTGTGATATTTCCCAGGTACTTGGAATGAGCCTTTCAGCCGTTTCCCATCAATTAAGAGTTTTACGCAATCTCAGGCTGGTTAAATACCGGAATGAAGGCCGCATGGTGTTTTATTCTCTTAACGACAGTCATGTAGTAAATCTTATAGACGATGTTATAGAGCATTCCCTCCATTCGTAACGCAACCAAGGCTGACTACTATGAATCAATCTGTATTTCGCATTAATAACATGGACTGCCAGGCCGAAGAGGCCCTTATACGCAAGCGTCTTAGACTTTTGCCTGGAGTTGATGAGCTTTTAGTTGACCTCATAGGCCGGCAACTTACGGTCAGCCATTCCCTCCCAGACGACGGGCCGATCCTGGCCGCCCTGCGCGAGATAGGCATGGAAGTCCTTGATGAGGCTACGAAGCCATGCTCCTGCTGTAATTCCTGTGCGCCTGCGGCACAGAGGTCTCCTGCCCGGGAAAGTGGCGGGAAGGGAGGCAAACGTTCTGTTTTTATAATTGACGATATGGACTGCCAAGCAGAGGAGCAACTTATACGCAAGCGCCTCGGGAATATGGCGGGTGTTTGTGAGCTTTCATTCGACCTGATAGGCCGACGACTTACGGTAGACCACGACTTGACAGACAATGGCCATATTCTTGCTGCCCTAAGCGAAGTGGGAATGAATGCTAAAGCGGAGCCCGAGGAAAAACTATCCAGAGGCGAAGTCATAGCGCCCACAATTTCTAGCAGGGCCAAGGCACTATTGGCGTTGTCAGGCGCCACCGCCTTGGTTGCGGAAATCGTTGTATGGACCGGCTCCCAGGAAACTTCCAAGGCCGTGATGGCCTTGGCGCTGGTTTCAATAGCCGCCGGGGGGCACGGAACGCTGCGCAAGGGGTGGTTGGCCCTCAAGACCTTCACGCTCAACATCAACTTCCTGATGAGCCTGGCTGTTATCGGGGCAGTTTCTATAGGAGAGTGGCCTGAAGCCGCAATGGTGGTTTTTTTATTCGCGTTGGCTGAAATGATAGAAACCCTTTCCATGGACCACGCCAGGAACGCTATACACGGGCTTATGGCCATGACGCCCGAAACCGCTGTCGTGCGTTTGGAAAGCGGCGAATGGAGCGAGACGGCTGCGGAGGCCGTAGGGCTGGGGCAGACCGTCCGTGTGAAACCCGGCGAACGCATCCCACTCGATGGAATAGTGACCGCAGGTTCAAGCTCCGTTGACCAGGCTCCTATTACCGGGGAAAGCGTGCCGGCGCTTAAATCCGCCGGTGATACGGTCTTCGCCGGTACCGTCAATGAGCGCGGCATGCTGGAATTCCGCGTTACGGCCAATAAGGGAAACACTACGCTTGCAAGGATAGTGAAGTCGGTGCAGGAGGCGCAGGGGCAGCGCGCCCCGACGCAGCGTTTTATCGACGGATTCGCGGCTTACTATACGCCCGCTGTGGTGGTTCTGGCGGCTTTAACGGCCGCCGTCCCGCCGTTGTTTTTCGGAGCCCCGTTCGAACCTTGGTTCTACAAGGCGCTGGTTATGCTGGTGATCTCCTGCCCATGCGCATTGGTAATTTCCACTCCGGTCACGGTAGTGAGCGGGCTGGCCGCTGCGGCCAGGGAAGGGATATTGGTAAAGGGCGGTCTGCATCTGGAGAACGGGCGTTTGATCAAGGCTGTGGCATTCGATAAGACTGGTACGCTTACACACGGCAAACCGGTGGTAACCGATTTAGTGCCCCTGGCAGGGCGGACGGCGGATGAGGTTCTCCGGCTGGCCGCCGCTGTGGACGCTCATTCCGAACATCCCATAGCGGCTGCCATAGTTTTCGCATGGCAAAACCCGGACGGGGCCTCTCTCCGGGTATTGCCCCCTGTGGAAAACTTTGAGTCACTGCCAGGCCGGGGTGCGCGTGCCGTGGTAGACGGACGCTTGTTTTACATAGGTAATCACCGCCTGCTGGAAGAGATAGCCGCTTGCTCACCGTCTGTAGAGACGGAACTGCAGCGCCTTGAGAAAGAAGGTAAAACCGCAGTGGCGCTCGCCTCCGGAACCGAAACACTGGGGATAATCGGTGTCGCCGACACAGTGCGGGCCACAAGCCGTGAGGCGATAAGCCAGCTTAATGCGCTTGGTGTGGCCTCGGTACTGCTGACCGGAGACAACCAAGAGACAGCCGTCGCCATAGCCGCCCAGGTGGGAATTGACGACGCACGCGGGAATCTTCTGCCCGAGGATAAGCTTGCCGCCATGGATGGGCTTCTCACCCGTTACGGCAAGGTAGGCATGGCTGGTGACGGCATTAACGATGCCCCTGCGCTGGCAAAAGCAACGATAGGTTTTGCCATGGGCGCGGCTGGGACCGATACTGCTATCGAGACCGCTGACGTAGCACTGATGGACGACGATCTGCGCAAGCTGCCCCACTTTATAAAGTTAAGCCGCGACACTTCCTTTGTTTTGCGGCAGAATATCGTCCTGGCCATCGGTATCAAGACGGTATTCTTTGGGCTGGCTTTAGCAGGTAAAGCCACGCTGTTCATGGCTGTTTTCGCCGACATGGGGGCCAGCCTGCTGGTAATTTTCAACGGCCTCCGGCTTTTAAGAACACGGCGGTTATGACATTCGGTAGGAATTTTGGCCGGCGCGTTCATCGCCCTAAAAAAAGGGCGTGCCTGCCTTTACACAGGTATTCCATCGAAGAGTTGTCTGAAAATCTGGGCTCGTCCGTTAAACTTGTCGCGCAACGGCGGGCTCGGCACTATCGCGCCTTCGCACCTGCTCCCAAGGTAGGTGGCATCTTATTGCCACCTATGCGCGGCCTGCTGGCCGCACTGCGGTGTCGCTACGCTCCACCCCCGATCCGCCTTCGGCGTCCGTACAAGTCGAGTAGAACGCCTCAACTGCGCGTCCCCTCACAGAACCGTGCTTGAAGTTTTCCCTCACACGGCTCTTCAGCAACACTTCCTCAAACCTGGCACGGCGCGTAGGTCCGGTGA
>CAIXBR010000092.1 GCA_903917735.1 uncultured Elusimicrobia bacterium | reverse complement strand
GCAGTCAGCCCCCCTGGGAGGCATGCCGGCAGCGCTGAAAATAGAAATTTACAGATAAACCTCATATGGTAAAAATTTACGCTTCTTCCAGATGACCTGAAGACACTCAACCACTGCCCGCGCACGCAAGCTGCGCGGTTGGTCAATAACAGACGTCTATATATTTTATATGGTTTCTGGGATTGAATCCCGAAGGAATACCGAAGGATTAGCAGTTCCTACGCCGACATTGCCGTTATCTCCAACTACCGAGGATTCCGTAGTCGCAGTTCCATTGAGGGGTCCGGCACCATGATTACTATCGGCTGAATGCTGCATAAAGCCGCCGGAACGGACCAGCAGGCAGCTTATTAAAGAGCGAAGGCATGAACGGGTTCTGGCTGCCGGCGCCAGGGACAGAGCGGAAAACATAGCCGGGCTTCTTATTTACTACGAACATGAGTATCGGCCGCGCAAATTAATGATACCTGCGCGGTCACAGCCTGCACCGGCTGGTCCGCCTTTATCTCTATGACCTTAGCGTTGCCGCGGTAGTGCGTAACTCATTTTTTTAACGGTATTTAACTGCAAAAAAACAACGGCTGCCCTTTCTGAAAGCCCAAAAAGGCCTCCCGGCCGGAGGACAGGCCGCCTCCTCCGACTTCGTGCGTCCGCGCTAAGGGTATGAACCCGCGTCCTCGTCATCCGACGAGGACTCTTTACCGGTGGGTTTTGAACCGGCCAGGTCCTCGGAAATATCATTGCGCTCCGAAGACGCATCCTTGGCCAGTTGCCTCTTTTTCAGTACGCGTTTTTTCTTCGTGGCGGGCTGGCTGTTCGGCACAGTATCCCCGTCCACCATAACCTGCCCGGCTTCGTCCCCGGCCTCCGCCTTGGCCGCGGCCGGAGCGGTCTCGGCGGCCGGGACCGCCGCAGCGCCCTTAACCTTCTTCCGTCTTACAAGGCGCCTTTTCTTCACCGGTTTAACGGCTGTATCCTGCGGGGACGGGGCGGCTTCAACAGCCGCGGCCTCGGCCGGCGCCACGGCAGGTCTCCGCTTGGCTTCAAGCAGCTTGTCGTAGGCCTGGCGCTGTTCATCGTCCAGGAATTCGCGCACCAGGTCCGGCATTTCCTTGTTGATCTTGACCATGCCGTGGCGGTTCTCGTTCACCTTGTAAAGCCATCTTTTCTCTTCGACGGAGTTCTTATCGTACTCTTTCATCAGCTTGTCGAACTCCGTGGTTTTCTTCTTTATCGCGGTCGAAATGCGGTCCTCCTGCTTGGAGCTGAGGCGCAGGGCGGCGGAAAGTTCGGACATCAGGGCCGGAGCGTCCGGCCGCTGCAGCGTTTCGGGGGCCTGGAGTGCAGCCGCGGCGGCGGCAGGGTCGGGCGCCGAGTCCAGATCGGTTTTATTGAGCTCCTGCGCGGCCGCGGCGGCAGGCATGGAAAGCAGTGTCAGTATAAGCAGTCTTTTCATCGTTCCTCCGAATATAATTACTCCACCAAATCGGCTATGACCACGCGGCTGGTATGCTCGGTGCGGCCCCAGAAGTCCCTGCCGCGAAGCACCCCGGCCACAAAAATAGGCAGCCTGAGCGCGGCCAGCACCGGGTGCAGGAAATAGGCTACAAGCAGGTCGGGCCGGGCCTTCTCTATCAGCAGCGCCACGGCGGGATAAAGCAGCAGCGGCACCAGAGAAACGATCTTCAGCGTATTCGCCACCCCCGGCAGGCGGTGGAACAGCCACACAAGCAGGTTGAAGGAATCCCTGTTCAGCCAGACCAGAGCCGCGGCCAGCATGACCGCGGCGAAACGGTAGGTCTGGGAACAATAGACCGCCCCTTCAAGGGCCTTGGGGTCAAAACGGCGCAACGCCCGCGCGAAAAGCCCCGGCAGGTGGCGGCGCGCCACGTCCAGGGAGCCGCGGGTCCAGCGTATGGTGCGGCAGATGTACTGGCTGAGCTCTTCCGGCTCCTCGTCATAGACCAGGGCGTCCTGCGCCCAGGCTATATGAACGCCGTGCCGGACAAGGCGCATCTGCATCTCTATATCTTCGGTGAGGCAGGTCTCGTCCCAGTGGAACGCGGCCGCCACCTCCGACGAGAAGCACATGCCCTTACCGTTCAGGTTGGCGGAAAGCCCCAGCGCCTGCTTGGGAAGCTGAAAGAATCTATTGGAGACCAGATGCCCGGAAGCGAGTATCTTGGACAAAAGTTTAGAGGTATTCTTGGCTACCTGGCGGCCCTGCAGGGCCTTATCCCCGGCGGCCAGATGCGCGTTCATGGCTTCCAGGAAACCCGGATGGGCCAGGGAATCAGCGTCAAAATAACAGAAGGCGTCGTAACCCCCCAGGGCCAGTATTTTAGCGGTGACCCATTTCAGCGCCCTGCCCTTGCCGGCCTTAAGCCCGGGCCCGGAATGGTCCAGCACCCTGGCGCCGGCGGCGGCGGCAACCGGCGCCGTATTGTCGGAGCAATGGTCCGCCACCACGAAGATATCGAAAAGGCCGCGGGGGTATTTCTGGCTGACCAGGCTTTGTACCGCAAGCCCTACCACGCCTTCCTCGTTATGGGCCGGCACCAGCAGCGCGAAACGCCGCCGGCCCGCCGCCGGCGGGGTTTTTTTGAGACCCCAGAAGCCGCGAAAACTCAAAAATAGGTAGAACAGCCCGCTTGCGAACAGGAATACCTGTATAGAATTAGAGGCTATTAAAGCCGTAATTTTCCACATAGAATAACGGCCGGCAGCAAAAGCCCCGGCTATGGATATCGATATAATACAAATGATGGCAGCGGAAGGCAAGAGCTAGAATTATCCTAGAATTATCCTGTGGAATCATTCTAAAATTATCCACTAGGATTATTGGGGTTAATATCTTCTTCTAAATGATATTATATAGCATTATTAGGAAAAGATGCCTTTAAGCGATTTGTCCCGTACTTCCGTCGAACTGTTTCGGTATCCTGCCGAATCGGCCGAAAAATCAGTTTCGCCCCCGCGATCTAAAACGGGCTTTCGGATCGGAGAGGTCGAGATGCCTGCGAGTATTCCGCCAAGCAAGAGAGGTTGTGATATTCGCTTATGAAACCCCATTTCCGGACAAGTTATCCCGGCGTGACTCTTATCGAGTTGATGATTGCCGTGGCAATTCTTTCCATCGGCGTCCTCGGCCTTGTCGCGTCTTTCGGCGGCATCCAACGCGGCATCCAGATGTCCAAGAACAAGACTCTTGCAGCCAACCTCGCGCAAGAGAAGATGCAGATAATCAAGCAACAAACGTACTTTAGGATCGTACCCACTATGGCACCTTCCTTCTTGCCCGACGCCACCCCCTACGACTCCGCCACTTTCCCGCCGGAGGCCATCCTTGAAGGCAGTATTTCCTTTCAGCGATATGCCTATGTGGAGGTTGTGACGGAAAACAGCGGCGTGTTTAATATTCTACCGCCGACCACGCCAGATACGGGCATGCGCCAGATCACCGTAATGGTCACGTGGCAGGAGCGCGGCGAGAATAAGTTACTCACCATCAAAAACGTGATCTCGAATCCGAATACTGTGGAGGCCAATAGCATATTTAAGGGCACCGTAAAGAACGCCGCGACGAATGCTCCAATTCAAAACGCTTTGGTCAATGTCGCCGAAAACACGGGCTGGCGCGATTCTACGGATGGCAGTGGTTCCTATACAATAGGTCTTTCACCCGGCAGCTTCGGTCTTGTGGCCTCGGCGGATGGCTACTTCAGCCAGTATATCTACTTAGCGATAGGGCCGAATAACACACTCACTCAAAACTTTTTGCTTACAGCGATGAGTTCGGGCTCGGTCACTGGCGCAGCCTGGGTCAATCCCAGCGTTGTTATCAGCCAGGTGGTTGTGTCCACGCCGCAGGCCAACGGGTATGATGTGGAATATATAGAATTATTCAACCCGACTCTTAACCCGGTTACCGTTAGCGGCAGCATCAACCTGAACTTTGTATCCGGCTCCAACAACACGCAGTGCACGAACATCCCCCTGACCTATATCAACAACACCATCCCCTCAAACCACTACTTCATTGTCGCCAACACGCCGAACTTTATGGTCAACGGGGTTGCAATCACGGCCGACGCCTACTACACGGACACGGCGAACACAAACTGTTCTCCCAGCGCCTTTAGTTGGATAATTCCTACGGTGCGCGACATCATGCATCGCGGCCACAGCGGCACATGGTGGCTTACCGACAGTTCGGGTAATACCCTGGATGCCGTTGGTTGGACCGACAATGGGTCCACACACAGCCCCAGCTATTGTAATGGAACCTGCATCCCCCTGCCCTCGGGCGGCTTGCCGGCAGGCCAGCAAATCGTCAGGACTTCGAGTCCTTCCTATGTTAATTCCGGTTTCGGCCGGGCATACAATTCCCACAACAATACAGTTGATTTCGCGTATCCAGGCAACACAAACTCGGCCCTTGTCACTACAAATATTCAATATAGACCATTCAGCTCCAGCCAGTCCTCAGCCACCGTCATCGCCGGGGTTCCCGCCATCGGTGCCATCGTGTCGGCCACCGATGGGCTTTCTGACCCGACCTCGGCCGTGAGCGCGGGCAACCCTGCTGTCGCCCAGTTCTCCATCACGAAGGTAGCAACGGGAACCTGGACCGTACTCATTACGAGCGGCTCTTATGAATTAGAGAACGACACTGTGCCCATAGCGTCGGCCGGCTCGGTTTACACGTTGCCCAGTTCGACTACACTGCTCAACCAAGTCACTTCGTCTGGTTTCATCAGCGGCCGGGTGACCGACGCCTTCGGCGTCCCGATCTCATCTCCTTCCAAAGTAAGCGGGGCCGGTGCCACCGTTAATGCGGACCCCGACACCGGCCGCTACATGCTGCGCGTATCGCCAGGCCGTATAGATGTCACCGCCAATCAGGACTTCGCTAATCCCAATTATATCTCCGTCTCATCGCTGGCGGTGTTGGTCTCCCTTGGTCAGATAACCAACGGCGTCGACTTCGTGCTCTCGCAGGGAGGCCGGCTCTCCGGCTATGTCACGCGCGACGGGGTCAACGGGCTGCAGGGCGTCACCATGATAGCGACCGACGGCAACGGGATCACCCAGGACCAGGAGATCACGGACGTCAACGGAAATTTCAAGACCATTAATATAACAACGGGCGCCTATACCGTCAAGATCCCGCTCGACACTACGGAGTCATCTAGCCCGACCGTCGCCTCCGCTACGGTCCTGTTGGGCCTGACCGTTCCCGTTGGCACCTTCACGATCACGGGGGCGTTGGGTACGATATCGGGCAACGTCACGCTCAGCGGCAGTTTAATCTCTACGGGTGTCCTCATCGTAGTGACGACTGGAACGTTGCCCAGTGGCCCGCCGGACCTTAGCTCGAATACACTTACAACCAGCGCGTATTATGTTGCATCGAGCAACGAAAACGGCACCTACAGCGTCGATGTTCGCCAAAGTACCTCGCCAGCCTACAACATATATGGGTATTATCCGACGATCTCTAACTCCGGCAGCGTAGCCATCTCCTCCCGGTCGATCACGAATGTGTCCGTGACTGCAAGTCAGACGGTCTCAGGAAAGGACCTCATATGGTAAAGAATCGCTCGAAGGCCGGATTCACGCTTATTGAGGTAATGATTACCATTGCCATCCTTGGCACCATCTCGGCGATTAGTGCTCCCCTCTTTCTCCAGGCCCAACGTTTTTTCATCTTGACCAAGGCCCGAACCGATCTCCAACAAGAGGCGCGAGGCATCATGTACGTCATCACTCGCGAGCTGCATCAGGCGCAGAGTAATAGTATCCGCATCAGCCGCGCCTCGAACCTCCAGCCGTATTATTCAAAAATCACGTTTACTAAGCAGCAGGGCACCACGATGACATTCCTTCAGAGCGGCAACCTGCTCCAACAGCAATCCCAGACCATTAGCAAGAACCTGCGATATATCGCGTTTAGTTTCCCTCGCTCGGACGACATGACCATCGTTTCGGTGTCGATGACACTTCAGGTAAATATTTACGAGGGCAAAATTAAAGCGTTGCATATGGCTTCAGAGAAGGTCAGGGTGATGAACTAATGAAAACCTCATCCGCCGGTTTACAAAACAGACGCGGACAGATCCTCGTAGTGGTCCTTGTCCTGATGGCGGTGCTTCTTGTTATAGTCCCCACCCTGGTGAAATGGCTCCAGCATAATTCCAAAATGTCCGTCAAAGATCGTAAGGCCACCACGGCATTCAATCTAGCTGAGACCGCCGTGGACAGAGGCTATTGGAAGGCCAAGAGTTCCACAGGGACAATCGCCATGGCGCTGGCCAGCACGGTGATTACGGGCTACAACTTCGATACGACATACAATGACGTCACTGGCGGAACCTATAGGGTCAGGATATCCTCTGCGAACAACAAGAGCATTACTATCGTGGGAGAAGGCCGCGACAGTTCCACCAATGAGGTGAGAGCGCTTTCAGCCGTGTTCCAGAACCGGACTATCTACAGTCCCCTGCTTGCCCAAGGCAATATCAACTACTCGAAAGGGGTCAGCATTTTTTGGGGGCCCATCATGTCGCAAGGCAATATCACCCTGGATGCCACCACGGCCCAGTGGTATTTTCCGCGGAAATTCGCCAGGGGCAATGTGCTCGGCACTGCCGCCAATCCCAGGAACACGACCTGGCCTCTTCCCCCGAACACTGACAATGGCGAATGGTGGGCGAACTACCCGAATGTGCCCGAATTGCCGATCCTGGACTTCGCCAGCCTGCGCGCATCGGCCGCAGCCTCGAACACTTTAAACGTCTATGGATGTAAGAACAGCACCAGATACACCACCCCCGCCACCGGTTTAAACGTCGCTGGCGCCGCCACCTGGGATACCCGCACAGCCTGCGGGACCGGTGCCCCACACTACTCCGGCACCGGTGGAGCGTGCTTCGGCTCGTCCTGCCATTTTGGCGACTCGTGGGATCACCCCAAATCACCCCAGAACCAGCCCAACACGGATTATGTCTGGTACTGGGACGGCGATGTAATCTTTAGCAGCGGCGCTGTAACCGACAGTCTACAGGACATAGGGTTAAGGGGCACCATCATTGTACGGGGAAATATGACCATCGGCAGCAGCGGCAATTATAACTACGTCAGCACCTCTATTCCAAAGAACGCTTGGCAGGAGCATCAGAAACTGACTACGACCGTTAATGATACCACCTCCCAGCAGGAATACCCCGCCGACATCGGACTTAAACAAAGCACCGGTACTTGGAATTTCGGGGGGAACACATTTCAATTTCCCACCGCGCCCCCGGCACTAGGCGCCGCTCTTTACCACAACACTGTCGGCATCAGGGGATTTACCTATGTCGGCGGGAATCTCATTATCAAGAGTTTCATGGACTTCAATGGCGCAATTTGGGTTAATGGCAATGTTTCGGCAACCTGTCCGAGCGGTGATCCAAATTGTCTTAGCAGCTTCTGCGGCATCTTCTATGATGATAATCTCCAAGTGCCCGTTTTAAACGTAATCCTCGTCCGGACGTCCTGGCAGGAAGTGAAGCCGAGCGCTCAGGCTTGGCCGTAAGACCTATTGGAGACCCCGGCTACTGACAACCCGGCTTAGACAAAATTTAAAGACTGCTATAACCAAGGGGTTACAGGAAGGCAAAAGCATCGAGGATATCCTCAGAGAGCTTTAAAAATCCCGGGGCCCCGGCCCGGTAATGCCGAAAGTGATTTAAGCCGCCCGCTCGGTTATTGGGACCGGCTCCTATGGGAATTTTATCCTGGGATTAGACGCGGCCAAAATCTACTTTCGATTTTCCTGAAGCAACTGAAGGGCAACTGAAGGACAGTTGACTTACCCGTTTTTCGGTGTTATAGTATAAACTATGGACGGGGAACAAAAAAAATCAGGCTGGAAAATATGGGTATACCTTACACCTGTATACATCATACTGGCTATACCGCTGGTCAAGTGGACCATGAAGATAAACTCCGGCGACGTCAATCTTTCAAAAGACGAATACAGCGCCTTCAACGCCCAGGAAGGGAACGTTAAAAAGACCGCCGACGGGAACTATAACCCGGATCTGGACGACAATGGCTATTTAGTGCGCTACCGCTCCGGCAAAGGCGGCCCGCAGGCCGGCGACGACGCGTCCGCCAAGGAACTCGCCAGCGCGGCGGCGCAGCAGGAAAGGGCCGCGGCGGCGGATCAGAGGAAGCAGGGGAAAACCGTAGAGGCCGGGCAGGCGCAGGGCCGCTCGGCCAACCAGTCCGCTCTCGAGTCCAGCGATACCAAGGTCAAAGAGCAGGTGGGCTTCGGCCAGCAGAAGGGGTATCTTTCTTACGCTATCGGCAAGGTTATGGGCAGCCCCAAAGCCGTGGGCGCGCTCCTGAACAACAAGTACGTGGTGGACGGCTTCATGTCCCGGGGCACGGTAAAGGCCGCCACGGCCAGCCCGCAGGGCCTGGCCAACTATCTTAAAAGCGACGGCCCGATGAATTTCATGAGCAACCCCGTAGTTAAAGCCGCCATGAGCAACCCCGCAATAGTAAGCGCCGTGGCCTCCAGCGCCATCGTAGGCGCCATGCTGAACACGCCGGCGGCGCAGGCCCTGATGAGCGATCCCCAGGCACTTTCCAGCCTGATTAGCTCCAATCCGCAACTGGTAGCCCTGGCCATGCAGAACCCGCAGACCATGACCATGCTGATGAGTAACCCGGACGTGTCCGGCATAGTGGGGAAGTTCGATACCAGTAAAATAAAATATTAGGCTATAGGCTGTGCCGCAAAAGACCATGCCAAGAAATCTCCCGCTGTCAGCCGCCCTCCTCTTCTTTCTTTCCCCCGCTTTCGCGGCGGAGAAGATAATAACTTTCAGCGCCGGAACCGGCGCCGAGGCGCAGGCGCGGCTTATAGCGAGCCGCGGCGGCAGGATAGTTAAAGAATTCTCTTTTATAAACGCCGTCCTGGCCGATTTCCCGGAAAACACCAAAGCCGCGGACATCACCAGGTCGCCCGGCGTGGACGGGGCGGAGGACGACAGGGAGATCTACTGGCTCAGCTCGGACGAAGCGCCATTCGCCGCGGCCGCCGCTATTTCAGCCGGCGCCGTACGGGACGGCGGAACTCTGCCCGGTGAGCCGCCGGCGGTTTCAAGTCCGTCCGCCCCTCAGCCCCCGGATTATCTTTCAATAGCGAGCGCGAACGGGAACCCGGACCGTATGCCCTGGAGCCTGCAGCGCCTGGAAGTCCCCCCCGCCTGGGCCCGGACCATGGGCGCCGGCGCGCGCGTGGCGGTGCTGGATACCGGCGTGGACTGCGCGCACCCGGACCTGGCCCCTAACTGCCTGCCCGGCTACAACGTCATAAACCCCGGCGCTCTCCCGGCCGATGACAAGGGACACGGCACCCACGTAGCCGGCATAATAGCGGGCGCCCTCAACGGGAGGGGCATGGTCGGCGTCGCCCCGAAAGCTTCCATATTCCCGGTAAAAGTGCTGAACAGCAGCGGCACCGGTAAAATTTCAGAAATAATAGCGGGCATAGAATGGGCGGTGCAGAACAGGGCCGACGTAATAAACATGAGCCTTGGCGCACCCGGATATTCCGAGGCCCAGGCTAAGGCCGTAAAAGCCGCCAGCGCGGCCGGCATACTGGTGGTCTGCGCGGCGGGCAACGACGCCGGCCCGGTGGATTATCCGGGCGCTTACCCTGACGCGGTGGCCGTTACGGCGCTGGATTACGCCGACAAGCTCGCCGACTTCTCCTGCAAGGGCCCGGAAGTGGCCTTCGCGGTCCCGGGCGTAAAGATCTACTCGTCCTACCCGGACGGGAAATTCAACATCCTGTCCGGCACTTCGCAGGCCGCGCCGCACGTGTCCGGGTTGGCGGCCCTGGCGGTAAGCCTGGGCCTGCATGGCCCGGACGCCATAAGAGCGGCGCTGGTAAAAGCTTCGGCCGGCCTGGGCCTTCCTCCGCAGGAGCAGGGCGCCGGCCTCCCGTCGGCCGCACGCCTTGTGAATAACATAATTTCCGGCAGGCAGTAAAGTATAGCGCCATAAATAACTAATAAAAACCCTGCGGAATATTTCCGCAGGGTTTTTTTTCAGGCTGCCGGACCTGTTCTCTGTTACCAGCCTGTCTCCTCGCCCGTAAGCTGCCCCAGGCGCTGCTCCACTATCTTGGTCTTGTTGGCCTTGCGGCTCTCCAGATTCTTTTTAAGCCTGGCGATCTCGCCGTCCATGTGCTTTACGCGCTGTTCCTGGGCCTTGGTCTTCAGGTCGAAGAGTTCGGAGAGCAGGGGCGTCAGCTTTACTTTTATGGCCGCCTTCTCGGCGTCGGAAGCCTTGTTGTACTGGAGCGCAAGCTCCTTGGTCTCGAACTCCAGCGAGAGCCCGCGCACGATGTCCTGCTCCATGCCGGCGTCCTTCTCCATCTTGGCCATGCCAAGCATTTTGCCCGACATCTGCATTATCATCTTGTACTTGGCGGGGGCGATATCTTTAAGGTCCTCCAGCTTTTTCCCGAAAGCCGCGTCGTTCTTTTTTATCGTCGCCAGGGCCGCTGCCTCTTCTATGAAGACGGGGCCGCCGAATTCGCCCTTACCCATCCCCGGCCTCATCCCCTGGCCCATGCCGCCCCTCATCCCCTCGTCCATGCCGGCTTTCATGCCGCGGCCAGGCTGCCCCTTCTGCTCCATGCCCGGAGCCATGCCGGGATGGCCGGGGGCCTCTCCCTGGGCTTCAACCTCGTCGCTCCCGGGACCCGGGCCCTGCTCCTCCTGCGCCATGGAATTAACCGCGGGAGCCGCGCTTAACGCCAGCACCGCCAGCCAAAAAATAGCTTTCTTGTTCATAATACCGTCTCCTTGTTCCCTTCTATATTTTTCCCGACCCGCAGGCCTTCGTCCTCGAGAGCGCCGAAGCTGTATTCCCAGTCGCCAGAAGCCTGGACCATTTCAGACTGAGCCTGGTACATGGAGTATTCCACTGAATCCAGTTTTGAATCCAGGCCGCTGTTCCAGGCCAGGTCGGCGGAAGCGTTCCGCCCTGAAACGGCGAAAACCCCCGCCATCACCCCGGCCAGAGCCCCGCTCAGCATGAGCCCGCGCCAGCTGAAAGCGAAGCCACGCAGATTGGCCGCCTGCGCGCGCGCCGCGTACATCACCGCGGCCTCAGCCGCGGCCGAAGGAAAGAAACCGCCCGCCGACAGCCACGCGCCGGCCTTGCCCAAGGCGGACAGCTCGGCGCGGCAGGCGCCGCAGGCCTCCAGGTGGTTTTTCACCTCTGTCCGCAAGCCTTCGCCGGCCTCGCCGTAGAAGTAAAGGATAAGTTTTTCCCCGTAACCGCAGTTCATAAAAGGCTCCTATATCCAGAACGCGCGGCTCCCCGTTTTTATTGCAGGTACCCGCCGAGTTTTTCGCGCAGCCGGGCGGCGGCGCGGCTCATGCGGGCCAGCACCGTGCCTATGGGCAGGTCTAGCATTCCGGCTATTTCTTTGAAGGAGAGTTCCGAATAATGCCGCAGGTAGAACACCTCCAGCTGGTCAGCCGAAAGGCAGGCCAGCGCGGCGGCTATCCGCTCCCCCAGCGCCTTATTGAAGAAAGCCTCCTCCGGCCCCGGATCATGGGAAGCTGCAAGATCTACAGGGCCAGGCCGCTGCGCGTCCCCCTCCAGCGGGACCTCACCGCGCGCGCCCACCCGCCTGAAGTGATCCATGGCGGCGTTCCTGGCCACGGTAAAAAGCCAGGCCTTGAACTTTTCTCTTTCTCCGTAAGCCCCCGGGGTCTTTACCAACTTGAGAAAAACTTCCTGAAAAATGTCGTCCGCGGCGTCGGCCCGGCCGGTCAGGCGCAGCAGGTAGCCGTAGACCGCGGCTTTGTGCCGCTCCATCAGCGCGCCCAATGCCTCCGGGTCTCCCGCCTTGTAGGCGGCGACAAGTTCGGCATCGGTGGGATTATCCGGCATTATAATCGCGGCCTTCAGATATACGCGCTTCTATTCGCACTTGATAATTTCATACGATATTAAAACCGTGCGAAGATGTTATCTTATTCTTTTATGCTCCCTCTTTCAATCCTGCCCCGCGCTGGCCGCACCCGGCGCCTATGAACTTTACCTGAAAGGCGCCCTGCTCCAGGCCGCGTCGGCCTATATGGGCCTGGCCGCGGCCGAACCGGAGCAGCCCAAACCGCTGCTTAACGCTGCCATGTGCCTGAGGCAGGCAGGGCGCTACAACGAAGCCGCCAGCACCCTGACAAAGGCGATAGAGCGCGCCCCGAGCAGCGCCGACATTTACTCCGAGTTGGGCTGGCTGAGGTTCCACCAGGCGGATTACGCCGGGGCCCGGTCCGCTTTTGAGACGGCGATAAGGCTGCAGCCGCTGCACTCACGCGCCGAGCTGGGCCTGGCGAGCGTCTACGCCAACCTGGAGGAAAAAGATAAAGCGCTGGAACACCTGGAGAAGTACCGGGCTCTCCGCCCGGACTTCGCCGGAGTGGACTACATCCTGGCCTGGAACTATATGAATTTCAAGATGGCCAAGGAGGCCGAGGAGGCGCTGATAGAGGCGCTGCGCAAAGACCCTTCCTTCACCGAGGCCCGCCTGCCGCTGGCCGGCATCTACGCCCGGCAGGGCAAGTTCAACGAGGCCTGGAACCAGTACTACCGCGTGCTGGATTACGCCCCGGGCCACCCCATAGCTTCCAAGATGATGAAGGTGCTGGAAGGCAAGCTGACCAAACAGCCGGAAGAGATACGCCCGCCCTTCAAGATAACCAAGCCGCTGGTGATGGAACCGGTGGACGCGCTGAAGAAACTTTCCTCCTCTGTAAAGATACGGGTGGGCATAGGCGCCACCAATACCGGCAAGCAGGGCCGCAATAACTTCCTGCGGTTCAGGTCTTTCGAAGGGATCGAGGTGTCCGGCAAGGCCAGCGGCAAGGTTTTCGCGGCCATCCCCCCCGACGAGATCTGGACAGCGCTGTACGAGGACGGGAATGTTGTCCTTAAAAGCCCCGACGGCACGGTTTACGGGCGCTTCACCGGCCCCATACTGCTCAAGCCCGCCGGGAAGGACGGCTCGGTCATCTTCGAAGCGTCCTCTAAAATAAAGAACCCTTTTTTCAGGGGCGCGGACAGGCAGTACCGCGGCTTTATGGAGCTTTACCCGATAGCGGGGCGGGGCATAGGCGTGGTGAACGTTATCGAGAACGAGCTTTACCTGCTGGGCGTGGTGCCCAGCGAAGTGGCGCCGCAGTGGCCGTATGAATCCCTGAAGGCCCAGGCCGTGATAGCCCGCACGCAGGTGCTTATACGGCGCGCCCGCGGCGGCATTCACAAGAGCGAAGGCTACCATCTCTGCGACGGCGAGCACTGCCAGGCCTACAAGGGCAAATCCAACGAGGCCAACACTACCACCCGCGCGGTGGTGGAGACCGAGGGCGAGATACTTACCTACCACGGCCGCCCGGCCTACACCTTTTATCATTCCAACTGCGGCGGCTGGATACAGGCCTCAAAAGAGGTCACCGGCTGGGGCGACTCCCCCTACCTGGTGACCAAGCCCGACATTGAGCCCGGCAAGCCCCAGGACCCGCTGGACCCGTGGGATTTACAGCTGTGGATAACCGGCAACCCGGCCGCCAACTGCAATTACCCGGGCCGCGTGCGCGCCGCGGAATTCCGCTGGATGAAGATAATACGCCACAAGGACATGACCTTCCGCGTGAACAAGGATTACGCCATAGGCGAGCTGATGGATATCAGGCCGCTGCGGCGCAGCCCCTCCGGCAACGTGAACTCGCTGATGCTGGTGGGAAAGAAAAGATCGGTGACGGTGACCAAGGAACACCTGATAAGGAACATCCTGGGGTTCACCTCGCTGAAGAGCACGCTGTTCGAGATAGAGGTGAACCGCTTCAAGAACGGGAAGGTGCGCAACTACTGGATCTACGGCGGCGGCTGGGGCCACGCCATAGGCCTGTGCCAGAGCGGCGCGGCGGGCCTGGCCGGCAAATACAACCTGGACTACAAGGCCATCCTGGAGTTCTATTTTCCCGGCACCGACATCCGCCGCATAAAATACGTGAAGAAGAAATAGCTCCGGCCCTGCCAAGAAAAAAGCCCCGTCTCCGGGGCTTTTTTCTTGTAACGGCTGGTATTTAGAACTTATACCCGAGCATGGCTTTCATCTCGGTGATCTCGTCCTGCTTGGCCACTTGATTGTCTGAACTTATTTTGCGGACGGAGAAGTCCAGGGACAGCTTCTTCCCTTTCAGGCCGGCTCCTGCGGCCATGGTATTCTCGAAGGACTCGTTCCCGGGATTCTTCCAGTCCAACCGCTGGTACGAGGCGCGCAGGCCGAAGCCCGGCAGCAGCCACAGCTCGGCGCCGCCGGTAATGGTATTGCCCGTCATCTCGTCGGAATTGTAATTGTATAAAGAGTTGTTAACGTACTCGGTGTACTTCATTTTCAGCTCCTGCGCTTCGGCGCCCACCAGGAAGCGGCCGCCGAAGAAATGGAAAGCCGCGCCGGCGGCTTTCCTACTGTTCTCTGTCTCCACCCTCTGGCTGAAACCGGACCTCTTATATTCCGGGGTCATCATCAGTTTGTCGTAGGAGGCGGCCACGGTAAGGGGAACAGCCTTGAATTTCCATTCTACGCGCGCGCCCAGTTCGGAGTTGTCTCCGGTAAAATCCGCGTTGTTGCCGGAGTGATCATAGGTGCCGGACAGCTTCGCAATGGAAGCCCTGAGGGCCGCCGTAAAGCCGCCGAAGGGCTTTATCAGGGCCTGCGCGCCGAACTGCGGGCCGCTGCGCGTTACCTGCAAGTTCGAATCGGGATCCTTTACGCCCCTGTCCACATAATCGGCCGTGGCGCCCAGCTCGAAAACCCCGGTGCGCAGGGCCAGCGCGGCCCCGCCCGCGTTGTTCGGCAGCTCCAGGTTAGCGTCGGGATCTTTCCCGGAGTTCATGTTGCCGTGCAGCCCCAGGCGGACGCCGTCGCCGCCGAACGAAAAACCGGCGCCGGCACTGGTCTTCTCGTATTTATTTTTAGTGGAACTGTTGTAAGTCTGCGCCTCCTGGCTCAGTTGGGAACCCTCGGCTTCGAAAGTCCCGAAGCGGCCGTAAACTCCGGCCAGGTTGCCTGAATATTTCTGGTCATTGGTCCCGTCGGCATTATAGGTATTGCCGGTAATACCGCTCCCCTCCACCTTCACCATTGAAGAGCCGGAGCGGATGTCGGCGCGGTTATCGCCCCAGTTCTCGAGGGTAAGCTGGTCGCTCTCGTCGTCCACGGCCAGGCTCATCTGCAGGGCGTCCGTCCTGGAACTCTGGAAGCGCTCGGTCCGGTCCCGGTAGGGCCTGACCATATACTGGAAGAAATCGCTTCTCAAGGTGGGATTATTGTATTCCACCATCTCGTCTATCTGGAAAAAGCTATACCCCTGCATCGCCCGGGCGTCGGTGACAGAAAAAAACAGGACCGCAAGCAATAATCCGGCTATATTCTTCATTAAGTTCTCCCTGACCCAGCATTAGTTGACTAACAGGATAATTATATAAATTTGAACGCCTCCGCCGATATAGATATAAGAAGAGGGCCCCGCGGCCGGAGGCCTATTTAATCTCCCACACGTCGGGGCCGCTCAGGAGGGCTTCTAGTTCGTGCTCTTTGGTATCGCCCACGGCCTTAACCTGGTCGTAATACAGTTCCTCGTAGGAGGGCTTGTGCGCGGCGCGCAACACGCCCAGCGGCACCGGTAATTCCGGCTGGGTGAAGCCGCTTATTAGGTAGGCCATCTCGGCGCTGGTCTCGTCATAGACGGCCACTTCCGCCGGGACCGCGCCGGAGAATTCTGTTATTGCGGGCCTGAAACCACTGAAAACTATCCCCTTGCCCCTGTTCTTACCGAACACCAGAGGTTTGCCGTGCTCCACCCGCAGCAGCACGTCTTCGCGGGTGGCCGGGTCCTTTATCGGGTCGAATTCCTTGTCGGAGAAAGGCACGCATTTCTGCAGTATTTCCACGAAAGCGGTGCCGTTATGTTTGGCCGCACGCTCCAAGATGGCGGAGGTGCCGGCTATATCGTTGTCTATGCCGCGCGCCACGAAGGTGCAGTCCAGCCCCACCGCGAAGCGGGCCGGGTTGAACGGGTAGTCTATCGACCCCGCGGGGGTGCTCTTGGTCCTGGTACCGGGAAGGGTGGTAGGCGAGGCCTGGCCCTTGGTCAGCGCGTAGATGCGGTTATTGAACAGCACTATCTTCAGCCCTATGTTGCGGCGGATGGCGTGCATCATATGGTTGCCGCCGATGGACAATGCGTCGCCGTCGCCGGTGATCACCCACACCGCCAGGTCCGGGTTGGCCAGCTTCACGCCCGTGGCCACCGCCGCCGCACGGCCGTGGATGGAGTGGAAGCCGTAGGTGTTGAGGTAATACGGCAGGCGGCTGGAGCAGCCTATACCGGAGATGACGGCGTACTTTTCGTGCGGCAGCCCCATGTTGGCGAACGTCTTCTGCAGCATGTTCAGGATGGCGAAGTCCCCGCAGCCGGGGCACCATTTGACTGGCAGGTTTGAGGAGAAATCCTTGGCGGTCGGTTTGTTTTCCATATCAGTTCCCCAGCAGGACCTCCTTTATTTTGGCCAGCACCTCGTCGGAGTTGAGCGGCTGGCCCTGCACCTTGTTCAGCCCCAGCGGCTCACACATATATTCCGAGCGCAGCAGCATCCTGAGCTGGCCGGAGTTCTCCTCCGGTACCAGTATTTTGCGGAAACGGCGCATGATGGCGCCCAGGTCGGGCGGTAGCGGGTGGATATTGCGTATGTGCACGGAGGCCGCGCTCAGGCCGGCGTTACGGGCCTCGGTGACGGCGGAGGTGATGGCGCCGTAGGTGGAACCCCAGCCTACAACCAGCAGCTCTCCTTCGGCCACCCCGTAGATCTTGGTGGGATGGATCTCCTTCGTCACCCGGTTAACCTTCTCGGCGCGCAGGCTGGTCAGCAGCGCGTGGTTCTCCGGGTCGTAGCTGATGGCGCCGGTGCCGTCGGCCTTCTCCAGGCCGCCTATGCGGTGCTCGTAGCCTTTAAGCCCGGGCCAGACCCAGGGCCGCGCCAGCGTGTCCGGGTCGCGCATGAAGGGTTTGAAATCCTCCGGCAGCGGCAGAGGTGTAGTCTGGAACCTGGGCAGCTCGGAAAGCTTGGGAATGCGGAACGGCTCGGAGCCGTTCGAAAGATAGGAGTTGGAAAGCACTATCACCGGCGTCATGTACTTTACCGCCAGGCGCGCAGCTTCAAGGGTGGTGGTGAAGCAGTCGGCCGGGCTGGAGGCGGCCAGCACTACCAGCGGGCATTCCCCATGGCGTCCGAACACCGCCTGCAGCAGGTCGGATTGCTCGGTCTTCGTGGGCAGGCCGGTGGAAGGCCCGCCGCGCTGCACGTCTATCACCACCAGCGGCAGCTCGGCTATAACGGCCAGGCCCAGCGCTTCCGCTTTAAGGGAGAGACCGGGGCCACTGGTGCCGGTGGCGGCAAGTTCGCCGCCGAAAGAGGCCCCTATAGCGGAACAGACGGCGGCTATCTCGTCCTCGGCCTGGAACACCACCACATCGTTGGAGCGATGCTTGGAAATGGTGTGCAGGATCTCGGAGGCCGGGGTTATGGGGTACGAGCCGTAGAAAAGTTTTTTCTTCAGCAGCTTTGCGGCGGTTATCAGCGCGTAGGCGGCCGCCTCGTTGCCCGTCAGGTTGCGGTACTTGCCGGGGGCCACCGGGCTCTTTTTCAGCTGGAATCTGGCGTCGAAGATCTCGGTGACGTCCGCGTAGTAGTAGCCGGCCAGCAGCACCTTTTCATTGGCTTCGGCCAGCGCCGGGGCTTTGGCAAACTTGCTCTTTATCCGCTCCCTGGTGGAAGCAAGCGGCAGGCCGTACATCCAGAACATGATGCCCAGCAGATAGAAATTCTTGCACTTCAGCATCTGCTCCCGCGTAAGGCCGGAATCTTTCAGCGTGCTCTCGGTCAAAGTAGAGGCCGCCACGCCCAGCAGGCGGTAATTGGAAAGGGCGTCGTCCTCGAGGGGGTTGGATTTGTAGCCGGCTTTTTCGAGCGCGGCCGGGGTGAAGGCGTCGGTATTGGCTATGATGACGGAGCCTTTGTCCAGGTTCTTGAGGTTGACCGCCAGCGCCGCCGGGTTCATAACCATCAGCACGTTGGGCTTGTTGCCCGGGGTCATCACGGACTCGTCGCCAAAGCTTATCTGGAAGCCGCTCACCCCCGCCAGCGACCCGGCCGGGGCGCGTATCTCGGCGGGGTAGTCCGGAAGGGTGCTGAGGTCGTTGCCGGCCACAGCGGTGGCGTTGGCGAACTGGCTGCCCACCAGCTGGATGCCGTCGCCCGAGTCGCCCGCGAAGCGCACCGTCACCGAGCTATGCTCGCTAACATGGACATTCTTGTCTTTTTCGGGTTTGCTCATCGTTATCCCCTGAACGCGGACTTTTTTCGGCCCAAAACCCCGTTTTTTCGGCTGGACTTGAAGCCGAGAATTATACTACAAATTATATTCAGGTGGTTCAAACGGTATAAGTTGCTGGAATACGCATTTTTAGTAAATTTAATACCAAACAGACCGGGCAGGAAGGCACATGAAACTCCTAGAATACGAGGGTAAAGAAATTTTTGAGCGCTACGGCATTCCCATGCTGCCGCGCTGCGGGGTAATAAGGATAGGCGACAGCACGGAGCGTCTGCATATGGAAGGCCCCGGGCCTTGGGTGGTAAAGGCCCAAGTACTGGCCGGGGGCCGCGGCAAGGCCGGCGGCGTTAAACTGGCCAAAACCCCCGCCGAAGCCCGCGAACTGGCCGGCCAGATGCTGGGCATGAAGCTGATCACCCACCAGACCCAGGGCAAGGCCCTGACCGTGGAAGAGGTGCTGGTGGAGGAGGCCTGCGGCATTGCCCGCGAGATATACATCTCCGTTGTGCTGGACCGCAAAGCCGCCGCCCCGGCCATAATAGCCTCCGCGGAAGGCGGCATGTCCATAGAGGAACTGGCCCATACCCACCCTGAAAAAATAATAAAGGTGCCGGTGGACCCTGAAGTCGGGCTGCTGGACTTTCAGACCCGCCAGCTGGCTTTCGACCTGAAGATACCGCAGAAGAATTTCCGTGAGTTCACCGAATTTTCCAGGCAGCTAGTTAAGGTTTTTCTGGAGAACGACGCCAGCCTGGTGGAGGTGAACCCGCTGGTCATCTCTTCCGAGGGCAGGCTGCTGGCTATCGATTCGAAGATAGTTACCGACGACAACGCGCTGTTCCGCCATAAGGACCAGGCCGCCAGGCCCGACCATGAAGCCACCGAGATAGAGAAAGAGGCCAAGGCCATCGGCATAAACTACATAGGCCTGGATGGCGACATCGGCTGCATGGTCAACGGCGCGGGGCTGGCCATGGCAACGCTGGACACCGTAAAAATGGCCGGCGGCGACGCGGCCAATTTCCTGGACGTGGGCGGCGGCGCCAGCGTGGACCAGATAACCCGCGCTTTCCAGATAATACTCAAGGACCCGAAGGTGAAAGCCGTACTGGTGAACATCTTCGGCGGCATTATGAAGTGCGACAACATCGCCTCCGGCGTGGTGGAAGCCTCGAAAAAAGTGGAAATAGACGTGCCGCTGATAGTGCGGCTGGAAGGCACCAACGTCAAGGAAGGCAGGGAAATACTGGCCAAGTCCGGCATAAAGATAGCGCAGGCCAGCTCGCTCTGGGAAGCCGCGCAGAAAGCGGTGGCCGCGGCGAAAGCGAACTAACACCAGCGGAGCGCCCGGGGCTTTGCTCCGAGCACCCGTTGGGGAGGTGAGGCCCGGCTTTAGAGCGAAGCATAATTATGCTTCGCGCCCGGGCCGCAAGGGCGGAGGCGGTTTTCTGCGTTAGCAAAACCGCCGAGCCGGGGCCGCGCAAAACCGCTATGCGGTTTATGCGTGGCGGCCCCGCTTCAGGGGGGAGCCGCGCAACGGTTCCCTCTGCCCGGGTGAGCGGAGCAAAGCCCCGGGCGCTCCGCCGGCAGAACAGATTAACTGGAGACGACAATATGTCCATACTTTTGAACAAGAAGACCCAAATTATAGTACACGGCCTGACCGGCGCGCAGGGCTCTTTTCACTCCCAGCAGTGCATAGAATACGGCTCCAATATAGTGGGCGGCGTCACCCCCGGCAAGGGCGGCACCGAGCACCTGGGCCGCCCGGTGTTCAACACGGCGCGCGAGGCGGTAAAAGAGACCGGAGCCAACGCCTCGCTTATCTTCGTGCCCCCCCCCTACGCCGCGGACTCCATACTGGAAGCCGCGGACGCCGGCGTAGCGGTGATAATCTGCATTACGGAGGGCATACCCGTGCTGGACATGGCCCGCGTAAAGAAACGCCTGAACGCCATGCGGGCCGAAGGCCGCGACATCACGCTGGTGGGGCCCAACTGCCCAGGCGTGATAACCCCCGGAGAATGCAAGGCAGGCATTATGCCGGGCTACATACACCGCAAGGGCTCTGTGGGAGTGGTGTCGCGCTCCGGCACGCTGACCTATGAGGCCGTGTGGCAGGTAACCAGCCAGGGGCTCGGCCAGTCCACTGTGGTGGGCATAGGCGGCGACCCGGTGCAGGGGATGAATTTCGTGGACACGCTGAAACTCTTTCAGGCGGACCGTCAGACCGAGGCCGTCATCATGATAGGCGAGATAGGCGGCTCGGCCGAAGAGGACGCGGCCCGCTACATAAGGGAAGAGATGACCAAGCCGGTGTTCTGCTTCGTGGCAGGCCGTACCGCCCCCGCCGGCCGCCGCATGGGCCACGCGGGAGCCATTGTGGAAGGCGGCTCCGGCACGCACGCGTCGAAAGTTGAAGCCTTGAAAGAAGCGGGAGCTGTGGTGGTGGACAATCTATCCGAAATAGGCGCCGCCGTGGCCGCGAAGTTGAGCGGAAAAACCAGACCCAGGGCGGCCCGGAAGTAGTAAAATAAAAGCGGATGATAAAGCGCTATAAAATAGAGAACCACCTGATCGTTGCGACCGAAGCGGCGAAGCCGGACATCTGGGTGGTAATAAGCCCTTCCGAAGACGAAAAGAAGTGGCTTATAGAAAATTTTTCCCTGGACGAACATAATTTCATCTCCGCTTTCGACCCCGAAGAACCGTCCCGCATAGAGATCGGGGAAGACAATATTGACCTGATCTTCAAACGGCCCAAGAACTATTCCTCTAAAGACCACTTCATGTTCAAGGTCTCCTCCATGGGCCTGTTCCTGCTCAAGGATCAGCTGATACTGGCGCTGTCCGAGGATATCCCGATGTTCTCCGGGAAATACTTCAAGCAGGTGGGCGGCATACGCGAAGTGTTCCTCAAGCTCATCTACAACGCCATCTTCCACTTCATGGAGCACCTCAGGATCATCAATATGATCGCCGACGAGATAGAGAGCAAGATCACCTATTCCATGGAGAACAAGCACCTGATAAACATGTTCACCCTGGAGAAAAGCCTGGTCTACTACCTGAACGCGATAAACGCCAACTCCAGTGTGATAGAGCGCCTAAAGCACAGCGCGGAAAAGGCCGGGTTCAGCCCGCGCAGCGTGGAGTTCATCGACGACATCATGATAGAGAACCAGCAGTGCTACCGGCAGGCCGCCATTTACTCCAACATCTTCGCTTCACTGGTGGGCGCCCGCGCGTCCATAGTCAGCAACAACCTGAACATCCTGATGAAGAACCTCAACGCCATAGTGATAGCCGTGGCAATACCGAGTTTCTTCGCCGGGGTGGGCGGGATGTCGGAACTGTACGCCATAACCGGGATAACCAACCCGAAGGTAGCCTACCCGATCTTCCTGTTGGCCATGGCCATCGCGGGAGCCGCCACCTTCATCCTGATAAAGCGCCTGGAAAAGCACGGATAAGCGCAGTTATACGCCCTAAGCCCTAGGCCGGAATACGGCCTGTGGTAAAAATATTATGCCTAAACTCTTCATCGTTTCACTCGGCTGTCCGAAGAATCTTTCAGACGCGGAGGTGATGGCCGGGGAACTGGCCGCGGCCGGCTGGGAACTGACCGGGGAGGAGGACGGGGCCGACGCGGCGCTGGTGAACACCTGCGCTTTCCTGGGCTCGGCGGTGAAAGAATCCGAGAAGGAAATAAAACGCCTGCTGGCCCTGAAAGCCCGCGGCAAACTGGCCAAAGTGATGGTGACCGGCTGCCTGGTGGAGCGGGAAAAAGAAGAACTGGCCGCGCGTTTCCCCGGCCTGGACGCCGTGGTGGGGATACACGCCCTGGGCCTTGCCGCGAAAGCTTTAGACGAAGGCCGCAGTTACATCCTGTCGGCCGCGGGCCCGCTGGAGTCGCCTAAGCTAAAGGCGCGCCTGACGGCCCCGCACAGCGCCTACCTGAAAGTGGCCGACGGCTGCGATAACCACTGCGCCTACTGCCTTATCCCGTCGATACGCGGCCCCTTCCGGTCGAAACCGGTGGAAGCCCTTGCGCAAGAAGCGCGCAATCTGGCCGAGAGCGGCGCGGTGGAGATCTCCCTGATAGCGCAGGACACAACCTCTTACGGCGTGGATATTTACGGCAGGTCCCGCCTGGCGTGGCTGCTGAATACGCTATTGAGGATAAAAAGCGTGAAGTGGTGGCGGCTGATGTACGTTTACCCCGAGCGCCTCACCCCGGAAGTTATCGAGATTATGCGCGCCAATAAAAGCGTGTGCCGCTACCTGGACATGCCCCTGCAGCACATCTCGGACAGGGTGCTTAAGCGGATGAACCGCGCCTCCACCGAGAAGTCCATAAAGGCGAAGATAGCGGAACTTCGACGCGCCATGCCGGACATAGCTATCCGCACTAATTTTATAGTCGGCTTCCCCGGCGAGACCGGCGAGGATTTCAGCAGGCTGCTGGGTTTTGTGAAAAAGACGCGCTTCGACAACGTCGGGGTGTTCAAATATTCAAGGGAGCCCGGAACCCCGGCCGCCGGTTTCCCGGGACAGGTCCCCGAGGATGTAAAGGAAGAGAGGGCGCAGGCGCTTATAGCCGCCCAGAGCCGGGTCCTGGACGTCTTCAACACCGAGCTGAAGGGCAAGACCACTGAAGTCCTTATGGACTCCCCGCTATTCGGCCGCACCTACCGGGACGCGCCGGAGATAGACGGCCGGGTGGAAGTAGCCAGCGGGCCCGGCCCCGCACTTAAGGCGGGAGATCTTCTGAAGGTTGAAATTACCGGCGCGGCCGGCTATGTGCGGCGCGGGACCGCGGTGTAGCGCGGCCCGGCCGGTTCAGTAAAGCCCCTTTCTCAGCAACTCCTCGTCGTCCATGCCGAAGTGGTGGGCTATTTCGTGCATGACGGTATGCCGTATCTTCGCTCCCGCATCCCCGCCGTCCCCGGCGGAAGCTTCTATGTTTTCCTTGAAAAGAGTGATCTTGTCCGGCATGGCCCCGCTGTAGGACCGGCCCCGCTCCGACAGCGGTATACCTTCGTATAAACCAAGCAACCCGCGGCCGAACCTGCGGACCTGCGCCTTATCCGGAGCGGCTTTCACTATTACTACCACGTTATCCAGCCGCGCGCGGAATTCCAGCGGCAGCCCCTTAAGGGCCTCTGCCGCCAGTTCTTCGAATTCTTCTAGGGTCATAGTTCAGCCGCCCCCCTGACAGCCGCGGTTAGTCGGAAATAAACATGTCCCACCGGAGAGGAGGAGGGTGCCGGCGAACCGTTCAGGCCCGCTTACGGCGGGGGCATCTGCCCGGGCAGCTGCGTCTCCGCAAAAGGCTTCTTAAGATAGTTGCCTATGGATTCGGAAAAGCCCCACTCGTCCTTGTAGGAATTAGCCTCTTTGTAATACTCCAGGGCCTTGGCGCGCAGGCCTTTCAGATCATAAACATTGCCCAGCCGCACTATGGCCCACACGCCCCAGCGCGCGGGGTGGGCGGCCGGGTCTTCTTTAAGCGTGGCGGCCGCCTTGGCAAAATATTCCTCGGCCTGGTCGTATTTCTTTTCCACCAGGTAAGTGGTGCCCATGGCCGTAAGGATGCGCGGCAGATAGCGGCGGCGGTAAGCGGGCTTGCCGTCATTTATGGCATGCAGGTATTCCAAGGCCTCTTTCCGGCAATCCTCGTACTGCCTGTTCTCATAGAGAGAAACTATCTCCACGAACTGCATCTGCGGATGCTCGGGGTAGGCTTCGCGCAGTTCGTGCGACCATTTCACCGCCAGCTCGCGGTTAACGTAGGGGCTGCCGGTGGTGGTGTAGATCTCTATCAGCATCAGCTTGGCTGCCATCGAGTTGAAATAGCCCTTCTCCTTGCAGATGGTCAGCAGCTCTATGCCGTGCTTCGCGTCGCCGCTGAGGAAGAACTTGGCCAGTATCTTGACCACCCCCGACAGCGTGCCGGCGTAATACTCGTACAGGCCGAGGCCGAGATAGGCGTCGTACATCTCAGGGTCTATCTTCAGCGCGGTTTTGGTATTGGAGATCGCTTTCCTGCCTTCGAAATAGGCCGATATCCAGCGGTGCTGCAGCACGGCCAGGCGGGCGCTGAGGCCGTACATGCCGCCCAGGCA
This sequence comes from uncultured Elusimicrobia bacterium, assembly GCA_903917735.1. Classification (GTDB taxonomy): domain Bacteria; phylum Elusimicrobiota; class Elusimicrobia; order Elusimicrobiales; family UBA9959; genus UBA9959. Next base: position 51,209 of record CAIXBR010000092.1, on the reverse strand, counting down.
CATATAGGCGTTGGCGTCGCCCGGGTGCTTCTTTACCCAGGCCAGGCCCACGTTCAGGGCCTTGTCGGTCATAGCCTCGTATTCCTTGTAAAGCTTGGGGTCGGACTCGTCTTCCAGGTATTCCAGGCTGGCCCATTTGGCCATGGCCAGGCCGAAATGCGGGTACGGGTGGTCGGGATACTTGGAGAGCGCCTCGTCAAAATTCTTCCTGGCCTCGGGAATATCCACTGAATAGATGGCGTCTATGCCTTTTTTGGAGAGGAGGCGCAGGTCGTCCGGCAGCGGCTCGCTCTTCGGAGTGCCGGCCGCCGCAGCGGCCGCGCAAAAGCACAGCAGGACAGGTAATATCAGTTTTTTCATATGGTTATGACGTCGGTCCCAATAAATTTGCGCAGCGCCTCCGGCACCACAACGGAGCCGTCCTCGCGCTGGAACTGTTCGATTATGGCGGGGAACAGGCGGCTAGTGGCCAGGCAGGAGCCGTTGAGCGTATGGACGAATTCATTCTTGCCGGTGGCGGCGCGCTTGAAGCGCATATTGCCGCGGCGGGCCTGGTAGTCGTTAGCGCTGGAGACGGAGCTGACCTCTTTATAGCCCTTCATGCTCGGGATCCAGACCTCAATGTCGCAGGTCCGGGCCATCGAGGCGCTGACGTCCTTAGCCGCCAGCTTTACGGCCCTGTAATGCAGGCCGAGCTTTTGCATCACGCTTTCCACGTCGGCGACCATCTCTTCGAAAGCGGCCGGGGAATCCTCGGGGCGGGTGAACCGTATCAGCTCCACCTTGTTGAACTGGTGCCCGCGTATCATTCCTCTCTCATTGGCGCCGTAGCCGCCGGCCTCTTTCCTGTAGCAGGGGCTGTAGGCAAAATATTTCTTTGGGAGTTCGTCCTCTTTCACGATCTCGTCCCTGTGCAGGCTTATCAGGGCGGTCTCGGCGGTGGGAAGCAGGAACTGCACCTTCTTGTCGTCCCCGGAAGCGAGCAGGAACACGTCGTCCTTGAACTTGGGGAACTGGCCGGCGGTGTAGCCGCACTCGTAGTTAAGGACGTGGGGCGGCAGCACGAAAGAATAATTTTTGGCGAGATGCGTCTCGACGAAGAAATTCAGCAGCGCCCATTCCAGCCTGGCGCCCATGTCCCTGTAAACCCAAAAACCCGTACCGCCCAGCTTTACTCCGCGCTCATAATCTATAAGCCCGAGGCTCTTTGAAAGGTCCAGATGACTTTTCAACTCAAACTTGAAGTCCGGCCTGGTCCCCCATTCGCGCAGAACAGCGTTGTTCTCCTTGCCGCCCGCCACCACGTCTTCGGCAGGCATATTCGGCAGCTCCGCCATCAGCTGGCCCAGCTCTGTTTCAACCAGGGCGGCCCCGGCGTCCAGGGTCTTTATCTTCGCCGAGATCTCTTTCATTTCCGCGAACAGCGCCTGCTGCGCCTCCTTGGGCTGTTTCTGGACGGTGGAAGAAACCGTGTTCTTGCGCATCTTCAGAGCGTCGCTTTCTACTATAAGCTCCCGCCTTTTGCGGTCCAGGTCCAGTATAGCGTCCAGGTCCACGGAGTCAAGCCTTTTTAGCAGCGCCTGCTTCACTTTTTCGGGACTGGTCCTGATGAGGTTTATATCGAGCATTAGATTACTCCATTCATTTTCATCACGCTCCGGGGCGGGATGAATAAGTATCTGTACGTTTTTTAGTCCACAGGCTGTGGTTAAAGGACCGCCCGCGGGAACGCGCGGCCTACTGGTTCAGTATTTCAATGATGGCCGAGCGCATTATCGCCGCGGGCTCGTCACCCTGGCGCGGACACAGCATCACTTCCAGCTTCAGGGCGGACGGGAAGAAGCCGGAGCTGCGCAACTGGCGCAGCTGGCCCTGCAGCTCAAAACGTATAACTTTCGCCTGGCGCTCGGAAGAGGGGTTTATCCTGGAAACGCGCACTTCCTCCACGTAGAACGGCACGCCCCAGAAAGCCTTCTCCGGAGCGTCGCCTTTCCTGAGCAGGCGCAGGCTCAGCGCGTAGCGCAGCACCAGCCCCTCCACCGGCTTGGGCGAAGGATTGCGCAGCGTCAATATAGCGCGCAGGTTGTCGGAAAAATTAACTTCGGGCGAGATATGCAGTTCCGCCACGGGGGCGAAAGGCAGGCGGGTCTTGCCTTCTATCTTGGACAGTTCCCAACCAATGCCGGAAATCTCGGTCTGCGCGCAGGCGGCGGCCGCGCCGCCCAGCAGGACAGCGCCGGCGAACAAAGCGGATAAGCAGGCTGTTTTCATGGGTTTTCTCCGTTATTGACAGTAAACCTAGTAGGCTTCGGAAGCGCCAGAGAGAGCTTTTTCTATACTTTCAGGGATAAGGACCAGGACCTCGCTGCGGGTAACGGTCTTATCGTACTCCAGGTCCAGCGTCACCGTTACCAGGCGGTGCTGCAGTTTCTTATCCACCGTAGCCCAGAGCGCCTCCAGCAGGAACCGGAACTCGCCCTGCACGCACTTGGGAGCCGACGGCAGGAAAGCGTGCTTCAGGGCGTTGGAAAGAGAGCTTACTATGGAGTTGAGGATAATATTGCCCAGCTCGGACAGCAGCAGTTCCTGCGCCTGGCTCAGGCCGTGGAGCTTCGAGAAGGAAAAACCGAGGAATCCCCGGGAGATAGTCTCTATATCCTCCGGCCTGAAAACCACCATGGCCGTGAACGGGTACTCGCCCAGTATCTCGAAATACACCGCCGCGCCGTTGCCGCTGGGCCTGGAAGAGTGTTCCTTTACGGTCTCCTCCATGCCGCGGCTGGAAACATGAACATCCGCGACGGTCCACTTTCCGGCTGAAATGCGGGAAAGCTTGACCGCGCATTTCTCAAGGCTGATAAGCGCTATGCTCTCCAGTATACGGCTTGCTTTTTCATCCATAGTCAGGCGAGGGACTTCATCAGCGTTTTAAAATCATCATAAGAGAACGGTTTGCGCAGTATGACGTTCACGCCCTTATCCGCCAGCCTCTTATCTATCTCATCCTGTTCCACCGCGGTAACCACAACCACCCTGGCGGCGGGGTCCACGGCGCGCAGGTCCCCGAGTATCTCCACTCCGGACCTGCCTGGCAGGATCAGGTCCAGAAAAACCACGTCCGGCCTTAATTCTTTGAAGAACTTCACCGCGCTGGGGCCGTCCTCGGCCTCGGCCACCACCTCATGCCCCAGCTTATCCAGCAGGGATTTGATGGTGTATCTCATAAGGGCGTTATCTTCTACCAATAGTACTCTCATATTTCCCCCCTGATCTACCGCACGCGCCGCGTGCAAACCCCCGCTTGCCAGCGGCGCGTTCCGTTCTATTGAGCTAGCAGCAGCAGGCGCACTCGCTCTTGGGCTGCCCGGCGGCCTTCTTTTTCAGCATCTCGGCCGCGTTGGTCTTTTCCCACTCGAAGCCGGGGCGGCCGAAATGGCCGTAAGAAGCCGTCTTCCTGAAGATGGGCTGGCGCAGTTTCAGCATCTTTATGATGCCGCGGGGCGTCAGGTCGAAGCTGGAGCGCACGATCTTCGCGAGCTTCTCGTCGGCTATCACGCCGGAGCCGTGGGTGTCCACGTAGAGGCCGACGGGCTCGGCCACGCCTATCGCGTAGGCCAGCTGCACGGTGCACTCTCTTGCGAGCTTAGCCGCCACGATGTTCTTGGCTATGTAGCGGGCCATGTAGGCAGCGGAGCGGTCCACCTTGGTGGAGTCCTTGCCGGAGAACGCGCCGCCGCCATGCGGGGCCACGCCGCCGTAGGTGTCCACTATGATCTTGCGGCCGGTCACGCCGGTGTCTGACTGCGGCCCGCCGACAAGGAACTTGCCGGTGGGATTAATGTATATCTTCGTGTCCTTGTCTATCATCTTACGGTCCACCACCGGGGTGATGACGGCTTCGATGATCTCGCGGCGGGACTTCTCGGTTATCTGGTGGCCGCTCTTATCCAGGATCTCCTCGGTGTGCTGGGAGGAGACCACTATGGTCTCTATGCGCACGGGCTTTCCGTCGTGGTATTCAACGGTGACCTGGGTCTTTCCGTCGGGGCCGAGGTAGGGGAGGATATTCTTCTTGCGCACTTCCGCCAGGCGCATGGAAAGGCGCTGGGCCAACTGCAGCGGCAGCGGCATCAGTTCGGGAGTCTCGTCGGAGGCATAGCCCACCATCAGGCCCTGGTCGCCGGCGCCGCCGGTGTCCACGCCCTGGGCGATATCGGGGGACTGGCGGCCGATCACGTTGATCACCGCGCAGGTCTCATAGTTGAAACCGTACTTGGTGTGGGTGTAACCGATGTCCTTCACTACCTGGCGGACAAGGGTGTCCACGTCCACGTAGATCTTGGTGGTTATTTCGCCGCCCACCACCACCATGCCGCGGGTTATGAAGGTCTCGCAGGCGACGCGGCCGGCGGGATCTTTCCTCATTATCTCGTCAAGCACCGCGTCTGAAATCTGGTCGCACACCTTGTCGGGGTGACCCTCGGTCACCGACTCTGAGCTGACGTATCTTTTACCCTTGAAGTTCATGTTATCTTCCTCCCTGTTTATTTAAACAAATTATACAAAGTTGCCGGCCATCCGCGTTCGGCTTGCCCGGGCGCCTATTTCTGCTCCACGAACTTGAAGGCCAGGTCCAGGAACTTCTTGGTGTTCTCCTGGCTGTCGGTCTCCGCGTAGGTGCGCAGCAGCGGCTCGGTGCCGGAGGGGCGCATCAGCACCCACCAGTCGTTATCCAGAATTATCTTCAGGCCGTCTATGGTGTTGGTCTCGGTTATCTTGTGGCCGAGCAGGAGCTTCGGCAGCTTCTTCTTTATCTTCACCGCGAAAGAGTGCTTATTGGGGATGGCCTTCTCCAGGCTGAAATCGCGGCGGGTGAAGAAGGACTTGCCGTATTTTTTTTCTATTTCGGCGTACAGGGCGGAGACGGACTTGCCGGTCTTCACCACCATCTCCATCACGAACAGCGCGGTCAGCGACCCATCGCGCTCCGGCAGATTGCCTTTCCAGGCGTAGCCGCCGGATTCTTCCACTCCGAAAGTAACGTCCTCGGAAAGCATCTTCTCGGCTATATATTTAAAACCTACCGGGACTTCGTCGAAGGGCAGGTTGGCCGCGCGCGCTATGCGCTTGGTCAGGTAGCCCATAGAGACGGCCTGTACTATCTTGCCCTTATATTTTCCTTTGGAAAGCAGGTATTCCAGTATCAGCGGGGCGATCTGACAGGGGGTCATATACTGGCCCTTGTCGGACACCAGCGCGAAGCGGTCCGCGTCCCCGTCCAGGGCTACACCGAACATCGCACGCCGTTTCTTCACTTCGGCCACCAGTTCGGCCAGGTTCTTCTCCACCGGCTCGGGGGCCATGCCGCCGAACAGCGGGTCGTGCCTGTCGCGCAGCCGTATCACGTTCTTGGAGTTAAAAACCCCGTCGGCGGTCTCGGCGCCTACGCCGTACATGAAGTCCACGACCACCGGCCCGGGCAGCTTCGACAGCACCTTGGAGGCCGGCACCTTGGAATTGATGTATTCAACATAGGCCGGCCGGAAATCCTTCACCGGCACTGGGACGCCGGTCGGCTTCATCGGCACGGCCTTAGCCACATAATTCTCTATTTCGGCGGTGACGGAAGGAGGGGCGGAGCGGCCGCCCTGCTTGACCTTGATGCCGTTATAATAATGCCTGTTGTGGCTGGCGGTTATCATTACGCCCAGCCCGTAGCCGGTGGAGGTGAGCAGGCTCACGGCCGGGGTGGGCAGAGGGCCCGCGGCAAGCGTGACATCAAGCCCGTTGGCGGCCATCACCTCCGCCATGGTCCTGGCAAAACGGTCCGACATGAAACGGCGGTCATAGCCCACGGCCACGCTGGGCTTTTCGGTGCGCATATACTTGTAGGCTATGTAATCGGCCATCCCCTGGGCGGTCTTTCTTACCACGTCATAGGTAAAATCCCTGGCTATGATGCCGCGAAAACCGTCAGTGCCGAAAGAAATATGGTTTGACTGGTGGGAACTCATTTAGCCTCTCCTGGTCCCGTATGGGCTTTCATAACTTAAACGAAGATATATATATACTATTAAAAATAAAGTCCTAATTCAACCTGACGAAGCCCTTTTTCCACCGCCAGCTTCAGCGCGGCCCCCGGGGACGCGGCGGCTCCGGCTTCTATTATTTTCAGGACGCCGGCCCTGCGGCTTATGAGGGAACGGCCGCAGGCCACCACTACCGGCTTCCCCAGCCTGCGGGCGGCCGCAATCACCGCTCCGGGCGCTTTCCCGTAAAAAGTCTGGCTGTCAAAACAGCCCTCGCCGGTTATCACCAGGTCGGCCCGGGCCAGCCGCCTCTCAAAGCCGAGGCGCCCCAGCACATAGGCGGAGCCGTCGTCCAGTTCAGCCCCGAAGAAAGCCGCCAGTCCCGCCCCGAGCCCGCCCGCCGCGGCCCCGCCTCGCAGGCGCGCCACGCTTATTCCCAGACATTCCCTGACCACTCCCGCATAATTGAGCAGGGCCTTCTCCATAAATCTTACTTCGCGCGCGCCGGCGCCCTTCTGCGGCCCGAAAACCCGGGCCGAACCCAGCCGCCCGCAAAGCGGGTTCTTGACGTCGGCCAGGCCCGTTACTTTTACGCCGCGCAGCCGCTCCCTGGCCCGCCCCGGGAAGATGGCCTCCAGCTCCGCCAGCCCCCTGGCGCCGGGAACGATAGAGCGGCCCGACCCGGCCACCAGCGAAAAACCGAAAGCGGCCGCGCAGCCGGCCCCCCCGTCGTTGGACGCGCTGCCGCCCAGCCCCACTATTATCTCGGAGGCGCCGGCGGCGGCCGCGGCCAGGATCAGCTGCCCCACGCCGCGCGTGGAAGCGTCCAGCGGCCGGAGCTCGTCCGCGCCCAGGCGGCGCAGCCCGGAAGCCTCGGCCATTTCTATTACGGCCGTCCGGCCGGACAGGAGCCAGCGGGCGTCGACCGCGGCCCCAAGCGGGCCTTCCACGCGGCTGGTCACTATCCTGCCGCCCAGCGCCGGCGCCAGCGCCTCCAGCAGGCCGTCCCCGCCGTCAGCCACCGGAAGTTCTTCAAAGCCGGCCCCGGGGAAAACCTTGCGCGCGCCCGCGGCTATGGCGGAGCAGGCCTGCGCGGCGGTAAGCGTTCCCTTGAAAGCGTTGGAGGCTATCAAAATCCTCATTTCTAAATGATAGAATAATCAGGTAGCCGCTGGCGAATAATAAGCGGACGGACAGACCTTATCAATAAATGGAAAATTTTAAAACCACAATAGTCTACCGCTATAAGACTGGCCTGTACGTCAATCTGACCAACCGCTGTCCTACGGCCTGCTCGTTCTGCGTGAAGAACTCCTGGAAGATGGACTACCGCGGGAGCAACCTGGACCTGGGCGGAGTCGAACCCTCCCCCGCGGAGATCATCGCCCTCGCTAAAGAACAATGGGCGGCGCAGCCTTTCGACGAATTCGTTTTCTGCGGCTACGGCGAACCCACTATGCGGCTAGAGGCGCTGCTCGCGACCGCCCGCCTTATAAGGAACAGCCGCGCCGACCCGATCCCCCGCAATATACGCATAAGGCTGAACACCAACGGCCTGGCCAACGCCGTCTGGGGGCGCAACGTCGTGCCGGAGATGAAAGGCCTGATAGATTCCGTGCACGTAAGCCTCAACACTTCGGACCCAGCGCAGTGGGCGGCCATCATGCGGCCCATGGCCCCCTGGGCCGCCACCGGCTTTGAAAAAGTGAAGGAATTCATCCGCGAAGCCTCGCTGCTGCTGCCGGAAACTTTCGCCAGCGCCGTGGAAGGCAACGGCGTGGATATTGAAAAGTTCACCGCTTTGGCCCGCCAGCTGGGCGCGGAACCGCGGGTGAGACCGAGACTGGAAGCGGAGGCGGGGCAGTGATAGAAAAAAAAGCGATGCTGATGCTGGCAGCGGCCGCCGCCTTTGCGCTGGTGAGCGTGCCCAGCGTGCTTTTTAACAACGCCATAAAGAAGTACTTCAACTTCGTAGGCCACTGGGACGTGGCCAATATAAAACCCTCCAGGAACGGCATTATCCCGCCGACGCGCCCCCGCTACGAGCGGCCGGACGAGCCGCCCCAGCCGGAACTGCGGTTCGTGAAATTTTCGGTGAAGATAACCGGCGCCAAAGAAGTGAAGATAGCCGGGGACTTCAACAAATGGAACCCCGACGCGCTGCCGCTGGTCAAAAAGGACAAGAACCTCTGGGAGGCGCTTATCCCGCTGCCTCCCGGCCGCTACAAATACCTGTGCCGGGTGGACGGGCAGGACGTGCTGGACCCGCTTAACCCCGACACGGAACTGGAAGCAGGCCGCAAAGTTTCGCTGCTCACCGTAAAATAAAAAAATGAGAACCATCTACGGATCCATCGCGGCTTCGGCCTTGTTCTTTCTGGCGGCGCTGCCCTGCGCGGCGCAGCAGGCTTTGCTCTGGATACCTTACGACCCGCAGGGCGCCGGAGAAATAATAACCGCGCTGGAGACCGGCAGGGAGCTGCGGCTCACAGCCGCTTTTGACGAACTCCCGAAAGGCCTGGAGGAGCGAATAAAAAAGTTGGAGAAGGACGGCCGCCTGGAGCTGGCGCTGCGCCCGGCCGGCGATCCCCCGCTGCCGCTGCTCTACTACCCCGCCTCGCCAGAAGTGCGCTGGCAGGGCAAAGCCTCCACCGCGGCTTTCACCAGCGACCGGTATTTCCTGGCGGCGCGCCTGGGCATGGCCAAAGAGGCCGCTTATAAAGCTCTCAAAAAAAATCCGGAAGGCTTCGTTTCCCCTCCCGGCGGGCTGGCGGCCGATTATTTTCCCCTGGCCAAAGCCCTGGGATTTAAGTGGCTGGCGACCGGCCCGGCCGCCTCCACCGCCGCCGCGGTCTTCGAGGCCGACGGGGTTTACGCCGTGCCTTTCGTGCGGTTCTCCACCTCCGCGCTTAACGCCCCTTTCCTGGTTTTCGACGAAACGGCCGAAGCTGACCCGGCCAGACTGCGGGCCGCGCTGGCGGCGCAACTAAAAACCCCCGGGCCGCGCAGGCTGCTGACCGTTTCCGAGGCGCTGAAACTGGCGATTTCCACCCGGGCCTCCGCGCAAGAGATCTCCGGCCTGGTGCAGCCGTGGAGCGGAGACTACACGGCCTGGGCGTCTTCGCCCGCGCAGGCCGGGGCGCTGGCCGCCTTCTCCAAGACCCGCTCCGACCTTATGCTGTACCTAAACTACGCCCAGGGCGATTACAAGGCCGCGAAACCCGCCTTTGACGAATATTTTTCCGCCGAAGAAGGCGACAAACTCCTGACCGTGGCCGCTGGCGACCCGGACTCGGCCAGTGAGGCGGAAATAGAGATACGCAACACCCTGGCCAACGCCTACCGCATAATGCAGAAGCCGCCGCCCTCCTGGGTTTTTTCAAGCCTGGCCGACGCGGCCGCCGCCCCGGAAGAAACCGAGAAGATACAGGTAAAAAAAGGGAGTTCCGGATTTGAGCTTATCAATGTAAGCCGCAAGCCGGAAATACCCGCCCAGACACCGCAGCTTTCCAAGGACGCGGACCCGTACAAAGTCTGGAAACTTTCCTCTTTCAAAGTGGCGTCCGACTCTACCACCGACACCGTGAACTTCTCATTTTCTCCGCTGCAGCTGGACAACCCCCGCAAGCTGCCCTCGGGCTTCGGCCACATCAGGATAGACCTTTATATAGACATAAACCACAGGGCGCGCGCCGGCATGAGCCGCCTGCTGGACGGCCGCCCGTTCAGGATGTTCCCGGAAGACGCCTGGGAGTACGCGCTGGAGATAACCCCGGCGAAGGCCGTCCTCTACAAGGCCACGCAAAAAGGTCCGGTCGCGGCCGGGACTTTCCAGCCCAGGGCCGAGAACGGCGCCGTCACCCTGAGCGTGCCGCGCGCGGCGCTGCCGGGCAACCCGCTGCTGTGGGGCTACGCGGCGCTTCTGCTGGCGCCCAAAGACGAAACCACATTTACCCTGACCGACTATATAGCCTCCGAGATCTCCAACGGCTATATTTACGCGGTCAGGGTCCGCTAACTAAGCTGTTCAAGGAGGGGTTATGGCCGACAGGGATAAGATAGTTTCTTTTGTTGATTCCTACCTGGATTCCGGGAAGATCAAGGACTCGTCGCAGAACGGGCTACAGTTCGAGGGCCGCCCCGAAGTGAAGAAAATAGCCTTCGGCGTCTCGGCTTCGCTGGAATGCATAAAGCGCGCCGCCGCCTGCGGGGCGGACATGCTGATAGTCCACCACGGCCTGCTCTGGGGCCGCTCCCAGCCTTTCACTGGCCCGTTCAAACGCAAACTGGAGACGCTGGTCAAGAACGACCTTTCCTTCTGCGCCTGGCACCTGCCGCTGGACAAGCACCTGGCGGTAGGCAATAACGCCCAGTTGCTCAAGTTGCTCGGAGCCCGCGACATTAAGCCGTTCGGACACTTCGACGGGGAAACCATAGGCTGCCGCGGTGCCCTGCCCAAGGCCGCAGGAATGGGCGACATAGCCGCCGCGCTCGCCATAAAACTTGACGCAGAACCGCTGTGCTTCCGCTTCGGCGCGGACAAGATACGTACCATAGGTGTGGTGAGCGGCGGCGGCGCCCGCATGTTCGACCAGGCCGTGCAGGCCGGACTCGACCTCTATATTACAGGGGAAGTACATGAGACGACGCAGGAATACGCCAGGGAAACCCGCTCCAACTTCATAGCCGCGGGCCACTACAACAGCGAAAAGCCCGGAGTGATAGCGCTGGCCGCGTTGCTTGAGAAGAAATTCAAAGTGAAGACCGAGTTCATAGACATCCCGAACCCGGCATAGGCAGAAAATCCATGAATGAATTGAAGATCCTTTTGGTTGAGGATGAAAATCTGGCGCGTGAAGTTATGGCTAGCCACTTAACCGGCCATAGCGTGGACTTCGCTAAGGACAAAAAGACCGCCAGGAAGAAACTAGCCTCAGGCTCTTACGACCTGTGTTTCCTGGACCTGATGCTGGGCTCTGACGACAATTATTCAGGCCTCAAATTGATCGCTGATGCCAAGGCAAAATGTTTATATTCGGTAGTGATGACCAGTTCCGATTCCGACGAGATAATAAATAAGGCATACGCATTAGGGTGCGATGACTTCTATATCAAAGGCAACGAAAAGGCCAATATCAGCGCGGTTATCGCCAAATATTTACAACGCGGAAAAAGCGGAAATATTGGCAAGGTGTTCTCCGAAGAATTTATAACCGAAGACCCCGCTACGCGCGCAAATGTGTCTGAAGCGCTTAAATATGCGGCTTCCGGCTCTCCCATTTTAATTTTGGGTCCAACCGGCACAGGCAAAACCTGTCTGGCTGAAATAATACATAACCATTCAGGCCGCGCCGGAGAGTTTGTCGCCCTGAACTGCTCGGCATACACCGAGGACTTATTGGAGGCCGAGTTGTTTGGCTGCAAGAAAGGCGCTTTCACCGGGGCGGCTGAAGCCAGAAAAGGCCGCCTGTTACAGGCCCATAACGGGACTCTGTTCCTTGATGAGATAGGCTCCATGAGCCTTAATATGCAGGCCAAGCTGCTTAAAGCCATCGAGGAACACTCGTTTTACCCGCTGGGCGCGGACAAGCCCGAGCATTCGGATTTTCGCATCATAAGCGCCACACTGGAAGATCTTCAAACGCTCATAACACAGGGCAGGCTGCGGCTGGACTTTTTCCAGAGGATACACGGCTTGACTGTGAATCTAAAACCATTGGCGGACAGAAATAACGATATTTTCCCGCTCATACGGCGCTTTATGCGTGGAGAAATGCAGCTTTCATTCGCGCCGGACGCAAAAGCTTTTATGCTTAAGTATGCCTGGCCGGGCAACGCGCGTGAATTAAAAAAGCTGGTTGAACTGCTTGTTTCAGGCGCGGAAACCCGTGTGACGCTTGAAACCGTCCGCAAACATCTTAATCAGGAGATCAAAGCCCTGCCCGCAGGCGGCTTCCTTACGGATACACAGTACCGCTATGCCGTGGACAACGGTCTGGATAGCGCCGCGGAACTTTTCAGTTATGAAATTATCCGGCGCAATCTACGGGAGAACAGCGGCAATAAAAGCAAGACCATGGCCGGGCTTAAGATATCCACAAATCTGCTTTATGCCAGACTGAAGAAGTTTGAGCCGATGAACAAGGATGGCGATCCGGATGGAACCAAACAATAAACTGGAAAAGCCGCTTCACAAGATCCGTTCAAGATGCGGAAGCCTGAAAGGCGCGGCGGAACTCTTTCAGGGATACACCCCACAAAAACGAAAGGAAATGCTCGTTTTTATGAAAGAAGCCGCGCAGGACATTTTAAACTGCCTGTCCGAGTTAGAAGAGAAATAGCTCAGCTCCAGGGCGAATCTTTGTCCGTTACTTTAAGCCAGGGCAAATGCGCGAATTTTTCCGGCAGGCGCCCTGTTTCAAGAGTTATATTGGTGAACCCTTTAGCATGAAGATCTTGGGCGATATCTTCGCCTTTGATCTCGCCGCCTTCACTGTCTTCACCCAGTTCCGAATCCAGATAAATGGCCGTCTCTTTCGGGAATTGCCCGGCCTGTGCCACAAATTCAGCGGGATCCTTGAATATTTTAAGTTTTATGCCTTTCAATTCCGCTGACGCTTCCCAATTCATACGGACCAGAACATCGTCATCTACCAAAACCGCGTCCACAGGACCGGCAGAAGTGATTATTTTCACTTCTTCTGTGGATTCCTGAATTGTTATCGGCACCAGACTTGCCAGTCCTTTGGGGATCATCCGCATTTTAAGCCGCTTGGACTCCTTAATTATCCGATCTTCTTCACAGCGGCTGGTCACTAATATCGTTCTGCGGCATAATCCCAGTTCTTCAGCCAGGCCTAACCCGGTTTCTTTACACCCCACAAGTTCATAATCAAACAGATAAACCGCATGTTCAGCCTTTGCCGTGTTGCGTCTTACCCATTCGCGCAGTTTATCCGGATCGCTGAAATTGATTACTTCAATATCATGTTCCTTAACCCTCGCCGATTCAAACCGGCCCTGCCAAACCTGATGAATGCTCGCGTCATCGTCCAGCACTACAACCGGTCTGCCTGGGGCAAGCTCCAATAACGGTACGAATTCTGCCGGAGCTTCGGCTTTGGGCAGTTCTATTGCAACAGTGGTCCCTTTGCCCAGTTCCGAAGTAATTACCAGGCTGCCGCCCCAACTTTCCGCAGTGGTTCTGGCATGGAATAAACCCAGCCCGGAGCCGCCGGCTTTACCATGGGTCTCACCTTTTTGCCCGAGCTTTGCCAGGATTTCAGGCGGTATTCCTTTGCCGTTGTCGGCTACGGTCAAAATGATATTTCCGTTTTCATGAGTTAAGCCCACATTAACCGCACCCTTATCGCCCAACACTTCAACGGCATTATTGACCAGATTAGAGATCATGCGCCTGAATTCAACCGGCTGGATCCTGGCGAATAGACCGTAGGATTCCGGTGTCAGTTTAAAATCGATATTGATCCCGGGCTTTGATTCGAATGAGAGGCGTTTTTCTGTGATAACCGGATCCATCAGGCTTGAAAGCAGGTACACATCTCGAGACTCTCCGGCGACATGACCGCCGGTAGCGAAATCTGCGGCGCTCGCGCCCCGCGTTTGCTGCCGGTTCTTTTCGAGAAGGTTATTGGCGATATCACGTATGCGGTTGACCGCATGCCGTACGATAACACGCTGCTTTTCCGGTAGTTGGGTTGTGTTCCTCAACGCCGCGTCCAGCGCGGCCAGCGGCGAGCGGATATCATGAACCACCTGCGCGGAGAGTTCGCCTATCGCGACAAGCCGGGAGTTGTCCCGCTCCCTTATTAATGTCTGCTGATGATGCATGTAGATGTAATATGCCATGTTTGTCATGTAAAGATTAAGCGCGAGAAAAAACGAGTATGGCCCGAGATTGTATGGAGACAAAGCCAAAGAATAAACCCTTAAAATATCATTTCCATGTCCAATTGCGATAATCCAGGCGGCGGTTGGCAGCAAAACATAAAAAGTAGACGATTTTGTCTTCTCTCTCCAGGCTGACAACGTCCCCATAATCGCAAACGCAAAATAACCCAGGAGCGCAAGGCACAGGAAGTATTTATAAATCTGAAATCCTGTGGCCAGGGGGCAGAACAAACCCGAACCAACCAGGATGACTGCGGCGAGAATGCCAGCGGTGGAAAAAACCAAATATACTCTGTTCAATATTTTCCCCGTGGCTGATTCCCTAAGGAAAAAGCCATAAGCGGAAAAGAACAAAAAATATACCACAAAGCTTATCTTATGTATGTAGTTGGCATCAGTAAGGATACTATAGATCTCGCGACTAAACCACATCGCTATCCAGGACTGAAAAACAGTTGCCGTCATCAGAAAAAACAACTTTTTGCTTTTTCCCATATTGAGCCAGGACAAAAACAAAATCGCGGCAAAGGCCAGGAAAGCCGCTGCCAATGTTAAATTCCCTGTATTGGTAAGGAAAGTTTTGGCGAACCTAGTTATCGCCAAGCGCTCATATCTGCCAAAACCCGACCGCTTCATAAATACCAAATGACTTCCGCTCAACGAGGAAAGCCTGGTTTCCACTATCATCGAAGGATTTGTCTCCAAAGGAGCTAAAGAATAAAGTATATCAAGGGCTTTTGGCGGGATATTATTGTCGAAATCACCGTCGCTCAGCAATACGGAATTTTTGCTTTTTATCCGGAAGGGGCTTTGCATCGGGGTGAGGTATAAAGCCTGTGAGGAACCTAATTCTCCGGTATTGGCTGGATTATTGACGACAAAAGAAAGTATTTTTCCGTTTGGCGGGATATTTGAGAGTATTTCCAGCCCGCCTTGTTTTATTACCCTGTCATTATCCCCAATGATAGTGACTTTGGAAATATTATCCTCCAACGTAGTGTCGAATTTGGGATTGTATGACGCATACACCAGCAAGACAAAAACAGATATGCCGATTATCAGGAAGGATACCGCAAGATTGTTGGTTAATTCCCTTGCCTCCACAATATCATTGGAGATCACTTAACGCTTCCTTTCCTATTCGAGTTGAAAAAAGCCTTAGCCACCCGTCCCCTTTCGGGCTCCGGTAAGGCCGAGAAACCACCACCGCTCTCAATTTCTGAAAACCAGAATTTATCTCCGGCCGCCAGCCAGTCAACGCATAAATAATCGCCGCCGAAAGCCCCCGCTATTGTCTCCGTTAAAGCCGCGATGTTTTCGGGGGCCGTGACTCCCGCCCCTTTCCCGGAGCGAGAAATGCTGGCAAGATACTCCCCATCTGCGGGCTGCCGCTGCAGGCAGGCGATGACCTTGCCGCAGTCCGTATACACCCGGTAATCCCGCGCATCCCCAATAAATGGCTGGGCGATATAATCTTTGGCGGATTGCCCCACGATATCAAGAATTGATTTAAACGATTCAGCACTGTCAATTTTAATAATGCCTATCCCCGCCAGCATCTCTTTAGGCTTTACGATATATGGATAGGCCCCCAAAACAGCTTCTATATCTTTTATTAAAGTGCGGCTTTTTTTATTGGATGGAATAATGACCGTAGGAAGCACCGGCACCCCCAGTTCTCTTGCCATTGAAATCCCGGCGAATTTGTCCTTGTCCAGGAATATCCCCTTCCCTGTACGGTTCGCTATGGTCCAAGTGTTGCTCTGATACGCAATGCGCGTGACAGATTCCAGGATTTTTTCCAGTTGAGGCTGCGCATTGGCATAAGAAATAAACACGGAGGCTTGGTTTTGCAGGATATCCTTCCCCTCATACAAGATCATGTTTTTACCGGAGGAGGCCGGTACGATGCCGGCCGCATCAATATATTCGAACTCAAAACCATTTTCTCTGGCATACGGCTTATAGATTGTTTCAAAAACCCTCAGGACGCCGTTTGTTATCGTATTTTCGTATTCATTAAGAGCATCTATCCAGTAGAATTTCATTATTAGCTCCCCATATCGGTTTTTTCCAACCTAAGGTCCTTAAAACCGCCACCCAGCTTTGGGACTATGAACCAAGCCGCAATCATAAGCGCGATAAGCGAGATCAAACCACGGGTGGATAGGCCGGTAAAATTCAGCATCGTAACGGCAAATCCCCCCGCGACGACAGCAATTTCCATAACTGAGTGCGTTATTTTCTGATGTTCCTTGCCCAGCATCTCCCTTGCCGCCCTTAACTGACAGATCGCTCCCATATTCATCAGTAATCCGAAGAATGGAAGGGCGGCAAGCGCGACCCAAAGCGAAGTGGTCGTAAGCACGATCAAAGTCGACAAGAGTCTAAAACCCTGCACACTTTGCCAAAGCGATTTGTTGGGGATCGGTTCAAATTGTTTTCTAACTCTGGCAGGAAGCAGAAAAAGACCGGCAAAGAAAACGGGCGCTAACACTAGACTTAACCCTATATTGCTCAGGCTCAGATTGGCTTTGATGAAAACTACTATCGACGCGTTGAACAATGTGACCTGCAGCGAATTGAGGAAAGCACCCATCCAGATCCAGAACATATTGCCGCGGTCTATTTTTGTCAGGCCGGAAAGATTTATTAAAGAGAGGCCTTTGTCACCGGGATCCGCCGCTGTGTGCCGAGTTTTGCTTATTATAACCATAAGCGGCGCTGGGACTATGGCCGCAAGAAGGGAGATAGTTTCGAAACTAAAACGAGCCGAAAACGCTCCGACGGCGCTTAAACCCAAAAACCACCCGATAAAAGAATAGACGGTAAACTCGCTTAAGGAGACCGCAGGGGTACTTGTTGTGGCGATAGTCCTCAGTTCTATATTTGATAAGGAATGCCCAAGCCCCATAAAAATAGCGCTTACTAGGATAAGCATAGGCAACTTCATGTGAATTGAGAGGTATAACAGGAAAAACGCCAGACCCAGGGACAGAAAGGCGCAAAAAAGCCCCAGAGGCTGCTTTGAGCGGGAAAACGCCGCGGCGATAGAAGACGACAATAATCTGCCGACCTGAGTGAGCGTAACAAGAAGAGACGATAGCGCCAGGGCATTCCCCAACGTGTTTTTATACGCAGGCTCAACCGCAATGAGCAGCAAAAGGAAGAACATCCCGCCGGCAAGCATATTCGCCGCTGTGGACAGAAAAATAGTTTTATTTTTCATTTTCGAAATCAAAGTATTATATATAATTAAATAATTGTATACGAAAAGCTGCGGCTCTTATCCCGGAATCGTCTCCAACCCCTAATTATAAAATGAAATCAATGTTTGAACGCGCAACGAACGATGAGAACATTCTCAATGAGTGGTATAAGCTTTTCGAACTTCAATTTGGCGTCATTAACCCTTTTGAAGTAGAGGCCATCCAAAAATACCTTTCCAATTTCAAAGTCAGACATCTCGTCGATGTTGGGTTTGGGTCGGGAGACTTGACTGTAGCCTTAAAAAAGGATTCCGCGTTCAGCGTCGATGGGTTGGAACCGGAGAAATATTTTTATGACAAAACATTGGCGAAATTTCCCAATTCGGATGTTAACTTTATTAATATCGCGTTAGCGACATATAAAAAGACCACCGATTGCCTGTTTTTCCGTTTTGTTTTCCAGCACTATCCCGAGAAAGACCAGTTATGCCGCGAGGCCTCCAGACTACTTCCGCAAAAAGGCATCGTTATCGTAGTCGAGTCCTTTTCCATACAAACGAATCCGGTGATAAAGTCATATGCCTATATTAGCGAGCAATTTGTAAAATTTTACAAAAGGGGACCAAGTTCGGAATTGGAAAGACATACGACCAGAGCTTTTATCGACTCCGGTTTCCGGCTCGCGCATCGAGAACTGCTCAAACTTCCCACGCATTCAAAAATCCAAAAAGAGAACTTTGGGAAAATGCTATTTAATGCCGGGGTGGTTAAAGCGATAACCAGCAACCAGAACTTGAACGCCATTGGCTCCCTCCAGGAAGAACTGAAATGCCTGCACAGTAACACATGTCAGATTGATTACTACGACATAGTGCTAATTTTCGAAAAGTTGTAGCCAAATCCAATTCAAAATCTGCCGATACTGACCTTCCCCCCGCCTTGCGCAGGTAGATGTTGCAGGAAACTGTTTCGACTAAAACCTACTTTTTTGTATTAGCCTCATCCTTTATGTCATTCGGTTTTGAAACACACTTCTTATACGCATAATTGCCAAGAGAAGCACTGACCCATGGGATGAGGCAAATAAGCACTAGTAGTAGCATCGGCAGGAATTTGCGGGGCGCATTACCTCTGCTCCACAACAAGATAAGGGTTAAGATCGCCCCAGTAATTCCGCCGATGGCTGCGCCTTTGTTGTATTTAGAATTGTCCATACTCAACATAGCTCCCCTCAAAGTGACTTAAAAAGTTTAATCTCCCCAAGCTTTTAGGCGACTGCTAATTACACAATGCTACGCGACATAAGCATACAGTAGGCCGGCCAGAACGGCGGTTACATTTTTGAATATATGGATCAACACAGGGATTGTCAACTTATCTTCCTTTTCGTAAACATATGCAAGAATAATCCCCATTAATGTTGCCACAATAAACCCCTCAAAATGTCCAATCCCGAAAATTATGCCGGAAACAACTATTGCAGTAACCTTGCAATATTTCTTACGCAAGAAAACAAATAAAAATCTTCGATAAAATATCTCTTCCGCAATTGGGGCAATAGCACAAACAGTGGTCAGATAAAAAAAAGTTCTTGTAGGAGAACTGAATGCTTGTGGAAATATTTGCGTCGGAGACATAATACTCGCAGTATTTGTGACGCCCTTATAAAAATTCGCAACTACTGGGTTTAAATTGGAAGCAAGCAAAAGGAAACCAGCGGCAACTGAAAGCAATGCAACGATGCCTAAAGCTATAAGAGCAAAATATTTTACCGCATTAATAAAATCTATCTTGAGATTGATTAAAGTGTATTTTTCTAAATCAATTCGCTTAATCCCAAGTTTTCTTAAAAAAAACGCCAGTATTAATAAAACTCCGACATGATACACAAACTCAAGGATCTCTGGCGGAGCTGAATGAAACAGGATAACTGCCGCCAAATAGACACCAATTACCCCCCAAATAATTTGTCCGAAATCTGACTGGCTTAATGTTTTCTTTTCTGCAATCATGTTTTTACGATACGGCAGGGAAAACCCTGCCGTATCCCATCCTAATTATTATAATCACTCACAAACAACTTGGCCATTGGGATGGGTGTAGCACCCCGGGGAATAACCGGAAGCCTGCGGATATGGGTGATTTTCCGGCACAACAGGTGGATGATTGTTTATAGCCTCTTCCGCATAGTGAGCGCAAACCTGTACTGTTTTCTCGACGAGCTTTCCTAAAACATACTGCCAGACCTGCTGGGCAACCCATTCAGTACAACTCCCACGCACTGGAGCTATAATAATGTTGTCATTTTCCAAAAGGGCAAGGCGTATCGTTTCTTGCAGAGCCGGATCGCTAATAGTGGATAAGGTCTCACCATTTTTTGTGATTAACATGTCGCCGGGCAATTTAAAAGCGACAATGACTCCGTCGTCTTGTAAACTTCTTTCAACCCCTTCGTTATGTAATATCTGAGTATTATAATCGTGCAAAATGCTTTTTATCAATTGCTGTTTGCTTTTTGGTTTTTTCCCCGCTGAAGTCAGAGTTAGCAAAGGAACCGGTCTCGCAATCCCCACTTGGACTGGTTCTACATTGCCTATACTATCATTTTGGTAGGAAGCAACACTCTTAATTGCCTCCATAAAACTTCTTGAATCAACACGTTTACCGTCGAAGTCTATTTTCATTTCCCCGGCATGGGCAAAACTAATACCCAGTCCTACTACCGCCGCCACCACTATCATTAATCTTTTCATTTATTTCTCCGTTCTTTTAAAATCACCGGTAGAACTTTCCCCCGCCGGTTTTGCCTACACCCACCACAGGGCAATTTTTGTGCCATGAGGGGCTAAATGCATTGTTTTTGGTCTTTCATTGGAGAACCATAAACTTGCAGATTTCTTGGGAATTTAAGAATAGAGAAAATGCATCTCATTCCGAGAGGCTAGATTTTCTTTTTGAGAATCCAGACCTCCTGACATAGCCCCCTTGTAATTTGTCCGCTTTTGGGGTCTCGTGGATTCATCCCGCCCTATGAGAGCAGCCGGCTGACCGTCAAAAAATCGGACAGGTTCTTGAGCGCTAGCCAGATTTGACCACCCTCTGCTAATCAGAATTGATCAGCCAAATCGTTAACCCTTACAAACCCAACGCAGACTTCATCAGTAATGGCTTTAGGCGGCCCTAAACCGCCGTAACGGCCTTTGTGTTTCTCTTGGCGGATGCTACCTTATAACTGGAGGCATTTCCATGAAAGCAAAACGCTGTGCAATCTGCGGCCGATATTTCCAACCATATTCGCGCAATGCCTCCAGGCAGATCCTCTGCGGCCGGCGGGAATGCCGGCAGAGCAAGAAGCAGGAAATGGCGCGCGTCTGGTGGAAAAACAATCCCGACGGTCTATCTGAGCGCCACAAAAAGAAGCGGGCCTGGGCAAAAGCGTGCGGTTACTGGAGCACCACCCGTAAAAACAACCCTGAATACACGGCGCGCAACCGCGAACAGACCCGTGAGCGGATGCGGCGACTGCGAGCGGCGCAGGCAAAATATGCGGCGCCACAGAAGAACCCAATAGCGTACCTTGAGGGGCTCAAGTGCCCTGAACAGGGTCTATCTGGCGAAATGTTTGCAAACCAGTACTCATTGGCTGCCCAGCTCGACGGCGTATGCGATTACCTGATAGGCCGAGAAATGTTTGCAAACCAGTGCTATCCTGACAAATCCGGCCGGGAGATGGTAAAACTTAGTAATGGCGGCGATAGTTCTTAACCTGGAGGAGTTGAAGCTTGATTACGCACGGCTTAGAATCCGAAGCCGTGCGGTTGAGCGTCGGCTATTGGCGTCGTTGCAAGAGCACGGCCAGCAGGAGCCGATAATCGTAGCGGGAGCAACTGGTGGCGGGTATGCGGCGGCGCGGTATTTGCTACCGTTGGCGCGCGCCAACGCAGGCGATTGCGAGGCGCTGGCCGGGAAGGTAGCGGGGCTTGGTTTAAGCAGTCGTGAAACGGGGTTATTATATCGGCAGTATATTTATGGGCGTCGGTCTGTGTGGGCGCAGGTGGTGGCCGACCCCGTGCGATTTCTGAAGGCGACGGAGGCGGCGCGAGCACCTGTAGCGGTGGCAGGGACCGGCACCACAACCGGCCTGCCGGGGGCAAGTTCCAACAACGGCATAAATTCCGTCGGGGCTTCGGCCTTGGGAAGTTGTATTGTAACAGTAGTACCCTTGCCTAATTCCGAGGTGATAACCAGACTTCCGTCCCAGCTTTCCGCCGTGGTCCTGGCATGATACAAACCCAGCCCCGAACCGCCAGTTTTGCCGTGCGTTTCTCCCCTTTGACCAAGTTTGAGCAATATTTCAGGCGGGATGCCTTTGCCGTTGTCGGCTACGGTTAAAATGATATTTCCGTTTTCATGAGTTAAACCCACATTGACCGCACCCTTATCGCCCAGCACTTCAACAGCATTGTTGACCAGATTAGAGATCATGCGCCTGAATTCAACCGGCTGGAGCCTGGCGAACAGACCGTAGGATTCCTGTGTCAGTTTAAAATCAATGTTGATCCCGGGCTTTGATTCGAAAGAAAGGCGTTTCTCCGTGATAACCGGATCCAGCAGGCTTGAGAGCAGGTGAACGGCCGGGGGCTCGCCGGCTACAGTGGTGGACGCGGTGCCCGACTGTTGTCGGTTCTTTTCAAGAAGGTTGTTGGCGATATCGCGTATGCGGTTGACGGCGTGGCGCACAATAGTCCGCTGTTTCTCGGGGAACTGTTCCGTGTGTTTGAGCGCGGCGTCCAGGGCGACGAGCGGGGAGCGGATGTCATGGGCGACCTGGGCGGCCATCGAGGCGATGGCCGTTTGCCTTTCAAGTTCATTCCGGCTGGCAGCCAGACTGCGTTCGGATTTAAGAGTGTGCAGTTCAGCTTTAAGTTTATCTTCCTTAAGCAGCCTGATTCGGACGGCCAGGGCCAGAGAGAGCAGCAACATTTCTGCTGCCGACCCATAATAAGGTCCGTAGTCCGCGAACAGGTTCTGCGGTATCCAGGCTAAGTCCCTGGCCGCGCGCACCGCGGCCCCTAAGAGAAAGAAGCCTAAGGCGAGGGAATAGTAGCCGGCGGTCGGCGAGCCTTTGCGCAGGCACCAGAGTGAAATCGGGAGCACGATGAGCGGCGCGGCTGAAATAAAGAAGCTAGTGAATTTACTTACCAGCAACCCATAATGAAATATGCCCCCTAATACCAAGAACACGGCTCCGGCGGTTATAGCGTATAGCCCGGCGTTCATGCGTGGGGCGTATCTGCGCGTGTCAAGTATCGAGCGAGTGAAGAGCGCGAGGAATAGATAAGAAATCCCTGCCAGCACAGGAACGCTGATGTTGTTCCATTTCGGTAATTCCGGCCAGAGATGCTGGTAGGTCATCCCATTGAGTGTATTCATCAGCAGGCAGAATGATAGCGCGTACCCTATATAATAGAGGTAGTTCCTGTCGCGCGTGGTGACCAGCAAGAAGAAATTGAATAAGACCATTGCCAAGATGACGCCGCAATATATCCCTATCCCGGCCGCTACCCCGGCGCTATGGCCCAGGAATTCCTTTTGTGAATATACTGTTATCGGCGCAAGTAGTGTGCCGGAGCTTTCCAACATGAAATAAAAGATGGTCCGGCCACCTTTCCGGGATGTAAAATTGAAGAGGAAGTTGCGGTGCGCTATAGGGCGGCTGTCGAATGGGGCAAGCTTGCCGGTCTGCCAATATTCAGGCTTCGCAGCGTCGGAATAGCGGTATACGTGAAGGACTTGTATAAGCGGGTAGCCGAATTCCAGCAGCCAGTTGTACTCTTCGGCGGACTTGTTCTCAATCTCTAGTTTTAGCCAATACCTGGCCTTTGAATAACCGAAATTAAGCTTATTGGCGGAGTTCCACGGGGCTTTGCCAGCGCTCTCCAGGCGGAGTATCTCCTCGATGGATAGGGAGTGCGCCGGGTCCAGTATCACCTGGATGTTCCGCACTGTGTATACGTGTTTTCCGCCCTCAAGCGTCAACAACGGGGATTGTGTTATCGAGGCGTGTAAGGACACTGCTGTCGTGACCGAGATTAACAGCGCCCAGCCAAGTGAGCGTACTGCACGGAAGGGCTTCATTTTTTTATTGCTATCATTCCGATACTTTCCTTTCCATCCAAGCGGATGTCGGCAGGGTAATCCGGACGCGCGAAATACGTCAGGCGCTCTATGGTGAAACCGGCGGAAGTGAAGACTCGGCTTAATACGCGGTCGTCAAGCAGATGAAAAAGGCTTGGGAGCGAACCCGCGCGATTCGGGTCGTGAGCGGAGACGTTCTCAACCACGCCTGGCCACAGATTCCCTGCCTTAAGTCTGGCTTCATAGGTGGGGAAGAAGGCGCGGGCTGTGCCGATAAAAGGCGTCTCTGCTACTACGAACACTTTACCACCGGGGGCCAGCCATTCCAGAACCTTGGCCGCAGCTCGATTTATCCGTGGGCCGTCAAAGAAATGCATAACACGGCAAACAAGAACCGCGCCAAAACTGCCGGGCTGGAAAACCATTTCATCGGGGAAGTTTCCTGGCACTAGCTCAAGGCGGGCGCGGTCTTCCGCAGGGACCCGCGAAACAAGTATCCGGAGGTGCCTTTCGTCTATGTCGTTAGCTACGACATAAGCCCCTTTCGCGAGAGCAGGAATAGTCGATACGCCGTAGGCGGCGCCGATATCCAGGCAGCGGCCAGGAGCGTTTGGTGCGAACTCGATGAAAGCGCTGGAGAAGATGTCGGGGCAGGGCGTCATGGTCCCCATGCTGTTGAGTGTGCGGAATAAGCCGTTTTCGTCTGGATTGGGCATCGAAAGGGGAATATTTTTTGCTTCGGTCATTTTATGTCTCCGGCGTCTTTGAAAATCATTTCCAAATTATATATTAATGGCCGGAAGAATTTGCTGAGACACGGCGAAAGAATCTTTAATCCGTTCAAGATGCACAAGCCTAAAGGCGCTACGGAGCTTGTTCCGGGCTACACCGAGCAGAAACAGCAGGAAATGCTCGTGTTTATGAAAGAGGCCGCGCTGGACATCTTGAAACACCTGGCCGAGTTGGGAAAAAAGAAATAACTCAATCCCCCAAATTACAAGGAAACTTACACTGATAGTCTTGCAAAGAATTCCGTTCCAAGGAAGGGCCTTTGGACCAATGAACGATTAGGCCCCTTCTCGCGGATAAAGGATTGAGCGTAAGAACTGCGACACAACAGACCTACTTTTTGGGATTAGCCTCATCCTTTATGCCATTCGGGTTTGAAACGCACTTCTTATACACATAATTACCAAGAGAAGCGCTGGTCCATGGGATGAGGCAAATAAGCACCAGCAACAGCATTGGCAGGAATTTGCGGGGCGCATCGCCTCTGCTCCAGAACAAGATAAGTGTTAAGATTGCCCCAGCAATTCCGCCGATTGTGTGCCTTTGTTATATTTAGAATTGCCCATGCTTAAACTCTCTTTGAAAATGATTCTCCCGTCCTTTATTAAAATCCCGCGGGGTTTATCGTGAGAGACCACATTCCAATTGTCGCCCACAACTTCCATGCATAAAGGCCACGCCGACATAAGGCATTCTTTATTATAAAGTCTTATTCCCCTTGGATTTTATTACTGAAACGCTTCCTGTACCGGATTGTACGGAGACCGGGAAACCGTTACTGTTTTCGAACTCGTTGGTTATCCTCCCCAAACCGCTTGATAAAGACGTGCTAAGTTTCGCAGCATCAGGGAAAACAAGGCGAACCGAACCAGTACCTGTCTGAATACGCACATCGCCTTCACTGGGAACCCTATCCCATTCCAAATTTACGCCGCCGCCCCCTGACTGCACAATAGCCGGACCGCAAAGCCCTGTAATTTGTATTTTACCGGTGCCGCCTTTAATGACCATATTCTTTGGACAGGCCGATCCTGTCAGAGCGCCTGTCCCATTTTGCACAGCAAGGCTGCCGGAAATCCCCCGGAGCAGAATATCGCCGGTACCGGCCTCGATAGACGAATGGGCGCTCATTGCCGCCACATTTACATCACCAGTCCCAGCCTTCGCCTCAAGTTCAAGAAAAGAAGGCGCAGAGACATTGAAGCTTGCGGGGCAATCCACACGCCGTTCTCCTCCCCTGAAGAGACCAAAGATATTTTTCCAGCCCTTTGGGGGCGTATAAGAGCGGCCCTCCGCAGTTAGAACAAGACGGCCGGCCGCAACATTCATAGTCAGAATGCATTTATCCTGTTCATTACCGGAGATCTCTACCAGTACGGTATTTCGGGAGGTCCCGTCCACGGTTATCGCCCCGGTTTCAGTCGTCACATAAAGCCGGTTCAAACCAGCGGAGGAAAAAGTTTTTTGTTCTTTTTCAGCGCAATACCCCGAAACCGACGAGAGAGAGAACAAAACAACCAAACCTAAACATATCCTCATTTTTCCTCCGTATCACTCTTGCTATTTAAGCAGAACAAATATCCTGCGCAAAATTTTTATTCACCCTGACTATTTGTAAGGTCTTTCCACTCCTGATGACCTTCTTTAAAACGCCCCAAGCCGCCGGCAAACCCAACAAGAATAAAATAGGCGCATAAAACTATACGGTAACCCCCGGAAAAGAAATACCGTGGCGAATGCATTAACATGTTCAGGCCGTGCCAGATATATCCAACCCTACCGCAGATCCGCCATAGGAAATAACCTGAGAATGCGGCAAATGCCGCCAAATAAAGGTAATGCGTGGTACGCGCCCATTGCCGTGTATTAAATTCAGAGTATACGTCTTTATAAAGCCAGTATCCATCAGTCCGAAAAAACGGATTAAGGTTGAATAGAACTATAACAACTATCCAGCGCGCAGACTCTGCAACGGTAGAGCTCCCGGTAAAGGTACACAACAGCAAAAGCATGAACAAAAACACTCCCTGAAAAACGAATCCTCCACAGTCGATAAGCACTTTTTTCCAAAGACTGACTTTTTCAATGCCTGAAACATTGGTATAAAAGACAGGGTAGATAAGATAAACCGAAAAACCTATTGGCCTTAGCCCGATACCTGACACCATAGCGGCGAATGAATGCCCCAATTCATGTATCAGACTGCCAGCCATTACCAGAAGGAACACTACAAAACCATTCGCTTCTCCGGTCAAAGAAATCGGGAGCACATTTTTAGGCCCGGCGATCAATAGCGCCGCCCCCCATGACAGCCCAAGAACTGAAATAACAGCGAGAATTTGCACAACTTTATTAATTTCTACGGCGCGGACTTCGAAAAACTGGAAAAACTTTTCCTGAAACTGCGCAGAAAACAGCTTTATCTTTGGCGTCAGGATCATTCCTAATATATCTTTCCAGGAACGTTTCTCTTTTTCACGCAACGCCCCCAGCGCAACAAGCTTGTCAAATATTTTTTGAGGCTCATTGAGACCAAGGCCGGACAGAGCATTAAAATACAATTCCTTCCCGCCGTTGTCCGGCAAACCCGCTATCAACCAAGTGGTCTCTTCACTCAACTGATAGCAGGAAGTATCGGTAATTATAAGCGCCCCTGCATCCCTTTGAACGGGATATCCATTTTTCAGATGGTTTTGGTATATGGTGTCAGTGGCGGCCATAGATCCCAGGAAGGCAATCGAGAGTTCTCAATCTTTTGACTCTTTCTTGTTTTTCATGTAGGCGCACTTCACAGACTCAAGTATTGTAGCCTTAAAGTCAGGGCAATAAGGCCGCAATAAATCCCCTGTCTCAGTCCGGCCCTTGGCGCCGCATTGGCCCCCGCAAGCCAACGCGACCGAACATTTAACACACTCTTCCATGTTGGCTATATGGCGGGTCCGGTACTTTTCCAATAGCGGATAGAACTTAACCTTCCCTGCGGAGATACTGCCTATCCTGTACTCCGGGTGACCAGCCTCTTCGAAACAAGAGTAAAGGTCACCGAAAGGGTCCACTATTATCGCGCTCTGGGTGCTCTGCATACAATACGCAGTCCTGTTTAGGCCCAGGCCTTTTTCCATCCCGAACAGATGACTCATCTCGTTAGCCCGCAGACTTACGGGATGTTCCATATCCACACCCAGCTTAGCCATGCGGGTGGAAAGGGAGTAAACATCCATAAAGTTGGCATCATCTACGCTTCCCATGTTATTCTGAAGCGGGCTGGCATATATAAGGCAGTTGGGCTGCCCGATCACTTTCCTGCTTTTAAGCTCTTCAAGCAAGGGAGGAATGGACTCAATTGTGCGTTTATCAAGGTTCAACCGGACATTCACCTTGGTTCCACGCTCAAGAAGCATTTTTATGTTTTCAATTATCCGGTCGAAGGTTTTTCCGCCTGAAATAGGGACCCGTGAATTGTCATGTTCCTCGCGGTTGCCGTCCAGCGACACCTGGACCATACTAACTGTTCCGGGTTCGGTCCCGAAAATATCCGGCATACTGTCTACCATTGTAGCGTTAGTTATGGCGCCAGACTGCATCCCGTGCTTCTTGGCGTGAAAAAGTGCTTTGCGTACTATTTTCTCGTTTGATGACAGAAAAGGCTCGCCGCCATAAAAAGATATTTTGGTGTTCTTGATATCCACTCCCGGAAAAAGGGATGGAAGGTGATTTTCGAAAAGACTGTCCAAAAGAGCTTCGCTCATTACTGCATGTGACTTGCCCGGGCGGTGCATGCGCTGATAGCAGTATTTGCAGTCCAGGTTGCAGTTGTAGCTCATCAACAACTTTATCATCGCGTAAGACCGCCCTGCTGCCTTTTTATTGTGGATGGCGGCGGCCAAATCGCGGAAACGTTTCCACTCCACCTCGGGCGCCAGGTGGGTTATATGCCCGCGCTTCGCCAAAAAAGAGATATCGTCTTTTCCAAGGAAAGAAAAATCCTTAATACTTTTTTTATCCGACAGCCGCCCCCCAAGCTCTTTCGACACCTCATCAAGGCAGCCATTGGTGCCGTTAAACAGCAGGGATGTTTCTCCAAGATCGATAACGTTCAGATATTGACTTGTAAAATATTCATTCATAGGGAGGCCTCCTTACAGTTTTTTAACTGAACAAGCTTTGGAGGAAATCCCATTCTTGGCCAGTTCTCCGCAAATGTACGTACTATCCGGGCTTTCAACAACTTGATTATTCATTTTGTACGCCAGATCATATGCTTCCGCAGCTTCCTTATATTTCTTCAGGCCTATAAGCGCCTGGGTTTTCTCGTGATACATGAAAAAGGCGGGACGGAGGCTTATTGCGATGTCGATATCCTTCACGGCCGCCGCGTAAAGATTTTTTTGAAGCGCCGTTGAGCCACGGTTGAAGTACGCATTTGATATAAAAACGACTTCGGAAAAATTATCACTGCTGGTCTGTATTCCACCGGGGTAAACCTTCTCAATAAGTTTAACAATGCGGTCAAAATCGCCGTAGGCTTCGTCAAAATTGTTTTTCCAAAGATGGATCAAGCCTTGGTAACGCCAGACACCCGCACTTTCTCTGCTGACCAGCTCAGGGAGCTCATTAAGTATCTGGTCCAGCGCCTTTTGAGCTGAGTCCGGGTCATGTTTATTTATCGCCTCGCTAACTTTAGCCGCCACACTTTTTATGCGGTTTTTCTTTATTTCATCTCTCAATTTTGCAGACACGCTGGCAATATCATCCTCAAATCCCCCCACATTTACGGAGATATCCAAACCGGGGACAGCCGGAACAGGATTCGCATCATTAGCAGATAATGGCACAACAAAGAACATCATAATAAGGAGTTGTTTCATATATTACCCTCCACCACCGTTTTCAGGATATTACTAATCCAATTATATTCACAGCCACTGCCTGAACTTAGCCCTGATTCCCGAGTTGGAAGGGAAATCTGCTTATAAGGCTGACATTTAACCGAACTCACTTTTTAATTAGACCCGAAATGTCAGTCTCTATAGGACAGATCCCCCCCTCAACTGGAAATTTCAGGCACCAATCACTTAAATGGCCGGCAATTGAAGTACCCCTCACATTCTGATGGGCAGTAACAGAAATTCACGGTGCTACAGATGCCTTTATTTGTATCCAGGATAGGCAGCGCTTCAAACTCCATACGGTCTTTGGCTTTTTCCAGGGTCAGAGTTTCTCCACAGGTCATATTAAGTGATTTGATTATATGTGTCGCGTTCATGCTATTTTCCTCCAAGAGTTTTACTTTCCCAGCTTGTGCCCGCTACATAGCAATTTTTATGCCAAAAGGGGTTAAATACATGATTTTGGGCCTTTTTCATTGGGAGATTTATAAATTTTAAATCTTTGTGTGATGTATAAACAAAGAAAATGCCTCTCATTTTGAGATGGTTAGTTGTCTTTTTGAGAATTATACAATGGGATGAATGGGAAGAATACGATCTCAAAATGAGAAAGTCTTTAAGTGAGCAACTATGACCCTGAAAACAAAACCTTTAGTTTTAACGTTCCACGCGGGGCAGCAGCAGGATGAGGAAGGAGAGAGCGAGCACGGCCGAAGAATTCATGGCTATGCAGAAATTCACCGAGAATTTTTCGGCCAGCATGCCGTTGACCATGAACGCCAGCGGCATCACCGCGTAGGCTAGGGTGGTCAGCACGGAGAAGAAGCGTCCCTTAATCTCGTCGGGCACTATGGACTGGAACAGTGTAATGGCCACGGTGTTGCCGGCGCCCAGGGCGGCCCCGGCCGCGAAAAGCAGCGCGCAAACCGCGTACTTGTTGCCGGCGAAATAAAGCCCGCCGAAACTTACCCCCATCAGCAGCAACGAGCCGAAGAGCCACCCGTAGATATTAACGTACGCTTTTTTAAAGCTCAACGAAGCCGCCAGCGCGGCCGAGCCCAGCGCGAAGAAGGTTTCGAAGACGGCCAGCCAGGTCACGGATTCCTTCAGCGTGAACTTCACTATCATTGGTATCAGTATCAGTATCGGCGACACGAAGAAATTGAAGGTGGCGAAGCTCAGTATCAGCCACAGCACCGGCCTATTGCCGAAAGTATAGGCCAGCCCCTCCCTGAATTCCTCTATAAAAGAACTATCCACGCGCTCCTGGGGTTCCAGCCCCGTCCGTATCCCCCAGACTGCGGCGAAGGACGCCGCGTAGCCGGCGGCGTTGAAAAGGAAAGCCCCGGCCACACCCACCACGGCCATCAGCACGCTGCCCAGCGCCGAACCTACGACATTGGAGAGCTGCAGCACGGAGGAGTCTACCGCCACGGCCTGGGGCATTTTTTCCGGCGAGGTCAGGCGGGCTATGGACGCCGCCACCGCCGACTCAAAAAGAGGGCCGAAGCCGGAAATAAGGAAGCAGATAGAGTAGAGCCAGTAGAGGTTGAGGCGGCCGCTCCACAGCAGCAGGGCCAGCGTCAGCACCAGGAGCCCCCGGGCCGCGTCCGCGGCCAGCATCACGCGCCTTTTATTGGACCGGTCCGAAAGCGTGCCCAGCAGAGGGCCGAACACGATCACCGGCAGCACGTTCACGGCCATAATCAGGCCCAGGTGAAATTTGGAGTTCTCCCCCGCGGTGGAAAGCACCCACCAGGCTATGGCGATGGAGAAGAACTTGTCCCCCACGGCGGAAATGACCCGGCCCAGAAAAAGCCGCCTAAAATCGGCGAACAGCGCCAGCGGGTGCGCTCTTACCTCGGCTATTATTTCGCGCATTTGCTCCCCTTGCGCGCGCACAGCTTCTCCATTTCGCGCACGAACCTTATTACCCCGGAGCTCAAAGAGTCCTCGTTGCCGGCCTGGTGGTTCTTCAGATATCTCTGCATCTCCGTCCTCAGCGCCGACAGCGGGATATCCCCGGCCAGCACCGGCTCCACAAGGTTCAGCGTGTCGTCGGGGCGCAGGTACCTGTATTCATGCTCCGCCAGCCAAGCGGCGGGCACGGCCGTCCGCCGCGCCAGCGCGGCCACGCTGTTGTCCCAGTAGACCACGGCCCAGTCCCGGCGCGGCAGGGCGAACAGGTACGCCGGCCGCCAGTACATGGTTTCGCCGCCTCCGGCCAGCTTCTGGCGCACCGGCACCTTCGGCTCGTCCAGCGTTATCAGCGCCAGGCCGAAAGAATATTTCGCCTCGAGCGCCTGCCATTTCCCAGTGCCTTCGCGCAGTTCGGACACTTCCTCTATCTTGTCGTGGAAAAGATAACGCCCGTCGATGAAGACCTTATACTCCGGCCCCAGCTCCCAGCCCAGCCAGCCGCCCCAGCCCCAGGGGTTGTAGAGCCGCAGGCCGGAAAGTTCCGTCTTGTTAGCCCGCAGGAAGGACGCCAGCCCCTGCGAGCCCCACCTGAAGCCGGTGGCCTTGCCGGTATACTGGGGCCAGATGTAAGCGCCGTAGAACAAGAAAATGAGGACGAGAGAAAGCCCGGCCGCGGCGGCGCGTTTCAGGCCGGAGACCCGGAGTTCCTCCCAGGGCAGCGCCAGCGTGAATACCAGCCCGGTCATCACGAAGAACGGAATGTGCCGGGCGTGGCCGGCCGAGGCCCAGGCGAAGAACAGCAGGGCTGCGAGGTGGGTGTACCGTATATGCTTGCGCCGCAGCAGAAAGAACGCCAGGCTGCCCAGCACCAGCAGCAGCGCCGCCACGTAGGGCCATTGGTAGACGTTCAGCAGGTCAAAAGTGTTCCACTCCTGGATGTACTCCTGCAGCACGGCGGCGTATTTCTGGTGGTTGGCGATGACGGAATAGATCTTCCAGCCGTAAGGGTTGGCCAGGCTCGAGACCAGGCCGGCGAAGAAGAGCTCCAGATACCGGAGGCTCTTTGTCGGCCGGGCGAAAGGCGCTTTGCCGTAGATGCAGGGCAGTTCCTCCTCGAAGAATTCCCCGGCGGCGTAAAGCCCGGCCAGCGCCAGCCCGTAAAGGTAGCCGGCGTGGAGATTGGCCCACAGCGCGAAAAAAAACGCGGCCGTGGGCAAAGCCAGCCGCCTTTCCGGAAACCCGTACAGCCGGGTCCGCTCAAGGAAATAAAGCGTAACGGCGAAAAAAAGCAGGCTGAAATTTTCCGGGCGCAGGTCGCTGTTGGTTATAATAGCGGCGGAGAAGAACGGCAGCGCCGCTATAAGGGCCTCCCGCCGCCCGTAAAGCAGGGCCGCGGCGCGGAAAACCAGCAGCGTCAGGGCCAGCAGCAGCGCCTTTAAGAAAAGCAGCGCGGTAAAACCGCCGGCCTTATATATAAGGTAATAAAAAACCTGCGGCAGCCATTCAAAATCCACCCATTCCTTCCCGTAAAGCGGCCAGGAGAGAAAATCGGCGCGCGGCGGGCCCAGATGCGCCAGCGTGTACCTGCCGGCGGAGAAATGCCAGAAAATGTCGGGGTTTATGACCGGCAGAAAGAACGCCGAGCAGGCCAGGGCGAAAGCAGTCCAGCCGGCGATATTCAGCATCCTGTCACGGTCAAGCATGTATCAATTCTATAAAATAGGCACCCCCGTTTTTTTAATATAATTAAGTACGGGGATAACATGGCCTATTACAAAAAACTTAAAGCGGACCTCGCCGGGGCGGCGTCCGCGGGTATTATTACGCCCGAGCAGGCCGACCGCGTCTGGGAACGCGCCTACTCCGGCCGCGCCTTCGCTTCCTTCAAAGCGGTCCACTGGATAGCCGCCGCCTCCGGACTTTTCATAGCCATGGGCGTTATACTTATAGCGGCCCACAACTGGGACAAGATAGGCGCCATAGCCAAGATGGGCGCCTTCCTGCTGCTCTTCGCAGGCGCGGCCGAGGCCTCCATCCGCTTTGAAGAAAAACCGGCCGCCGCCATACCGCTGGAAACGCTCTGGTTTTTCATGCCGGTGCTGGGCATAGGCCTTTACGCGCAGATCTTCAACCTGAGCGGGGACCCGGTGAAGCCGTACCTGGCCTGGGCCGCCCTTTCAGCCCCGCTGGCCCTGCTCTCGAAAAGGCCCCTGGCCGCCTACCTTTGCTCGGTGCTGCTTTTCGCCGCGCTTTACTGGGGCACGCTGGGCGCCCAGAGCATCCTTTCCCTGACCATACACTATAACCAGTCCGCGCAGCCGCTGTGGCATTGGGCGCTGGCCCTGGGCGTTCTGGCCGCCGGCTTCGCCCTTTACCCCGGAAAGAAACTGGACAAACCGCTCGGCGCCGGCGCCGTCTGGCTTTTCTTCATGCTTGTGGCAGACACCGCCATAAAAGTCCGCTCCGAAGCGCTGGTGCTGCTGGCCGGCATGTCGCTGGCGGTGCTGTGGCTGGAGTGGGACGACGGGGACGAGAACGGCAAGGCCGGCACCCCACTTACGCTCTGGGTCGGCGCGGTCTATGCCATGACCTTCTTCTGGCATTACAGGCCGGACAGCTACAACGTCTTCGGCCATACCGACACCCCCGCCGGCGCGGTAGTCACATGGGCGGTATTCGCGGCGGCGGCGGCCACCCTGGCCCTGCGCAAACAGCACGTGCTGCCCGAAGGCAGGCTGGAAGACTATTTGGCGAAAGGCCTGCTAGGACTCTCCATGCTCTGCGCCTTCCTGCTTTTCGACGCCAATACCGGCTCGGCCAAGATGCTGGCCGTGCTGGCGAACCTGATACTGGCCGCCTTCGGCACCGGCTGCATAATAAGCGGCGCTAAGAACTCCGACGAGAAACTGATAAACCGCGGCGTGGCCGTAATAACCCTTACCGCTGTAACGCGCTTCGTAGACATCTTCGGCGGGCTGCTCAAGAGCGGGCTGGCCTTTATCGCGACCGGCCTGGCCTTTGCCGCGCTGGCTTATTTTATAAACAGGGGCCGTAAAGCCCTGATAGAGTCGGTGAAGAAATGAACAAATTAAGGATAGTGCTCGGCCTGCAGCTCGTCATATTCATAGCCTGGGGCGGCTATCTGCTTTCTTCAAAAGGCGCCGCCTCTCCGGAGTTCTACCTTGAGACCCGCCCCGTGGACCCGCGCGACCTGATAAGCGGGACCTTCGTGGCGCTCTCCTACAATATCGGGGACCCGCAGGCCGGGAACTGCCCCGCCTTAACCAAGAACAGCGTGTTCTTCGTGAAGCTGGAGAACAGGGGTAAGACCTTCAACTCCGCAAGCGGCCCGTTACCTGTGTATGAAGCGACCGATTGCGCAGTGACACCTCCGGCCGGTGAGGGCAATTGGGCCAGGGCCGAGAAAGGGTACGGTTTCCGCCCTTCGGCCAGATACGGCATAGAGCGCTTCTTCCTTAACGAGGACAACCCGCTCAAAGACGCGCGCTCCGGCTCCGTAATAGCCAAAGTAAAACTCGGCCATAACAACCAGCTAATCCTCCTGGACCTAGTAAAAAAGATCTAGCCCTGACGTGTGGTTTTAAAACTTAATTTAGCTCTTTAATACTAAGAAGGTCAACAAAACTCTCCGGTGGAGGGCAAGGGTGTGGGTTCGGCGGGCCCTGTCGGAGGCCGACGCTTGCGTAAGCGCGGAGGCCGAGAGAGGAGGGCCGAGCACGGTGTGCGAGAGCCCGTGCCCGACAGGCCCATACCCTTGCCCTCCACCGGACCGTCCTGACCAGTCCGTCCGGCAAAAAGATCATAACGCATTTTAAATCCAGGAGGAAGACCATGCAAAGAACGCAGGAAATGACCAGCGTGCAGCCGGATTGGGAGAATTTCTATCCCCGTCCCATCTCCGAAAAAATACCTTACTTCTCGAATAACGGCCGCCTGTACGACTGCCTGTTCGCCCAGCAACTCAACCGCGAGCTGCTTGAGCACCTCTTTAAGACCGCCGACAGCCTGCGCGCGGTAACGCAGAAAAAGGACGGGGCCGACCACATCGGGAGCCTCCTCTCCGACAAGCGCGCCATGCTCTATTTCGTGCAGCCCTCCACCCGCACGTTCATGTCGTTCCTGAACGCGGCCCACATCCTGGGCATAAAGACCTCGGAAATACGCGACACCTCCACCTCCTCCGAAGTGAAAGGCGAAACCCCCGAGGACACCGTGCGCACCTTCTCGAGCTATGTAGACATGATTATCATGCGCCACCCCGCTCCCGGCTTCGTGGAGAAGACCGCCTGGCTGATGAACCGCACCGGCCGCCCGGTGCCCATAGTCAACGGCGGCTCAGGCAAGGACCAGCACCCCACGCAGGCGCTGCTGGACACCTATACCCTGTACCGCAGCTTCGACGGCGAACTGGATAACAAGCACATCGTCATGGTGGGCGACCTGAAGCGCGGCCGCACGGTGCGCTCCCTCAGCTACCTGATGAAGAACTACAAGAACGTCTCCCTCTCCTTCGTCTCGCCGAAAGAGTTCCGCATGGAGGCCGACATCCTGGAATTCCTGAAACGGCACAATATCCCGTTCCAGGAGACCGAGGACTTCCAGGGCGTGATGAAGACCGCGGACGCCATCTACATGACCCGCATACAGGACGAGCACGACAAGTCCGGAGAGTCCAAAGGCGTGGACTACTCCCCCTTCTACTTCAAGGCTGAGCACCTGAAGAACATCAAAAAAACCTGCATTATAATGCACCCGCTGCCCCGCCGCCACGAGATAGAGGTGTCCGTGGACGAGGACCCGCGCGCGGTGTTCTGGCGCCAGGAACGCAACGGCATGTGGGCCCGCGCGGCGCTGATGGCCTACATCTTCGGCGTGGACAGGAAAATAAAATAGTCCGGCGCCCGGAAGGAATTTTTACGGGGACGCTCCGCAAAGCGGGAGCGTTCCCGGAGGACATATCCATTAACAAGCTCTCACCGTTGGCCCGCTAGGCCCTGGTCGGGTTCAGCCTAAAACCGGAAACCAGCTACGCCGACCTGCTGGTCTGGCCCGAGTATTTCCTCGCGGTGCAGCCGGGTCAGGAAGACCGATCCCTGTAGCTCCTCCTAAAAAGCCTTAAAGGCTCGCGCACGGCAAAAAACATCCCCCGGCATTCCGGGGGATGTTTTTTTTCGAAGCTGAGCCTAGACTTAGTCGGTAAGCTCCGCGGGGTCGTTGAAGCGGTTCTGCATCTGGGTCACTTCGGACAGGGTGTTGTCGAAGCTGTTGTCGCGGCTGTTGAAGAAGTTGTAGGTCTGGGTCACGTCGGCCTCGCCCTTCACGTGCTTGTCGGTGTGGATGTACACGGCGGCGGAAACGTCCTTCGAGTCCACCAGCTGCACCGCCACCTTCAGGAAGTTCTCGTAGGACAGACCGCTCTTGGAGCTGCCCGCAGCCACCTTGGAGAACTGCTCGGACTGAGCCTTCCAGTTACCGGCATTTTTTATGGAAACGATGTCGCGTATCACCTGCGTGGCCGTATTGGCCAGCTGGCGCACGGTGTCCATCGGGTTATATTCGTCCTGGCCGGGGGAGGAACTGACGCCGAGGCGCGTCTCTACGGCCCGCTGGTCGTAGGTCACGGCGCCTTTTTTGTCGAAGGTGAAGAGGTCCATTATCTTGTTTATTATGGCGGCCTCGGTCTCGCGCATCGCGTTCATATAGGCCTTCATGATAGCTTCCACGGGAGCCATTATGATCTCCTGCACACCGCCGTCATTGATCATCAGTTTAAAGCTCATCACGGCGTCTTTGTAGGTCTTGGTGGGCTGGCTGGTCGCCTCGTTCCCCTGGTAGCTGACGGTTTCTTCCGGCAGCGGAGGGAAGATCTCCGTGGAGGGCAGCACGTTGCCGGCGTCCGTGCCGTTGCCGTGTACGCCCACGTACTTCAGCACGCCGTTGGCTTTCTCTATCATATAGCGGGCGGTGCCGTCGCCTTCCTTCACGAAGCCTTCGTACTGCTGGTACAGGAAGGCCGGGCGGGTGGCGGTGCCGCTGGTGCTTTCTTTGTTGATCACGTAGACGTTCTTCTGGGAGTTGTATTTAATGACCGTGCCGACGAAGGGGAGGTTGATGGAGTTGCCGTTGGAAACGCGGGTCTTCTGCTGCACGTGTATGGTCTCGCCGTCCCGGTCCAGCGACTGGTAGCGGTTGTAGGAGGAGGCCCAGGTGGTGTCGTGTGAGTGGATTATCGGCACGACTATGTGCAGATTGTTGGAGTGGCCGTGGTAGATGTCGCTGCCGGCGAAGCTGGAGTCGGCGCCGAGCGCGTTGCCGGTCTCGGCGGCTACACCGGAGATCTCGCCCACGCCGCTGGAGGCCTCGTCGCTCTCGGAAAAGTGGTTGAAGTGCAGGCCCATATCGATGAAGCGCTTAAGGATGCCGAAATCGCCGTTCATGAACTTCACCAGGTTGGCCATCTGCTCGGGGTCGTTGGGGTTGAGCAGGAACTCCACCAGCAGCTTCTTGCCGAAGGTCTGCGAGTGGCCGAAGGAGAGCTGGAAGGAGATGGCTTTATTGATCTGGTCGAAGATCGCGTTATTGACCGCTTTGTTGGCGGCGGCGGCGATCATATTGGTGCCGCTGATCAGTCCCAGGTCGCTCATCGGGATCTGCACGGTGTTTATAGAGGCCCCCACGGAGCGCACTTCCACGCGGTCCAGGCGGAGGCGCAGGCGCAGGGTGTTAGGGTCCATCCGGTAAAGGCTTACGGCGGGCTTGGTGTCGCGGGAATCGCCGGCCGAGACGGAAACGTTGACCAAGTTGTCTATGGTGGCGCCCACGCCGAGGCCGAAGCCGAAATGCAGCGCGAAGGGCATCTTCCAGATTTCGCCCACTTCCATATTGGTTATGCGCTTCGTATTGACGGGAAGAATGGTTTTGACTTCGTAAAGCTTAACGAGGGTGCCGAGGTTCTTGCAGTAGCTGTCGTTCTCCAGCGGGCGCACCACCATGGAGGTGCCTTCCATCTTGGCGGAGATGCTGACGCTCAGCGGGGCCGAGTTGGCTACGTCCACCACGCTGTGCCCTACGGTACCACCCACGCTTACGCCAACCACGTCCACCAGCGCCACCCGGTTGTCGGGGAATTTCTTCATATAGCGCTGGAATTTGCCGCCCACCACAAGGGCGTCGCCGGCAAGTTTGCCGTCCTGGTTCAGCTTAAGCGCCGCGTTCTTGCAGATGCCGTCAGAGGTATTCTCTTTAAGGTTCTCCCAGAAATTGTTGAGCTGGCTGGAATCCGCGGTGGCGGTAGAGACGGTCGGGGCCTTGAGGTCCTTCGACTGCGCTTTAAGGCTGCTTATGCTCTCGGAAAAAGAGCTCATGGAGCCACCGTCAAAATCAAGGGCAGGGGCTTTTACGGGGAGAAGCGCTAAGGAGAGGAGTACTGCGGACACCGGAACCAGGTTTTTGGTTGATTTCATACTTAAAGTATACCTTGCCCGGCGGTTTTCCATAAGTGGCTAAGTGCCCAAATTAATAAACTATTAAGGCCTACGCGGCGTAGGCCTATAAACGTAGGCCCTTAGGTACTGTGGCCTGGGCCTCACAAAAAAGCGCTTATAAATCAATGATCTTTTTCACCAGGGCAGGCTGGCGCCTCAGGCAACTCCCTTTATTCTATGTAGAGATAAATATAGTTCTATGGTGACCTTATTATAAACACAGGTTTACGGGCTAAAATGAAAAGCCCGGCCTGCGCCGGGCTTTTTTTGATCTGCCAGTAAACGCTTTATTGGCCAAAGACCAGTAAAGCGACTGTGCCGGGCAGGATCTGCGGCTTTGAGCGCGGGTGCTCCGGACTCGGCGCGGGGGCCGGGCCGTAAGAGGCCGCCATCAGGAAGGCGCGGTGCGTTACGAGGTCCAGCGCCATCGTGCGGGTGCCTTTTTGGGTGACCACGTTCTCCGCCACGGTGAATTTGTCAGGCGAGTCCTCATGCACCACAGTAAGCGTGCCGTCCCCGTTGGAGCTGAAGGCGAAGCCCGTCCAGGGGTCGAAAGTGTTCGCATCCACGCGGTCGCCTATGGGCATGGTGGAGATCACCACGCCGGTGGCGGCGTTAACAATGGCCATCATCTTATTGGAACAGCCCACGAAAAGCCGCATATTCAGGGCGTCAATGGCCATACCGGAGGGTTCTTCACAGGGAGACAGGCTCCACTGGGCCGTAACCCCCAGCGTCAATGAATCTATGACAGCCACCGAGCTCTTATCCTCAAGGTTGACATAGACCCGGCCCTTGCCGTCCGAGGCGGCGAATTCGGGGCGGCCGGCCAGGGCCACGGTGCCCACCACATTGCCGCTGGAAGCGTCAATAACGGTGGCGTCCTTGCTTTTGCCGTTGAAGCCGAAAACGCGGCGCGAGGCCGGATCGTAGATTATCGAGTCCGGACCTTCACCCGCTTTGACCTCTCCCAGCGTTTTAAGCGAGGCGGTGTCGAAGATGGTAACGGTGTTAGTCTTGCCGTTGCTGATGAAGCCGCGGCTGAACTCCGGCGCTATGGCGGCGCCGTGCACGCCGGACAAACCCGTCACCTCGCCGGCCACCGTGTATGAGTCTATGTCGACCACGGTCACCCGGTTGCCGCGCGAAATGTAAAGGCGGCGGGCCGCGCCGTCGATAGACAGATAATCCCAAAAGCCGTCGTCGGCTAGCGGGATCTTTTTGATCAGATGATAGCCGGAAGCCGCAGCGAGCACGGCGGGCGCAGCGGGCGCGTCGGCGCAGAAAGCCGCGCCGCCGAAGAAAGACGCCGCCAGAAAAGCGGCGAACAGACGGATAGTATTTTTTTTCATTAATAACTCCCTGATTTTAGGCCACAAACGCAAATTTTAAAATTACCGTATTTCTGCTCCACTCGCGCGCGTTGTTACATGCCAGGCCGCATACCCCGCGCAGCTCGTCATACAGTTTGGGGGCCGCGGCGCGCATTCCTGCCACATTATCCACTAAGATCAGTATTTTGGTGTTCTTATGCACGGTCGCCATATCGCCCAGGTAGTCTATCATGGCGTCCCAGTTCCTGCCGAAATCCCCGGGGAAACTGAGGGCGGCGGCGGCATGGTCCATCAGTTCCGGCTTGGTGCTCATTTTAGCGCCGTCCAGCCCGAACACGGCAAAACCGGCCGCGCGCGCGGCGGCTGCCAGGACCGTGGCCTGATCGGGGGAGAGGTCGGCTATGTCGGGCGGCTTCGGGGTGTTCAGAAATTCTGTGTCCATAAATAAAAATCACGGCCTGGGCCGTGATCTTTATATTAGCAAACTAAGGCTTTACTTCACTATGGTCAGGTGCAGGAAAGTCTTGTAATGGTCCATCGTGTAGTATATTTCCTTGCTGCCGCCGATTATGATCCGCTCGGGACCGCGGGCGCTCAGCACGGGACCGGTCATATAGGGCTTGCCGCCGATGCTGATCTGCTCGGCGGGGTCGCCGGTGTTGCGGCCCGGGACCATCAGCGTATATTCTTTGTAGAAGTCTTTGGGGGCCGCGGGCATGCCGCCTTCGGTATTAGTGTTTATGATGCCGTCATGCGGATAGGGGAGGGGCTTGCAGGCAGCTATCTTGCCGAGCAGGTCTGTTATAGCTTTAAAGCGGACGGGGTCGTCTATGGTAGGGGAGAACGAGGTCCCGGGAACCAGCGCCTGGCTGGGGGTGCAGGCTCCGCCGCCGCTAGGAGCGGCCTTGTCGAAGTCGGCTGCCAGCATGATGGGCGCGGGCAGGTCCGCGGTAAGCTGGGCTCCGGAAATATTGGCGAAGACCTCAAGGGACTGTTTCGCACCGGCGTCTTTGCCGGGGATGGCGATCTCGGCCGAGACAAAAGAGAGACCGCTGAATAAAACGGCAGCCGACAGGAACAGGGATGACTTAATATATTTTGTGATCATTTGGCATTTCCTTACTCGCGCCTTTCGACTTCTTATATATTATTGTGTAGAGCGGCAATATCGTCATGGGCAGAAAGGCCTAGGCCCTCCGGGCCAAAGGGCCCAGAAGGGAATCTCCCGGCCATATACAACAGACCGCTGAATCAGAGAGGACAACAACATTTTTAAATGGAAATATTCCTTTCCTTTAAAAATACCGGCAATGCCTTTTTACTTAGCCCAGTCCTTAGTTTTCTTCCCTACAGGATGAAATGGAATATTTGGCATCAAAAATGCTCCAATAAGCGTGACAGCGAAAAACGCGGACACATTTAAAATATGAGGTCAGAACATATGGGAAAATACGAACATTCGGAAACGGGCTGGATGATGATAGTATCCATGGCCGCGGCGGCGATCTTCAGCACACTTATCGCCTTCCAGCAACTGGCCAACCACGGGTCGCGGCTGCCTTTCCTGATGCCGCTGCTGTTCCTGCTGCTGTTGTTGAATTTATTCAAGCTTTATGTCCGCGTGGACAGCGGGGAGGTTTGTGTCTCTTTCGGTATAGGGCTGTTCACAAAACGGTTCCAACTGGCGGAAATAGAAGAGGCCTCCTTGGCCATGAGATCCTGGTACGGCGGCTGGGGCATAAGGTACACGGGGAAAGGCTGGTTCTACACAGTAAACAGCCTGAAAGCCGTAGAGCTTAAACTGAAGAACGGCCGCGTTTACATGATAGGCACCGACGAACCCCTGCTCCTCCTGGAGGCCA
Source organism: uncultured Elusimicrobia bacterium (assembly GCA_903917735.1). Taxonomy (GTDB): domain Bacteria; phylum Elusimicrobiota; class Elusimicrobia; order Elusimicrobiales; family UBA9959; genus UBA9959. The sequence goes on along the minus strand of CAIXBR010000092.1, from coordinate 9,623 downwards.
TACAGGAAGAAATGAAAAAGACCGCCCCCAACCGCACCTGCTCCTCAGTGCAGGAAAGGGTTGATGTTCCCTAAAAAAGCGCTATTGAGGATATAAAGCTTCATAAGCCTATTGTACCGGGATTCCCGGTGCATTTGCCTACCCCCTAATTACCGGAGAAAGCAGCCATTATAGACCGAGCTTATTTTTTAAATAATGCATATATAATAATGAGTTTTTAACTTTCATAGACTAAAACAGGACCGACCATATTAGCCAGTTTACGCAAGCAGAACAATCACGCCAAAACCATAACTTTGGCGGTGATTCTGCTATACCATAAGGATGGGCTCCAGCCATAAACTGGCTGAAGATGTACGATATAAACACCAACTGGAAATAGCAGAAGGCAAATCCCCCCCCCAGCGTCATAAAAAAACTACCCATTAACTTACCGCCTGGAACTATACAGATGGATGGCGCAATAATTGCTCCGCATCAATTGAAGAACCCTATCTGCCGTTATTAAGGATTACTATGAGATGCTGGCGGCAGCCTCTCTGGCCGGAGCGGGCGGGACAAAACTGGACTTTGACGGAAGGGACGCGGACAGTTTACTTTTTGCGGACGCGCTGGCCGGAGCGGCTTTGCCGCCCGCGCCCTACATAAAGGCTTTTACGCGGGACTCCCAGGACAATGATCTGCCTGACGGCGAACGCTCCCTGGGCTTTGTGCCGCCGGTATACGACACGTCGAATCTTACCGGCAGAAGCATAGTCCCGGCCGGCAAAAGAGGCGCCGAAGTCTTCCCGGATCATTACGATCTGCGGGTACTGGGCAAGGTTTCGCCGGTAAAAGACCAGGGGAATTGCGGGGGAAGGTCAGTCAGGCCCAGGGAGGCTCTTTATCAGTGACTTTCAGCCAGGGGAGGTTTGCAAATTTCTCCGGACCGTGGCCGGTGGCCATGGTTATGGCGGTAAAACCTTTTGCATGCAAGTCGATGGCGATGAGTTCACCTTTAACATTATTTCCGAGTTCGGAATCTATATATACAGGTGTGTCTTTGGGCAAGGGGTCTACGGCAGCGATAAATTCTCCTGGAGTTCTATAGGCCTTAAACTCCACGCCGGCGGCCTTGGCGGCCATCTTCCAGTTCATATGAACCAGCATGTCGTTGTCCAGCAGAACGGCCAGGCGGTTCTCTGTTTTCACAGCGGTGGCTATCGCCGGCAACTCTATTGTTACTGTGGTGCCCTTGCCGGGTTCGGAACCTATCCTGAAGCTGCCGCCCCATTCCTCAACTGTTGTGCGGGCGTGATAAAGGCCCAGACCGTTGCCTCCGGCTTTGCCGTGGGTTTCGCCTTTTTGGCCGAGCTTCGCAAGTATTCCGGGCGGGATGCCCTTGCCGTTGTCCTTTATTTCGACTAGGACCTTTCGGTCAGGCGCAGACAGAGCGACCGACACTGTACCCGGGCCGCCAAAAGCCTCGATCGAGTTGTTAGCAAGGTTGGACATCAGCCGCTGAAATTCTTTCGGATCTACGAAGGCCTTGATCCCGTCCCCGCCGCCGCCGAACACGATCTTAACCCCCGCCTTATCCTTATGCTGAAGTCTTTTTTCGCACAGCACCTGCTCTATAAGTCCTGAAAGCGCGCAAATGGAAACCTTAGGTTTGGCAGGCCCCGCAGATGGAGAACGGTATCGCTGTAAGAGGTCATCAGCTATCCCCTGAATGCGGCCTACAGCCCCGTCTATAAGCGCGCACTGGTCAGCGGGAAGCTCCATCCCCTTGGCTGCGGCTCCCAGCGCCGCCAGCGGCGACCTTATGTCATGCGCAACCTGCGCGCTTAGCTGGACCATTGCCTCAGATGCCGCCTGCTCACGGACCAAACGAGTATATTCAAGATTTCTGCGCCTTAAATCTTCCAGTTCGGTGACTTTCAAAGAAGTGTCACCGGTTAACCCGCCATAGAGCGGATTTAGAAGTTCATCTTGCAGGCGTCTGCGCACGCGGGACATTGTCCATATGATCGATGCTAACAGCGAGACCGTGATCAACATCAAAAAGAACAAATGACTGAAGGCGGCCAGCGGAGCGCAGACAACACGACCAAAAGATCAAATTCCTGTACTCCCACCAGTGACCGCCTGACAGACCACCTCCAAAAGCTGCGCGCCTGGCGGCGGCAATAACCATAGTCGGATGGGGGGTAGGAAATACTAACAGCGGGCCCTGAGCATAAGGCCACAAGCGCCACATCGGAATTAACCAGCGCCGATGTCATAGTAGACTCAATAAGCGGCCTGTTCGACTGCTGAACGCCAAGGCTTATTGACTCCCCCATCTGCTCGATACGTTCCAATTGATTTATGTAGCGGTTATATGTGAGGTAGCCGAAATAAAATAATTGCACCCCAAGAGCCAACCCCACAAGCCGGATAAGCGGCAGTTTAGCGTGGCGGCTGACCCAGTCGTTAAGACTGATCATTTAAAAGTTTTTACCGGAGCCGGACGCCTGCACACAGGCTTGGGCTTGAAGACAAGAATAACAGATGTCCTTACCGTGGCTTAAGAAGCATTATGTTGGGATTATTACGGCCAAGTATTTTTTCATTGACCTGCAATCTACCCGCATTGTAGGCCATTCTTCTGTAAAAGTAGCCAAGATGCACATAAGGGACTTCTTTCAGAATATCACGGGATACCTGCTGGTAATGCGGCGCCAGCTTGGAGATGTCCAAGAGCTGTCGTCCGCTCTCCATGCCGTCGCATACTTTTTTCCGTTCTGTCATAGGCGAAAATATTGCCCCGTGCCGGCCGATAAGGTGATATAGTCCGTCCGGGTCCCCATCGGATACGGACGCCGTCATCGGCAGTATATCAGGCGCCGAGGTTTTATAACACATCGCCAGAAGGTCTTTGAATTCATAATCCTTCTGCGAAGATTTAGTGAACTGCACCCCGTCTTTCTGGAGGGAATCGATTAACCAGCTGCGCCCCGTAGCGGTAGAAGCCAGCGATAACGGAGTTTTTTTTGTGGCCTTGGTGAGACGATCTATGTATTGCTCCCCGCTGCGAATTATGGCTTGGGCTTCTGCCTCTGAAACCCGCCCGGCCTGGAATTTTAAAAAACTTTGGTTATCACGCATGAACCCGCGCGCGCTAAACCTCTTTTCCACCTCTTGTATGTGTTTTATCACTAGCGCTTGAAAGGCAAGGCGGTGCTTGGAGTCTGAGAAAAAGTGGCCTTTTAGCCCGTTGATCTGTATAAAACTGTGGGACGCTTCCTGCCCGCGGGCGCAGCGGATCGAGCCCATTGTGCCGTCATCACAACCCGGGAGGTTCGCCATTTCGGCGAAAAGATACGCGTCTATCTTTCCGGATTCCATTTCCGACCTGATAGTTTCCGGCGGCACGACAATGATCTTTACTTTTTTAAGGGCGGGCTTTCCGCCTGTGTAATAAGCATTGGGTGTTAAGATCAATTCTTTGTTCTTTTCGGTTATCACATACGGGCCGGTGCCGATAATGTCTTTCCCGGCCATTTTATAAACAGAGGACCTGCCGACTGATAAATACTTCAGGGCGAGACGGATAGGCTTGTTGAACTCAAGCAGCAAAGTGTCTTTCCCTATAACTTTTATTCCCTCGATCCCGCCTTTCTTCTTGAAGTCGGCATACCCTTTAATATTCCCTAATCCGTCGGCAAGCGAACTGTTGCTGGATTTGGGGGTCATACGCAGCCCGTCTTCCCAAGATCGTTTAAAATCTTCCGCGCACAGGAATGAACCATCCGAAAAGCGGCTAGTCGTATCTATCTTGAAAGTTAATTTACGGCGGTCGCCGCTGAATTCCCAGGATTTTGCCGACAAGGGTTCCATCACACCCTGCTCCCCCATTCTAACGAGCGGCTCGACTTGATACTCTATCACGGCGTCACCGACAAGTGAGTGCTGCAACGGCGGAGTTAAGGTTTCCCAGTAGTCAGGCACGCCCACAGTATAAATTGCATTTAAGACAGCCATACGTTCCCTCCACACTATTACACCTATACTGATACAAACCAATGCCGCCAACGGATAATACAATAGCTTAGCCTTGTGAAATTTTTTCACGGCATTTCACCTTTAACGAAACATATCAGAATGGGAATTGAGAAGAACCAACGCAGACCTAGGCTTTAACTTCACCGGGCCTGCCCCTGCTTTCAGGGCTGGAAATTGACAGATCGGAATCGGAAGCATTTCCTGCGCGGATCTGCGCGACGTTTAAAGCGGATTTGGCCGCAAAATAAATCGCGACGATCGGAAGCATCGCAAGTACGACCAAACAGTAATGTTTAACACTTTTCATCATAATCCCTTTAAACCGAACTGGCCACGTACATATTCTAGCTACGAATCCTTATTTGCAACAAGGCCTTTGGACCTATGTGTTATTAGGCCTTTGGGCCCCCGGGGAATTAACTTCAGTTCAAGAACTATAAGACTACAGCTGTTTTATTTCTGAAAGCCAACAACCCGGATCTTTCTTTAAAAAACTTCCGTAAGCGGCGAACGAAGCGTTCCTATCGCCGCCGCAGCTATCATAAAACCGGCAGGAACCGCAGCCCTCTATTTTCCCCGCTCTCAGATCTTTCATAACAGGATGCTCAAGAAATAATTTTTCGAGACTGGTTTCAAGTATACTCCCCAGCCGGAAATCTGTCCGGCTGCTCACCTTAAGATTCCCCCTATAGTCGATAACGAGCCCCTGGAAACCGAACTTGCCATGTGCCCCGAGCTTTGGAGATATCAGCGCGAACAAAGGCCCGCTTGTTCCGGTGGAAAGTCCTGTTTCTGCGGATGCGGACAAGATAGCGGCATAAGCATCCCGCAATTCCAGCCCGGCAAGCGGACGGTCCTCACCGCTATTCTTCAAAGATATCCCCTTTCCCTGTGGTATAAACCTCGTAAAATTCATTGTCTCGGATCTTAACCGGCGCGCCGTTTCAAAAAACTCACTTATCCAAGGAGCCGTCCTGTACGAAAGTACCCCCTGCAATGTCGTGTCAACCCCTGCCTTCTGCAACGCCTGGAGGCCCTTTACTGCCTTCTCGAAACTTCCCCTTCCACGAATATAATCGTTTCGTTCACTGTCGGGGCCATCGACAGAAATCTGAACGTCCGCCTTTACTCATACCATTTCCGCCACAACACTTTCAGACAATTGCGTCCCATTGGTGAGCAAAGAAATTCCGGCATTCGGCCATCTTGAGTTCAGTTCTTTAACCAGAGGGAAGAACAGCGGGCTTATGGTAGGCTCGCCTCCACTGATGGTGAAGTGCGGCTTAAGATATAGCTTTTCCGCCAGCCGCGCATATTTATCCAATATTTTACGCCACTCGCCGATCGCGAGCTCGGCGCTTACTTCATGGTCCGGCTGATAACAATGCAAGCAACGGAGATTACAAGCGTTAGTAATATCCAGTTGGGCACTCAAAAATTTTTGGCTGCCGGTAAATTTTAATATTTGCTCAATAATCCAGCTCATTTAAATATCCCCGGAATCCCGCCAATATTCATATTTTGCCATTTTACGGCGTGTCGTTGCCGTGATAAAGGCCTTTGAGCATATGGTGTAACTCGCTGTCTTATGTCTTCAAGATATCCCCTTCTCTTCCCTGAGCGGGCGACATGCGAGCGTCAGCGAGCTTTCCCCTGCAAGCAAGATTTCCATCGCCACGGAACATAAGGAAAAGGCCATCATGAAATGGAAAACACCAAAGGCTGGTGCCTTTTTTCTAAGGGCGGCGGAGTTTTGCCAGGGCTTCTTCTTTCTGGCGGGCGAATTCGCGGGCCTGCTCAAGCGTGACCTGCAGGAAGTGCACGGCTTGGTTGGGGGCGTACTGGCCCAGCAGGTCCATATCGGCCGAGATCACGTTGAAGATGCGCGGGTAGCCGCCGGTGGTCTGGCGGTGGCGCAGCAAAATGATGGGGCATTCAGGCGTAAGTTGTATGGTGCCGTCGGCCACGGCCCCGGAGATCATGTTGCCCATGCTGCAGGTCAGCCCCGGCTCGCCAGTCAGACGTATGCCCATCTTGTCCATCTTGTAGGTAGTGCGCCATTGTGTAATAAAGAACAGCTCCGGCCGTTCCAGGCAGTGGTATTCCGGGCCGGGCAGCACGCGGATGCGCCCCCGCGGATCGGCCCAGCCGCTGACGGCGGAATAAGGCAACGCTTCCACCGGCGCGGGGCCGCCGCCCTCGCGGCCCCTGAAGCAGAAATAGGTGTGCAGGCCGTAGCGCTTGCCGCCGAACGTAAGCCTGTCGCCGGCCTCGGCCTCGCAGGCCCGGCTGTGCACCACCCCGGCGGGAGCGCCGCCGCCGCGGTGCAGGAAAGCCTCCAGATTGGCGCCCGTCAGCACAAAACGGCCCGGCATCAGGATTTCTATCTCCGGCGGCCCCAGTATCTCCAGGGCCGGGCTGCCTTCGGGGTTGCCCAACATCAGGTTCCCCCGCCGCAGCGAGAAGCAGTCCATGGCCCCGCCCGGGGAAACGCCTATATGCTGCCTGCCGTAGGCCGGCAGGCCGGCGGTGCCGCAGAAGCCGGGCTTGACCAGGCGTATATTGCCCCTCACCCCGGCGGCGGCGGCGGCCTTTTCGGCCTGGTCCAACGCCCCGCGCAACGCGCCGGCCAGCTCCAGGGCTATGGGCGAGTCGGAATGGATACACACGGTGTCCGCCTTTATCTCGTGCCAGTCGGGAGCAGCCGGGGCGACGCTAACGCTCACGCGGCCGCGCTTTACTATCTCTTCAGCCTGCGCCAGCGCCTCGGCCAGATCCGTAATAACGCCGCCGGCCTTGCGGTCGGCCAGGCGCAGGTGGCCGGCAGCCCCGTCCCAGGCGTAGCGGCGGTCTATGAAAGCCTCCCGCAAAACGGTCACATCCAGCTTGTACGCGGCGGAGGCCAGTTCGGAATCGGCAGGGGCCAGCAGGCCGGTCACGCCGGAGCGCTTAACCCAGCCAGCCAGCAGCCCGGCCAGGGCGGCGTCGCGGCAGGCGTCGTTATAGAGCGCACCGTGGAACTTTACCAGCGCCACGCCGGGCAGCAGCTTCAGCTGCGCCTCCAGCGCCGCCAGCAGTTCCGCTTCCGGCAGCTTCATGGTGGCGCGGCCGAAATTGGGCTTGTCCGGGTAGGAAAGGTGCGCCGCAACGCGCACGCCGCGCTCTATGGCCAGCGCGCGGAAGGCCGACACGCTTTCCCGATCCCCGGCGTGGCCGTCACAGGCCAGGTTGGCTATATGGATGAAATCCATCAGTTTGCAATCCCCTTCGTGCAGGGGGCCCTGTTCGCCTATGTCGCAGTTTATCAGCGTCATACTTCCGCCCTCTTGAAGACCACCGTGTCGCCGGGCTCTATAGCATAAAGCAGTTCGGGCGAAGTCATGCCCAGGATGTTCCAGCCGCCGGGTGAGGTCTCCGGGTAAATGCCGGTCTGCTCGCCGCCTATGGCCACGGCTCCGGCCGGCACGGCCAGGCGCGGGGAGTCCAGCCGTGGCGTTATCAGGCCGCGGTCCAGGCCCAGCAGATAAGGGAAATGGGGACGGAAACCTATCATGGCCACCAGGTAGTCAGGGGCCATATGGCGTCTTATCACCTCTTCGGTGGTAAGCTTGGCGTGGTCCGCCACGCGCTGCAGGTCCGAGCCGTTGTAGGTGACCGGCAGTACGTGCCGCGCGGAGCGCCCCTTCAGCGCGGCCTCGTCGGCGGGGATGGCGGCTATGGACGCATCCACAATGCGGCGCACCGCCTCCCAGTCGCACAGTGCGTCCGCGTGGGCCGCCAGCGCGGTGTAAGAAGGCACCAGGTCGTGCACGCCAAGGCGCACCAGTTCGCCGCTCTTGCGCAACTGCCGGTAAACGTAAAGCACCCGCAACGAGGTCAGGCGGTCTATCTTCTCACCCAGTTCCCAGCAAAGGCAGGCGTCTCCGAGAAAATAGGTATTAATTTTAGTTGGCGGCATGTTTAAAAAGTCATCCCGGTCTATTCCCTAAAGGATTTATAGCTTTTTTCCTGCATCGGAGAACAGGGGAGAGTCTATATGGTCAGGCGCTTAATATCACGAACCGCTATTTCTGCAGCCATCGGCTGCAGTTTTCACTTTAGAACCTCCCAATGCCCTCCCTTGTCCGGACCTATGCGGCGCAATAAGCCTGTTTTTTGCAGTTTGGCTAAATGGAACTTTACTCCGTCGGGAGTTATATTCACAACCCCGGCAAGTTACTCTCTGCTTGCCTGGGGATTTGCCCGCAGGTATTCAATAATTTTCTGGGTAGTTTTCTGGGCAGCAGGGGCTACAACCTCTTTTAAGGAAAACTCAGGGGACCTGTGGAAAATAGCGTGAAAGAAGGAATCTGAAGTGAATTCCGGCGCCTCCAGGCCGGCGGCGCGCATGAGGTCTTTCATGCGGCGTATGCCGGTGCCCATGCGCTCCACCTTGCCCATCCGGTGAAATAGATCAGCTATAACCGGATTACGCCTGACGGACTCTTTCCCGAAGCTGCCGGGCGTTAGGCCGGGCAAAAGGCCGCGAGGGTTTGAAATATCTACCCTGTCGTCATAGACGCTGATATAAACGCTGGTGCCGCGCATGCTGTAGTCGCGGTGGACTATGGCGTTTACCACCGCCTCGCGCAAGGCGTCCAGCGGGAGTTCATAAATATCAAAACGATCCAGGCCTCGTATTTCGCTGCACACATTTATGTGTTTCTGAATAAATTCTATCGCCTCGTTAAACTGGGTTAACAGGTCCGCCCGGGAATCTTTGCGGTCATAGATGTACGTCCTTTCGGTGCCTTTAAAAGCGCCCATTATAATTTCCGACTGGGGGATGAATTTATTTATGTCCGAGGCGAACAAAAGCGCGCCCGCGTTGGTTACGGCGCCGTAGCGGCAGATGCCAAGGCTTGAAAGGAAAGCCGGCATGTTAGCGTGTGTCACTTTCAACGCAGTCCCCGCTTCTTTAAGAAAAGCCTGTACTTTGGAAAGGCGGATGTCCCCGAAAGTAAAACCTGGGCAGGGCAAACTTTCAAAAAGCGTGTCAGCCGCCGTCCTGAACATAAGCCGCACTTCTTTTTGTGTCATCTTCTGCGTCATACCGTCCAGCCTGCGAAAATACCCGGAAGAACAGCTGTATGGCTTTTCCGCGCCTTCGGGGACCTCAATGGCAACTACTTCGCCGATCTTTGAAATGCCCATAAGCGAAATGTGCGGGTCGCAATTGCGGGCCAGGCATGAAATCTCCGCCTTCATCTGGTTCGTCAGGCTCTCGCCTGTTATCTTACCGCTGTCCGTACGCCCAGCAGTATTACGCCGCCGCGGGAATTGGCGAAGGCCGTAATGTCACGGTCTATCTTTGTGGAATACCTTTCCTTGAATTCCACCGTAAGGCCTTCCCCCTCGCCGATAAGCAGCTGCACGTCTTCAGGTTTCATATGTCCCCCATTGAACCTGTTTTACATAAATAGCAATCGAGTAGGAGGCGGGTGATTATTTCACCCGCCGTCCTCTCACACCACCGTACGTACCGTTCGGTATACGGCGGTTCATCAAAGCTCCACAGCCAAGGAAAGCCGTTTGCTTAGGCTCGGGAATCCCAGTTT
>CAIXBR010000091.1 GCA_903917735.1 uncultured Elusimicrobia bacterium | reverse complement strand
GCCCTAGATTCACCCCCGAATTTCTCTGCGGTGATGGCAAATTTACTTTCAGCCTGCCCGCGAAGACCCGGAAGAATATTTTCAAAAGCGGACCGGGCACAAAGGAAAAATCCATTCTTCCCGAATTTCGCGGTTTCCGCCGCGACCGTCCGGATAGCCCCGCACCCCTGAATATACTTCCCGGGGAAAATAGTTCCTGTGATCATGTCTCTCTCCTTGGCAAACTGTTTTTTATAGCCCAACCCGGCGCCCCGGGTTTTGCGGCTGGGGGATCGGGTAGGAGGCGGGTGATTAGTTCACCCGCCGTCCTCCCACACCACCGTACGTACCGTTCGGTATACGGCGGTTCATCAAAACTAATAGGCCAAGGAAAGCCGTCTGCTTATACTCGGGTATCCCAGTTTTGCCAGATATTCATCCGATAAGGCATGGTTAAGGACTACACTACCGCTGATACGCCAGCCGCCCTTGCGACTGCTGGCAAACTCCCGTGCTTTTAAGATATCAAGGCCAAGCCTGACAAGATTGTCTCGCTTTGTCCTGTTCTTCTTCCACTGCTTCCAGTAGCACATGCGTATCCGCCGCCGTATCCATCCGTCAAGTTCACGCGCATTGCTTCGCATGTCGGCTATACGGAAATAGTTGACCCAGCCTGTTATAAGCCGCGTCAACCTATCCCGCCGCCACTCCATGCCGCGCCCGTTGCTCCTTGACGTGATTTCCCTTACCTTCTCCTTGAACCGTTGAATGCTCTTGGCGTGAACAAAGTTCCGAGCTTTTCCTTCTTTAACATAAAAGGAAAATCCCAGAAACTTTCTTGCACCGGGTTTATCCACCGCGCTTTTCTTCCGGTTTACTTTCAGCTTCAGCACGTTCTCAATATACCGGGTTATGCTCCCCATCACCCGCGCGCCCGCCTTCATGCTTCCGACATAGATGTTGCAATCGTCAGCATACCGGCAGAAATTATGCCCTCGGCTCTCCAATTCCTTGTCGAGTTCGTCGAGCATTATGTTCGCAAGTAACGGGCTCAAAGGGCCGCCCTGCGGCGTTCCTTCTTCATTCTTTACCTTGATTCCGTTCACTAACACCCCGGATTCAAGGTATTTCCTGATGAGCCTTAACACCCGCTTGTCCTTGACCTTTCGCGCCGCCAGCGACATCAGTTTATCGTGGTTCACGCGGTCGAAGAACTTCTCAAGGTCGAGGTCCACTACATAGTGCCCCCCTGCCTCGATATGCTTCCTCGCCGCTTGAATCGCCATATGCGCGCTTATCCCCGGACGGAAGCCGTAGCTGTTCGCCGAGAACCCTTTGTCAAAGACCCTATTGAGTTTTTGCGCTATCGCCTGCTGTATCAGCCGGTCAACCACGGTCGGTATCCCAAGCTGCCGCGTACCGCCGTCGGGTTTCGCTATTTCCACCCGCCGTACGGCCTGGGGGTTATACACCCCTTCAAGGATTGATTGCCGCAACGCCGTCCCATGCTGTTTCAGGTATGGCAATAGTTCCTCTACCATCATTCCGTCCACGCCATGGCTGCCGCCGTTCGCTTTTACACGCTTGTAGGCAAGGTTCAGATTCTCCCGGCCTACAATCGCTTCAAGCAATCTTTCCGCTTTCCTTTCGCTATCGTCCTGTCCGCTTTCGGACGCCGAAGGGCCGCTCAGCGTTCCCGTAGTATCCCGGGGTTCCTCCCCTTTGTCCTGCGGGGAACCTTCATTATTCGTGAAGTTGTATGCTTTCATCGCTTCCCTTACGAGTCCTTCAAGTTTCCAGAACCTCTGATGTTCGGCCCTTCTCCCGTCGAAAGGGATACTATGGCCTCTGCTGACTTCTGACAGTTCAATCGTACGTCTCCGCACGGATTGCCGCTTTGAAGTTCATCTACACGGCGTATCTGTCAGACCTCCGCGGGTAAGCTCGCACGCCTTCATCCCATATACCCGCCGCATTTACCTGGACAGCCTCGGATAGATTCGGACTTCGTTTTGCCTTGCAAACTCGTCCGACTGGTCAGGCCTCACTTGCGGTTCGTGCTCCTCGGGCCGGAACTTTGCCTCCGGCTTCCTTCAGATTCCACCTCGCGGTGGACACCCTTGCCTTTGGCTAACGGTTGGCTCTATCAGCCTCCGTAGGGAACTTTCATCCCCAAGCGTGCGCGCATGCCGCGCGCACAAGAAATAGGGCGGGGCCTTTCGGCTCCCGCCCTATTTCTTGTTAATCTCAATTTTTACTTGCACTATCCGCTAATCACTCGCCACTTCCATTATGCCGCGACTTTCTCCTCTACTTTGGGCACGTCGCAGGACATGGCGGCCAATTGTTTGTAAACGCTGAGACGCCATTTGTACTCTTCTTCCGCCATTTTCATAAGCCGCTTGGCGACTTCCGGCTTGGATTTGTGCAGGCTCTTGAAGCGGTTCTCTCCCATCATAAATTCCGACACGGGGATGGAGGGCGCCGGGCTGTCTATGGTCAGCGGATTCTTTCCCTGTTTCTTCAGGTCCGGATTGAAGCGGTAAAGTATCCAGCGTCCGGAATTGACCGCTTTCTTCTGTTCATTCATTCCTTCGGTCATATTGATGCCGTGCGCTATACAATGGCTGTAGGCTATGATGATCGAGGGGCCGTCAAAGGCTTCAGCTTCGGCGAAGGCTTTCACTGTCTGCTGGTAATTCGCGCCCATGGCTATGCTGGCCACATAGATGTTCCCGTAGGTCATGGCTATCATTCCCAGGTCTTTTTTTGGCAGAGATTTGCCGCCGGCGGCAAAAAACGCCACCGCGCCCAGGGGCGTGGACTTGGACATCTGTCCTCCGGTGTTGGAATAAACTTCCGTATCCAGCACTAAGGTGCGGACTTTCCTGCCGGAAGCCAATACATGGTCCAGGCCGCCGTAGCCTATGTCATACGCCCAGCCGTCGCCGCCGAGTATCCACACCGATTTCTTCATCAGATAGTCGGCAAGGCTGAGCAGGCGGGCTGATTTTTCGTCTTTTATCGGCGCGAGCGCCTTCTTAAGGTCCGCCACGCGGCCGCGCTGCTGTTCTATGCCCACCCAATCGTCTTCTTTGGCGTTGAGTATCTCGTCCGCCAGTCTGGCGCTGTTTTTAAGCGTGGTGCCTTTAAGCTCCGTCAGAAGCTCAATGGCGGCTTCCCGGAACTTATCGTAGGCGAGACGCATACCCAGGCCGAATTCGGCGTTATCCTCGAACAAAGAATTGGACCAGGCCGGCCCGCGGCCGTCTTCGCGCTTGCAATACGGAGTTGACGGCAGGTTGCCGCCGTATATGGAGGAACAGCCGGTGGCGTTGGCCACGGTCATGTGATCGCCGTAGAGCTGGGTCAGCAGTTTCACATACGGTGTTTCTCCGCAGCCCGCGCAGGCGCCGGAGAACTCAAACAACGGCCGGACGAGCTGGGAACCTTTCACGGTATAACGGTTGACCTTCGCGGAACCGGTATCCTTCAAGGCCATAAAGAACTTGAAGTTTTCCCTCTCGGTCTCGCGCAAAGACGCCTGTTCGTGCATATTAATGGCTTTGCGGCCGGTTTCTTTGCCGTCAACTTTTTCTTTGGCGGGGCAGTTGTAAACGCAGGCTCCGCAGCCGGTGCAGTCTTCAACCGCGATCTGAACGGTGAATTTCAGGCCTTTGAGGTCGCCTTTGCCGTCCGTGGATTTGAAGGTTTTGGGGGCCTTGGAGAGTTCCGCTCCGACATACGCTTTAATGCG
>CAIXBR010000090.1 GCA_903917735.1 uncultured Elusimicrobia bacterium | reverse complement strand
GGCCGGGACTTTGCCTCCGGCTTCCTTCAGATTCCGCCTCACGGCGGACACCCTTGCCTTTGGCTAACGGTAGGTTCTATCAACCCCCGTAGGGGACTTTCACCCCCAAGCGTGCGCGCATGCCGCGCGCACATAAAAAAGGGGCAGCGAACGCTGTCCCTTTTTTCCATTCCGGGGTTTCGGCTAGTTAGTGCCGAACATCCTGTCGCCGGCGTCTCCCAGGCCTGGCACGATATAGCCATTGCGGTTCAGCTTCTCGTCCACGGTCCCCACGTAGATAGGCATTTCCGGGTGGGCCGCGGACAGGCGCCTTAGGCCCTCCTTCGCCGCTATCATGCAGATAAAACAGATGTTCTTCGCGCCGCGGCTTTTCATTATCTCCACGGCCTCCACGGCGGAGCCGCCGGTGGCCAGCATCGGGTCCGCTATCACCACCAGACTGTCCGCCACCCTCTCCGGCAGACGGACGTAATACTTCACCGGCTTAAGCGTTTCCTCGTCGCGATAGATACCGATATGCGCCAGTCGGGCTTCCGGGTACAGCTTGATAAGGCCGTCCACCATGCCGAGCCCCGCGCGCAGGATGGCCACGAACACCATATCGTGGGACAGCCGCATGGAGCTGGCGGTCCCTATGGGAGTGCGAACCTTCACATTCTTCACTTTGGCGTGCAGGAAGGCGTCGTGCGCCAGGAACATGCTTATTTCGCCCATCAGCCGCCTGAAGTCGGCAACGCTGGTCTTCCGGTCGCGCAGCCTGGCGATCTTGTCCAGCACGAACGGGTGTTTTGAAATGTGAACGTTTTTCATCCGGCCTCCTGGCCTATGCAGCTGGAACGGTTTATTTGATTATTTCTTTTATCAGCGGCTCTTTGCGCGGAGCCTTCGGGCCATAGGCCAGCGAAGACTCGAACTTCTTAACGCCTTCCGCCAGCTTCGCCGGAGAGGAAGCGTACGCGCGGGCTATAACGTCGCCGGGCTTCACGCGGTCGCCGGGCTTTTTCTCAAGAATGAAGCCGGCGCCGAAATCCACGGCGTCCTCGGCCTTGGCGCGGCCGCCGCCCAGCGCCACGCTGGCGAAGCCTACCGTGCGGGCTTCCATGGCCGTCAGAAAACCGGCCCGCTTGGCCTTTATTTCCTTAACCAGTTCCGCCTTGGGCATATAGCGGTCCGGGTCGCCCACAACGCGCACGTCGCCACCCTGCCACTTCACCATCAGGCGGAACTTCTCCAGCGCGCTCCCGTCGGCTATAACGGCGCGGGCCTTTTCCTCGCCTTCGGCGGCGGAGCGGGATTTTCCGCCCAGGTAGATCATCCAGCCGGAGAGGACCTCCAGCACGCGCATGAAATCCTCCGGGCCCTTTTCCCCGGAGAGTATCTTGATGGACTGGGACATCTCTATGCCGTTGCCGACGGCCAGCCCCAGCGGCTCGTTCATGGCCGTCATCACCGCCACGCAGCGTATGTTAAGGAGTTTAGCGGTCTTCATCAGCGCCACGGCCAGCTCGCGGCTTTTCTTGAAATCCTTCAGGAAGGCGCCTGAGCCGTACTTCACGTCCATCACCAGGCCGGTGATGTCCTCGGCGTATTTTTTGGAAAGGATGCTGGCCACTATCAGCGGCAGCGCCTCAACGGTGCAGGAAGCGTCGCGCAAGGCGTAAAGCTTCTTGTCGCTGGGCGCCAGCTGCGCCGTCTGCCCGAACATGGAAAGGCCGGTGGCTTTGAGCTGTTTCACTATATAGGAAGGCTCCAGCCGCACGTTGAAGCCCTTCATGGCCTCAAGCTTGTCCAGCGTGCCGCCGGTGTGGCCGAGGCCGCGGCCGCTCATCATAGGCACCACCACGCCGGCCGCCGCGGCCACCGGGGCCAGGGCTATGGAGACGCCGTCACCCACGCCGCCGGTGGAGTGCTTGTCCACCTTGGCCCCTTTCACGGCGGAAAGGTCCAGTTTCTTGCCGGAAAGCGCCATCGCCCTGGTGAAAGCGGCTGTTTCTGGGGGGGTGAGGCCGTTAAGGAAAGCCGCCATCAGCCAGGAGGAAAGCTGGTAGTCGGGGATGGAGCCGTCGGCGGCGCCCATGGCGATAAATTCCAGTTCCGCGGGAGTCATCTCCAGCCCGGAACGTTTTTTCAGCAGCAGGTCTAGCATTCTCATCGGGATTCTCCTTAAAGCACTTTGGATCTGAGCAGGCCTTCCAGCAGGGCCTGCATCCTGGGCGACACTTTCGCGCCCAGCTCCAGAACTTCCTCGTGGGTTAGCGTGGTCTTGGAAATGCCGCTGGTGAAATTGGACACCCAGCACAGCCCCGCCACGCGCAGCTTCAGCTGGCGGGCCGTTATGGTTTCCGGCACCACCGACATGCCGGCGATGTCGCCGCCCAGCATGCGGTACATTTTCACCTCGGCGGGAGTTTCATAAGACGGGCCGGTGACGGCGGCGTAAACGCCCTCGCGGGCCCGGATCCGCGACTTCTTTGCCAGTTTAACCACCTCGCGGCGCAGCGCCTTATCGTAGGGTTCGTTCATGTCGGGAAACATCTCGCCGAAAGCTTCGTGGTAGTTGCCCATCAGCGGGTTGGAACCCATCAGGTTGATGTGGTCCTTCAGTATTACCATGTCCCCGGGCTTGATGGCGGGCTTGAGCGAGCCGACCGCCGCAGTGAGGAACAGGTTCTTCACGCCCAGCGCGGCCAGCACCCTTATGGGGAAAGCTATGAAACTGAGCGGCCTGCCCTCGTAATAGTGGAAGCGTCCGCGCATCATTACCACGTCGCGCCCGCCCATGCGCCCGAACACGAGTTCACCGGCGTGGCCTTTGACCGTGGTGCAGGGGAAACCGGGAATGTCTTTATAGGAAACACAGATCCTGTCCTCGAGGCGGGGGAGAGAATTCCCCAGGCCGGAGCCGGCTATTATGGCCGTTTCCGGCTTGAAGCCGGCGGCTATCTTTTTAAGCCAGGCAGCGGTTTTTTCAACGTTGGCGAGTATTTCAGAAGATTCCATAAAGCGCTCCTTACTATAGTTGTGATCCAGTCTAAAAAAAACCGAAACCGTCGGCGGTGAAAGCGTCCTCTATATGTTCCGGCTCCGCCCCCGGCACTATGGCCACCACGTCGAAGCGGAACTCTTCGGCTTGCGGCCGGCGGGCTTTTATATAGGCCATGGCCGTCTTCGCCAGTTTGGCCCGCTTGGCCGGGGTCACGCTGTCGGCTGGCGTGCCATACGCCGGGTTGGAACGGGCGCGAACTTCCACAAAAACCATTGTTTCGTCCTTACGGGCCACGATGTCCAGCTCCCCCATCGGGCAGGACCAGTTGCGGTCCACTATCTCGAACCCGGCTTCCTTCAAAAATACAGCGGCCTGCTCTTCATACTTCGCGCCTTTGTCGTTCACCGGGGCATCCCCGCGGCCTCGCGCACAGGTGAGAAGCTCATACGGTGCTCGCCCGAAGGGCCCAGGCGGCGCAGCGCTTCAAGATGCACCGCGGTGCCGTAACCTTTGTGGCCGGCCAGACCGTAGCCCGGATAGCGCCGGTCCAGCACCGCCAGCCAGCGGTCGCGCAGGACCTTGGCGAAAATACTGGCTGCGGCTATCGAAAGCGAGCGCGCGTCACCGTCGATTATCGGCTCCTGCGCGCACTCTTCAAGGCGCTTTATCCTGTGCGGGCCATCCACCAGCACCAGCGCGCTGGAGGGCGCCGCGCCGGTATAAAAAAGAAGCCGCCGGACGGCGGAGGACATGGCGTTGAAAGTGGCTTCGAGGATGTTCACCCGGTCTATCTCGGCGGGACCCGCGAAACCGAAGCCGAAGCGCACGCCGGAATCCAGCATTGCCCGGAAGGCTTTCTCACGCCGGGCGGGGGAAAGCTTCTTGCTGTCGTTAACGAACGGGGAAATAAGGGGAAGGGAGGAGAAAGGCAGCCAGGCGGCGCAGGCGGTTACCGGGCCCGCCAATGGCCCGCGCCCGGCCTCGTCAACACCGACGAGGAAATCCGGTTTCCTGGCTTCAAAGATAGCGAGGTCGAATCTGCTGAGGGGCACTGTCACCTCGTGTTTAGCGCCCTGCCGGAAACCGGCAGGGGCGCGGCTCTCCTGTTATTTGCCGGCGGCGGGCTGCTGGGGCGCGGCTGCGGGAGCGGCGGCCGGGACCGCGGCGACTATTTCCTTCTCCACTTCGGTCAGCCTGGCGGATTTGCCGGAGAGACCGCGGAGATAATATATCTTGGAGCGGCGGACCTTGCCGGTCTTGACCACTTCGATCTTGTCTATGCGGGGGGAATGAAGGGGGAACACCCTTTCAACGCCCACGCCGTAGGAGATCTTGCGGACTATAAAGCTCTCGGAAATGCCGCTTCCGCGGCGGGACAGGACCACGCCGTCGAAGATCTGGATGCGCTCACTATCGCCTTCCACAACCTTGGTGTAGACTTTCACGGTGTCGCCTGACCGGAAATCAAATTTCTCGGTCTTCATGCCCAGGTATTTAGCGATGTTATTCATACTGCCTCCTAGTATAATGAAACAAATCAACTCAAAATCTTTTTGCGGCCGCTGGCCGGCTTCTTAACTTTGGGCTCAGCCGACAGGTCCGGTCTCGTCTTCACGGTCAGTTCCGCCGCCTGCGCGCTGCGCCATTCGGCGATAAGCTTATGGTTGCCGCTTAAAAGGGCGTCCGGGACTTTCTTCCCGCGCCAGACTCCCGGCCTGGTGTAATGCGGCGCTTCGAGCAGTCCGCCGGTAAAAGTCTCGTTCACGGTAGCGTCGCTTTTTTTAAGTACGCCGGGAATAAGCCGCGTAACAGCGTCTATTACCACTACCGCCGCGGGCTCGCCGCCAGTAAGCACGTAGTCGCCTATGGAAAGCTCCATGTTGGCCAGTGGGGTAACGCGTTCGTCTATGCCTTCGTAATGACCGCAGATAAAAACGAGGTGCTTCTTTTTAGAGAGCTCGAGGGCTACCGACTGGTCGAAACGCTTTCCCTTCGGGGTCAGGAGGATGACGAACGAACCCTTCTTCCTGACTTTCTTGACGGCCCGATAAACCGGCTCCGCCATCATCACCATCCCGGTGCCGCCGCCGTAAGGCTTGTCGTCCACGGTGCGGTGCCGGTCTTCGGTGAAATCCCTGGGGTTGGAAAACTCCAGCTCCAGGAACCCTTCGGCGCGCGCGCGGCCCACGATGCTTTCCGAAAGCGGCGAATCTATCATGGCCGGGAAAAGCGTTACCGCGTCTACGCGCATCATCAAAGAGCCGGACTAGTCTATGTCCAGGTAAACTTTCTTGTTCTGGCGGGCGGCCGCGGTCTGGAGCACGGTGCGTATCGCCTTGACGACACGGCCTTCCTTGCCTATGACCTTGCCGCGGTCGGAAGAAGCGACGTTGAGCTTAAAGCGCACCACGTCGCCGTCTTCCGCTACTCCCACTTTTACGGCCTGCGGGTTTTCCACCAGCGAGCCGATTATGTACATGAGAACTTCTTTCATTTGCGGGGCTCCGTTACTTCTTCGGTTCGGCAACTACGGCAGCTACAGCGGCCTTGGCGGCCTTGGCTGCCCGCTTTACGAGCGAACCGACGGTGTCGGAAGGCTTGGCACCGTTCTTTACCCACTGTTCAAGCTTGACGGTATTGATGGTGACCTTCTCTTTGTCCTTGGTGGCCTTGGGATTGTAATGGCCGATAACTTCCAGCGGCTGACCGTGGGGGCCGCTCGATTTCTCGATGGCGACTATCCGGTAATGCGGCTGGGTACGCTTGCCGATTCTCTGAAGCCTCAAAACAACTGCCATAGGTATCCTCCTTGAGTTCCGAAAAAAATCCGGCACGCATCCGCGTGCTGTGCGGATTGGCGTGAACGTTTATTATATTATATTTGGCGGGCTTAGCCAATGAACTTCTGTATATGGCCGAGCAGGCGCTGCCAATCGTACGGCTTGTTCACGTAAAGGTCGGCCCCCGCCTTGAAAGAGTTTTCCATGTCCCCGACCAGATGCTTGCCGGTCAGCATGATGACCTTTATATGCCTGGTCCCTTCGCCCGCCTTTATCAGTTCGCAGAGCGTGTTGCCGTCTATGCCCGGCAGGCCGATGTCGAGCAGGACCAGGTCGGGGTTTTCCCTTTTGACGGCTTCAAGCCCTTCCTCACCGTCCGCAGCCGACGCCACGCCGTAGCCAAGGGCTTTAAGCCTGATGGTGAGCACCTTTACTATCAGGTCCTCGTCCTCGATTATCAATATTTTTTTAGACATAAAAAGCGGCTGCCTACGGAGCTAAGAGATCTTTTTCCTCAGCCCCTTAAGGAAAGCAGCGGGGTCCGGAGCGGAAAAAAGGGCGCTGCCTATGACCAGCGAATCCGCACCCGCGCCGGCGGCCAGCGCGGCGGTGCCGGCGTTTATGCCGCCGTCCACCTGCAGCCAGATCTTCCTGCCGGAGCGCGAAATGAGCTCCCGGGCGGCCTCAACCTTGGACAGCATGGCGGGAATGAAGGCCTGGCCGCCGAAACCGGGCTCCACTGTCATTATAAGGACCAGGTCCAGAACCTTCAACAGGGGGAGTACCCTTCCCAGCGGGGTCTTGGGGCGCAGCGCCAGGCCGGCCTTAAGGCCCATGGCTTTTACTTTCTTAACGCAGGCCGCGGCATTTTCGGCCTCGGCGTGCACCGTTATAAGACCGGCCCCGGCGGCGGCGAAAGCCTCTATAAAGAGAGCGGGCCGCTCCACCATCAGATGGACGTCCACCGCCAGACCTCCGGCGCGGGCCACCGAGGAAACTATGCCGGGACCGAAGCTTAAATTGGGCACAAAGTGTCCATCCATAACGTCCACCTGCACCCAGCCTGCCAGTTTCCTGACCGGCGCCAGGCTGCGTTCCAGGCAGGCGAAATCGGCCGAGAGTACCGACGGCACGAATTCGGCCGGACCGGAAGGGACGGGAAAAACAGTAGGCTTCATTTTATGGGACGCTCCTCAACCAGGATACCGTTGACAAAGATCCGTATCTTCTCGGCGCCGCCGTAAGGCACGGACAGGTCTATCTTGGAACCGGGATCGCGCAGGCCGTTGAAGATCTCGCGCTCGCCGCTATGCCCAAGGGATACCACGCGGATATGCCGCTGCGAGCCGCTCTGGGAAACCTCGTAGTGGACGCGGAATTCTTTTTCGGAAGCGGAAGAGCCCTTGCGCGAACTGACGGTCAGCGTCACTTTCGCGCCGGCCGATACTACGGTGTCCGGCAGCGGGTTCTGGTCGGTTATCGTGCCGCCGGGGAAAGGTGAGGCGGGATCCTCGGAGAGGTCCAGGGTAACGCCGTTCTGCCCCGCCCAGTCCTGGGCTTCGTCGCTTTTTTTCTGGCGGAAGTCCGGCATCATAACTATGCCCGCGGGAGGCAGCCCGGCGGAAACCGCGACCTGCACCATGGTGTTCTTGGAGACGCTGAGCTCCGGCTTCGGGTCCTGCGAAAGGACCGTGCCTTTTTCGGCCTTGAGGGAATAAGACTCGCTCACCTCGCCCAGCACCAGCTGGCGCTGCCGTAGCAGCAGCTCGGCGTTCCGGAGCGGCAGGCCTATCAGGTTGGGGGTAAAGACCGACTCCCCGCCCTGGCTGAAAACGACGCGCACTATTTTACCTTCGCGCACCGTAGAGCCCGCGCCCGGAACCTGGCGCAGCACCGTGCCTATGGGTACCGACTCGTTGAATTCGTAGCCTTCTATCTTCATGGCCAGGTTGATCTCTGAAAGCGCCTGCAGGGCGTTGGCGGAGGACTTTCCGGAGATATCAGGCATTATCACTTCCTTCCTGTTGTGGATCACGGTCTCCATGGTCCAGGAGAAAAGGAAGTAGGTGAGAAAGAACAGCATCAGGCCCACGCCGCCCACGCGCAACACGAAGCCGGGGCTGATGATCTTCTCGTCGGTAGAGGAAAAATGCCGCTGGTAAAATTCTTTAAGTCCCACGATATTTTCTCCTTTAAAACTCTTCAAAAATCAGCGTAGCCGGTCCCCCGGCTTAAGGCGCAGGCCGTTGAGGAAATCCGCGCCGGACATCTCGCGCTTTCCCTCGGGCTTCACGGTTTTCACCAGCAGGTCCTCCCCGTCGCCACATTTTACAACAAAGCCGCCGCCGGCCTCAACGGAAAGCACGGTCCCGACCGGCGCACTTCCCGAGGCGACTACCGTAAGGGAAGCGGATATCACCTGCACCAGCGTCTTCCTGCCCTGCAGTTCCAGACTTAAACGCGCCCTGGGGCCGCAGGCGAGGCCGCGGACCCGGTTGTAAAGGGAAGCGGCGGGAAGGGAAAGGTCCAGTTGCGCGTCCGAGGAGGTCAGCTTGGGAGCCATGGACGGCTCGCCATGCTGGGGCTGGCGGACCAGGTCGCCGGCGGAAATTTTAGCCAGCCCTTCGGCCAGCAGGTCCGCGCCGGACGCGGAAAGCCGCGCGAACAGCGTGGCCGCGTCGTCGGAGGCGAGCACGGGCTCTTCGCGGCGCAGGAAGACCGGCCCGGTATCCATGCCCTTGTCCAGCCAGAAAAGCGTGACGCCGGTGACATCCTCGCCGTTGATAAGCGCCCACTGCACCGGCGCGGCCCCGCGGTATTTGGGCAGCAGGGAAAAATGCACGTTCAGAAACCCCCGGCGGGCCAGGGCCAGCGTGCTTTCCGGGATCAGCCGCCCGTAGGCGACCACCACGCAAAGGTCCGGCTTAAGCTCCGCGATCACGGAATGCAGTTCCTGTTTTGAGGCGGGCTTATAGGCGTCCAGGCAGAGCTCTCCCGCCAGGGAATTGACCGGCGCGCAGCACATCTTAAGTCCGCGCCCCACGGGCTTATCCGGCTGCGAAACCACCCCCGCTATTTCATGGCCTGACGCGGCCAGCCGGCTGAGGAAGCCGCAGGCTATATCGGGAGTGCCTAAAAAAACTATGCGCAGTTTATCCATACTGGAGATCGGCTGCTGAACTCCGGCGGAACCCGGATCAGAGCGGCTTCGGTATCTTCATTTTGCTCTCGTCTATCTTTTTCCACTGGCTCTTAAGCTTCAACAGGGCCGGCTTCAGCCTGAGGCGCGACATGAGCGGCAGGCGGCTGATGAAGACCACGCCGTCCAGGTGGTCTATCTCATGCTGCAGCGCCTTGGCGAAAAGGCCCTCGGCGTTCACCTCTATCGGAAGCCCCTTCTCGTTCAGGGCGCGCACCTTCACCTTGGCGGCCCGGCGCACCTTGGCGAAAAGCCCGGGGAAAGAGAGGCAGCCCTCCTCCTCGTACATGCTGCCGTGCTTCTCGACTATCTCGGGATTGATAATAACTATGCTGAGCGGCGGCTCGTCCTCCCGGTTTATCTTGATGATCGCCAGCCTGAGGTCCAGGCCTATCTGGTTGGCGGCGAGCCCGGCGCCGCCTACGGCTTCCATCGTCTCGAACATGTCCATCAGCAGGGCCGGAAGCTCTTTTTTAAGTTCCCCGAAGTTGACCTTTTTGGTCTTCTTTTCAAGTATCTTCTCGCCGTATTTACAGATCCGTTTTATCGACATATGTCACCCCGATATTCTTTTGCCTCTTAACTTAACTGGTACGTCATCTGGCGGCCTTCCCACACCACCCTGGCCAACAGCGGCTTGGGTGGCGCGCCGGGTTTTTTAAGCATGCCCCAGGCCATGGCCAGCCGCTCCAACTGCACCTCGGCCCCGGTGGAGCCGGACACGCCCATAACCACCTCGTCGCAGCCGGCAGCCTGAGCTACCTGCGCCATGGAATAAAAGGGATCGTTGGAGAACACGAGGATGGGTTTAACCGTCTTGCCGTATTTCTCCGCCATTAATACTACGGAACGGAAAAGTTCCTGGTCCTCGGACATCACAGAGGAGGATTCCAACGGGGCCTCTACGCCCTTGGAAATCTTTACACACAGCACCACGATATCGGTGGTCTCGTCGTCCGTGGTCTCCAGCACGGCCTTAAGGTGGACGAGGTTGTTGGGGTTGCGTACCGGCACCAGGATGCTGCGGGGCTTGTCCAGCTCCGGCAATACTGCGCTTATGTCCTTGGCGCTGCGGATATTAAGCTTTTCCTCGGACTCTTCGTCCGGCGCGTAGAACTGCGCCTTCTTGCGGTTGAGGTTCTCGGATATCTGGAAGATGGCATAGAAGACCACGGTAAAAGCCACGCCGGAAATAGTGGCGACCCGCTTGGTAAGCAGGTTCGCAACGCTGGCTGTGATCAAAATCATCAGTACCAGTACCATGCCCAATGGGAAATTGACCTTCTCAAACCGGATATTCAGCGGGAACATCCAGTCGCGGGGTATATCCTCCCTGAAGCGCAGGATTATCATCGACAGCGTCTTGAAGACCAGGCTCCACAGCACGCCGAAGGCGTACGCTTCGCCCAGCAGATAAATGTCGCCGCGGGAAAGGATGATGACAGCTATCTGTGTTATCGCCACCATATTGATCATGCGGTAGGTGGTGCCGTATTTCTTGTGCAGGTGGCGGAACCAATCGTGCAGGATCCCGTCCTCGGCCACGCGGTTCAGCACGCCGTTGGAGCCGACCAGCGCGGTGTTAACGGCGCCGACCAGCATAAGGCTGCCCGACACCACGACGAAACACTGCAGTATCAGCCGCGCCCAATAGGGGCCGTCCAGTTCCAGGGCCAGGCCGCTCAGCAGATTGTCTAGATATTTTCCGCCTATCAGGTCCGGAGGTATTATGGAAGAGGCGAGGAAAGTGAGGCCCCCGGTGAAGAGCAGGCTGAACAAGAAAATCGCGAAGGCCGCTTTCTTCAGGTTCTTTATCTTCGGATCTTCAATCTCGCGATAAACCTGGGCTAGCGTCTCCAGGCCGGAGAGTGCCAGTATGGAATGGCCGAAAGCCATGAATATTCCTACCAGCCCTATGGTCTGCAGCCAGGGGAAATGAGTCATCCAGCCCAGCGACTCGGGCGTGAATTTCAGCGCGAAGGGGGGGATGTTGAACCCGCGGTGCCAGACGGTGAGAAGCGACCAGCCTATCAGCACTGCCCCGACGCCGGTGACAAATATCATTATCTTGAAATTCTTGTCGGTGGACTCTTCCACGCCTTTTATGTTCTCGCGCCAGAAGAACGCCGTAACGGCCACCGCAAAGAACACAGCGAACAAATTGGACGGCACATGCCAGCTCACATGCAGCAGCGGCATGATATTATAGAGGAGGCTCGAAACGTACAGCCCGGCGCTGACAGCGCTTATGGGGCCTGTTACCATATAGTCGAAGATGAGGGCGGAAACGGAGATCTTGGCCATGGAATGCCCCATGGCCTCGTTGACCACCCTGTAAACGCCGCCGCGCACAAACATCGCGCAGGATTCGATATAGACCATCAGCATCAAGCCGGAGAAGAACATCACGGACAGGACGTACCAGGGGAAGGCCGGCCCGAAGGCGTTCATGGCTATGCCGCCGGCGTAAAAGGCGCTGGAGCCCATGTCGCAAAGCACCACGGCCGCGGCTTTCCAGAACGAAATGAAGCTGAGCATGGCCGTGCTAAGGACGAAAACCTGCTTAAATTTGGGATTAGGCACCATTACATTAATTATATATATTTATAGCCGGCAACGGAAAGCGGGGCGGGAAACGATGGAAAGGCGCGGAAAGTAAAAAAAAAGATTATTTACCTGTTATCAGGGCGGCGGCAGCAGACGGGTCTTTCAGCGCGGCCAGTTTTTCTATCAGCTCGGGTTGAAAAGTCTGGCTGAGCAGGGACAGCATGTTCAGGTGGCGCTGGAAAAAAGCGGGCTTGTGGGGGGAAAGCAGGAGCAGTACGGCCCGCACTTTAAGCCTGGAGACCTGGTCAATAAAACCTTCCGGCAACAAGCCGAGCACCGCGTAGAAACCGTCCAACTCCGGAAATTTCGCGTGGGGGATATAGAAGCCGCTCTCCAGCACCTGGTTGAGCTTCTCCACTTCGGCCACGCGGTCGAAAAGAGCCTTGCGGCTTATTATCCCGCTGACCTGGGGCAGCATTTTTTCAGTGAGTTGGCGCACGGTTTCCTCTTTGGAAATGCCGCCATCCAGGAAAATCACGTTTTCGGGGCTTATTATTGCTGAGAGGCTTACGCCGTCTGACTGTCTTATCATAAAAGACCGCTGGTGTTCTTATATGTTATCATTTGAGCATCCCCGTCGTCAATGGGCGGCCGGGACAGGACCGCATATGAGAGGGAAAACAGGCATAAAAGCCATAGGCGCGGACAGCGGCGGAACCTGGACACGGGTAACCGCTTTTGACGCGCGAATGCGCCCTTTTGAACAGGCGCGCTTTAAAACCGGAGAGTTCAGGTCCCTCCCCGCGAAACTGCTTGAGCTGATTCCGCGCTGGCCGGGAGGGGACCGGGCCCCGCTGGTAATAGCCTCGCGCGGGGTTTTCGGCAAAAAGTGGAAAAAGCCTTTCCTGATGAAAGCCCTCTCCGTCCGGCTTAACCTGCTTGACGTGATCTCGGACGCGGAAGCCGCCCACTTCGCGGCTTTCAGGGGAAGGACGGGGACGCTGCTTATAGCCGGCACCGGGGCGGTGGTTTTTTGCGGCAGGCCCGGAGCTTTTACCCGGACCGGCGGCTTCAATCCGCCTTCCGGCGACCCCGGGTCCGGGCGGTGGCTGGGCAGGCAGTACCTCAAACACCTTGGCCGCCTGAAAGAAGCCCGCGCCATGGGACACGGGCGCACGGCCGCCTACGCCGCCAAACTCCTGGCGCGGGCCGAGAAGGGTGACAACTCCTGCGCGCTGATGGCCGCGGCGGCCGCGCACGAGCTGGCGGAACTGCTGAGATCCGCCGCCGGCCCCGGCACAGACTTGGTTAAAGCCGCCTTGGCCGGAGGCTTGATGGAGAGCTGCTATTTCAAAGACGCCTTTATAAAAGCGGCGGAGCTTGCCCTGGGCGGGCGCAAACTGCTATTCATAAAAGCGGGGATGCCGGCCGAAGAGGCCGCAGCCCGGCTAGCTTTAAAGAAACTATGAAAGAGACCGATATACTGAAAAAAGCGCTGGAGGAAGGCGGAGCGGTGCTGGCCGCCAAGTTCGGCAAGGTGAGCTACCGCCTGAAAGGCAGGGCCAACCTGCTTACCGAAGCCGACCTGGCCTCCCAGAAGAAAGTTATAAGCGTGATAAGCCGGGCCTTCCCGGACGACGGGATCATGGCTGAGGAAAGCCCGGCCAGGGAAACTCCGAACGGGCGCCTCTGGATCATAGACCCGCTTGACGGCACCACTAACTACGCGCACGGCTTCCCGGCGGCGGCCGTTTCAATAGGCTTTTCCGATAACGGGGTTGTAAAAGCGGCCGGGGTTTACGACCCTTTCCGGCGTGAGCTTTTCCTGGCACGGAAAGGCCGCGGGGCTTTCCTGAACGGCAGGCGGCTTTCGGTCTCCAAAGTGCCGGCGCTTTCCAAGGCGCTGCTGGTGACGGGCTTCGCCTATGACCGCGCCGAACGGGCGGAATTCTACTGCGGCTTCTTCGCGGAATTCATGAAGATCTCCCACGACGTGCGGCGCATGGGCGTGGCTTCGCTGGACCTGTGCTGGCTGGCCGCCGGCCGCACCGACGGCTACTGGGAATTCGGTCTTAAGTCCTGGGACGTGGCGGCGGGCGGGCTGATAGTGGAAGAGGCCGGCGGCAGAGTAACCGATTTCGCCGGAAAACCGTGGAAGGTCGGCGCGGGCATGGGCTCGCAGACGCTGGCGACCAACGGCAGGCTGCACGCCAGCATGCTGAAACTGATACGGCGCAGAATTGGGGGCTAGCGTGGTACTCTTCGGGATAATAGTCTATTGCACGGTCTTCGCGCTGGCCTACGCCTGGGCGGCGGTCTGGATGCTGGAGCGCAAAGAAAAGAAATACCGCCAGGGTAGTTCCTCTTTCACCGACGCCTTCCTTGTCGGCGCTTTTATCCTGGTCTTCGTCTATTTCTCCAACATGGTGGTCATGATGCGCTGGACGGACGCGGCTTTCACTTATGACCTGGCCCTGCTCGCCGGGCTGGCCGCTTTCGCCATCTACAAAGAGGTGCTGTACAGGGCCCGCGACAACTATGCGTCCAGGCGGATGCGGGCCGAAGCCAGGCTCCTTGAGCGCTATATGCTCAAGGACCCGGGCAACGCCGCTTATTTCGAACGGGCCAGCGAGCTCTATGAAAAGCTGGGAGACAGGGAGAAAGCGATAGAGGCCGCGCGCATGGCCGCTAAGCTCGACCCTACGGTAAGGAACACCTGGCGCTTCAAGGAACTGATGGGAGAAGATCCCTGCTCAGCGGGCGGCAAAGGCCGCAGCGATACGCCTTGAGGCGTCGCGGAACAAATAATCTTCTTCGGCGAACTCCGTCCCGGAGCGCAGTATTTCACCGGTAGCGGCATCCACCAGCCGAACGGTCACACTGTACCCGTGTTCATTCCTGTTTACAGACCCGAAAACCGCCAGTCTGGCGCCTGAAAGCTTCGCCAGTTCCACGGCAGCTTTATCCTCAAAGATCCCGGAGTAAGCCAGCCTCTTCTCGTTAAGTATAAAATCCAGTTTTGATCTCTCCACAACCTGGAACGTCCCGGTCTTGACCAGTTCCGATTCCACAAGGTTGCGCAGCACCGCAGCTTCGGTTTCCGTAACTCCGGTTTCCGAAGAGAAAGGAGCCACCGCCAGCGTAGTGTCGCCGGGAAGATCCTTTCTTTTTCTCTTTTCCGTTTCACGCGGCGCGGCCGGACCGGCCCAGATTTCCTCCGGCGCGGGCGGGCCGCCCCAGGCCAGGCCCAGCGTCATGCGGTGGGCGGCGCCCAGCTCCCCGTAGGGCGAAAAGGCGTAATCAGCCGAGAAGCCGCCCAGTTTAAGTCCGAAGCCGCCGGAAAACGTCCCCATAAAACCGTGGTCGTAGTAATTTTTAAAATTAAGGCCGGAGCGCAGGAAAAGCCCGGAAAGAGGAGAGGAATGTATGAACCATTCCCCGGCGAAGACGAGGTAAGGGGAATGGTCCGCCGGCAGGCGCCCCTCTATAAAAATATTCATATCGCGGGTATATTTCCACTTCAGTCCGCCGGCCAGTTCAAAAGGGAGCGGGGCTTTTTCGCTGCCCAGTTTCAGCGGGGGGCCGAAATTCCTGAGAGCGACCGCCAGCTCCGTGCCCCTGGGGGAAGGATCCCTG
The DNA here is from genome assembly GCA_903917735.1 of uncultured Elusimicrobia bacterium. Classification (GTDB taxonomy): domain Bacteria; phylum Elusimicrobiota; class Elusimicrobia; order Elusimicrobiales; family UBA9959; genus UBA9959. The sequence goes on along the minus strand of CAIXBR010000090.1, from coordinate 12,002 downwards.
AAAACAAGCCCGGCGTCCACCGCGGCCGACGCGCCCGAGGCTTCGGCCAGGCGGGATTTAAGATATTTGAGATCGAACCCGAAGTCCACCCAGCTGAAACGACGGGCCCAGCCCGCGCCTAACGCCGCGTCGTAGGCCGTTATCTCCGAGCCGGTGCCGCCGCCGGCCCCGTCCAGTTTTTCCAGCCCCGGGAAAGAATTGTTGTAAAGCAGCCCAGCGGAAAAGACCCCGGCGGCCGCGCCGCCGGAGAATACAAGCCCGGTCCGCGAGGCGCCCTCCAGCAGTGACTCGTAAGACGCGGAAAAGGCGCTGCCGCTCCGGGACGCCGCGCCGGCCGGGTTGAAAAAAAAAGAATCCGGCCCGTCCAGGGTAAGCCCGGCGCCCGCCAAAGCGGCGAACCTGGCCGAGGGGGGAACTTTAAGGAACTGGGCGGAGCAAAGCCCGCGCGCCTCGTCGGTAAAAGGGTTAGCGGGAAGAAAGCCTCCGCAAAGCGCAGGAACAACCGTGACAAAAAGCTGCGCGGCCGAAAAGAGCAGTATCACGGCGCGGGAAAAGACGGAGGGGGTTGCCCCTCCGGATCTTTGAATTACTTTTGGCGGTCCAGTGAGCATAGCTCTTGATACGGCACAAGACAGTGTCCGCAGTGACATTGCAAGTTTAGTCCACATGCATAGCCTTGCCGCTTTTTACCTTATTTTTTTAGGTCTGAGATCAGGAACTCGATGCGGGCCTTTATCTTGCCCTTATCCAGCGTGTCCATGTCCTGCAGGATGTCTTCGAGGAACTTCAAAGTGAAATCATTGTTCACGCGGCTTTTGGAGAGGGAAGACTCTATGCCCTTCAGCCTGGCATCAAGGCCGGAGATCCCCTCGTAAATACCGCGCACAAAAGTCTCAGCGCGGTTAGGGGCCGCGGCTTCTTCAGGAACCGCGTAAGCGGGGCCCGGGTCTTCGGCGGACAGTTCCGGCTGCACCGGCCGGGGCTCCTCATTGGCGGCAAGCACAAAATCTTCCTGCCCGGGATCCGCCGGAACTTCCGGCTCTTCCTCGTCGAAGGAGGCGTTCTTGAGCTCCAGATACTTGCGTATCGAGTAGACCATCACGAACAGCGCCGCGGCGAATGCCGCGACCCAGACGTAGAATACGGGGTCCATCCAGGCTGAATAAAGGTTGAATTTAGGCATTGTAAGGTCTCCGGATTTACAATTTAATTTCCTGCCCCTCGCGCACAGCGAAGCACTTCAGGCGGGCCCCTGCCTTGCGGATACGGCGGGCGCATTCGGCCACGGTCCTATCCAGCTCCGCGTCGCTGCGGTCCTGGTTATGGTGGAAAAGCCCCAGCGAGCGGACCTCGGCCCTGAGTGCCAGGTCCAGGGCCTGCTGCCACGTGGAGTGGCCCCAGGTCCTGCGGCGGGGATATTCCTCGTCGGTATAATCGGCATCATGCACCAGCAGGTCGGCGCCGCGCGAAAAAGCCAGGTAATCCTCGGGCTGCTTGCCGCCGGGGTGCACGAAGCCGAGTTCGTTGTCGGTAAGGAAAGCGAAGGTATGGCCGCCCTCGCAGAACTTATAACCGAGGCCGTTGTTGGGATGGCTCAGCTCTATAGGCAGTACCTGCATGCCGCCTATATGACAGCCTCCGGCGCAGAGGGAAGCGAACTCGAACCGGGCGGAGATCTCCTCGAACTTAACCGGGAAACCGGGCGGCTGCATGGTCTTGGCTATTATTTCACGGACGGAATCGGAAGAAAAGGAGCAGCCCATTATCTTTATATGGGTCTTTTTATTATAAATAGGCGCGAAGAACGGGAAGCCCAGCACGTGGTCCCAGTGCGAGTGGGTGAAAAGCATGTTCAGATTATTGTGGGAATTCTTCAGGAGTTCCTTGCCCAGCAGGCGGATACCCGAACCCGCGTCCACTATGATAATGTCGTCCTTTTTTGAACGGACCTCCACACAGGTGGTGCTGCCCCCGTATTTTACGTATTGTTTGCCCGAAACGGGGATAGAGCCCCGTGCGCCCCAGAATTTTATTTTCATATGACAGATTATATTAGCAAATAGTTATATGGCTTTTTATTTAACTCTCAATACATACCGCTTTTTTTTAGTTCCTCGGAGGAGAACGGCGTCCGGAAAAGCCTATATACCCAGGCCTGGTAGCCTATAACCACCGGAAGGAAGACCACAACCACTGCGGCCATCAGCCTGAGCGTGTACGGGCTGGAGGCGGAGTTGTAGACGTTAAGGCTGAAAGCCGGATCCAGCCTGGAGGCCAGCATATTCGGATATAACCCGGCGAATCCCGTCAGCGAGAAGAAGACTATCGCTGCAAAAGAGGCCCAAAAAGCCTTTCCCGGCAGGCCGCGGGCCAACAGCGTTTTGGCGGCCGCCAGTGCGGCGAAGAGCAGCAGCGGCAGGGCCAGCAGGGCTCTGCGCGCCATGAAATTACCCAAAAGGCCGGTGCCCAGCCGGCTTGCCGCTACAAAGACCAGCAGGAGTACTATAAGCGCGTACCAGCCTTTTAGGGCCAGGCCCGCGGCCCTGGCGGCCACGGGGGCGGGCGCCTTGAACGAAAGCCAGAGCTGGCCGTGAAAAAAAAAGAAAGCGCAGAACAGCAGGCCGGTCAGCAGCGAGTACGGGTTCAGCAGCCCCAGAAAAGTGCCTTGGTAGCCGCCAGCCCCTATCTCAAGCCCGCGGAAGAGATTGCCGAAAGCCACTCCGAACAACAGCGCCGCCAGGAAGCTGGAAACGGCGGCCGTCCTCTCCCAGAAAGCCCTCCAGGAGGCTGACTGAACTTTGCCCCGGAACTCCAGCGCCGCGCCGCGGGCTATCAGGGAGAACAGGATCAGCAGCAGCGCCGGGTACAGCCAGCTGAAAAGCCCTGCGTAAACGGGGGGGAAGGCGGCGAACGTGGCGCCGCCGGCCGTGACCAGCCAGACCTCGTTGCCGTCCCAGAACGGACCTATGGAAGCAAAAACGTCCCTGCGCTCGGCGTCGCCGGAGGCCGCCAGCCAGCCCGAAAAACCCACGCCGAGGTCGAACCCGTCCAGCGCAAAATACCCCGTCCACAACACCGCCCAGAACACGAACCACACCTTAGCGTAATCCATAAATCATCCTTTTACTCTTCTACCCCCGCAAGGCATGGCATGGGGACGGGTTAGCAAAACGCGCAAGAAAGTGTCGCTGCGCTCCATGCGGCCATTCCACCGTGGCCTCGCTCATCAATCGGCCTCGGCGCTGCGCAAGCCTCGGGCGGGGAAGTGTCGCTTCGCTCCACGCATGAAGGTTTTGCTAACCCGTCCCCATGTCATGCCGTCACCCTTCCATGCCCTTGCGCGCGTACTTCGCCAGCAGCCAGATATCCGTTATACCCAGCGCGGCATAAAAAACCGTGAACCCGCCGAGGGACAGCCAGACCTGGGCCGGGGTAATGGTCTTTGAAACCCCTTCAGCCGTGCGCATCAGGCCATACACCACCCAGGGCTGCCGCCCTATTTCAGTAACTATCCAGCCCAGCTGTATGGCGATATAAGGCAGCGGGATAGCATAAAGCATGACCTTCAGATACAGCGGATAGTTCTGGAGCAGGTCCTTGCCGGCCAGCCAGCTCCCGGCGCCGGAAAGCAGGATAAAAAGCAGGCCCAGCCCGACCATCGCCCTGAAGCTGAGGAAAACGGGAAGCACCGGCGGCCTGTCCTGTGTGGGAAAATCCTTCAAGCCCTTCACCTCGGCGTTAGGGGAGTGGAAAGCCATCAGCGAAAGCGCGTAAGGGATTTTCAGCGCTTCGACAGAGTTGCCTTCGCCGCTGAGGGAAGGCACGGTCAGCAGCGTATAGGGAGCGGCGGTCCGCGTCTCCCAGACCGACTCCATGGCGGCGAACTTGGCCGGCTGGTTCTTCGCCGTATTCACCGCGCTTATATCCCCGACCGCGGCAAGCAGCAACGAACTGGCCAAGGCGAAAACCGCCCCGGCGCCGAAGGACAGCTTGAACAGCTCCTCCTGGTTCCGGCGCAGCAGATGCCACGCCGACACCCCCATCACGAAGAAGCCGGCTATTACCCAGCCCGCCGCCACGGTATGAAAGAACTCTATCCAGCCGTACGGGTTCAGCAGCAACGCCCTGAAATCCATCATCTCCGCGCGGCCGTTGCGGAGCACGTAGCCGACTGGCCGCTGCATCCAGCCGTTCGCCAGCAGTATCCAGAGCGCGGACATGTTGGTGGCGAAGGCCACTATCCACATGGCCCCCGCGTGCGCCCTGCGCGACAGCCGCTCCCAGCCGAAAACCCAGACGCCGATGAACGTTGATTCCAGGAAGAAGGCCGACGTGGCCTCTATGGCCAGGGGTGCGCCGAAGATATCGCCGACATATTTGGAATATTCGGCCCAGTTCATGCCGAACTGGAACTCCATGGTTATGCCGGTGACCACGCCCAGCGCGAAATTTATCAGGAAGAGCTTGCCCCAGAAGCGGGTCATTGAAAGGTAGCGCCCGTCGCCGGAGGCCGCGTAGCGGGTCTCGAACCAGGCCGTCAGCCAGCCGAGGCCCAGCGTGAGCGGCACGAAGATAAAGTGGAACATCGCGGTTACCGCGAACTGCAGCCTGCTTAACGCCAATGTGTCCATAGCCCGCCCTCCTGTTAAGATGAAACACATTATAATAATTATCCGGGCCCGGATATACGCCCGCGGAAAAACGACAAAAGTCAGAAAAATCCGGAGGCGAACTAAGCATTGAACTGGAGCGGCAAAGATTTATAAACTTGGGAAATTAGGGGTTTATGCGCAACTACGAGAAATATGCGGTTCCTGCTATTTTTATCCTGTTCGCGGCGACGCTGACGCCCTGGCTTTATAATTTCCCTCTTAATGACGACTGGGCGTATGGCCTGGCCGCGCGTGCCCTGACCGAGACAGGCAGGCTTACCCTTTCCGACTGGGGCGCCTCCACCCAGGTACTCCATATAATCACAGGAGCTTTTTTCGCCAAGATCTTCGGCTTCAGCTTTTCCGTCCTTCGCCTGGCCAACCTGCTGGTAGCGGCGGCCGCCTTGTTCGTATTCGTGAAGATACTGGACGAGTTCGGGATAGGCTCTTTTGAAAAAATGGCGGCTGGGCTGGCGCTGGCGCTGAACCCTCTTTACCTGGTGCTGGCCAACTCCTTCATGACGGATATCCATTATTTTTTCTGGATGCTGGCCGCCGTATATTTTTATGTCCGCCGCCTTAATGAACCCGGCCTCAGCTCCGCGCTGGTCCTGGCCGGCGCCTGCGCCGCGGCGGCCTACCTTACCCGGCAGCTTGCCGTCGCGCTGCCGCTGGCTTTCACTTTAACGCTGTTTTTGCGGGACCGGCGCCTTAAATGGCGGGACCTAGCCGCCGTATGGGCCCTGCCGGCCGCCGCAATGCTGGGGTACTACCTCTGGTTCACCTTCGTGAACGGGCCCACCTGGGCTTCAGAGAACTACGTTACAACCTCTACCCTGGGACATCTCTCACACCCGGCCGTCTTCCTCAACGACTCTTTTCACCGGCTGTTCGCCTCTTTGGCGGAAACCGGGCTGCTGCTGCTGCCGCTGGCCGCCGGCTACATCTTCAGCCTGCGCCGGTTCTCCGCCAAGAACACGCTCGGACATAGGATAAACTCGGCGGGGCCCTGGATTGTCATGGCCGCCCTGGCCGGCTTCGCCCTGCTGAACGGTCCCCTGCCTTACCTGGAAAACACGCTGTCGCATTCCGGCTTCGGCGCACTTACCCTGAGCGGCGCCGGGCTGAAACCTTCCGGGCTCTTCGCCCTGCGGTCTTTCTGGATAGCGGCCACGGCCGCCGCCATAACAGCCTCCGTCTTCCTGATGTGCGCTTCCGGGCTGGCGCTGCGCGCGGGCAACCAGGCTTTCCGCTTTATCTTCACCGCGTCCTTCATGCAGCTGGCGGTTTCCCTTCTAGGGGCGAAATTTTTCGACCGCTACCTGCTTACGCTGCTGCCCTGGTTCGCCGCGGCGGCGGTGTTCTCAGCCAAAGGGATAAAGTTCTCCAGGCCGGCGGCCGGGATCACGCTGGCGCTCTGCGCCCTTTTAAGCTGGGCGGGCATGAAGGACTACCTGGCCTGGAACAGCGCCAAATGGGAACTTGCCGCTAGGCCAGTAGAGGGGCTCTCTCCCGGTGAAATAATCAACGGCTTCGATTACGAGGCCTGGTTCAACTACGAAAAGAACATGGCCTACCTGAAACGGATGAAACCTCTTAAAATGATAGGGGAATGGGACTGGCAGAACATCAACAACTACAAGGCACTGATCTCTTTCAACCCGGACCCGCGCCTCAATGTGCTGGACAAGATAGAATACCCGACCCCGCTTTCCTCCCGGAAAGGCGTACTGTACCTGATGTCGATAAAGCAATAGCCCCACCCTTAGTTTGCTTACCCGCGCTGTTTTTTAATAAAATATATATATGAAATCCTTAAACGGCCCGTTCTGGCACCGTTTATCCAAACCAATTTAATCCGCCGGGAACCCCTTAACTGGGGTGGGATGGAACGACATAACCCTAAAGAGGCGAAAAACAGATTATGAAAAATGAAAAAATAGCGATAGTAGGTCTCGGGATAATAGCCCCTAAAGCCCTTAATAAGGAAGAATTCTGGAAGAACGTGCTGGACGGCCGCAACTGCATAGGCGAAGTGCCGGCCGACCGCTGGAACTGGAAACTCTATTTTTCGGAAGACCACAAAGCCCCGGACAAGACCTATTCCAAGATAGGCGGCTTCATCGAAGGCTTTAAATTCGATTCCATACGCTACAAGATACCACCCCAGGTGGCCACGCAGATATCCCGCCTGCAGCAGATGACCATAGAGGCCGTGCGCATGGCACTGGAAGACTCTGGCTATGACAAGAAACCGTTCGACCCAAAGATGGCCGCGGCCGTGATAGGCAACGCCATGGGCGCGACGCGCAAGGAAATGACCGACATGCGCGTCTACAAGTTCTACAACGAGGACATCCTCAAGCATACCGCCGCTTTCTCATCCCTGCCAGCCGAGAAGCAGGGCGCCATGATAAAAGAGTACGAAGCCGGCATCGACGGCGGGATAATAAATATTACCGAGGACACCATGCCCGGCGAGCTGGCCAACGTTACGGCCGGCCGCATCGCCAACGTTTTCAACCTCAACGGCCCTAACATGACCATGGACGCGGCCTGCGCCTCCTCCATGGCGGCACTGGACTACGCGGTGCTGGGCCTGCGCGCCGGCAAGTTCGACATGGCCATAGCCGGCGGAGCCGACGACATGATGTCGCCCCCGGCCTACGTCAAGTTCTGCAAGATAGGCGCGCTGTCAGCAGAGGGGTCCTATTCCTTCGACGAGCGGGCCAACGGGTTCGTGATGGCCGAGGCTGTCTCTATCTATATTCTCAAGCGCCTTTCCGACGCCGTGCGCGACGGGGACAAGATATACGCCCTGATCAATTCCGTGGGCGCCTCCTCCGACGGCAAGGGCAAGGGCATAACCGCCCCCAACCCGAAAGGCCAGAAGATCGCCATTGAGAACGCCTTCGCCGGGGTGGACTATTCCCCGGCCGACGTGGACTTCGTGGAAGCGCACGGCACCGCCACCAAGGTCGGCGACGCGGCCGAGGTGCAGGTACTGCAGGAAGTATTCGGCCCGCACATGGGCGGGGGGAAGAAACTTGGACTTACGTCGGTGAAGTCGCAGATAGGCCACTCCAAGGCCGCGGCCGGCGCGGTCAGCATAGCCAAGACCGCCCTCGCCATCTACAACAAGACCCTGCCCACTTCCATAAACTACGTGAAACCCAATCCCGGCATAAACCTGGACCTGTTCCGTATTATAGACAAGGCCGAGCCGTGGAAGAAGGACGGCATACGCCGCGCCAACGTATCATCGTTCGGCTTCGGCGGCACGAATTTCCACGTGATGATGGAGGAATACACCGGCCCGAACCACCAGCGCTCCGCAAAAGCATCGGCGGAAGCGGAAGCGCCGCGCGCTCAGGTGGAAGTGGTGGAAAATCCTAAAGCCGCTTTCTCCGCCCTGCAGGGCGAGGCCGTGACGTTCACCGGCTGCACCCCGGCCGACGTGATAAGCCAGGCCAAAGCCGCCCTGGACGGTACTGTTTCAAAGTGGCCGGAAACCTACCCGCTGGCGGTTTTCGCCCAGCCGACGCAGACTAAGCCCAAGGCCGCCTGGGGCGTGTCCATCGTCGCCAAGTCCCCGAAAGATCTTATGGAAAAAGTTGCCTTCATGGCAACTAACGCCAAGCCCGAGACCTGGACCGAGCCGCCGCTCAACTTCAAGCTGAAGGGCGTTTACACTTTCAAGACCGGGACCAACCAGTCCAAAGTGGGCCTGCTGTTCCCCGGGCAGGGCTCCCAGTACGTGGACATGATGAGAGACCTGGCCGCCAAGTACCAGGTGGTGCAGGACACCTTCAACGAGGCCGACGTCATCCTGGACAAGATGATCGGCGTGCGCCTGACCGAGGCTATCTGGAGCAAGCCCGGAGAAGGCAAGGAAGAACTGGCTAAACGCGAGGCCGCCATAAAGCAGACCCAGCTGACCCAGCCCTCTATGATGACGGCTGACATTGCGATGTACCGCCTGTTCAAGGAATTCGGCATAAAGCCCGACATGGCCATAGGCCACTCCCTGGGCGAGTACGCCGCCGCCACCGCGGCCGGCATCTTTACTTTCGAGGACGGCCTGCGCGCCGTCACCAGCCGTGCCAAAGAAATGGCCAACGTGCAGGTAGCCGACCCCGGCAAGATGGCCTCCGTAGCCTGGGGCTGCGACAAGGTGGAAATAGAGCTCAAGAAGATAAAGGGCTACATCATCTGCGCCAACAAGAACTGCCCGCTGCAGACCGTGATAGCCGGAGAGGCTAAGGCCGTGGAGCAGGCCGTACAGCTGTTCAAGGACCTGGGCGTAGAAGCGGGGGAGATACCCGTGAGCCACGCCTTTCATTCCGAGATAGTGGCCCCGGCCATGGGCCCGTACCGCAAGTTCCTTCAGAACATCCCGATCAGATCCGCCGACATGAAGATCCTGTCCAACGTGACCGCGGACTTTTTTCCGACGGACACGCAGGGTATCTACGACATGCTGATCAAGCAGATGACAAGCCCCGTGGAGTTCATCAAGCAGCTGGAGCGCATGTACGCCGAAGGCGTGCGCACCTTCATCGAGTGCGGCCCGAAGCGCGTCCTGAGCGCTTTCGCCACCTCCACTCTGAAGGACAAACATGACATCACCGTGCTGGCGTCCAACCACCCCAAGCGCGGCGGCATCACGGAATTCAACGACCTGCTGGCCAACATGACGGCGCTTGGCATCCCCGTGAAGTGGGACGGCAAAGCCCCGCAGAACGGCGGGGAATTCTTCAACCCTTACTACCAGAACTGGGCGCTGAAAGTCACCGCTCCGGCTTTCGCACCGGTTTCCGTCAGCACTTCCGCGGCGGCCGCGCTGCCGGCCGACAAGGCGGCTTTCGCCGAGAAATACGGCTTCAACTTCAACCCCATAGCTATCTCCGGCATAGCCGGAGGCACGCCCGGCACCTGGGATAAACTGTTCCGGGAGCACAACCTCGACGAGATACTCGCCGGCAAGAACATGATAGAGCCCATCCCCGCCGCCTGGCGCGCCAAGCAGATAGACAAGAACATCATCCGCGTGGTGAAGTCCCCTACGGGCAACCATAGCATAGAGGCGATCGACTCCGTGGACCAGGCCATAAAACTGTCTGCCCGCCGCGGCCAACTGGATATAGAGGCCGAGTTCGGCCTGCCGCATACCGTGGCCAAGGCGCTGGACTCGACGTTCAAGATGGCGATAGGGGCGGGCGTGCTGGCGCTTAAAGACGCCGGACTGCCGCTGATACACTATTACAAGAAGACCACCACCGGCAGCTATCTGCCCGAGAAATGGGCCCTTCCCGAACCCGTGGCCTCAGAGACCGGCGTGATCTTCGCGTCGGCCTTCCCGGTCATCGAGTCGATCATAAAGGAAGTCACCCATTACTTCAACCATAAATACGCAGGCCGCACCGCCGCGCAGCTGTGGGAAGTCTATCACCAGATAGTGGACAAGCTGCCCACCGAGGCCGACAAAGCCGGACTGCGCGCGTGGCTGCAGAGCAACTTCGCGGATTACCAGCCCGGCGCCGACAAAGACCCGTACACGTTCAGCCAGAACTTCCTACTGAAGGTGATCCCGATAGCGGACAGCCAGTTCGCCCAGTGGGTGGGGGCCAAGGGCCCGTCCATACACATGAGCGCGGCCTGCGCCTCCACTACCCAGGCGACCCACATAGCCGAATCCTGGATACGCGCCGGCAAGTGCAAGCGCGTGATAGTTATAGCCGCCGACGATATCACCAGCGAACAGATCCAGGAATGGACCATGCCCGGCTTCCTGGCCTCCGGCACGGCCACCACCAAGGAGAATGTCTCGGAAGCGGCCCTGCCTTTCGACCGCCGCCGCCACGGCCTGATAGTGGGCGCGGCCTCCGTCGCTATAGTCATCGAGGACGAAACCCTCACGCGCGAGCGCGGCATGAAGCCGCTGGCCCGCCTGCTGCTCACGGAAGCTGCCAACTCCGCCTTCCACGTTACCCGCCTTGACACGGACCACGTCGCCTCCGTGATGGAAAAGTTCCTAGCCAAGGTGGAGAACATCTACGGCCTGAAGAAAGAGGAGATGGCTCCCTATACGATGTTCATGTCGCATGAGACCTACACCCCGGCCCGCGGCGGCAGCGCCTCGGCCGAAGTGAAGGCCCTCAAAAAGGCATTCGGCGCCAGCGTTGGAAAGGTGATAGTCAGCAACGTGAAAGGCTTCACCGGCCATACCATGGGCGCTTCGCTCGAGGACGTGATAGCGGTAAGGGCCCTCAACACCGGCATAATTCCTCCGATAGCCAACTACAAGGAGCCGGACCCCGAACTGGCCGGCATTAACCTTTCCAAGGGCGGTCATTACGACCTGAAGTACGCGCTGCGTTTCGCGGCCGGCTTCGGTTCGCACATGGGCATGTCCATGACCGAACGCGTCTGGAAAGAGGGGGAAAGCCGATTCACGGACCAAGCCCGGTACAGCGCCTGGGTAAAGGAAGTTTCCGGCGACCCGTCTGCGGAACTGGAAGTGGCGTTCAACACCCTCAGGGTTAAGGACAGAAAGACCGCCGGAGTCAGGCCGGCCACAACCCCTGTAAGGGAACCCGTCGGTGTAGCGTCCGCTCCGGCCTCTAAGCCTGCGCCCGCCGCCGCGCCCCAGCACTACGCCGAGCCAAAACCCACCCTGGCGCACAAACCCGCGCCCGCCGGCGTGCTCGCCGACGCCGTGCAGGAAGAGATCCTGCGGATGATAACCGAAAAGACCGGCTATCCCAAGGACATGCTGGAGCTCGACCTCGACATGGAAGCGGACCTCGGCATAGACACCGTGAAGCAGGCCGAGCTCTTTGCCGCCATGCGCGAGCATTACAATATAGCGCGCAAGGAAAACGTGTCGTTGAAGGATTACCCGACCATACGCCACTGCATTAAGTACGTGATGGAGGAAAAAGGCGGAGCGGTCGAAAGTCATGAGTCGAAAGCCGAACGCGGCGAGACCGTGCTTGTCATGAAGCAGACTGCAACCGCGCCGGCACCTGCCCCTTCACCGGCCCACGGCCCACGGCCCACGACTTCTTTAAGCCAGGACGCCGTCCAGATTGAGATCCTTAACATGATAGCCGAAAAGACCGGCTATCCCAAGGACATGCTGGAGCTGGACCTCGACATGGAGGCCGACCTCGGTATAGATACCGTGAAGCAGGCCGAACTCTTCGCCGCCATGCGCGAGCATTACAATATAGCGCGCAAGGAAAACGTGTCGTTGAAGGATTACCCGACCATACGCCACTGCATTAAGTACGTGCTGGACGAGAAGGGCGGCTCCGTAGAGTCCGTCGCCGTGCCCGTCCCCGCCGC